>CAKZVT010000011.1 GCA_937922435.1 uncultured Prevotella sp. | reverse complement strand
GCGAGCTGGGTTCAGAACGTCGTGAGACAGTTCGGTCTCTATCTATCGTGGGCGTTGGAGCTTTGTGCGGGTCTGCCACTAGTACGAGAGGACCGTGGCGGACGGACCTCCGGCGAACCAGTTGTGCCGCCAGGCGCACCGCTGGGTACCCGTGTCCGGTGTGGATAAGCGCTGAAAGCATCTAAGCGCGAAGCCTTCCGCGAGATGAGAGCTCCTTTATCGAGGGCCGTCCGAGACGAGGACGTGGATAGGGCGCAGGTGTAAAGGCGGCGACGCCAAAGCCGAGCGCTACTAATTGCCCGAAAGCTTTTCCCGTCCGGCGCAGGACTGCGCCGGACGCAGTACAGTTCCTCCGCGCTAGGCGCGTGCCGCTTGTGCCATAGTCATGTCAAGTCCGGAAAGACATATCCGGTGGCTATTGCGCCGGGGCTCCACCTCTTCCCATTCCGAACAGAGAAGTTAAGCCCGGCTGCGCCGATGGTACTGCGATGCGATGCGGGAGAGTAGGAGGCCGCCTTCTTTAATAAACACCAGTGAGCCTCCCCGAAGGGTAATCCTCCGGGGAGGCTCTTTTTTGTATTCGGCCAGCCGGACAGGGAGAGCTGGGGAATGGCGAGGATGGCCGTGATGCAGGGAATGCCTTACCTGTCGGCAAGCTTTACATACCCTCTGTCGTCAAACGACCTGTTACCTTTCATTAGCCCTTTGGTAGCTTGGAAAGAATAAATACATAACGGGTCGTTATTCAATTGTGCGGCCAATGCTTCTTCACTGTTCGCCAAAGTGTCATATAAAAAAGGATAACCGTCTGTAGCAAGGACTATGTCCTTGCCGCAATCATGCACATCTATCACTTTTACTTTACTTATGGGTATATCGAAACCGTCAACTACCGGATATTCAATGTTTTGCTTTTTGCAACATTCAGTCAATTCGGCTAAGATATGGTGCCTGCCAGGGTCTTCAGTCTGTACGTTTTTGGGGTTAAGCCCGTTCTTTATTGCTGTTATTAGAAACGCAGAACGTTTTTCGGCGAGCGTTTTTTTCTGTGGCTTTGAATTGTCATGATAAACACCGTCTGCGATGCACTGGCAGTCACCAACCATCCATATTTGCCTGTAATGATGTGAATATACGGCAACGCTTGCCGTAAGCCGCTCTTCAGGATGGCCTTCCAATCTGTTTATGTCTATCCCAAAAGCCTTGTAAATTGAGCGTACCGCTTGCGTTACTCCATTACAAAATGCACGTACGTCAATGTCGCCGGGCATACTGCTGATATATTTCCTGACAATCTCCATGCAGAATTTCCCGTTGCTCATGTCCGGGTTTATCCTGCGTGGAGTCTTGCTCGTGCTTCCGTCTATTACCGCAACAAACCGTTCATTTGCGATTATCCCGTCCTCGCATTCTTGCATGTTTCTCTTGCCGACGAGTGCTTTCTCTATTATTTCTATCATCTTGGAAACCGTTTCTTTTATGGAAAGATGTGCCGGCATATAGCTTTTTTATCAAGTCTTGGCGACCGATTCTTGTCAGCTCATGCTCTATGTTGTGCCGCTCCTCCGGCTTATACCAGAAGAAAAACTGCCGCTGTGCAAGCTTTTCACGTTGCGTTTTGGCTGAATATACCGGTTGAAGGGTGTACGGGTCAAGCCCAGTGTACCATGTTTCCGTACTCACGGTCATAGGCGTAGGGGTGAAATCTTGCACCTGTTCAAGTTTGAAGTCAAGGCCCTTGGTTATAACCGCCAGTTCGGCCATGTCTTCTTCCGTGCATCCAGGATGGCTACTTATGAAATAGGGTATGATTTGCTGGCGCAGATTCTCTTTCCTGTTAATCTCGTCAAAAACCTTCTTAAACTCCTCGAATTGCCTGAACGGCGGCTTCCGCATAAGCTTAAGCACGCTGTCCGAAGTATGTTCCGGCGCCACTTTCAGCCTTCCGCTCACATGCTTACATATCAACTCACGCGTATATTCGCGTGCGGCGTTATTACATTTCTCGTCTTTGCTTTTGTGCAACAGAAGGTCGTAACGCACTCCGCTGCCTATAAAACTCTTCTTTACTCCTGGAAGTGCGTCTACAGAACGGTATATGTCGAGCAGGCGGCTGTGGTCTGTATCAAGATTAGGACATATCCTTGGATTGATGCACGACGGACGCTTGCACCTGGCGCAAACATCCTTGTCGCGTCCGCCCATGCCATACATGTTGGCCGACGGACCTCCCAAGTCGCTTATGTACCCTTTGAAATCAGGCATTTCCGTTATCTGCCTCACCTCCTTGAGTATGCTGTCTTTGCTTCGTGAGGCGATAAACTTGCCTTGATGGGCGCTTATGGTACAAAAGGCGCACCCACCGAAGCACCCCCTGTGGATGTTGACCGAGTGGCGTATCATCTCGTATGCCGGTATGCGTTTGCCTCTGTATTTGGGGTGGGGCAGGCGAGTGTAGGGCAGGTCGTAGCACTTGTCCACCTCTTCCGTTGTCATTGGCGGATAAGGAGGATTGACAACGGCATATTTACCGTCAACCTCCTGTATGAGCCTGTGCGCGTGCAGCATGTTCGATTCTTCCTCTATATGCTTGAAATTTTCGGCTTGCGCACGCTTGTCACGCAGGCATTCCGAGTGTGGATGCAGCACTATGTCATCGTCAGTTACGCCACCGGGTAATTCGTCCTTCTTGCACAGATAGACCGTTTGCGGAATGTCGCGTATATCTTCCACGTGCTTTCCTGCAAGCATCTCATTGCACAAGGCTGTGACAGGCTTCTCGCCCATGCCGTAGATTATCATGTCAGCACCCGAGTCGCACAGTATGCAACGCCTCAGTTCGTCCTTCCAGTAATCATAATGGGTGAGCCTTCTTAGCGATGCCTCTATGCCGCCGAGGATTATCGGCACGTCAGGGTACAGGCTGCGCAGTATTTTGCTATACACAATGGTTGGGTATTCCGGGCGGCAGTCATGCCTACCGTCCGGGCTGTAGGCATCCTCCGAACGCAGCCGCCGGTTGGCCGTGTACTTGTTTACCATGGAATCCATACACCCGGGGGCTATGCCGAAGAACAGGAGGGGCCTACCGAACTTCTTGAAATCACGGAAGTCGCCGTGCCAGTCGGGCTGCGGAACTATGGCAACGCGCAGCCCCATAGCCTCAAGCGTGCGACCGATGACGGCCACACCGAACGACGGATGGTCAACGTATGCATCGCCCGAGAACAGCACAACGTCTACTTCGTTCCATCCCCTGACTTCCGCTTCCTTCTTAGTCGTAGGCAACCATTGTGATGCGCGCATACCATTATATATGTCGTCAACGCCTGTATCGCGCATTCCACGCCCTTCACCTGACGCAATTTTGGATGTAAGCCTGCCGCCGTCTGCAACTTGTTGTGCTATTCGCCTTCCTCTGTCGCCGGTTGTTCCTTTTCCCATTGCTTATATAATGTTACAAGCTGGTTTAGTCCAAACGCCTTCATGTTGTTATTGTATATCACGTCAAGGCACAGGTCAAGCAGTTCTTTGTTCGTGTCGGCGGCGGTTTCAAGCATCGCCCTTATGTTAAACTTCAGCTTGTCCAGCACGGTTTCGTCTACAATTCCGTTGCTGTCAACAAGGTTGTCAAACAGCGAATACTTTTGTATCGTAGCCAGATGGGCACTGCTAACCGTAATGCTCCTTGTACCAGAAGCGTTGGTCTGTATCCTGTATGTTCCCATATCTTATTTGTTTTTTTATTCAAATTTACAACGTATGCACTGCAAAGTTAAATAAAATATGCGAGATATGCGAATGTTTGCGGCAATCCTTTTTCATCACTTCTGATTTATCCCAATGATTTGTGTACGTTTTGCCGACACATAGCAAGGCGGTTCCCTCCGTATGACATATTGCCATTAAATTCAGCAAATATCTTACATTGTGATTTTTACTGGCGGCTGATAATACGTTTCATTGCAGATAAAACGCCGATGCAGGGAAATAAGCGTGTTTTTGTGTGCAAACGTAACTGCCGTTAAACCAATGTGTTAGCCGTTTGTGGAGCTGAATGTGCAATAATCGGTAACGCCGCACATTGCAATTTACGGCCTTTCGCATCGCCAAAGGCCGCCTTTAAGCATCACAAAGACCGTCTTTAGCCAAGGCTTCAGCCGCATTTAAACATGCTTTTCACCGTTAAGACTCCGCTTAAACATGGTTATAGTCGTCGTTTTATACGACAAACAGGACAATATGTGGCACGTTTGTTCTTAAAAGGGACAAACAGGTTATGGGCTTATTTTCTATTTGCATTTTGTCAAAAGTCGTTTTGTTTTTGACAAAATGCGAGGTAATAACCGCAATATGCTTTCATCCTGTATATTCACAACAGCCATGTTAAGGAATAAAAGCCGTAGAAACACGGCGGATTGGCCGCTTATTTACATGGTAAAATTGAAAAAATAAGTTAAAATTCGACTTTTGCACACTCTCACATTCCTTATAATCAATAAAAAGTATTACCTTTGCACCGTTGAAAAAATCAAGGCCGATATGGCTCAGTTGGTAGAGCAATTCATTCGTAATGAATAGGTCCCGGGTTCGAGTCCCGGTATCGGCTCAAGCGAAGCAAATATTGCGGTAATAGCTCAGTTGGTAGAGCACTAGCTTCCCAAGCTGGGGGTCGCGAGTTCGAGCCTCGTTTACCGCTCGACATGAAAAACACAATAGGACAGCGTTAATATTTTTCTTGCCAATCTAAGAGAGAAAACGTATTGTGTCTTTCACATCTATAAAAGATTACATTTACATTAAATATAACAACACCCGGCAAGTTTGTTTTACTTGCCGGGTGTTGTCTTTATCGCCATATTCAATCTTTCACTATCGTTGGATGCGGCATATAGGAATGATTAAGCCCGTGCTTGCAACTTCTCTTTAAGGTATTTACCAGTGATGCTTTCGCTACATTTGACTATGTCTTCAGGTGCTCCACAGGCTACAAGGTTGCCGCCTTTGTCGCCACCTTCAGGCCCGAGGTCGATAACATGGTCCGCACACTTAACCACATCGAGGTTGTGTTCTATCACAATGACCGTATGTCCGTGCGAGATTAATGCGTCAAAGGCTTTCAGGAGTTTCTTTATGTCGTGGAAGTGAAGGCCTGTGGTAGGCTCGTCGAAGATGAATAGGGTAGGGTCGCACTTCTCCTGACCGAGGAAGTAGGCCAGCTTCACACGCTGGTTTTCACCACCGGACAATGTAGACGAGCTTTGCCCGAGCTTTATATATCCAAGACCTACATCATCGAGAGGCTTAAGTCGGCGTACTATCAGTTCCTGTCCGTTCTGTCCAAAGAAGTCAATCGCTTCTTTTACTGTCATTTCCAACGCATCGTATATGTTCTTTCCACAGAAGCGCACATCAAGAATGTCAGACTTGAACCTCTTGCCATGGCAGGCGTCACACTCCAGTTCGAGGTCTGCCATGAACTGCATCTCCACCGTGATAACTCCTGTACCCTTGCACGTTTCACAACGGCCTCCGTCGGCATTGAACGAGAAATACTGCGCGGTGAAGCCCATTTGCTTGGCCAACGGCTGCTCGGCAAAGAGCTGCCTTATCTCGTCAAACGCCTTGACGTATGTAACAGGGTTTGAACGGGAGCTTTTACCAATAGGGTTTTGATTGACCATCTCTACATGCCTGATGTCTTTCCAGTCGCCTTCAAGCCCTGCATATTCACCTGGAATATCGGCAACTTCGTCAAGCTTGCGTTTCAGTGCCGGATAAAGTATTCCCCTTACCAGCGAAGACTTGCCCGAACCGCTTACGCCCGTGACTACATTCAGGACATTCAACGGAAAAGCAACGGTTATGCCTTTCAGGTTGTTCATCATGGCGCTTTTTACCACAATGCTCTTATTCCATGACCTTCTGCTTTGCGGCAATTGTATCTTTTCTTTGCCGAAAAGATATTTTATGGTGTGGCTTTGGCCGTATTTTTCCAAATCATCGCTGCCTATTTCTGACGGCACACCTTCATAAACAATCTCTCCTCCGTTTCTTCCAGCATCTGGACCTAGGTCTATCAGATAGTCGGCAGACCTTATTATGTCCTCGTCGTGTTCAACTACAATTACGGTGTTACCCAATGACTTGAGTTCTTTCAACACATTGATAAGCCGGTATGTGTCCCTGCTATGCAGGCCGATGCTTGGCTCGTCCAATATATAAAGCGAACCAACCAGGCTGCTGCCGAGTGCCGTTGTCAGGTTTATTCGCTGGCTCTCACCGCCGCTCAAGCTATTTGACGCCCGGTTAAGGGTGAGATATCCGAGTCCGACATCTACAAGAAAGCGGAGCCTGTTGTTTATTTCCGCCAACAGACGTGCGCTGATTTTTGTTTCTTGTTTATCTAATTTCAAAGCATCAAACCACCCCTTTAGATTGTCTATCGACATTTCCACAAGGTTGCTTATGCTTTTTCCGTTTATCTTGACATAGTTGGATTCTTTTTTAAGCCTTGTCCCATGACATTCAGGACACGTCGTTTTGCCACGGTAACGGCTTAACATCACGCGGTATTGTATTTTATATTGGTTGTCCTTCAGCATTTGGAAGAATGAGTCTATACATACTTTCTCACGCAAATCCATCGTTTTTTGTGATGGCAACCCATGCCAAAGCCAATCCTTATATTTTGCCGACAAACTATAGTATGGCTCGAAAATGGGGAAGTTGTCCTTTGCCGCCTGCATACAAAACTCATTCTTCCATTGCTCCATTTTTTCCCCATGCCAGCATTGCACACATCCTTCATACACGCTTAATGACGGGTTTGGTACAACCAGTTTCTCGTCAATGCCTATTACATTGCCAAAACCCTCACATGCAGGACAGGCCCCGATAGGGGAGTTAAATGAAAACATGTTGTCATTCGGCTCGTCAAACCTTATGCCGTCAGCCTCGAACTTATCCGAGAAATCATATGTTATGTTCGATGGAATGAATACAAGACGACATGCACCATCACCTTCAAAAAAAGCTGTTTCAACAGAATCGCTAATCCTTGAAATCGTGTCTGGCGCATCGTCGACAGAAAGCCTGTCTATCAATATAAACACATCTTCAGCCTTAAGTTGTGCAACATCCGTAATGGCGTCTTCTATCTGGACGAACTCTCCATTATGATAAATACGGGGAAAACCCTGCTGCAAGTATATTTGAAGTTGCCTTTCAAGGGAATTACCCTCATTAACATGCAAATGGGACAAAATAACAAACTTTGTTCCTTTTGAAAAAGAGCCGATGCATTTAAGTATGTCATTGATAGTATGCCTTTTAACTTCAACACCGCTTATTGGCGAATAAGTGCGTCCAATCCTTGCAAACAACATGCGTAGGTAATCGTAGATTTCCGTGCTTGTACCAACCGTGGAACGGGGATTTCTCGTATTGACCTTCTGTTCGACGGCAATCGCTGGCGGAAGTCCTTTTATATAGTCAAAGTCAGGCTTGTGCATACGTCCAAGAAACTGGCGTGCATAAGCCGAGAGACTTTCCACATAGCGGCGTTGTCCTTCTGCATAAAGCGTGTCGAAAGCCAAAGACGATTTGCCGGAACCAGAAACGCCGGTCACGACAATAAACTTGTCGTGGGGGATTTTTAGCGATATGTTTTTGAGGTTGTTAACCCTTATGTTTCTTAAATCTATGTAATCATTCATTTTTTCACCATTCCTTATTTTAGGGGAGTCTTACTACGGCCGACATATATCCGAAATACTTATATTTATCATAATGCCCGTTAGTTGACAAATGACGGCAGATGACAAAATAGGGAGCGAATACCCTGAACATGAACTATTACCTGCCATTTGTCACCTTACACGTAGATAATCACCAACCTGTATTGAATAATCAGGATTTAAGCGGTTCATCTTGTAAAGACTTTCTGTTCTTATGCCATAATACTGTGCTATTGAGTACATGCTTTCGCCGTCTTTTACGCGGTGCGGCTTATTTTTATATGCCTTTATCGCTTTCTTTTGTTTCTTCTTCAAGTATATTATCTCGCCAGGAACAAGCCTGTCGTCCTTGTCGCGTTCATTATACTTGGCGATTTTCTTGTACGAAATTCCGACCTCTTCACCTATAGACCTGAATGTATCACCCGGCCTTACCGTGATGTAATAGTTCTTATTATAAATATGTATCGGGTGCAAATTCGTGCCTGGAGCGATGCCCTTGACTTCTGAACGGCTTACCATGAAACGGTCATATTTCGTCGCCTTGTCATAATTATGCAACTTATAAAGCTCAATTATGCCAATAAGCTGTTTCGCATACGTAGGACTCGTGGCATATCCGCATTTCTTCAGACCGTGCGCCCAGCCCTTATAGTCAGTACGTTTCAAACGGAACAGACTGCGGTATCTTGGCTGGTGAGCAAGAAATTTGCTGTGGTCTTCAAAACTTTCGTATACATCGCGGTATTTCCTGAAACATTCCTGTTCCTCGTCATCATCGTGATACGTTGTAGCTCCACGCCAATTGTGACATTTTATCCCGAAATGGTTGTTGCCCTTACGGGCCAGTTCGCTCATGCCGGCACCGCTTTCAAGCAAGCCTTGTGCGAGTGTAATGCTCGCCGGGATGTCGTATTTCAACATCTCGGCTATAGCCAAATCTTTATATTGGTCGATGTAAGCCTGATAACGTGAATTCCATTTCAATTGCGCGTGCAATGATGCGCAGACAAATAAAACTATACCTATTAATAAATACCTTTTCATTTATTGTGCACAAATTTATGCAAAAGTAAGGTAAATCTGTTTGTTCACAAAATTTTAGTTGATAAAATTCCATAATCTCGCACCCAATCGTTAATTTTGCAGGAAACAAGCTGTGTATCAGAAAATTCAAGTAATTACTAACAATATTAAAAGCCAAATTATGGAGACAGGAATAAAAAACATTATCGAAATTAAAGTAAACAGCAACAATACAGCAGAAGCAATGGGCAGCGGAATCCTATCCGTTTTCGCCACTCCGGCCATGGTCGCGCTCATAGAAGAGACTGCATGGCGCAGCGTTGCACCGTATCTTGAAGAGGGACAATCTACAGTCGGGACAAAGCTCGACATCGAACATGTATCCCCTACTCCCGTTGGAATGGCCGTAAAATGCGAGACTGAACTGACAGAAGTTGACGGCAGGCGTCTTAAATTCAATGCAAACGTGTATGATGAAACCGGACTTATCGGAATGGGAACACATGAACGTTTTATCGTCAACTCTGCAAAATTCCAATCAAAAGCCAACAGCAAAAAGGATTGAGCGCCATCGATGGAATGGCTGTTTTCGTGAAATAAAGTGTACATGTCACCACAATGCGTAACAGCTTGATACATACAGTTTTGTAAAAGGCCGTCTTTTAGCTTTCAATTGACGGCCTTTTGCACGGTAAAAGACCGTCAATCGCATTGCAATTTGCCGTCTTTTGCAAAACAGCCGGTTTCATCGTAATACATTCGGAATGATTTATAACATCTTTAACCACTATTGACATGATTGCATATACATACATTGGGCCGCATGAGTTCGCAATGACCGAAAAGCCCAAGCCTGTGTTGAAGGACGGGCGCGATGCCATTGTCCGCGTAACACTCGGCAGCATCTGCACCAGCGACTTGCACATAAAGCACGGCAGCGTACCGAGTGCCGTGCCGGGAATAACCGTAGGGCACGAGATGGTAGGCGTTGTAGAAAGTGTTGGCGGGAATGTAACGAAGGTGAAGCCTGGCGACCGTGTGGCAGTAAACGTCGAGACATTTTGTGGCGAATGCTTCTTTTGCAAGAATGGTTACGTCAACAACTGTACCGCCCCTGACGGCGGTTGGGCGTTGGGATGCCGCATAGACGGCGGACAGGCGGAATACGTCCGCGTGCCCCACGCAGACCAATGCTTGAGCCGTATTCCAGACAGCGTAAGCGACGAGCAGGCTCTTTTCGTCGGCGATATACTCGCCACAGGTTTTTGGGCTGCCCGTATATCCTGCATATCCACAGAAGATACGGTTCTAATCATCGGAGCAGGCCCTACTGGCATCTGTACTTTGCTTTGTACGATGCTAAAGCAGCCCAAGCGCATTATAGTGTGCGAGAAATCCGAAGAACGTTTGCACTTTGTCCGCACACATTATCCTGGCGTGCTTGTGACAACCCCAGACGAATGCGAGGATTTCGTATTGCGCAATAGCGACCACGGCGGTGCCGATGTTGTGATGGAGGTTGCAGGCGGCGAAGACACATTCCAGATGGCGTGGCGGTGCGCACGTCCCAACGCCACGGTGACAATCGTTGCTATGTATGACAAGCCACAGGTTCTACCTTTGCCCGATATGTACGGCAAGAACCTGACGTTCAAAACCGGAGGCGTGGACGGATGCGATTGTGAAGAAATCCTCCATTTAATCGAAGAAGGCAAGATTGATACAACCCCGTTAATCACCCACCGTTTCCCTCTTGACAAGATAGAAGAAGCCTACAATGTTTTTGAGAACAGACTGGACGGCGTAATAAAAGTGGCTGTTTACGGAACAATAATAAAGTAAACCGCCTATCCATATAGCCATAGTCGTCCAAACACAATGTTTGGACGGCTCTAACGGTTGGTTTAGACGGCTCATGCCGCGATGAGACGTTTATTTCAGGCTTTATTTATGTAGTCGACAATCCACTCTCCCACTTCCTTTGTTCCGTAACTTGCGCCGCCCTCTACCTGGATTTCAGGCGTGCGTACGTTCGCGTCGAGCGACGCGTCAACAGCCTTGCGCACCAATTTGCCCTCTTCTTTTAGGTCAAAATACTCAAGAAGCATGGCTACGGAGAGTATCTGAGCCAACGGGTTTGCAATATTTTTGCCAGCGGCTTGCGGCCAAGAGCCGTGTACTGGCTCAAATACAGGTGTGCTTTCACCTGTCGATGCTGAAGGAAGCAGCCCCATGCTGCCAGAAATACAGCTGCCCTCATCGGTTAGTATGTCGCCGAAAGTGTTTTCTGTCACCATCACGTCAAAGAATGTCGGTTCTACCAACATTCGCATTGAGGCGTTGTCAACGAACATGTAATCGGTCTTTACATCCGGATATTCTTGTTCAAGTTCTTTTGCAACCTGCCGCCATAAACGACTGGATGCCAACACATTAGCCTTGTCTACCACGGTAAGGTGACGCCTGCGTTTGCGTGCATAGTCGTATGCTACGCGGAGTATGCGCTCTATCTCGGGGCGAGTGTAATAGTTCGTGTCATACGCCTTGTCGTTGTCCTGGTATTTTTCACCGAAATACATTCCGCCAGTGAGCTCACGAATGCAGATAAAGTCTGCATCTTTTATCAATTCGTCTTTCAACGGAGACTTGTGCAGCAGGCATTTGAACGTTTGTACGGGACGTATGTTGGCGAACAGTCCGAGCTTTTTGCGCATGGCTAAAAGTCCTTGCTCTGGGCGCACTTTCGCCGTCGGGTTGTTGTCAAAACGTGGGTCTCCTACTGCAGCAAACAGTACGGCATCAGCCCATTTGCACGTCTCAAACGTATCGTCAGGAAACGGGTTGCCCACAGCATCGATGGCCGCCGCACCGCAAATTGCCTCCTTATATTCTATCTCATGTCCGAATTTACTGGCGATGGCATCCATTACCGCTACGCCTTGTGCCATTATTTCCGGCCCTATCCCGTCCCCGGGAAGTACTGCAATCTTAAGTTTCATATTTCAGAGAATGTTTTTTAGGTTGTATTGTTTTAATTTATAACATCTTAAATGTCTACTTTCATCATGAATTTTCTTCAAAGATATTGAGCATTTTCATTGTCGCCTTGATGGCGGCTTCAGTCTGGTCTGCATCAAGGCCGCGGGTCCTGATGGTCTTCCCGTTGTTGTTCCATGTTATGACAGTCTGTACAAGAGCGTCGGTACGTCCGCCTGGAGGGATTGTGACGCTGTAATTCTCCAATACGGGGAATGTGTGGTCGAGCGATTTCTTATAGATTTTGCGCAGCGCCTTGACAAAAGCGTCATACTGTCCGTCGCCCATAGCGTCGGCTTCATACTGGCATCCGTTAATTTCAACCTTGACACTTGCAATCGGCTTAAGTCCGTATGCCGATGAAACCATGTAGCTTACGAGCTTTACCTTGTCGTCAGGCACGCTGTGCTTCAACACGTCGCTCACAATGAACGGCAGGTCTTCTTGCGTCACTATTTCCTTCCTGTCACCAAGTTCGGTTATGCGTTGGGTTACCTTCCGTGTCTGTTCCGGTGTCAATTCAAGGCCAAGCTCTTGCAGGTTACGGTCTATATTGGCTTTTCCGCTGGTCTTTCCAAGCGCATACTCGCGTTTCCTTCCAAAACGCTCCGGCACGAGAGCGTTGGTATAAAGGTTCGCTTTGTTGTCTCCGTCGGCATGAACCCCAGCTACTTGGGTGAATACATTTTCGCCGACTATAGGCTGGTTAGGTGCTACGGATATGCCCGAATATCCTTCGACAAGCCTGCTGATATCGTTCAGACGGTCTTCCATGATGCTTGTTTTTGCATGGAATTGGTCTTTCAATATGACTTGTACGCTTGACAAAGGAGCGTTACCGCACCTTTCTCCGAGTCCGTTTACTGTGACGTGAAGCCCTTTCGCACCACTTAAAACAGCGGCGAGCGAATTGCTTACGGCAAGGTCGTAATCGTTATGTGCATGGAAATCGAAATGCGCGGAAGGATATCTCTTCACCATCTTACGCATGTATTCGATTACCTGAAGTGGATTCAAGACTCCAAGTGTATCAGGCAACATGAAGCGTTTTACGTCCTTATTTATTAAAACGTCAAGCATACCATACACATATTCAGGGGAATCCTTCATGCCGTTGCTCCAGTCTTCAAGGTAAATATTAACTTCCATACCCTTCTGTCTTGCATAATCCAGCGAGAATATGATGTCGTCAAGATGCTCTTCCAATGTCTTTTGCAACTGACCAGAACAATGTTTGAACGAACCTTTTGCAAGTAAATTAATTACCTTTCCGCCACAATCGTCAATCCAGTCGATGCTTGCCTTGCCGTCTACAAAACCTAACACTTCTACATTTTGCAATTTCCCGATACGCTTGGCATACTGGCAAATCATCTTTACAGCATCTTTTTCACCATCAGAAACCCGTGCCGAGGCTACTTCTACCCGGTCAACGTTGATGTCGTTGAGCAGCATTTTCGCAATCATAAGTTTCTCGTGTGGCAAAAAAGAAACGCCGTTGGTCTGTTCTCCGTCACGGAGTGTGCTGTCCATTATCTCAATGAACGGCGGTATGCGTGTGTATGAATTTATTTGTTCTGTCGTTCCCATCCTTCGATTTTGTCTTTGTTTTGCAACAGATAGTCAATATCGTCAAGTCCGTTCATCAGGCAGTGCTTCTTATAACCGTTTATTTCAAAATGTTCTTTCTCGCCAGTGGCTTTGTTTGTGACGGTCTGATTGGGCAGGTCTACTTCGACTTCTGTTTTCGGATTGTCTTTTATGCATTTGAACAACTTTGCCAAGAATGTTTCGGAAACGACCACAGGCAATACGAAGTTGTTGAGTTCGTTATTCTTGTGGATATCGGCGAAGAAGCTGCTGATGACTACCCTGAAACCATATCCTGCGATTGCCCACGCTGCATGTTCACGGCTTGACCCGCAACCGAAATTCTTTCCTGCAACAAGTATTACTCCACTGTATGTCGGGTCGTTTAGCACAAAATCCTTTTTAAGTGCCCCATCCTTGTCGTATCGCCAGTCCCTGAACAGGTTGTCGCCAAATCCTGCTTTGTCGGTTGACTTGAGAAAGCGGGCTGGAATTATCTGGTCTGTGTCTACGTTCTCTAAAGGCAGTGGAACGCAAGTGCTATTTATAACGCCAAATTTTTGTTTCATATTTTAGTTTGGATTGTTATAATGTCATATTTTCTCTATATCAAATCTCTTGGGTCGGTGATTTTGCCAGTTACGGCAGCGGCAGCGGCCACGAACGGACTTGCCAGTATGGTACGCGCTCCTGGACCTTGTCGTCCTTCAAAGTTCCTGTTGCTTGTTGAAACGGCATATTTCCCAGCCGGAACTTTGTCGTCATTCATTGCAAGACAGGCCGAGCACCCTGGCTGCCGAATTTCAAAACCTGCGTCAGCAAAGACCTTATCCAATCCTTCTTCCCTTATCTGCCTGTCTACCGACCATGAACCTGGTACAAGCCAAGCCGTTACGTTTTCAGCCTTTTTACGTCCTTTCACTACGGATGCAAAAGCCCTGAAATCCTCTATACGTCCATTCGTACAAGCACCAAGGAACACATAATCTATTGCATGTCCGACAAGTTTTTCGCCTGCCTTGAATTTCATATAATCAAGCGATTTTATGAAAGAAGCCTTGCCGTTTTCGTCGATTTCATCGATGGTCGGTATGCTTTCCGATATGCCGATGCCCATTCCTGGATTAGTTCCGTATGTGATGCGAGGCTCAATGTCTGCCGCGTCAAACGACAGTTCCTTATCAAATACGGCATCGTCACCACTCCTAAGTGTACGCCAATACGCCACAGCCTTGTCCCATTCTTCACCTTTTGGTGCGAACTCCTTGCCTTTCAAATATTCAAAAGTAGTCTCATCAGGAGCTACAAAACCGCCGCGCGCCCCCATCTCTATTGACAGGTTGCACAATGTAAGGCGCCCTTCCATCGACATTTCACTGACTACCGGCCCGGAGTATTCGACAAAATATCCCGTTGCCCCTGACATTGTGAGCTTAGACATAAGGTAAAGCGCCACGTCCTTGGCCGTAACGCATTTGCCAAGTTTGCCGTTTATGCTTATCCGCATCGACTTGGGTTTCTGCTGCAATATACATTGTGAGGCCATGACCATCTCCACTTCGCTTGTCCCTATACCAAAAGCAACCGCACCAACTGCACCGTGCGTGCTGGTATGCGAGTCGCCGCAAACAATCGTCATGCCTGGAAGGGAAAGCCCTTTTTCCGGCCCTACGACATGGATTATGCCATTGTTCTTGTCCATCATGCCGTAATATGTCAAGCCAAACTCCTTCGCGCTGGATTTAAGCGTCTCCACCTGCTTGCGCGAGACAGGGTCGCTAATAGGCTTGTCTTGGTCGTGCGTGGGGGTGTTATGGTCGGGCATGCAAAATATTTGCTGTGGTCTGAAGCACTTTAATCCACGCTGCCGCAAGCCTGAAAACGCCTGTGGCGAAGTCACTTCATGACAGTAAAGGCGGTCTATGTACAGCTGTGTAGGCCCGTCCTCGACTATTTGTACAACATGTTTGTCCCAAATCTTGTCAAACAGAGTATTCATTATTATTTGAGGTTATATTGTTTTAATGGTTATCGCTTACTTAAATTTATTTATACAGTCGATATACGCCTCGACCGAAGCCGACACTATGTCTGTATTTGCTCCAAAGCCGTAATACACGTTGCCGTTGTATTCCACCTGCATGTGCACCTTTCCAATGTCGTCAGACCCCTTGCTAATAGCCTGGATTGTAAACTCTTTCAAGGTCATTTGCTTCTGGATGATTTTCTTCAGTGCCTTTATTGCGGCGTCAACAGGGCCGTTGCCGGTTGACGCTTCTTCAAACTTCTGGCCTGAAATGTCGAGACCTATGCTTGCAACGCTCTTAACTCCCATGCCCGTTGTCACTTGCAGGAAGTCGAGCTTGACGGCGTGAGCCTCGGCACGGTCGGCTCCGGCAAGCATGAGTACATCGTCGTCGTTGATTTCTTTTTTCTTGTCGGCCAGTTTCAAGAAGTTCTGGTATATATTGTCAAGTTTATTTTCATCCTCCAAGTTTACGCCAAGTACGCTAAGCCTGTATTTCAATGCGGCTCTGCCGCTGCGTGCGGTAAGCACGATTGAGTTGTCGTCAAGGCCGACATCCTTCGGATTCATTATTTCGTAAGTGTCAGTGTTTTTCAACACTCCATCCTGGTGTATGCCGCTGGAATGGGCAAAAGCGTTGCGCCCTACGATTGCCTTATTGGGTTGTACCGGCATGTTCATCAGGCTGCTTACCATTCGGCTGGTGGGATAAATCTTCGTGGTGTTGATGTTGGTGTCAATGCCAAGGTGCCTGTGGCATTTCAATATCATTGCTATTTCCTCAAGAGAAGTGTTGCCTGCCCTCTCCCCTATTCCGTTGATGGTTACCTCAACCTGCCGCGCTCCATTGGCTATTCCGCTAAATGTATTGGCGGTCGCCATGCCAAGGTCATTGTGGCAGTGGGTTGAGATAATGGCTTTATCGATGTTGTCAACGTGTTCAACCAAATATTTAATCTTTTTACCGTATTCGCTTGGAAGACAATACCCTGTGGTGTCAGGTATGTTTACTACTGTTGCTCCAGCCTTGATAACGGCTTCCACCACGCGGGCAAGGTATTCGTTGTCGGTCCGTCCGGCATCTTCTGCGTAAAACTCTACATCCTCGACGTACCTCTTTGCGTATTTCACGGCAGCCACAGCGCGTTCGATGATTTCCTCACGGTTGCTGTTAAACTTGTATTTTATGTGCGAGTCGCTCGTACCTATGCCCGTATGTATGCGTTTGTGCTTTGCGTATTTAAGCGAGTCTGCAGCTACGTCGATATCCTTTTCCACAGCGCGGGTAAGCGCGCAGATAGTAGGCCAAGTTACCGCCTTGGATATTTCTATCACCGAATTAAAGTCGCCCGGACTTGATATGGGGAATCCTGCTTCTATGACATCCACGCCAAGCTGTTCCAGTTGCTTTGCCACTTGGATTTTTTCTACCGTATTCAACTGGCATCCCGGTACTTGTTCGCCGTCCCTCAGCGTTGTGTCGAAGATAAATAACCTGTCACTCATGTCTATTGTATTTAGATTAATAAAAAAACCTTTCGCACTTGGAAGTGAGAAAGGCTCTATTTGATTTACACATATTTCAACAGCACACTTTATCACTTCCGTCTCCGTTGTGAAGTCGTAGGATGATAGTGCTTGCTATGTTGATGCAACGTGTCATTTCTTTTTATTTATCACGTGCAAAGTTAAAGATAATAATCGAATAAAACAAATAAATTATAATATATCTTTGTAAAATACTTCCATTTTGTTGCAATCGTGCCTTTTGCAGCTACATTTCATATAAAACAGACATTGATAGGCAACGTCATTTACTCCGCCATATATCGCCATGCAATCCCCCGTTTTGTAAAAGACGGCCTTTTACAAAACAAAAGACCATGAACTGCATAATAAAAGGCCACCTTTTACAAACTAAAAGGCGGCCTTTTAAAAATGTATTGCATCATAAAGGGCATTGTACGGATTAGCCATAATCTGACAGCCGTCTGTAAACATGTTCAAGACGGCATAAATGCCGTGTATCAAGTATTTTCGAGCCAATCGTCAATCAACTTGCGGGCTATCGACAACTTTTCAGGTATTTCAGGAAGATTGTCCTTGTTAAACCAGCCCCCGTCACCCAGTTCGGAGCGTTGCAGTTTCAGTTCCCCACTGTCATAATCGGCATGAAAACCCACCATCAAGCCGCATGGGTAAGGCCACGGTTGCGAACCGAAATAATGTAAGTTGCGTATGCGAAGTCCTGTTTCCTCGGAAACTTCGCGGACTACGGCCTGTTCCAGAGTTTCGCCAGTTTCCACAAAGCCAGCGACAAGACCATAGTAATGTCCTTTGAAATTGTTTGCGTGTACAAGCAAGACATCGTCGTTGCGATGGATTAATACGATTATCGCTGTGGAGAGTTGGGGCCACACTTCACGTCCGCATTTAGTACATACTTTGGAAATGTCGGTATGCAATTTCATACGTCCGCCACACTTTCCACAATACTGCGTGTTGGTATCCCAGTATATTATTTCAGCACATTTGCCTGCCTTCAAATACAAGTCAAAAGGCAGTTTTTTGTATGACGCGCGTAGGCCGCATAACTCATAACGGTTATCTTGCTGAATATCACTGGCGTTGTAGGCTTTTACCTCTATGTCTCCAAAGGGTGTTATGTTGTGGATTTCGCCGACAGGCTGCGCGATGTTGACGGGTGCGGCTTCCTGCAAGGGGATGGTATAATGTCCGTCTGGAGTCTTTTCAAGCAACAGTTCCGAGTTGCAAAAAACAAACCAATATTTTTCCATCAGTATTTATATTGTGATATTGCCATTGTCTATCATTCTGCACATTCAAGGATTATTCCACCCCGAATAACAGCAGCTTGTCACGCTTTATCGCTCGGCTTGCCCACTGTTCAGGCACAAAACGCCAGTTGTTTCCAAGTTGTGGGTTCATTATTCCGGCGCATTCTATTTCCTTCATAAGGTAATATCGCTGGTCATGCTCGCTTTCAAACGCCACCCTGTCAGGCAACGAATCGTGTGGTATGCCTGCGCCTTTGGTAAGAAGCTCGCCTCCCCCATTGCCTCGATAGCTGTTCATTGCCACATTGTACCACTTGTTCTCGTCAAACGGTCTACCGTCAGACATACCGAGTATTTTAACCTTGCAGCCTTCAGGTTGCCTTACGTCCACTTCATAATCGATGCCGGCGGCGCTGTCAAAATTAAACGCAAGGTTCTTGAAACCGTAGCCGCTATGCCCGTTCCCATTTTGTTCCAATAGCATGATATGGTCGTCAGGTCCGGTCATCGTGTTAGTCCAAAGCGCATAACTCATCTCAAGGTAGTCATGGATTTCTTTTCCTGTCATGCGCAGCACATATATCTGGTTTTCGTATTTGTACAGATTGAACAAATCACTGATGTGAATATCGCCAGCCTCTATACTGATGTCAAAGGACAACGGGGCGTTGAACGAAATGTCGGCACCTGTGATTTTGAGCTGCATGTTGTGTATGAAGTCGCAGAATGCGCTGTTCCCGAAATATGAATCGCGTGTATAGATGGTATTCTCGAATGTTCCGATTTTGCGGTTTACAAAAGAGTTGACACTGTCAATGTCGTTCTTGAAATACGCCATGAAGTCGACATCTACGGGCAAATTCCTGATGTCGGTGATATTGCCGGTAATGTCCTTGGACACAATCTGGCCGTTGTCGAATGTCACCGATATCAAAGCATCGCATACAAACTCGGCGTTTGACGACGGGTTCAGACACAATGTTGTGCCGTTCGCATTGTCAACAAACTCCTTGTTGCTTTTATGGTCATGGCCATATAAGATTATGTCAAAGCCAGGCACCTCCTTTGCAATGCGCAATGAAGCGTTTTCCTCATACTGGTTTGTTTTGATTCCACCGTCCCATCCTGAATGAAACAAACCAATGATTACATCAGGATGCTCTTCTGCCTTGACGCGTTCAACCCAGTATTCAGCGCTTTCAACCATATCGACAAACCTCATTCCTTTCCATAAATGCTCGTCCAACCAGTTCGGTATAGCAGGAGTCAACATGCCTATTACGGCAATGCGCACACCGTCACGCACAAATACCTCGTAAGGTTTTAGGTAAGGCAGGCCTGTTGATGTGTTGATAATATTTGCTCCCAGCATCGGACATTCCACTTCATTAATCCATTTGTCGTACACTTCATGTCCCGTTTCTATGTCATGATTGCCGACAGTCTGTGCGTCATATCCCAAATAATTGATTACGGAAGCGGCAACGTTTGGCATCGAAGGCTTTATGTAATTGCAATAATAACATGTCGGTTGCCCTTGCAGGATGTCGCCATTGTCAAGTAAAAGCAAATTGTCACCGTATGTCTTCCTTAGTTCTTTCACATAGCTTGAAACCCGTGCCATCGAACCTTCCGACGGTTGGCGATTAATGAAATCAAACGGGAAAAAACTACCGTGTACATCACTTGTCTGAAGGATACGTATTTCGACTGTCTTGGTTTGTGCCATTGTCATCATGTTTATGAAGCCAAACAAACAGAATGCAACTGCATGTATTAGTGAAAAATTATATTTTGCCATGTTATCATTCTATTGCTATTCAATATGTCTCACCGCAATAGTGGCTGTAAATAGTCTTTTTTCTGCTTTAATTTTTGCAAAATCGGATATATAATGAGGGTGCTGATATTATGACAACTCGGAGACATTTGACAATAACCATATCAACCTTTTTTCATGCCATGACAATCTTAAAAGTGCTTGAATCTTATTTCCCTCATACTATGCCGCCCCATAAAACGGCTTTTGTCAACATATGTGTTTATACCGTTGATTTCACCTTTAGCTGTATATTGCCATATTGTATAATCCCGCCCATCGGATAATTCAGGCTTTTCATCTGAATATTGGGCTATCATCAAATGATAATCGTCTATTTTTCCTGTAAGATGTTTATTATAAAAGTTTGTATATGTATATAATAAAGGTTTTTGCCGGTATGCTTTTTCTACTAAATCGAGGAATTTGAAAAGCGAATCGCAAAACTCTTCAGTTTTCAATCCCCCTGTAGATTCAATGTCTATCATTGGTATCAAATCTTGGTCGCCGGGACGGCATTGCGAAATAAAATTGTCAAGTTGTTTTGACAACTCCGTTTTGGGACGGAAGAAATGGTATGAACCAACTTTTAGTCCATGTTGATGAGCCAGCTCTATATTCCGCTCGTATGTTCTGTCTATATGAGTACTGCCTTCTGTAGCTTTCAAATAAACATAAGCCATTTTGCTGTTTTCACCGACAGTTTCCCAAAAGACTTCTCCTTGATAATGACTTAAATCTATGCCATGCACATGTCTGCAAGTGTCCTCGCATTGCACATCGCTTTCAACAATAATCTGTCCTATTGAGCACTGTACATTTACAAAAATAATGAATAAGATGAATAATATTTGTCGTTTCATTATAATCTGAATCTTATTTTTGCAAAGGTACGCCTTATCGTTCTGACGGCAAAATAAATTATGGAAATTTAGTTATTCATCAATGTTTGAAAGACTTTTGAGCGCGTTGGATGTGAAACGAAGAACTGCCTCTATTGGACAAAAACGGATATATTTCAAAGGGTGAGAATTCAGCCTGTGTATAGGGTTTATTGTTAGTTTATCGCCAGACAACATGGTCTTGTCCTTGCTTGACAATGCTACTTTTTCCATATTCTGTTCCAAAGTTCGCTGTATGAAGTCAAGTTGTTTTTTATTTACGTTTTTGACGAAAGGCAGTTCTTGTTGCTCAAAATTGAAAAGAAGGATTAGATGGCAGGCAATATAATTGCACATTTTATCCAGCCCAAGAGTATCAATCCAATTCTCAACTTTAACAAAATCGACCTTGTCTCCATAAGACCTAATGTAAGTGCCTAAACTTAACAACTTGCGGATATCCAGACCATAATCAAAAAAAATATTTACACAGTCTATAATCCTGTTAAGCAATACCAATGAATTTATTGACGTGTCGATGCTGTGTATCTCATTGAATACCAATTTGCTGTAACGTCGGTTCAAGTAATACGCCGTGAACTTTTTAGGAAGCTGCTTTACGATGGTATCCATGTTGCCATCTGTTTCATCATGCTTCTTTTCAAATTGTCGGAGCTTCTCTGTTACTTCTGTCAATATCCGGCTTGGGATAATCGCTTTATCCGATTTGACAATACCTATATATATGAAATCGGGAACATCGCAGGCTTCGGCAATCGCAAGCAGTCTGTTCCATTTATATTCAGACATTGCCTCAACGGAACGGTGCTCTTCAAAGCCGCCCATTGACAATAACCGTGTGAAATTCCTATATATGATTTTCATCTTCCCCTGCGAATATTCTTCATGAGAACAAAAATGGATGACACCAAAACGGTTTTACCCGATATGATGTCACCCTATTTTACACAATCATTTTACAATGTCACGCCATTCTTGAATATTGATATTTCACGATAGCCGTTTTTCTCGTTGCATGTTTTATCGCCATTGGCAACGGAAATAATCTTATCTATGAATTTGCGCAAAAGTGATATCATGTCAGTTCCATCAACCAGTTCTCCTGCGTTGAAATCAATCCAGTTAGGTTTGTTGGCAAACAGATTGCTGTTTGTTGATATTTTCATCGTCGGGATGAATGTTCCAAACGGCGTGCCGCGCCCTGTCGTGAACAGTACTATCTGGCAACCGGCAGCCGCAAGAGCAGTAGCCGCAACAAGGTCATTACCAGGCGCCGACAACAGGTTCAGCCCTTTTTCCTTCAGTCTGTCGCCATATCCAAGAACACCGCAAACAGGAGCGCGTCCACATTTTTGCGTGCAACCTAAAGCTTTGTCCTCAAGCGTAGATATTCCGCCTGCTTTGTTTCCAGGTGACGGGTTCTCGCCCACGGGCTCTCCATGACTGAGGAAATATTCTTTGAAATCGTTTATCAATTTAACTGTTTGATTGAACAGTTCTTCATTCTTGCACCTGTTCATCAAGATGGTTTCCGCTCCAAACATTTCGGGAACTTCTGTCAATATTGACGTACCTCCTTGAGCTACGAGGAAGTCGGAAAATTCGCCAACCAACGGGTTTGCAGTAATACCGCTTAAACCGTCGCTTCCGCCACATTTCAAGCCTACACGCAGTTCGCTCAACGGACAATCTGTACGCTTGTCGTTTTTGGCAATATCATAGAGTGAGCGCAATATCTTCATGCCTTCCTCTATTTCATCGCCTTGGACTTTCTGCGTCACGAGGAATTTTACTCTGTCTTTGTCGTAATCTCCTAGTAGCTTCTCGAACTGGTCTGGCTGGTTGTTCTCGCATCCGAGGCTTAATACCAACACGGCTCCGGCATTGGGATGGAGCACTATGTCGCGCAATACCTTCCTGGTGTTCTCATGGTCGTTGCTAAGTTGCGAACATCCATAATTATGATGCCAAGCATGTACGGCGTCAATGCCTTCAAGTCTTGTTTCCTCTTCCAGCTTTTGAGCCAGCTTTTCGGCTATGCCGTTAACACAACCTACGGTAGGTACAATCCACACCTCGTTGCGTATGCCCACTTCACCGTTCTTACGCACATACCCCTTAAACGTTAGGTGCTCGTCAGGTATGGCAAGTTCTTCTGTCACAGGATTGTACTTGTATGTCAAAGTTCCGGCAAGATTGGTCTTGAGGTTATTCTCGTTGACCCATTGTCCGGCTTTCAAATCTTCCTTGGCGTGCCCGATGGGATATCCGTATTTTATTATATCAGTTCCTGCGGTAGTGTCTTTCAACAGGATTTTATGCCCCATCGGCGTGTCTTGCTTCACGGTTATCGTGTTACCGTCAACGTTGATGGTTTCTCCCTTCGTGTAATTTTTCAGGCAGACCACAACCGTGTCCGCTTTGTTGATTTTGATGAAAGGTGCTTTTTCCATGAGATTGATTTGTTTTAAAGTGTTATAGTTATAATTGAGTTCTTCTGTAAAAATCGATGTTTTCTTTTGATAGCAATTCAATCGGCATGTAATTTACCGGGTCGACCTTTTTCTTTAGTACTATGGCTTTGAACAGCGTGTCTACACAATTGTAGCCCTGCATGAAGGCGTGTTGCGCGATAAGGAATGATATCGACCCCAAGCGCAGGCATTTTGCGTTGCGTTCTACCATGTCATACCCCATTATCTGTACGTCGCGCCGGTTTGTCTTTAGCAGGAACTCGCCGACAATGTGTCCCTTTGAGCAAAATGTTATGCAATGGTGTATATGTGGGTGTGTGGTAAAAAAATCCTCCAAAATGGTGTCGTATTTCTCTTTGTCTTCCTCCAATGGCAGGTCCAGCTCCAATATCTTGACTTGGGGGAAATGGTCTTGCATATAATGGCGGAAACCTACTTCGCGGTTGTCCTGCTGCTTGCTTGCCACCTTGCCGTCTTTCATCTGTTTCATAAGCATTATTTCCTTTTCGCTGGATGCTATCAGCATCAGCATCTTCGCCGCGAAATATCCGCTGCAGAAAGAGTCTTGGCCGTAAAAAGAAAGCGGTTTAAGGTCGGGCATATACGAGTCAAGCAATATGAACGGGATGTTGCGTTCATGTAGTTTGTCTGTGAATTTCTTGGTGATTTCAAGTTCGCTCGGTACTACAATAACGCCGTTCGGGTTGCTGTTAAGGCATTCATTGCATTTCTTTGTGAAGGTATCGGTATTAAAACGTTCATAATACATCATTTTCACATGTATGTGAAAGTCGCGCCTGGTCTCGCACGCTTTGTTTGCCCCTTCTTCTATTTCGTCCCAATAAGCTTCCGAGCCATGTTTCGGAATTATGCAATAAAATGTGTAAGACTTGTTGTAGGCAAGTGCGCTTGCGTACATGTTGGGCTGGTAGTTGATGTTTTTCAAAACGGCTTCCACCTTCTCCCTTGCCGACTTTGATACGTTCGGGCGGTTATGAAGCACCCGGTCAACCGTGCCCACTGATACGCCTGCCTGTTCAGCTATGTCTTTAATCCTTATTTTATCATCCATAATGCTACAATCCGTTCCTGAACTTATATCCGCCTACAAAGGTAATCAATATTAGGGTTAAAACAAAACAATGTGTGGTGAAACGAACTTAATTTTATCCGTAAACCAGTTTTGCCGTATGTTTTTAATGGATTAGGAATGGGTCGTGAATGCCTTGTGGCAGAGGAAGTTGCAATATGTGGTCTTTTGCCTGGCCAAAGACCGCTTATTGCAATACAAAAGACGGCCTTTCACATCGTGAAAGACCGTCTTTGAGGAATTTGTATGACAGATGTGTGTCTCTGTCTTGCCGTCAACTCCGATGCATTATCCGAAGTTGTCGTACATTATCGCTTCAGGGTCAACGCCCAGGCTGTCAAGCATCTTAACGACGGCATTGCTCATCGGACCGGGGCCGCACATATAATACTCGATGTCTTCAGGCGAATCGACATCCTTCAAATATGTATCATACATTACCTGATGTACAAAACCCGGTGTGTATTTTACGCCGGCCTTGTCGGCTTCCGGGTCTGGACGGTCAAGCGCAAGGTGGAAGTGGAAGTTGTCAAACTCCTTTTCCAGCTCGAGAAAATCATTAAGATAAAACACTTCAGCCAATGAACGCGCTCCGTAAAAATAGTGCATCTCACGGTCTCTTACGTTCAGAGTCTTTGTCATGTGCATTATTTGCGAGCGCAAAGGAGCCATACCTGCTCCACCGCCGACCCATATCATCTCTTTTTTGCTGTCGAAGATGGGATGGAATTCGCCGTAAGGGCCGCTCATTATGACCTTGTCTCCGGGCTTGCGGCAGAAGATGTAAGACGAAGCTATACCGGTAGGTACGTCTTGGAAACCTACCTGCGGTTTCGGCTTAAACGGCGGAGTGGCTATGCGTACGGTAAGCATTATGCGGTCGCCTTCGGCCGGATAGTTCGCCATTGAATATGCCCTGATGGTTGGTTCTGCGTTATGAGCCTTTATGGAAAACATGTTAAACCGCTCCCACATCGGCAGATACTTGTCGCCTATGCTGCTTTTGTCAAAGTCGGTGTCATAGTCAATGGTGTCGTATGCCGGTATTTTTATCTGTGCATACGAACCGGGGATGAAGTCCATGTGTTCTCCCGGCGGCAACGCTACGATGAACTCCTTGATGAACGAGCTTACATTCCTGTTGCTTATTACCGTGCATTCCCATTCTTTAACGCCAAGTATGCTTTCCGGCACTTTGATTTTCAAGTCGCCTTTTACCTTGCATTGGCATCCGAGACGCCAATGGTCTTTGATTTGCTTGCGTGTGAAGTGCGGACGCTCGGAGTCAAGAATCTCGCCTCCGCCTTCCAATACCTGCACCTTGCATTGTCCACAGCTTGACTTTCCTCCACATGCCGAAGGTAGGAATATCCCGTTCTCGTTGAGCGTACTCATCAATGACGAACCTTGCGGAACGGATATTGTCTTGTCGCCGTTGATTTCAATGTTTACATTCCCACTCGGTGAGAGATATTTTTTAGCAATCAGCAAAACCACCACAAGCAGGATTATGACTGCCAAAAACACACATATGCTTGTTGAAATGAATTGTAACATATCTGTTTGTTTGTGCGTTTTACATTATATAGTAAGTCCCGAAAAGCACATCATGGCCATAGCCATCAGCCCTACGGTTATAAATGTTATGCCCAACCCTTGCAACGGGCGCGGTACATCGCAATACTGCATCTTTTCGCGGATGGCACCCATAGCGACAATAGCCAGAGTCCAGCCTATTCCGCTGCCTACCGCATAGGCAATGGCATCCCATACATTACCTATGTATTGTGAGTTTGACGGGTCAAGGTTGATGCGTTGCTGCATGAACAGAGACGCTCCCATTATGGCACAGTTGACCGCTATCAGTGGCAGGAAGATGCCGAGTGAGGCATACAACGAAGGCGAAAAGCGTTCTACCACCATCTCGACCAGCTGGGTAATTCCCGCAATGACTGCTATAAAAAGGATGAAACTGAGGTATGACAAGTCAACTCCCTCAACCAAGCAGTCTGGCCCCAGCACATAAACTTGCAACAAGTAATCCACCGGTACGGTTATCAGCAATACGAAGGTTACGGCAAGTCCCAGTCCCAAGGAAGTCTTGACGTTCTTTGAAACGGCAAGGAATGAACACATGCCGAGAAAGAACGCGAATATCATGTTGTCTACGAAGATAGACCTGAAAAACAGACTTATAATATGTTCCATATTGTATTTGCGTTTTTAGGGTTATATGGTATATTGTGTTTTTACGGTTTATGCTTCCAATGCTTTACTTGTTCACATACGCCCTATGTATCCAAATTACGCATCCGAGCAATATAAGCGCCATTGCAGGCATGGTCATCATACCATTATTTATATAACCGGCATCATAAAAACTGTCAGGTATTATCTTGAAACCAAGAAGTGAACCTCGTCCGAAAAACTCGCGGAAAGCCCCGACTATCACTAATATAAGCGCATAGCCCAACCCGTTGGACAAACCATCGATGAAGCTTGGCAACGGTTTGTTCATCATAGCAAAAGCTTCCAAGCGTCCCATGAGGATGCAGTTGGTTATTATCAGTCCGACATAAACAGACAGCTGGACGCTTACGTCATATGCAAAAGCCTTCAATGTCTGGCTTACAATGGTCACAAGTGCGGCTACTACGACAAGCTGGACGATAATCCTTATGCGGTTGGGAATAGTGTTTCTTATCACAGCTATTATCAAATTGGAGAATGCTGTGATTACAGCCACAGCCAGTCCCATTACTATGGCCGGTTTCAATTGTGATGTCACGGCCAGTGCCGAACAAATGCCTAAGACCTGTACAAGTATAGGGTTGTCCGCACTTAGCGGTTTCTTGAATATTTCTTTATTCTTTTTTGAAAACAGTTCGCTCATATATGGCCTCCTCAAATATTTTTGTCGTTCAAGAACTTGATATATTTGCCAAGACAGTCTTGCAGCATACGGCTTACACCGTCGGTTGTAAGTGTCGCCCCGGTAACGGCGTCACACTGTACGGATGGGTTGGTTACTTCGCTCTTCTTGACAACCTCAAGCGCAATGCCTTCATGTTCCGGAAGAGTGATTTTCTTGCCCTTAAACTGTTCCTGCCAAGCAACGTTGTCCTTTATTTCCGCTCCAAGTCCGGCTGTTTCGCTTTCATGAGTGAAATATGCACCGTAAACGGTGTTCTTGTCGGAGTCGATTGCGATGTAGCCGCTTATCGGTCCCCACAGTCCCATGCCGTAGACAGGTATCACATATTTGGTCTCCCCGTTCACATTGCATACGTACAAGGCAAGTCGTCCTGCCTTATAGTCAGCACTGTTCAGCTTGAAACCTGCCGTTTCACCGCCTTGAGCGCCTTTTGTCAAGACATTGTTGTCTGAGTCGATGACATCATCCCTTACTATTATCTGCCTGTATTTCCCGGCGACGGCATCATTGTCAAGATTGCGAATGTTGAGAGCTGCGAGTATCTGCCGCTTCTTGTCAAGGGCGACATTGACATCCTGCGTGGGCTTCAACGCACTCGAAACGAATGCCAGCAGGAATGCGACGATAACGACAAGTATGGCCGAATATACAATTGTATATGCGTTTGAATTAGTGTTCAGTTTCTTATTGCCACTCATAGTTACTTCCTCCTTTTGTTATTTCTTTACAGAGCGTTTCGCTCTCATCGACACATTGCGCTGTACAACGCAATAATCAATCAGCGGGGCAAACATGTTCATGAACAAAATAGCAAGCATCATGCCTTCCGGATAACCAGGATTCATCACACGTACAACTACTGCCATCACGCCGATGAGCAATCCGTAAATGTATTTTCCCGTCTCTGTCCGGGCGGAAGTCACAGGGTCTGTAGCCATGAACACTGCTCCGAAACAGAATCCTCCGAGTAGAAGATGCTCATACCAAGGGATGGATGTCATGTCGGCCGCATGGAACATGGCTGCTGTAACAGCTCCTCCAACAAACACGCTAAGCATTATTTTCCAGCTTGCAATACCAGTAACAAGCAATATCAGCGCACCTATTGCAATGGCAATGACGCTGGTTTCACCGACAGAACCGGGTATAAAGCCAAAAAACATGTCGGAAATGCCATACCCGGAGTCTATTCCTTTTGAGACAAGTGCAAGCGGAGTAGCCTGCGTAAACGTGTCAGGCAAAGTGTTTCCCAAACCGAGAATCGTGTCGCGTGCCACCCACACACTGTCTCCGCTCATTTCCGTAGGATAAGAAAAGAACATGAAAGCGCGCGCGGCAAGCGCCACATTAAATATGTTCATGCCTGTACCGCCAAATATTTCCTTGACAAATATCACTGAAAAAGCTACGGCCAAGGCCAATATCCACAACGGACAGTTTATCGGGATGATTAGCGGAATCAATATTCCGCTTACAAGATAGCCTTCCTGTATTTCCTCTTTCTTCATCTGTGCCCATGCAAACTCGATGCCAAGACCTACAATATAGCTGACCAAGAGCTTGGGCAACAAGGCAAGGAAACCGTATGCAAACATCTCGATAAAGGTGGCATCGGCCAAGTTTCCCGCCGCGGCATAGTTCTGGTAGCCAACATTGTACATACCAAAGAGCATTGCAGGCAACAAGGCGATTACGACGATGCTCATTATTCGCTTGGAATCGATGGCGTCGTGGATGTTTGTTCCGCTTCTTGATGTAGTGTTAGGCACATACAAAAAACTCTCCATGCCTTCAAAGACACTGCGGAAGCAATGTAGTTTACCGTTCTCCTCGAAGGCCGGTCTTATTTTGTCAAGATAATTTTTCAACATAACTCTTTACATTTTTCACCGCTTTCATTCATTCTCTTTCCTTACCAAGTCAAGTCCTTTGCGTATGATTGACTGTAACTCAAGCTTTGACGAGTCAACAAATTCGGCCAACGCAAAGTCTTCTGGAGCGACCTCGTATATGCCAAGCTGCTCCATCTTGTCAATGTCACCGGCAATAATCGCTTTTACAAGGTATTCCGCATAAATGTCCATCGGCAAGACTTTGTCATATTCGCCGCTCATTATCATATGGCGTTCTCCGCCCTTGATTCTTGCGTCCAAGGCGTATTCCTTGCCTTTCATGAGCCAGCTGAAATAGCTGTGGCTGGTTGAATACTGACCGAGACGTGGCATTATCCATCCAAACAGCTCGTCGGCGTCGTCGCCTTCTGGTATCACTGTAATTTCGGATGCGTGAGCATCGAGGAAACCTGACGGCTCGCATTTACTGCCGGTCAGCACGTTTCCGTTGATTATTCTTGTGTTTCCGTCAGACACATTGCCGTCAATCAGCGATGAAATCTGCTGACCTACCAAGGCTTCGACATACGCTGGACGTTTAACTTCGCTTCCGGCAATGGCCACTGTCCTGCGCAAATCCACTATGCCTTTATTGAATAGGCGTCCGAAGAATATTACGGCGGTAGGTTCAACAGTCCATACTATTTCTCCTTTATTGACAGGGTCGATGTGGTTTACCTGCACACCGACATTGCCTGCCGGACAAGGACCGTCGAAAATGTTAATTTCCACGTCCTTGGCTTGGCGCAGGCTTTCCGCGCTTTGCCCACGGCCTATGCCGAGATTCGTTTTCGCTATTTTCGACAAAGCAGTCAGTCCTGTCTGGAAGTCTTGTTCTTGGCCTTGCAACTCAAACTCGAAATCTGAAGCCAAGGGCTTGTCTTTCAATGCACTTACAAATATTGCCTTAGGCAATACTTCAGGAGTTGTAGCCACGGCGTAAGGCAACTGGTTGATGTATCCGAACAATCCAGCCTCAAGCAGCGATTTGATTACATCACCGCCTGAAAGCGTCTTCACATCTTTCCGTCCGAAGTCGGCATGTTCCTGCACTTCGTCAGGTTTTACCTTCACCACCAAAACCTTCCTCCTGTCTCCCCTTACAACGGCAGTCACCACGCCGCTTACTGGCGAAGAGAACGTCACTGACGGACATTTTTTGTTCACAAACAGCGCGTCACCTGCCTTTACACGGTCGCCTTCATGTACTATAACCTTTGGCGACAAGCCGGGAAAAGACTCCGGCGACAAGCCAAACTCACCGCTAAGGCCGCTGATGGTTTTCACCTTTTCAGCCACGCCTTTCAGGCGTATGTCCAAGCCCTTGCGTGTTTTTATAACTTTTGTCATAACTTTACTCAAAGATTATGGATAGTTGCATAAATCTCATAACAAATCGCAAAATTACATAATTAAATTATGAAAATGAAAGAAAAAGCCATAAAATTAGACATCTGAAACGTCATTTTAATCCTTAAGATTTCAAGTTGTAAAGTCTACTTTGCAGTACTCCAATCCCAACCGTATCTGTTTTGATTTCCGCCTGTATAACCTACAGATATTCAACACATTGTAAAACGCCGCCTTTTATGCTATAAAAGACGGCGTTTTACTGTGTGTGTTGCGGTCTTTTGCAAAGCAATATGCCGTCAAACACATTTTATTGTCTGATTTACAATGTAAATGTATCTCACGCCTTGTATTGTCTAAGGGCTGAAAGCAATTCATTGTTTTCGCTTTTGCTGCCTACGGTTATCCTCAAACAGTTCTCACACAAAGTAACGCGTGTACGGTTTCTTACGATTATGCCTTTTGCTTTAAGATAATTGTAAACGTCTTGTGCATCGCCGAACTTTGCAAGAAAAAAGTTTGCGTCTGTCGGATAAACTTTCATGCAAGACGGTAATAGGTTGAAAGCCTCCATCATTCGGCCGCGTTCAAGCAAGATAATCTTAATCCATTTCTCCACTTCAAAAGGGTCTTTCAATGCCTCCATGGCCTGCTTTTGGGTGAGCGCATTGACATTGTAAGGGTATTTAACCTTATTGAACACATCGACTATGGCTTTCTGCGCAAATGCCATTCCGAGCCTTATGGCTGCGCATCCCCATGCCTTACTCATTGTGTTGAGCACAATCAAGTTGGGATATTTGCCAAGGTCAAGGCGCAACGGATGCTCACAGGAGAAATCGGAATACGCCTCGTCGACAATGACGATACCGTCAAAGCCTTCTATTGTCTTTATTATTTCCTGTCGGTTGATGTTGTTTCCAGTCGGATTGTTCGGCGAACAAATCCATATAAGCCTGGTGTTTTTGTCGCACGCAGCAAGCAGGCGGTCGGCTGTGGTCTGATAGGCATCGTCAAGAAGCACAGTCCTGTACTCCACATCGTTTATGTCTGCACATACCTTATACATGCCGTATGTAGGCTCGATGGCAACCACATTGTTAATTCCCGGACGCGTAAAACAACGGTAAACCAAGTCTATCGGCTCGTCAGAACCATTGCCGAGAAAGATGTTTTCAGCCGCGACACCTTTGATTGCGGCCAATCGTTCCTTCAATTCGCGCTGTAACGGGTCTGGATAACGGTTGAACGGGTAGTTGTATGGGTTCTCGTTGGCATCGAGAAAAACTTTCGCGCCATTGCCTCCAAACTCGTCGCGTGCGCTGCTATACGGTTTCAGTGCAAGTATGTTGGGACGTAACAATTGTTCTAATGGTTTCATATTGTCAGTTGTTCAATATGTCTTTTATCCTTAATGTCATGGCATTCTTGTGGGCATACAAGCCCTCTTTGTCCGCCATCACCTCCACAGCACGGCCTATATTCCTTATTCCGTCATCCGTAAGATGCTGGAAAGTGATTTTTCTTATGAAGCTGTCAAGATTAACTCCGCTATAAGCAGTGGCGTATCCGTGTGTCGGCAAGGTATGGTTAGTACCGCTCGCGTAGTCTCCGGCACTCTCGCAGGCGTATTTCCCAAGGAATACGCTGCCTGCATTTGTCACCATGTCGGCAATCCTGAAACAGTCGTCAGTAGCGATAATAAGATGTTCAGGCGCATACATATTGCCCAAAGCTACGGCATCGCCCATGTCCTTTACTATTACAACCTTGCTGTTTTCAAGTGCCTTTGCGGCAATATCCCGTCTCGGCAGAACCATCAGCTGTGCTTCCAACTGGTTTTCAACGCTGGCGGCAAGCGTCTTTGATGTGGTGATGAGCATTACCTGTGAGTCTGTACCGTGCTCCGCTTGTGAAAGGAGGTCGGCCGCCACATACGCAGGATTGCTCGTGTCGTCGGCTATTATACAAACCTCCGACGGACCTGCAGGCATGTCAATGGCGACATCCTGTAATGAAACCATCTGCTTGGCCGCCATAACATAACGGTTGCCAGGGCCGAAAATCTTATACACCCGAGGCACGCTCTCAGTTCCGTATGCCATCGCTGCTATGGCCTGCACTCCTCCGGCCTTGAATATTTTGTGTACTCCGGCAATCTTGGCCGCGGCTAAGATTGCCGGATTTACCGTTCCGTCCTTACCTGGCGGCGTACACATTACGATTTCACCGCAGCCTGCAATGTTGGCAGGAGTAGCCAACATGAGTACTGTACTGAACAAGGGAGCTGTTCCGCCTGGCACGTATAGGCCGACTTTTTCTATCGGCACGCTCTTCTGCCAACACTCGACCCCTGATACGGTCTCGACCTTTCTTGTTTCCATCCGTTGCGAAGCATGGAATTTTGCGATGTTGTCATGCGCCAAAGTCAGTGCGTCCAGCAGTTCTTCAGGTGTCCGCCTGACGGCGGCGTCTATTTCGTCCGCAGTAACAATGAGACTATCCAACACTGCATGGTCGAACTTTTCCTCATAGCACATTACTGCTCGGTCTCCGCCAAGTCTTACGTCTTCAAGTATGGTGCGTACTGTATCTTGCAGCTTGTCCGTGTCAATATGAGGACGGGCCGTTATCAAATTCCATTCGCTACGTGGCGGATATATGTATTTTTCCATAATAATGCGGCTGCGATTGATTGTAAGTTACAATATCATTTTCTCTATCGGAGTGACCAATATGCCTTGCGCACCCATATCCTTGAGCCTCCCTATGATTTCCCAAAAGCGCGCCTCGTCGAGCACTGTGTGCACAGAGCACCATTCGTCGTCGGCAAGCGGTATTACAGTAGGACTTTTCAAGCCGGGCAATACATTTATTATTTCAGCCAGACGGGCCTTCGGTGCGTTCATCCTGACATATTTTTTGTCTTCGGCATTGCGTACAGCTTTTATGCGGAAAAGCATGTCGTTGAGGGTTGCACGCTTGTCTTCGCGCAGGTTTTTATTGGCGATGAGTACGGCCTCGCTCCTCATCACGACTTCAACTTCCTTCAGATTGTTGCTTACAAGGGTAGAACCGCTGCTCACAATGTCGAATATTCCATCAGCCAAACCTATGCCCGGGCTTATTTCCACACTGCCAGTTATAACGTGTATATCAGCTTTTACGCCTTTTTCCTCAAGATATTTACCCAATATCACGGGATATGATGTCGCTATCTTCTTGCCGTTAAACCACTCTACTCCGCTGTAATCAATGGCTTTAGGTATGGAAAGCGACAGCCGGCACTTGCTGAATCCCAAACGATATACAATCTCGGAATCTTCATTTTTCTCTGCAAATTCATTTTCACCGACAACACCGACATCCGCCACGCCTGTCGCTACGCTTTGCGGAATGTCGTCATCGCGGAGGTAAAGAACTTCTATAGGGAAATTGGATGATTGTACCAGCAACGTCCGTTTGGTTGAACTTACTTTGATATCGGCTTCATTCAGCAAATTCATCGTGTCGTCATACAGGCGCCCCTTTGATTGTACTGCTATACGCAACATATTTATAATATTAATTAAAATGTCTGGCAAAAATACGTTATTTTAACCATATTTGCAAGAATAGTTGTATTTTTGTTCCCAAATAACAACAATTACAACCTTTATCTGTATTTTTGTCAGCAAAAAGATGTGCCAGGTAGCAAACAAGTCATTCATTATTATTGCCAAGGATGTGATGTTGAAACGGACGGCCTTACGTCTGCTGCAATATATATTGGTAATGTTGACTGTTTTGATTTTACCATCATGTTCGGACGGGAAAAAGGACAGGATTGTCACTCCATGGGGAGAAGTTGGAGGAGACAGCATCCCGAAAAACATGAATTTTACCGTAAACGACATCATTAGCAATGGAGAACTTATCATCCTGACACTATCCGGCCCTGAAACTTATTATGACTACCGTGGCCGTGGCATGGGCACACAGTATCTGTTATGCGAGAAATTCGCACAGAAACTTGGCGTATCCCTGCGTGTGGAAGTATGCAAGGACACAGCTGAAATGGTAAAACGCCTGGAAAACGGCGACGCCGACCTTATTGCCTTTCCTTTGCCAAAGAAACTGAATGAGGACAAAGGGTTATTGTTTTGTGGTGCCGGGGTCGATTCATTAGGCGTACAATGGGCCGTGGCAAACGGGAACAAGGAACTTGCAGACAGCCTTGACGCATGGTTCAAACCGTCTATGTATGACGACATAAGGAGGGAAGAGCGCTACATGTTTTCAGCACAAAGCATAAGGCGGCATGTATATTCACCTTTCTTGAACAGGCAAAGCGGCGTGATATCGCATTACGACCATCTGTTCAAGCGTTACGCGCCATTGGCAAGATGGGATTGGAGGTTAATGGCTGCACAGTGTTATCAGGAATCTTGTTTCGACCCGAAAGCCCGTTCATGGGCCGGTGCGTGTGGACTTATGCAAATAATGCCGGCTACAGCCGACCATCTCGGCCTTCCGCGAGCGTCAATCTACGACCCGGAACGCAATGTACGCGCCGCTGCCGAGTACTTGAGGGAACTGTCCGGGTATTTCAGAAGCGTGCAAAACCAAGCCGAACGCCAACTGTTCGTGCTTGCCGCATACAATGGAGGATACTTCCATGTACAGGACGCCATGGCCTTGACACGTAAGAACGGGCGCAACCCGAACAGATGGAGAGACGTTGCATATTATATTTTAGCATTGGAAAAACCCGAATATTATAACGACCCAGTCGTCAGATACGGATATATGCGCGGCTCTGAAACCGTAGGCTATGTAGACGGAATACGCCAACGGTACGCCCAATACCGCGGCATCCCGTATGGAGGAGCGTCGGTCAAAGGATGGGATGGGAAACAAGGCTCTGGCGGGTCGTTCAGTCCTTTCACGCCGAGAAAAGCCAAGAGAAAGCACCGTTTCCATATATGACCAGCAAACAGCAGTGCGTCTGTCAGCATAAGAATTTCTGACAATGTAACAGATTGAGTTACAATGCGTTATGAAAGGCCATCTTTGAGATTGCAAAAGATGGCCTTTCACAACGCGATTAACGGTCTTTTACAAAGCAATATGCCGTGTTTGGGATTTTCACTGGTATGCAAGTACAACATACCTCGGCTCTTTTCTAACTAATGTAAAATTACATCCCCTTCTCACTAAGAGCCGTTAACAGTGATATTTTTAGTGTTAAAAGAGGACAAATATGTAGGACAAAATGACAGATTAACAAATTTTGCGTCTAAATTTGCAACAACGAAAATCAAAATGAAAGTACCAATTAAAAAATAAAAAACAATGGAAATGAAAAAGTTATCTAACTACTTCGTTTATGCGATATGCGTTATCGCAGTGGTGTTTTCAGCCGGAGCGTTCATCAAGGTGAACGCCAACACGAGCAACATGCCTGCTGCGCAGCCTGTCGATTTGACGTTTGCTGCAGAGGAAGCGTTACCAGCTGTAGTTCACATCAAGTATTTACAGAATAGCAAGGTGCAGACAATAGAGATGGATTCTGACCCTTGGGGCTTCGACCCGTTTGACTTTTTCTTTGGAAATCCAGGAAACAGCGGAAGGCAACAGCGTAAAATACAGACTCCGAAGAAGGAAGGTGCAGGCTCGGGTGTCATCATTTCGCCTGACGGTTACATCGTAACCAACAACCACGTGGTAGAAGGCGCGGACGAACTGACTGTTACGCTTGACGACAACCGCGAGTTCTCGGCACGCATCATCGGAACTGACAAGACGACAGACCTCGCCCTTATAAAGGTGGACGGCAAGAACCTGCCTGCAATAACCATTGGCGACAGCAACGCACTGAAGGTGGGTGAATGGGTGTTGGCCGTAGGCAATCCGTTCAACCTCAAGTCAACCGTTACGGCTGGTATAGTAAGCGCCAAGGCACGCAACGTAGGAGGAAGACCCAACTCCATAGAATCGTTCATACAGACTGACGCAGCTATCAACCCTGGCAATTCCGGCGGTGCCCTTGTAAACACAAAAGGTGAGCTTGTTGGAATAAATACAATGCTTGTATCTTCAACCGGAAACTTTGCAGGTTATGGGTTTGCAATACCTACAACTATCATGAACAAAGTTGTTGAAGACCTTAAGAAGTATGGTACTGTACAGAGGGCAGTGCTTGGAGTAAGGGGCAATGATGTAAGCGTATATCATGACATGATGAAAGAGCAGGGCAAGGACGTTGACCTTGGAACAATGCAGGGCGCTTACGTTGACTCTGTTGAAGACGGCGGCGCTGGCGCAGAAGCCGGATTACAGAAAGGAGACGTCATAACAGGCGTTGACGGCAAGAAGGTTACAAAGATGGCCGAGTTGCAGGAATATCTTGCCAACAAGCGTCCAGGCGACAAGGTTACGATAACTTATATGCGTGACAAGAAGAGCAAGAGCGTGACCGTTACACTGAAAAACGAGCAGGGCAACACTAACATTGTGAAGAATGCCGACCTCGACATACTTGGTGGAAACTTCCGTGAAATAAACGATTCGGAGAAGAAGCAGCTTAATATAAGCACCGGACTTGTGGTTATGAAGGTTAACAACGGGGTGCTCAGAGATGCAGGTATAAATCGTGGTTTCATAATACAGAAAGTCAACGACGAGCCGATGAAGACAATCGCCGACTTGCAAAAAGCTGTAAAAGACGCGTCTACAAGCAAAGACCCGGTACTTTACATACAAGGAATTTATCCCACAGGAAAGAAGGCTTACTTTGCAGTTCCCTTGCAAAACGATTAAAACAAGGAATATAATATAGTGTGCAATCCCCGTCTTGACCGTTCGACATAACGGCATGACGGGGATTTTGTCATTTATATGAAACGATGAATATTTTTTAAGAAAAAGGAAAGAAAAGTTTGTCGATTAAACGAAAAATCACTAAATTTGCAAGTACTTTAAATTTATACGCTAATGAGACAACTGAAAATCACGAAATCGATAACCAACAGGGAAAGTGACTCGTTGGACAAATATCTGCAAGAAATAGGCCATGAAGAGCTTATTAGTGTGGAAGAAGAAGTAGAGTTGGCTCAACGTATAAAGAAAGGAGACCGCAAGGCACTTGAGAAACTGACTAAAGCCAACTTGAGGTTTGTAGTCTCCGTGGCAAAGCAATACCAGAACCAAGGCTTGAGTTTGCCTGACTTAATCAATGAAGGCAACGTCGGACTGATTAAGGCAGCCGAGAAGTTTGACGAGACAAGAGGCTTCAAATTCATCTCGTATGCAGTGTGGTGGATTCGTCAAAGCATACTCCAGGCCATTGCTGAACAAAGTCGTATTGTGCGTCTGCCGCTCAACCAAGTAGGTTCGGTCAACAAGATAAACCGCATTCTAAACAAGTTCGAGCAGGAACATGAACGCCGCCCGAGCATCGATGAAATCGCAGACAATGTTGACATTCCTCACGACAAGATAGAGGAAGCAATGAAGGTGAACAGCCGTCATGTGTCTGTCGACGCCCCATTTGCCGACGGTGAAGACAACAGCCTTCTGGACGTACTGCCCAACAACGACTCTCCCATGGCTGACAGAAAGCTTGTCTTGGAGTCGTTACGTGAGGAAATAAACCGTGCCCTGCAAACTTTGAACGAAAGGGAACGTAATATCATTGAAGCGTTTTTCGGCATAAACCAACAGGAAATGACGCTTGAAGAGATTGGAGACAAATACGGACTGACCCGCGAAAGGGTAAGGCAAATCAAGGAAAAAGCCATCAGACGATTGCGCCATAATACCAAAAACAAGCTTTTGAAGTCTTATTTGGGTCAATAGATGAATTTTAATTGTGAATAAGGATAATTATAAACAATGGGTATGAAATTATACAAGAATATCATTGCGACGGTCATTTTGCTTGTTACAGTAGGCTCTTTTGCCAGTATATCGGCAAAAATAGTATGTGTCCCAAAGATTTACGCTTTTGGATTCTCCGCTTCATTTAACGACTCTATAGTCTATTTTACGGATATCCAAGAAATAGACAGCGCATGGATAAATGACAAGACGGAGTTCCTTGTAAGCCGTGACAACTATTCATATCAGTTGAAAAACTATTTTACCAACATCGGACAGGAACACCGCACCTGTATAATAAGTTTCGCACTCAAGCGCAAAGATATCGAGAAGAAATACAAGAAGATGAAAGAAAAGTATGTCAAGGCTGGCAATTTCGCTATCAAGGAACTCAAAGAAAATGACTTCCGCTTCACTGCAATAAAGCCTGATAGCTACGAATTGGAGAATTTCAAATAAGAGGGAAATAGCCTTTTTACATAAAGAGTTTTAATAATAAACGTGGAACAGACATTATCATAATTGCCAGTTCCACGTTTATTGTTTTTCAAGTTCAGTGTCAATACATTGCATTATGCTTAGCAACAACGGTGCATAGAACGCTATTGAACGATTTTGAAACGTATCCTGAAAGAACGTTTTTCCTCGTCCCAGTTTGTTCCCAGCAGCTCGAAACGTCCTATTTGTGATGTCGAACGCACATGTTTTCCCAAACACGGACACACATCATAGTCACCTATGCGTACAAGGCGCAACGTATATGAAGCATCAGCAGGCAATCTGTCCAAAGACACTTCAGCAGGTACGTTGTCGCGTGAAACGAACTCATAAGTGACCGGCAGGTCTTCTTCTATAAGCTCGTTCATCCGCTTTTCTATTTCCTTTTCCTCGCGCCGGTCGGGCTTATGGTCAAGAATATAGGTTATCTTGCTCTTTTTCCTTTCCACATGGGCGTTTGAAGACCGTTCGCATCCGAACATTCTCATCATCGTTTGGTTCAAAAGATGCTCTGCCGTATGCGCTGGTGGAAATTCATCTTTGTTGTGTGCATTAAGGCTGAAATTCTCTTCCATGATGAATATTTACATATATGTTATTCCGTTAGACCGTAAATTTATACACCCTTCCTCCCAATCCGGGAACTGACATTTTAACAACGCTTTCAGCTTTCAGGTCAAACGACAAGGTCTCTTCTTTGGAAAGAAGGTCCGACGCGGTAACAGTCTTTTCCGGGATTTCAAGGTATTCAAAGGCGTGACGTGGCAGGCATACGCTACATTCGGCATCTTCTTGTGCGAAATTGACGACAACAAGCAGCACCTCATTGGCGCATTTGCGCATGAATGCGTATTGTTTTGACGGGTTGAACAAACTTACGTCTTGGTTGGCATACATCAAGTCAAAGAACAATCCATTGCTTACCGCCTTTTCCTTGTTAGCCAGATTAAGCAAGAGCGAGTATGTTTTCTCCAATGCCTTTTCGTCATCGGTCAGCTTTCGGCGGTTCACATAACCATGATAGAGCGCCTGCACCGTCCAATAATCAAATATTGTGGTACGTCCGTCACGGCCGCTGAATCCCTCCTTGTCCATGCCACGCTCGCCAAACTCTTGCCCGGCATAAAGCATGAACGGGTTTTTGTTCATCAGGACACTCACGATTGCAGCTGGTATTCCGCGCCGCGCGTCACCTGCGAGAAAGTCGCTTGCGATGCGTAGTTCGTCGTGGTTCTCAAGGAAATAGAGCATGTGCTCCTTTATGTCGTCAACCGACTGCCACTGCCACGTTATCGCCGAGGCCGGACAAACACCGCGCATAACACCGCAAAGGCAATCATACATGCCTACCTTGTCGTACAGATAATCGAAGCCGCACGCTACAAAACTCCTGTAAAGCGAAGGATTGTAGACCTCTCCAATGAACAATATGTTTGGATGAGCCGCCTTCACCTTGCCTATAGCCCAGCTCCAAAACTCCGTCGGCACCATCTCCGCCATGTCGCAACGGAAGCCGTCAACACCCTTTCCTGCCCAAAAGCGGATGATGTCAACCATTTTTTGCCAAGTATCAGGTACTGGGTCGAAGTGGCACGAGCGTCCTCCTGCGTCACAATAGTCAATGCCGTAATTTAATTTTACGGTTTCATACCAGTCGTTTACGCCAGGATGGCTGTCGAAGTGGTCGTTGCCTGTGGCTTTGGCGGGAAACTCCGAGTAAGGCGTGCCCGTCTCGTCGTTCAGGTCGAAATATGGTTCAAACGGAGTATTTACGCAATAATAGAAGTTGTTGCGTGCAGAGAAGCCCATGCCTGTGTCGTCAGTCTCGCCGAGGTCTTTTACGCCTTCAGGCTTTTTCACCGACTTGTATTGCCTTGCCACATGGTTGGGCACAAAATCCATGATGACTTTCAGCCCTGCCTTATGCGTCCTTTCCACAAGCCGCTCGAACTCCCCCACCCTGTCGTCTACATTGTCAGCCAGGTCAGGGTCAACGTCATAATAGTCTGTAATGGCATAAGGCGAACCTGCGTTTCCCTTCACTACTGCTGGATGCTGGCGTGGAACACCGTATTTTGAATAATCTGTTTTTGAGGCATGGCGGATTATTCCTGTGTACCATACATGCGTTATGCCGAGGCGTTTGAACCTACGCAGTGTAGTATCATCAAAAAAACTCATCTTCCCACACCCGTTTTCAGCCAGACTTCCGTTCTCTTTGCACGTTGTGGAACGGTTGCCGAAGAGGCGTGTAAACACTTGGTATATGATGATTTTATCGTTCATGGTTATATTAAATAAGGTGTAATAAGATAAAACAATAAAGGAGCAAGCGCGGCGACGGCTATCCGTCACAACCTTGCTCCTTAAACGTTAGTTACTTAGTGTATTATCCAAAGTTCCGTCGCTTTAATCTATTCCGTGAGCGGCAACGTTCTTGTCGATGCGGCCAATCATGCCCTGGAGAGCCTTGCCCGGGCCACACTCTGTGAAGTCGTCGGCACCGTCGGCAATCATTGACTGCACACACTTTGTCCATTTCACCGAACTTGTAAGCTGCGCGATGAGGTTCGCCTTGATTTCAGCCGGGGCGGTGTGCGGCATTCCGTCAACGTTCTGGTAAACGGGGCACTTCGGCGCGCTGAACTCGGTCTTCTCGATGGCGGCCTGAAGCTCGTCCTTTGCGGGCTGCATCAGCGGCGAGTGGAACGCTCCGCCCACCTTCAGAGGCAACGCACGCTTTGCACCTGCGGCCTTAAGTTTCTCGCAAGCCTCGTTGATTGCTTCAACGTTGCCGCTTATCACGAGCTGTCCCGGGCAGTTGAAGTTGGCAGGAACACATACGTGGCCTTCCCTATTTACCTCTGCACAGATTTCCTCCACCTTCTCGTCGGGCAGGCCGATGATTGCCGCCATCGTTGAAGGAGCGGCCTCACAAGCCTTCTGCATAGCCATCGCACGTGCATAAACCAGCTTCAGTCCGTCCTCGAAACTCAACGCGCCGGCAGCGACCAAAGCAGAGAACTCACCGAGCGAGTGGCCTGCAACCATTGAAGGCGCAAAGCCTTCGCCCATGCAGAGCGCGCTGATTACGCTGTGCAGGAATACTGCAGGCTGCGTCACCTTGGTCTGCTTCAGCTCTTCGTCAGTACCGTTGAACATGATTTCGGTGATGTTGTAACCGAGAATATCGTTGGCCTTGTCAAAAAGTTCCTTTGCTAAAGGATTGCTGTCGTACAGGTCCTTGCCCATGCCGACAAACTGTGCTCCCTGTCCGGGAAAAACAAATGCTTTCATTTCGATAAATTATTTACTATAAATTATTTAGCGTGCAAAGGTAAGTTTTTTTTTCAATACATGCAAGCAATGACGCATTTATCGGCTGTTTGCAACTGATTACGCACGTTTACGCCATGCAAACAAGGGCAAAGCACGCCGCCGTCAGGCTTTCATATCAAAATCCACTTGCCCATTAAGAACCGTCAAAACGATGCGCTTGAACCGTCAAAACGCACCGTCTAAGCCGTCCAAGCGTAAGGCTTTGACGGTTCTTTTCACATATTGCGGTAAGCTGTTGATTATCAACAGGTTGCATGGCAACACGCAAAAGGCCGCGTTTTAGCCTGCAAAAGACGGTCTTTTGCAGGCTGGTTTGCCGCATATTGCAGGCTGAAACATGGCCTTTCGCAAAACCACCGTTATGCAGCGCCCCTGCAAGACGGCATCGCCGCAGATAGACAAACGGCCTTGTTTTGCCATTTAATTTGGCTAATCGGATAAATTGTTGTAATTTTGCGCCGCAATTATAATATAAGGTAAAATTAAGGAATGATAACAGTCACAAATCTTGCAATCCAGTTCGGTAAGAGAGTTCTTTACAAGGATGTAAACATCAAGTTCACCAATGGCAACATTTACGGCGTAATCGGTGCCAACGGTGCCGGCAAGTCAACCCTGCTCAAAGCCATAAGCGGAGAGCTTGAGCCCAACAAGGGCAGCATTGAGCTGGGCCCGGGCGAGCGCCTTTCCGTATTGGACCAGGACCACTTCAAATACGACCAGTACAGCGTAATGGACACTGTACTCATGGGACACCAGCCTCTTTGGCAGAACATGAAGGAGCGCGAGGCCCTTTACATGAAGGAAGACTTCAGCGACGAAGACGGCAACCGCGTGGCCGAACTTGAAGAGAAATTTGCCGAAATGGGCGGATGGAACGCCGAAAGCGACGCCGCGCAGATGCTCTCAAACCTCGGAGTGAAGGAAGACATGCACCAGAAGCAGATGAGCGAGCTGTCTAACAACGAGAAGGTGCGCGTAATGCTGGCCAAGGCTTTGTTCGGCAATCCTGACAACTTGCTGCTCGACGAGCCTACCAACGACCTCGACCTCGACACCGTGCAATGGCTTGAGGAGTATCTTAGCAACGTGGAGCAGACGGTACTCGTTGTGAGCCACGACCGCCACTTCCTCGACGCGGTGAGCACGCAGACGGTCGACATCGACTTCGGCAAGGTGACTGTATTCGCCGGCAACTATTCGTTCTGGTATGAAAGTTCGCAGCTGGCCCTGCGCCAGGCGCAGAACCAGAGGCAGAAAGCCGAGGAAAAGCGCAAGGAGCTGGAAGAGTTTATCCGCCGCTTCTCTGCCAATGTGGCAAAGAGCAAGCAGACAACAAGCCGCAAGAAGATGCTGGCAAAGCTCACTGTCGACGAAATCCGTCCTTCTTCACGCAAATATCCGGGCATCATCTTCCAGATGGAGCGCGAGCCGGGCAACCAAATCCTCGAAGTTGAAGGCTTGAAGGCGGTCGACACTGACGGCACAGTGCTGTTCGACAACGTCAACTTCAATATAGAGAAAGGTGAAAAAGTGGTGTTCCTTAGCCACAACCCCAAGGCCATGACCGCGCTGTTTGAAATCATCAACGGCAACCGTGAGGCCGCAGCCGGCACATACAAATGGGGCGTTACCATAACTACGGCATACCTTCCGCTCGACAACACGTCGTTCTTCGAGAGCGACCTTAACCTTGTAGACTGGCTTAGCCAGTTTGGCACGGGCAACGAGGTCATGATGAAAGGCTATCTCGGGCGTATGCTGTTCAGCGGTGAAGAGGTGCTGAAGAAAGTAAACGTATTGAGCGGCGGTGAGAAGATGCGTTGCATGATAGCGCGTATGCAGCTTAAAAACGCCAACTGCCTCATTCTTGATACGCCTACCAACCATCTCGACTTGGAGAGCATACAGGCTTTCAACAACAACCTCATCAGTTTCAAGGGCAACATATTGTTCAGCAGCCACGACCACGAGTTCATACAGACCGTGGCTAACCGCATAATTGAACTTACTCCGAATGGAACAATCGACAAGCTCATGCAGTATGATGACTATATCTATGACGAGCAACTGAAGGAGCAGCGCGCCAAGATGTACGAATAGTTGACAGTTGTATGCGTGTTGGCAAGATTTTTGCTGTACGTTCAACAAAAAATCATTTGCACTATGAAAGAGGAAAATGAAGATATAAAGAAGGAGGAAACGGTCAACGACGCTCCTGAAAAAGAAACGGAGAACATAAATGCCCAGGAGGCTTCAAGCGGCGAGGCAGATGCCGGCGAAAACGGCGATACAGCCGAAAAGGCGGAAGAGAAAGACCCTTTGGCCGCAGCCCAAGAGGAGATAGAGCAGCTTAAAGATAAGTATCTGCGCTCTGTCGCCGAATTTGACAACTACCGCAAGCGCACGTTGAAAGAGAAGGCGGAGCTGATATTGAACGGTTCGGAGAAAGCAGTACAGGCCATACTCCCAGTCATCGACGACATGGAGCGCGCCATAGCCAACGCTGAAAAGACGGAAGAAGTAGAGGTGTTGAGGGAAGGCATGAAGCTGATTTACCAAAAGACAAATAAGATTCTGGAAAGCCTTGGCGTTAAAAAGATTGACACCGAGGATGCCGACTTTGACACTAACTTCCACGAAGCAGTGGCAATGGTACCGGGAATGGGCGACGACAAGAAAGGCAAAGTGCTTGACTGCGTACAGACAGGTTATACTCTTAACGATAAAGTCATAAGGCACGCAAAGGTCGCCGTAGGGCAATAGCACAATTAAAAATTAAGAGTTAAGAATTAAGAATTAAGAAAACATGCTTTGCTGGTGACAGACTGGCGTTTTCTTAATTCTTATATTGTTAACTCTTAATTCTTAACTCTTAATTCTTAATTAAAGAAGGTTATGGCTAAAAGAGATTATTACGAGGTGCTTGGCGTAAGCAAAGACGCCTCAGAAGACGAAATAAAGAAGGCTTACAGGAAAATCGCCATCAAATACCACCCTGACAGGAATCCTGGCAACAAAGAGGCCGAGGATAAATTCAAGGAGGCAGCCGAGGCTTACGACGTACTGCATGACCCACAGAAGAGGAAGCAGTACGACCAGTTCGGCTTCAACGGCCCTGGCGGCGAAGGCGGATTTGGTGGCTTCGGCGGTGCCGGAGGCTTCTCGATGGACGACATATTCTCCATGTTCGGCGACGTGTTCGGCGGACGCGGAGGGTTTGGCGGCTTCGGTGGCAGCGGTTTCGGCGGTGGCGGCCAACGTCGCCCGGCACAGCACAGAGGCTCTGACCTGCGACTGAAAGTAAAGCTCTCGTTGCAGGAAATATCCACTGGAGTAACCAAGAAGTTCAAGGTCAAGAAGGATGTTACCTGCAACCACTGCCACGGTAGCGGAGCTGAAGGCAACAGCGCGAAGGAGACTTGCCCGACATGTCACGGCAGCGGAGTTGTAACACACACTACGCAGAGCCTCTTTGGCATGATGCAGACACAAAGCGTATGCCCCACATGCGGCGGAGAAGGCTCTGTAATAAAGAACAAGTGCCGTGTGTGTGGCGGCAGCGGAGTTGTAAAAGGTGAAGAGGTTGTTGAAATCAACATACCGGCAGGAGTGTCCGAAGGCATGATAGTCAACGTGCCGGGCAAGGGCAATGCAGGCCGACACAACGGTGTACCGGGCAACATCCAGGTATATATCGAGGAAGAGCCTAACGACACTTTTGTACGTGACGACAACGACATAATATACAACCTGCTGCTGGATTTCCCGACGGCTGCCCTTGGCGGAACGGTTGAAATCCCTACCATCGACGGCGGACGCGTCAGGATAAAGATAGAACCTGGCACACAACCGGGCAAAGCCTTGAGGTTGAGAGGCAAGGGACTGCCAGCCGTACAGGGTTACGGACGCGGTGTAGGCGACATGGTCGTGAACATCAGCGTATATGTACCTAAAACATTAAGCCGCAGCGAACGCGAAGCACTTGAGGAGATGCGCGACAGCGACAACTTCAAGGGCGACGATTATACAAAGAAAACAATATTCCAAAAATTCAGGAACTACTTTAATTAACCTGAAGCAACCACAAGGATGACATATAAGGAAACCATCGAATATCTGTACAACAGCGTCCCTATGTTTCAAAAAGTGGGCGCTGTTGCTTATAAGGAGGGGTTGTACAACACCGTCATGCTGGACGAACATTTCGGCCATCCACATGCAAACTATAAGACCGTACACGTAGCCGGAACCAACGGCAAGGGCTCTTGCTCGCACACCATAGCCGCCATATTGCAGGCGCAGGGCTACAAGGTCGGACTTTACACATCACCCCATCTTAAAGACTTCCGTGAGCGCATCAGGGTTGACGGACAGTGCATCAGCGAGGACTACGTGGTTGACTTCGTTGCAAAAGAACGCAGTTTCTTCGAGCCTTTAAGCCCGAGTTTTTTTGAATTGACTACTGCCTTGGCGTTCAAGTATTTCTCCGACTGCAAGGTTGATATCGCCATCATTGAAGTGGGGCTTGGCGGAAGGCTCGACTGCACCAACATCATCACTCCCCTACTTTCAGTAATAACAAACATCAGTTTCGACCATACGCAGTTTCTTGGTGACACCCTTGCCAAAATCGCGTACGAGAAAGCCGGCATAATAAAAGAAGGTGTGCCCGTGGTTGTCGGCGAAAGCGTCAGCGAGACACGTCCCGTATTCACAGCAAAGGCGGAAGAAAGCGGAGCACCGCTTGTTTTTGCAGAAGACGAGGGCGAAGTCGTTAATACCTGTTTGGCCGAGAAAGGTGGAATAGATTATGCCACCAAAACGATCGGTCTCCTGCATGGCGAGCTTGGAGGAATATATCAAGAGAAGAATACCGGGACTGTTCTCTGCGCCGTCAAGCAGTTGCGAAAAGCAGGTGTTGCCATTAGTGACGATGCCGTTCACACAGGTTTCGCCGGCGTGTCGGAGCTTACCGGGCTGCTCGGACGCTGGCAGAAAGTGCACGAACATCCACTTGTAATATGCGATACCGGCCACAATGCCGGAGGCTGGCAATACATAAGCCGACAGCTAAAGTTGCAGCGTTGCCGACGGATGCGGATTGTATTCGGCATGGTTGACGACAAGGACATACACACCGTTATGGGCATGTTGCCACGCAATGCCGTGTACTATTTCACCAAGGCTGACAACAAGCGCGCCATCGACGAGCACGAAATCATGCGAATCGGAACGGAACTGCATCTCGATGCGGCATGTTACCCCGATGTAAGGAGCGCTTACACCAAAGCGTTGGGCGACGCCTCTGCCGACGACTTCATTTTCGTAGGCGGCAGCAGCTACATTGTGGCAGACTTTCTGAACGATTGTGTTTAATCGTTTTTAACAATAAACTGAAATATTTTTATATGTTTCGTTTGTGTTTCTCAACAATTTTAAGTTACTTTGCAAATAAGTTTTCCAACTAATACAGTAATATTATGAGCACAAACGAAACACATTGCTTGTGTGGTTTGAAACGCGAGGACTTTCAAACCACCATCAACGGGAAAGCCACTGACTTATATATCCTTAAGAACAAATGGGGCAACGAGGTTGCAATTACAAACTATGGAGGTGCAATCGTAGCCATAATGGTACCCGACAGGGACGGCAACTATGCCAACATAATACAGGGTCACGACAACATCCAGGATGTAATTAACAGCCCCGAGCCATATCTTTCCACACTTATCGGCCGTTTCGGCAACAGGATATGCCGCGGCAAGTTCCAGCTTAACGGCAAGCAATACCAGCTTGCCATCAACAACGGACCTAACTCGCTGCACGGCGGAAAGGCCGGTTTCAACACCAAAGTGTGGGACGCCCTGCGCATGAACGACGAAACGCTCATACTCAGCTACGTATCCTCTTACGGCGAGGAAGGCTACACAGGAGAGGTCAAAGTAACGGTGGCTTACATCTTCAACGATGACAACGAGCTTATCATCGAGTACATGGCTACAACCAACAAGAAGACGGTCATCAACCTTACCAGTCATGGATACTTCAGCCTGGCAGGCATAGCCAACCCCACACCGACTGTTGACAATCTCGTCTGCGAAATCAACGCCGACTTCTACCTGCCCATCGACGAAACCTCAATACCGACCGGCGAGATACGTTTCGTCAAAGACACTCCCTTCGATTTCCGTTCACCCAAACCCGTAGGCCGCGACATCGACGCCGACAACGAGCAGATGCGCAACGGCGCGGGCTACGACCACTGTTATGTTCTCAACAAGAAGGAGGAAGGCGAGCTTAGCTTCGCGGCACGCGTAACCGAACCCGCAAGCGGCCGCGTGATGGAAGTTTACACCACAGAACCGGGCATACAATTCTACACCGACAACTGGGCCGACGGCTACAAGGGCCAGCACGGAGCTACGTTTCCACGCCGCAGCGCAGTATGTTTTGAAGCGCAGCACTTCCCCGACTCGCCCAACCGCCCCTACTTCCCGTCGGTCATACTTAAGCCGGGCGAGCAGTACAAGCAAAAGACAATATACAAATTCGGAACAGAAAAACAACAATAACCCTTAAACCTACAACAACCATGGACATAGAATTCATAAGAAGCCGTTTTGTAAAGCACTTTGACGGCAGGACAGGAAGCATATACGCCGCTCCTGGGCGTATCAACCTCATCGGCGAACATACCGACTACAACGGAGGTTATGTATTCCCCGGAGCCATCGACAAAGGCATAATGTGCGAAATCCGTCCCAACGGCACTGATACAGTCATGGCGTACGCCATCGACTTGAAAGACCGCGTGGAATTCAAACTTGACGACCCCGAAGGGCCTCGGGCAAGCTGGGCGCGCTACATATACGGCATAGCGAAAGAGATGCAGAAATTCGGCGTGCCCGTACAGGGCTTCAACGTCGCATTCGCAGGCGATGTGCCCCTTGGCGCAGGCATGTCGTCGTCAGCCGCAATGGAGAGCTGCTTCGCATACGCCCTCAACGATTTGTTCGGCGACAACAAAGTATCCAAGTGGGACATGGTGCTCGCAGGCCAGGCCACGGAGCACAACTACTGTGGAGTGAACTGCGGCATAATGGACCAGTTCGCCAGCGTGTTCGGCCAGGCAGGCAAGCTAATGCGCCTCGACTGCCGCAGCCGCGAGTTCGAATACTTCCCGTTCAAGCCCGAAGGCTACCGCCTTGTGCTCGTTGACTCCGTCGTAAAACACGAGCTGGCATCTTCCGCTTACAACGACAGGCGCAAGAGCTGCGAGAATGTCGTTGCAGCACTCAACGCAAAGTTCCCCGACAAGAAGTTCGACACACTGCGTGACGCTGACTGGGACGAGCTTGATGCTGTCAAGGCCGACGTAAGCGAGGAAGACATGAAGCGTGCCGTGTTCGTGCTCGGCGAGAAGGACCGTGTGCTCGCAGTCTGCGATGCGCTCAACGCAGGCGACTACGAGACTGTTGGCCGGAAGATGTACGAGACGCACGAAGGTCTTAGCAAGGATTATGAAGTTTCATGCGAAGAGCTTGACTTCCTCGTTGACCTTGCTCGCAAGCACGGCGTCACTGGCAGCCGCATCATGGGCGGAGGCTTCGGCGGATGCACAATCAACCTTGTAAAGAACGAACTTTACGACAAGTTCATTGCCGACGCTACGGCCGAGTACAAGCAGAAATTCAACAAGCAGCCAAAAGTGTACAACGTGGTTATCAGCGACGGCGCACGCAAAATCTGCTGATATCCGTTATTCATAATAGTAAGCGGCCGCCCACGTATGTGTGGAGCGGCCGCTTTTCTTGTAATGTCTTCATCACCTTTTATTGTCACAATGTCATGCCGGCTGAATAGTCAATAAGCGGTTTCGGCGTGATTTGTAATCCACAGGTTTATTATTCTCTCTGTACTTCGGCATGATTTGCAATCCACCTGTTTCATATTTTCCCTGTGTTTCGGCGTGATTTGTAATCCGCCGAAATGTAATATAAGGATTTGCAATCCGCTCAAACCGTCAAGCCTTGCTGTCAACAAATAAAGAACAGTCAAGCGGATTGCAAATCCTTATAGTAAGAACTGGCGGATTGCAAATCCGCCAGAACGGGACGGTGAGATGCCCGAAGTTTTCGCGAACAATTTAGTTGTCCGAGCCGCTGATGTTATTGCAATTGTCGGTGGTAATTTCAGTGACAGGGTCGCCCACGGTAAGGTCTATCGTATTGAGCGCCGCCACTTTCGGGGTGAGGGACGCGGTAAGGGTGGCCTCGGTGTCATTCACCTTTATTTGGCTGATGACCTCGCCGGGCACCACATTGGCCTCCCAGCATTCGGTGTTGCCGTAAGTCTGTTTCTTCATCTTTATCCAGCCTATATTGCTTGCTTCGTAGTCCAACGAGCCTCTCAGGTGGTTGCAGGCAGTGATGCCATAGACTTTCACGCTCTCTACCAGCCCTGCCTGCGTGCCGTTGAGCACCACGCGCACTTTGGCAAGCTTGTGGGTGAAGTTGAGGGTGACGGATTGCTCGTAGGAGACAGGGTCCTGAGTGGCATTCAGCACGTAGGCCAGCCTGTCGGATTGGTCTCGCAGGTTCACAGTCTTTTCCACAGGATACCAAGCGTTGACATAGGTGGGTGCGGTGCTTGTCCAATAGACGGGATTCTCGGCCACTACGCTGCCATCGGCTTGAACGGTGTAGATGCCCGGTTGTCCGCTTCCTATCTGTACGCCTATCTGTTCGTAGCCTTCCCATACGCTGCTCATCCCGTCTGCCGGGTTTTCGCTGACCCGCGTCCACGGCTGTTCGCTCACCTCCGCAGTGAGCGTGACGCTGCCTATCTGCAACGGATATTCGCCTTCGGGCAAAGCCGTACTATTCTCTGCCAGTTCATCTTGCGAACAGGCGGAGAGCAGCAATGCCGCCATCAGGCCTATTACTGTAAATGTTCTGTATCTTTTCATCTTGTCTGTTATTTATTCGTTCTATGTTAAGGCAGGACTACGGAGCCTTCGCCGCTGTTGCCTTCATTCCAGTCGGTGCTTTGTTCTGCATCCACCTTAAACTCATAACCTATCGTCACATTGTATGTATATTCCGTTCCCGCACTCCACGTGATGCCACCAGACGGAACTTCATAATAATATGTCTGCTCGTCGACCGTGAAAGAAAAAAGTGTATTCCCTTCGTTTATGGTCTGCGGAATGACAAGGGCACCGAAGCTGACAAGGGAAGTGTTTCCGTCGCTCATTGACTGTGAACCAAGGTTATAAGGGGTAATCGTGCCTTGGGTATCGCCTTGTTCCCATTCATATACGCCACCTTCTACACCATCCAATTTTCCATTGATGTAGATGTTGTCATTGCCGACTTTCATACAAAGTCCGCTCTTTCCTGCCACGATGCCGCTGTTACGGACATGCACTACGATTTTTGCTGTCTGATGATAGAACGTAAAATTGGCCGGAGTGCCTGCTCCTACATTACCCGGTGATGGCGCATACAGGAAATCGCTTTGGCGGTAGCCTTCCCCACTTTGGTCTGTTTTTACTTTCCACTGAGCAGGCATACCACCAATACTTGTTGTAACACCATTATTAGTCCAGGCTGGGGCATTTGCCGTTTGGCCGTTGCAATCTATCGGATTATCAGAAGTGAAACCTTCATCGGTGTATTTATAGGTAGCGGTTATATTACCATATAGCCCCATAAACAAAACCGTAATCTTATCGTCTTCCACCCAATTGCCGTCCACGGTTCCGGTACCTGCATTTGTTGTCGTTGCCTCATCGCCTTCGGCACGGGCGATGGTTGCCGAAGCTATTTCCAGCGTCTGCGACGTGGCGGACGGGTTGTCCGTCAGTTCGTCTTGCGAGCAGGCGGTGGCGAAGGCAAGTACCGCCAGCAGCATCCATGGGATATGTTTCATCGTCTTCATCAGCTTATTGTTTTTTTAATGTTCGTGCCACCGGAGGCTGCGATGCCTCCCGATGCACCATATTATAATTAGGTGTATCTCCGTGCTTGCGCTGCCGCACGGGATGGCTGTTGTTTATTGTTCGGCATCTATATTGGATTCCCCGCCGTCGTTCCAATTGTTAATAGTAGCCGAGGAAACTGTCAACCCGTCCTTTTTTATCGTCACGTTGTACTTGTACGAATAGCCGCTTTCCAGCCCTTGCACAGCATTTGCTTCGGAGAATGTCAGTGTAGCCGTGTAGTTCTGGCCTCCCAATACCACCTTGAGCGTTGCTTCAGTAACCGCTTGTGGAAAGAGGATGAGCGAAGAGGATGTAATGCCTGTGGCATCCATTTTAAGGTCGGAGGCTGTGCCCGTTGCCTTGGCCACTCCGGTCGCGGTGTCGAACGAGCCGGTCATGGACAGGCCTGACAAGGTGTAGTCGCTTAAATCGGCCAAATCAACATCGGATCCGGCTATGAAATTCAGCACCAGACGGCTCATGCGGTGTGTGAAACTGAAATCGACCTTACCGCCCGTTCTTACACCGCCCGTGCCCGTGCCATAGAGGAAGTCTATCTGCGACTGCGGGGTGAAGCCTGTCTGCTCATCAGGTACAGTGCTTTGCTGCCCGGCTGTAATGGTGATGTCGGCCGTTTCAGCCCCTTGCGGATAGTATGCGGTAAAGTCCACATTATCCGTGGTCTGGAAAAAGATGGGTTCTGCGGCATCATCTACCGTCCACGAGCCATTGGAATATACATAGCGGATGTCAGTATATATTCCGCCGGTAATGCCGATGGCATCGCCGTTGTCCCACTGTGTTCCGCTGGCGCGGGTGGCCACCGCATCGGAGATTTCGGCGTTAATCACTGCGGCTACGGGGCCGTTGTCCATCACTTCGTTGTCGTTGGTGCAGGCTGCCAGGCTGAGGGCAAGCGCTGCGAATGTAAATAACCTGGTGTTAATCATATCTTTTTTAATTTATTATTTCTCTTTTCTGCGTGTATTCCTGTTGTCTTTCCGTCATGCCTTACATCTCGGCATCCACTCCGCCGCCGTCTATCTTCTCCCAATCCATGATGCCTGCTTCCACTCCGGCTTCCGTCGGGGTCTCGGCTATGGTGCCGCCGAGGGTGAGCGGTACGGTCTTGTCGCTGTTGAAGTCCGCAAGGGCTGCCGAGAGGTCGCTCTCAAGGCCCGTGTCTGCCGGGTTGCCATCGGCGTAGGTCAGCGTGGCAGTAAGCCGCTGCGTATCGCCCGCAATGCCGAGAAGGCGCACGGTGGCCGTCCATTTGCCTGCGTCGCTGCCTTCGGTTATCTTGGTGAAATGCAGGGCGACATCGGAGGCCGCTCCGTAGGTTCCGGTGGCGAAGTCCAGCGTACCTGCCACTCCGCTCAGGCTGCCCTCGATGCGCTCTATCCTGTCAGCCGCATCGCCCGTAGGCTCGATGACGAGAGTGAGCTGCCGCACCTGCTGGTGCATGGCCGCCGTCAGTTCATAGTCGGTGTCGGCCTCGACGGTTACTTCCTGCACGGAAGTCATAAGCCAGCCGGGGGCATTGCTGATATATGTTCCGTTTCCTGTTTCCGGGGCTACCGTAGCGGTGGTGCCGCTTATCGTGATGTTCTCGGGGGTATTGTACGCCGCAATGGTGTAGTTGCCCGGCTTGAAGAGGTAATCCGGCGCAAGGGTCTTTCCGGCCTCCGTGCCGGTATATCCGTCCATTGTCACTGTCCACTCCGCAGGGATGTCCACACCGTCGCCCCGGTCAGTCCAGTCGGCGGTGACGGTGATTGCTCCGTGCGAAGGGTGCGGCGTGTCGTGAAGCTCGTCTTTGACACAGGCGGAAAGCAGCGGCAAGGCTGCGGACAATATAATAATGTGGAGTTTGTACGTTTTCATTATAAAGACATTTTAATGGATTTGGGTGAATACAGAAACTACAAGTTCCATACGAGGGTGACCCCTGCGGATATTGGTCCCCACCAGTTCTTGCACTCCGAACCTTGGCGCACGCGCACACCGTCGACAACGGTGTACTTCTCATAATCAGCGTGCAGGCAGCCGACACCGAGCGACAGGTCGAGCGATAGCGAGCGGTTAAAACGCAGCAGGTAGCCGCCGGTCAGTCCGCCGCCGGTCAGGTCGCCCTGCTTGCCTGTGGCGGAGAGCTTATAATTGAACGAACCAAACTTGTACATAGCGCCGAGATAACCACGCTTACTATGGCCGAGATACCAGCGGAACTCGGGAGCTACCTCCCAGAGAGCGTAGCGGCGACCGGCTTTATCCCAGCTCCATGATGTCCACGAAGCGTTGACGAGCAGTCCCCAAGAGCGGTCGGCGCGTACCTCTATGCCTACGTCGGGCGTAAGCGTGGCCCAGCGCAGCAGGTTGGCGCGGACGGAAAACTCCATACCTATGCCGTCGCCGTCATTGTACGGCGCGACGGGATGTGCGCCCTTGCACGGCGTTACAGCCAGCAGAAGGACGGATATCGTGGCCAACGCCACAGCGGTTATCGGTCTTTTCATAAAAATTTGATTGATGTGTTTATTATCTGTTAATGCAATTGTTACTATTCTGCATGATTAGTTACAAATTTGTCGACAAATCATTTGCATTATGTTTGGAAAAATATTATTTTTGTAACCAAAAGTAATATATGAAAGAAAAAGCGTCATATGCTATTGTTTTTACGGTTGAATAAGCAAACCTTTAATAACATTTCTGTAACTAATCATGCAGATAAGTATTGCAATACGCATTTTTAGCTAACCATAACCATCAATATGTGTGGTGTCAATGTCCGTCCCAACAGCAATCACCTTGACTGCAAGATTGCGGCTGCCAATCAACAAAAGCTGTTGAAACAAGGATAAAAATAACAAAATTAATGCAAAATAAGGCAGGGGCGTTGCACAAACATATGTAAAAAAGACGTAATTTTGCCATCAATTAAAACAATATGGATGCAAAATGAAAAAAATCTTATTAATCTCGCTAACGCTGATGTTGTCACTTGGATATGCTTTCGCTCAGAAAGGGGCGGAAATCAAATTCGATAAGACAACGTGTGATTTCGGAACATTCCCGGAAAGCAAGCCTGTGCAGAAATGCACATTCACGTTCACAAATGTAGGCGACGCGCCCCTAATAATCCACCAGGCAATAGCAAGTTGCGGCTGCACTGTGCCTGAATATACAAAGAAACCGGTTGCGCCGGGGCAAAAGGGCACGTTAAGCGTGACATACAACGGCAAAGGAAGATTTCCCGGACATTTCAAAAAGTCAATCACATTAAGAACCAACGGCAAGCCCGAAATGATGAGACTGTACATTGAGGGAACGATGGAAGAAGCGAAATAAGCCAGAAAGTGAAGAGTGAAAAAACGAAAAGTGAAAAATCCATTGCTTAAAGTTGGTGTGTAATGGATTTTTCACTTTTCGTTTTTTCACTCTTCACTTTCAGAACGCATAAGCGAAACCTATCGACAAATATTCCTTAAACTGCCAATATCCGAGGGTTTCATCTTTATTGGAGGTGCTATCGTCGAAACGCGGGAATATGAACAGATTGGAGGATATGTATTTGTTGAACTGGAATGTAACCGTATTCTCCCATTCCATTTGCATGCGCTTGTATGTGGTATATGCATACAAGCGAGTCTTCCATTTGATTAAGTCAGAGAATGTCCAGTTCAAGTCGAACGTACATCCTGAACCAAACTCATGCAGAGTATGTTCGCCCGCCTTCAAGCCATTGTCGGTGGCAAGTTCCTTCCTGCCTACATATTTGAAGTTGTATGCCAATGGCGCCAACTGTATGGAACCGGTTAACCTGCCGTTAAAAACATTCACATTGTAACTCATACCCAACGAGAAGTTGAGGTTCAACGGCGACAGGATGTCTGAATATACTTTCGAGTCATTGCTCTTGTAACCTCGCATAAATTGCGTCTGCGCAATAAGCTGCAACGTATAATACCAGTTTTTGGTAGCCTGCAATCCCAACTTCCCGGTATATCTGATTAAGTCTTCCGAAGTCCGCACATTATGCAATGTATCGCCTCGCGATGTAAGCATGCCGAGTTTCAATTCGAGCTTGTTCTCAAATTTCACCTTTTGCTTGTTGTTGTAATTGGCTTGCAATGTCACGCTTGACAACATGGAGTAATCACTTTCACCGCCTTTGTACCAGTTGCCGGACACGTAATTCTGCAAGAACTGCAAATAATAATCGCCGCTGAACGTCCAGAAATTAGGACGTGCCACAACTATTTCAAGCGGAACGTCAGGATGCACCTCGGGCACCTCTTCGTTATCTTTCACATATTCTACTTTATGGCGCAACGGCTTGGTTATTTCTTCATGCAACGCCCCAGCTTCCGCAAGTTCCTTGTCAGTCCACGCGACATTGCCCGGACACTGCAGATAGGCATCGAGCAACGCCGCGCCAATGGCTTCATCCAGCCCGTCGGTATTGTCGTCGCCCAGTACGACATTGCGGCTTACAGCCGAACGATAAAAAGCCAACGGGCCGAACAGTAATGAAAAGCGGGGGTCGGGAGTAGGACGCAGAAGCATTGTGTCTGGATACAATTGCAGCGTATCGGCCTTTGCTTTATATGATTTCAAGGAATCAACGTATGCAACTACGATGGAAGTGTCGGGGCGTTCGCGGTGCAAGATACGCCGGCTTGACCTTGTCTGACAAAAAGCCGACCCGGTTGCACACAATAAAATCAACACTAATAACAACTTGGATTTCATCCCTTCGGTTTTAAGTTTTGACTGCAAAGTTAGCATTTATTTTATACATAGACGGCTGTTATTGCTTTTTTCATTTAATAAAGAGACTATAATTTGGGTGTATCAGCAATTTTTCTTAATTTTGCACGTCATATTTTTAATTAGTAATTAGTAATTAAAACGTTATAACCGTGGCAGAAACAAAATACATCTTCGTCACCGGCGGTGTGGCTTCCTCGCTCGGGAAAGGCATTATATCGTCGTCAATAGGAAAACTTCTCCAAGCAAGAGGGTACAACATCACAATCCAAAAGTTTGACCCATACATCAACATCGACCCCGGAACGCTGAACCCATACGAGCACGGAGAGTGCTACGTGACCGTAGACGGACATGAGGCCGACCTCGACCTTGGCCACTACGAGCGTTTCACCGGCATACAGACAACAAAGGCCAACAACTTGACCACCGGGCGTATATACAAATCAGTAATTGACAAGGAGCGCCGCGGAGACTATTTGGGAAAAACAATCCAGGTAATCCCACACATCACCGACGAAATCAAGCGCAACGTAAAGATGCTCGGCAAGAGGGACAACTACGACTTCGTCATAACTGAAATAGGCGGAACCGTAGGCGACATCGAGAGCCTGCCATTCCTTGAAAGCATACGCCAGCTGAAATGGGAACTTGGAAAGAAAGCCCTCTGCGTACATCTTACATATATACCCTACCTCGCAGCGGCAAAAGAGCTGAAAACAAAGCCAACGCAACATTCGGTCAAAGAACTCCAGAGCGTCGGCATACAGCCCGACATACTGGTGCTAAGGACAGAACATCCGCTCAGCGACGGCATCCGTAAGAAGGTGGCAAACTTCTGCAACGTTGATTTCGACGCAGTGGTGCAGAGCGTTGACATGCCTACCATCTATGAAGTGCCGGTACGCATGCAGGAACAGAAACTTGACGAAACAATACTCCGCAAGATGGGCGAGCCTGTCGGCGAAACTCCCACACTCGGGCCGTGGCGTTCGTTCCTTGAGCGCAGACATAAGGCTACGGAGATAGTAAACATTGGGCTTGTAGGCAAATACGACTTGCAGGACGCATACAAGAGTATTCTTGAAAGCCTTTCGCAGGCAGGAACTTACAACGACTATAAGGTCAAAGCCACATTCATAAACAGCGAAAAGCTTAATGAAGGAAACGTTGCCGAGAAGCTTGACGGCATGGACGGCATCGTGATTTGCCCGGGCTTCGGACAGCGCGGAATAGAGGGCAAGATTGTTGCAGCCCACTATACCCGTACACACGACATACCGACGTTCGGCATTTGCCTCGGCATGCAGATGATGGTAATCGAGTTCGGTCGCAACGTTCTCGGCTACGAAGACGCCAACAGCCGCGAAATGGACGAGAAAACCGAGCACAACGTCATCGACATCATGGAAGACCAGAAGAACATAACCAACATGGGCGGCACGATGCGTCTTGGCGCTTACGAATGTGTTTTAAGGCAAGGCTCGCGCGTGTTCAACATATATAAGAAGGAACACATACAGGAACGCCACCGTCACCGTTACGAATTCAACAACGATTTCGAACAGGAATACGAACGCGCCGGCATGAAATGTGTCGGCCGCAATCCGGAGAGCGACTTGGTTGAGATTGTCGAAATACCCGGTTTGAAGTGGTATATCGGAACACAGTTCCATCCTGAATATTCAAGCACAGTGCTCCATCCGCACCCGTTGTTCCTTGATTTCGTAAAGACTGCGATAGAAAACAAAAACAGTAAGAAATAAATAACAATCACACAAGTTTTCAGAGATGGACAAGAATACGATTATAGGATTTGTTCTAATCGCAGCCGTTCTAATAGGTTTCAGTTGGTGGTCAAGGCCATCGGAGGAAGAGATTGCACAGCAAAGGATACAAGACTCCATCACCGCCGTAGCTAAACAAAAAGCGGAACAGAAGCTCAAGACAGAACAGGAGGCGGCAAAAGCCAATGTAGCAAATCAAACTGTAGAAGATACTACAGCAGCATTCTACAAGGCCATGAGCGGCAAGGCACAAAGCGTTGTGCTTAAGAACTCAAAGTTAGAGCTTACGCTCAACACAAAGGGCGGTGTCGTTGAGAAAGCTGTTATAAAAGGTTTCAAGGCTAAAGACGGCAGCAACGACCTGACATTGTTTGACTGCAAGAACCAGTCTTTGAAATTCATGTTGGCTGGCAAAGAGACCAACATCATAACAAGCGACCTCTATTTCACTCCGTCAAACGTTACAGACTCAACGGTAACAATGACGGCCGATGCCGGCAACGGCAAGTCATTGGTAATGAACTACCGGCTTGGCAAGGACTACATGCTGCACTTCTCCATGCAGGCCAACGGCATGAGCGGCATGTTTGCGCCGAACTATGACAAGATGGACATAGAGTGGACGGACCTTTGCCGACAGCAGGAAAAGGGCTTTACGTTCGAGAACCAGCATTCATCACTCACTTATCACCTCACAGAAGGAGGAACAGACAACCTTAGCGAGACGGGTGAAAAGGTTGACGAGGAAATCGAAGACGTAATCGACTGGGTTGCATTCAAAAACCAGTTCTTCAGCGCGGTGATGATAGCAAAGAACGATTTGGGTGCAAACTCACTGATGACAAGCATTCCGCAGGAAAAAGGCTCGGGTTTCCTGAAGCACTATGCGGCAAAGATGAAGACGTCTTTCGACCCAACGGGCAAAACTCCAACGGAGCTTGAATTCTATTTTGGCCCTAACGACTTCAACCTTTTGAGGAAAGTCGAGAAGCAAAGCACGTTCGGCAAAGACCTCGAACTGCAACGCCTCGTGTACCTCGGTTGGCCTATAATACGTATCATCAACCGCTGGTTTACAATCTACGTATTCGACTGGTTGACGGGAATGAACATAAACATGGGCATCGTGCTCATACTCATAACCCTGTTGCTTAAATTCATAACATATCCATTGGTTAAGAAGAGCTACATGTCTTCGGCAAAGATGAGGGTTTTAAAGCCCAAAATAGACGAGGCGACAAAGCAGTATGACAAGCCTGAAGACCAGATGCAGAAGCAGCAGGCCATGATGGCTCTGTATTCAAAATACGGCGTAAGCCCATTGAGCGGATGCCTGCCGATGCTCATACAAATGCCTGTATGGCTAGCAATGTTCAACTTCGTACCTAACGCCATCCAATTACGCGGCGAGAGCTTCTTGTGGATTAGCGACCTGTCGACGTATGACCCGATTATCGAATGGAACACCAACATTTGGCTCATAGGCGACCACTTGAGCCTTACCTGTATTCTATTCTGCGCCGCCAACGTGCTTTACTCTATCATGACGATGCGCCAACAGAAAGACCAGATGATAGGGGCACAGGCCGAGCAGATGAAGATGATGCGCTGGATGACTTACCTCATGCCGGTATTCTTCTTCTTCCTGTTCAACGACTATTCGGCAGGACTTAACTTCTACTACTTCATCTCGTTGTTCTTCAGCGCCGCAATAATGTGGATACTGCGGAAAACTACGAACGACGAGAAGCTGCTCGCAATACTCGAGGCACGCTACCAGGAGAACAAGAACAATCCTCAGAAGATGAGCGGACTGGCCGCAAGGCTTGAAGCCATGCAGAAGCAGGCCGAGGAACTGAAGCGTCAGCGTGAGCAACAGGAAAAGATGAGACCAAAGAAATGACAATAACCTGATAGGGGCAGACTTACGGTCTGCCCCTATATTCAAAATCAAAATATTATGAACAAGACAATAATGGTTGCAGCAGCACTCGCCATTGGCTGTAATACAGCCAACGCACAGGATGTCACCGGCTTTATCGGGAAAAGCGACATTACACTGAAAAGCGACTTGATGACCCCTGAAGCCCTTTGGGCGATGGGACGCATCGGCGGCCACCAGGCATCGCCCGACGGCAAACGCATCGTTTACCAGGTAAGTTACTACAGCGTAAAGGAGAACAAGAGCCACACAGTAATATACGTGATGGACGCCGACGGCAAAAACAACAGGATGCTCACAACAAACGCAAAAAGCGAGAGTGATGCCGTATGGACTGACGGCGGACAAAAAATAGCGTTCCTTTGCGACGGCCAAATATGGGAGATGAACGCCGACGGAAGCGGCCGCAGACAGTTGACAAACGACAAGACCGGCATCGACGGCTTCATATTCTCTCCCGACGAAAAACACATTTTGCTGGTAAAGCAAATACCATTTCACGACATCATCAAGCAAAACCCGGCCGACCTGCCCAAAGCTACAGGGCGCCTGATTACCGACATGAACTACCGTCACTGGGACGAATACGTTGAGACTATCCCCCACCCCTTCCTTGCCGACGTTACGGCGAGCGGCATCAGTGAGGGCGAAGACATCATGCAGGGCGAGCCATACGAAAGTCCTGTAAAGCCGTTCGGCGGCATCGAGCAGCTGGCATGGAGTCCCGACTCGAAGACCATAGTTTACACCTCGCGCAAAAAAACGGGCGTAAAGTATGCCACATCGACCGACACGGACATCTACCTGTACGACATCGCCACGGGAAAGACTGCCAACCTATGCAAGCCAGCCGGTTACACCGAGCCTGAAACCGACCTCACCAAGTCGATGAAGCACCAGGCCGTCAATGCGGAAGACAACCTGAAGAACAACCCCGGATATGACACCAATCCGCAGTTCTCGCCAGACGGACAATACATCGCATGGCAAAGTATGGCGCGAGACGGCTACGAAAGCGACCGCAACCGCCTCTGCATCTACAACACCAGCACCGGCGACAAGACGTATGTAACCGAAACACTCGACACAAACGTCGACGCATTCTGCTGGGGAGACGACTCGAACACGCTCTACTTCCTCGGCGTTTGGCACGGATGCGAGAACATCTACCAAACCAACCTCAAGGGCGAGGTGATGCAGCTGACCGACGGTTGGCACGACTACGGCTCCGTTCAGCTGCTCAACGATGGTAAGAAACTGCTCGCCGAGAGGCACAGCATGTCGCAGGCTTCCGAGCTTTACGTCGTCAACCCCGGCAAGAAGGAAAAGCAGGCGAAAGCCGAACAAATAACATTTGAGAACAAGCACCTCTACGACCAGATGACGTTCGGCAAAATACAACAACGCTGGGTGAAGACCACCGACGGCAAGGACATGATGTATTGGATAGTACTGCCGTCGCACTTTGACGAGACCAAGAAATACCCCACCCTTCTGTTCTGCGAAGGTGGGCCGCAAAGCCCCGTGTCGCAGTTCTGGAGCTACCGCTGGAACATGCAAATCATGGCGGCCAACGGCTACGTCGTCATCGCGCCAAACCGCCGAGGACTGCCTGGTTTCGGCAGCGAATGGAACGAGCAAATCTCCGGCGACTGGACGGGGCAGTGCATGAACGACCTGCTGACCGCCATCGATGACGCCTGCGACAACCTGCCATTCGTTGACAAAGACCGTCTCGGAGCAGTAGGCGCAAGCTTCGGAGGCTTCAGCGTCTACTACCTTGCAGGCCACCACGACAAGCGCTTCAAGTGCTTCATAGCCCACGACGGAGCGTTCAACCTCGAGTCGATGTACACCGACACGGAGGAGGCATGGTTCAGCAACTGGGAGTATGACGACGCCTACTGGAACAAGGACCAGACGGAAAACGCACGCCGCACTTACGCCAACTCGCCGCACAAATTCATCGACAAGTGGGATACTCCCATCCTTTGCATCCACGGAGAGAAGGACTACCGTATTAATGCCAACCAGGGAATGGGCGCGTTCAACGCGGCACGCATGCGCGGCATACCGGCCGAGCTGCTGCTCTTCCCCGACGAGAATCACTGGGTGCTGAAGCCGCAGAACGGCATACTGTGGCAGCGCACATTCTTCAACTGGCTTGACCGGTGGCTTAAATAATTAAGAATTAAGAGTTAAGAATTAAGAAAGTCGCCCACAAGGCATATTTTCTTAATTCTTAACTCTTAATTCTTAATTTTAATTCCCTACTTCATAAAACAACAATCAAATCCAATAACATGACATCTTCAATCCAAAAAACACTTCGCGACTCAGCCGCCACAAGGTGGATGGTGCTGTTTTTCCTCGCGTTTGCGATGTTCTGCTCGTACATCTTCATGGACATCCTCTCGCCAATCAAAGACCTTATGCAATCGACACGCGGTTGGGACTCTACTGCGTTCGGCACGATGCAAGGCTCCGAGACGTTTCTCAACGTATTCGTATTCTTCCTGATTTTCGCGGGAATAATACTCGACAAGATGGGAGTACGCTTCACGGCCGTACTCTCCGGCGCGGTGATGCTCGTCGGGGCTACCATCAACTGGTACGCCGTAACCGAGGCATTCCAGGGCAGCAGCCTTGAGGCATGGTTCACCAACAACCTCAACTACATTCCCGGCTTCGACGAACTGGGCATCTCCCCGTTCTACCTCGGTATGCCCGCATCGGCCAAGTTTGCAGCCGTAGGCTTCATGATATTCGGCTGCGGCGTGGAGATGGCTGGCATCACGGTGTCGCGAGGCATAGTAAAATGGTTCAAGGGACACGAGATGGCGCTCGCCATGGGCTCCGAAATGGCGCTTGCCCGCCTCGGCGTTGCCACTTGCATGATATTCTCGCCCGTATTTGCAAAGCTCGGAGGCGACATCGACGTATCGCGCTCTGTAGCCTTCGGCGTGGTACTCCTCATGATAGCCCTCATCATGTTCATCGTCTACTTCTTCATGGACAAGAAACTTGACGCACAGACCGGCGAGGCAGAAGAGAAGGACGACCCGTTCAAAATCAGCGACATAGGCAACATTCTGCGCAGCAGCGGCTTCTGGCTTGTGGCTCTCCTGTGCGTGCTTTACTACTCGGCCATCTTCCCGTTCCAGAAGTATGCCGTCAACATGCTCCAGTGCAACCTCACGTTTACAGAACTATCTCCCGGCTCATTCTGGGCTGGCAACACCGTTACTGTAATCCAGTACATCATCATGCTTGTTGTTGCGGCGGCAGCCTTCGCCAGCAACTTCTCCAAGAGCAAGGGTATGCGTACGCTTATGCAAGTAATTGCCGTCGTGGCCCTCGTGGTGTTCTGCTACATGGGCTACATGCGCCAAAGTGCCGAAACGGTGTTCGCAGTGTTCCCCCTGCTCGCCGTCGGCATCACGCCCATCCTCGGCAACTACGTTGACCACAAGGGCAAGGCCGCCTCGATGCTCGTAGTCGGCTCGCTGCTGCTCATCGCCTGCCACCTCACGTTCGCCTTCATCCTGCCCATGTTCAAGGGCAACGCCGTTGGCGGAGTAATCGTAGCATACGTAACAATCCTTGTGCTCGGCGCCAGCTTCTCGCTCGTGCCGGCATCGCTCTGGCCAAGTGTGCCAAAGCTCGTTGACGCGAAAATCATCGGAAGTGCATACGCCCTCATCTTCTGGATACAGAACATCGGCCTGTGGCTCTTCCCACTGCTCATCGGCAAGGTACTCGACAAAACAAACCCCCAGCTCGTCTCCGACCTCAAGGCTGGTCTAATCACTCCGCAAGAGGCAGCCGTGTCCTATGACTACACCGCCCCACTCGTTATGCTCGCCTGCCTCGGCGTGGCCGCCCTGCTGCTCGGCTTCGTCCTCAAGGTGGTCGACAGGAAGAAGGGCTACGGCCTCGAAGAGCCGAACATCAAGGAGAGTGAAGAATGAAGAGTTAAGAATTCATCTGCCAGGAAAGATTGTGCGGTTGGACATCAATTCTTGACCCATTCATTCCCAACATATTACTGGAAGGCCGTGCTTCGCAACGCGAAACACGGCCTTTTTTGTGTTGTGTGATGTAAAGAAAATAAGAAAAAAGTAAGAAACAAGATTTTGCCCAGAGAATAAATAACGGACGCCCTTTCACAAGTTCCATGTTATCACATAGGCTTTACTCGTCAATCTTATTTTCCTTGTAAAGTGTGTGCTTCCTGCTTCGTCACCCGAGTACCGGCACAAGGTACTTTGCCATGAACCATCCGCCTAGCACAAGCCAGGCGAAGAGGAGCAAGGCGAGCAGGAAAGGTTTGAAGCCGGCCTGCCTGAACTTGTCGATACTAGTCTCCGCGCCGAGGGCTGTCATAGCCATGGTAAGCAGGAACGTGTCGAGCGCGTTGATGAAGCCGACAAGCCCCAAGGGCAGTAGCCCAAGGGAGTTGAACCCGATGACTACGAGGAACAACACGGCGAACCAGGGAACACTGACACGGCTGCGTTCACCGGCGATGCCGCCGCGCTTGGCGGCGCGCATCACAGCGTAGCTGATTATGAGCAGCACGGGCACGAGCATCATCACGCGAAGCATCTTGACGATGACGGCCGTGTCGGAGACGGCCTTGCCCATGGCGTTGCCCGCCCCTACAACGTGGGCCACCTCGTGCACGGTAGAGCCTGTATATATGCCCATGGCCTTCGCGTCAAGGCCGAGCACGCCGCCATGGTAGAGCACGGGGTAGAGGAACATGGCCAGCGTACCGAAGATAACAACGGTGGACACGGCGACGGCCGTCTTGTAGGGCTTCACGCGGATGGCAGACTCCGTGCCCAGCACGGCAGCTGCACCGCAGATGGCACTGCCTACGGAGGTAAGCAGTGTTATGCCGCGGTCCATCCTGAGCAGCCGCCCCAAGAGCATGCCACCGCAGATAGTCACCGCCACCACGACGGCATCGATGACGACTGCCGCCAGGCCGACGTCGAGCACGTTCTGGAACGTAAGACGGAAGCCGTAGAGGATGATACCCATGCGCAGCACGCGCTTCGAGCAGAACTGTATGCCCGGCACCCACGTGTCAGGTAGGTTGTTGCGCAGGCTGTTGGCATAGAGCATGCCAAGCACTATGCCTACTATCATGGGGCTTAGCGACAGGCTCTTGACGAAGGCCGTGTCGCCGATGTAAAATGCGGCGCACGAGAACAATGTTATCAGCAGCACGCCATGGAGCATGCTGCTCCGTTTTTCTGTCAGCATAATAAAGAAGTTAGAGAAGTTAAAGAAGTTAGACGCTTCGCGTCGGAGTTAATTGGAGTTATCACTCGCTACGCTCGTTCAAGGAGTTAACAGACTTACCCATGCAGGCTATTGTCCGTTAATTCCGAACAAGTAAGGGAGCCTAACTCCCATTAACTCCCGATAACTACACGCATTTGACAACCGTACACTCCATAACTGCAAACAGTCACCACAACATATAGTCGACGGCCCTGTTGCCGTCTGCCTGGACGCTGTCAACCGGCAATCCAGCCTCCACTCCCGGTTGGCGCTGCACGGCAAGGGCGAGGAACACCATTGCGGCGACAGCCGCGGCAGCAAGGCATGCTAACCACGGCACCCCCGGGCTGCGGCGCAAGGCGCGCGCCGTAACAGCCGACAGGCTCGCAGGGCGCTGGGCGGCATCACGCCGGGTGCACGAGGCCGAGGCTTCGAGCAGGCGCTTGTCGCCTGTAGAGCGGGCGATGTCTCTCATCACCATGCCAAACGAATATACGTCGGCGCGCATGTCGGTCTTGGCATCACGTTGCAGCAGTTCGGGAGCTATGTAGCCGGAGGTGCCGGCAGGCTGCTTCAGCACCATGAAGGCGTCGCCGTCGGCCAGGCTGAAGTCTATCAGTTTGACGTTGTGCCCATTGTGCGTCACCATAATGTTAGAGGGCTTCAGGTCGCGGTGGATTACCTGCTTACTGTGCATGTAGTCTACCGCGTCGGCCGCCTGGGCCGCGAGCTTGCGCCCCAAGGCTTTGGTAAGCCCCTTCCGCTCGATGAGCTCCTTGAGCGTGCAACCATCCACGCGCTCCATCACAATGGCCGGGCCAAGCCCCTCAACATCCTCCATGCCTATGGTACGGCAGATGCCGGGATGGTCGAGCTGCAAACCGATTTCAAACTCCTTTACCAGCGCTTGGCGGTACACAGGGGTGTAAAGATAGTCGGCCTTGAGGCATTTCAGCACGTATGACTTGCCATAACGCGAAGCGTGGAACAGGCGCGTGTGGCCATGGGGCGACACGTAAAAGCAGCCGAGCGAGCCGAACTTATCGTGCACAGGCATCGGGGACGGCGAGGCCAGCTCGCCGTCAATATGCTCGGTGTACCCAGACGTGCTCTCCTGCAAAGCGTCGTAGTTGTTCATGCCCGCCTGCCTCCGCCGGTAATGTTGATGATAGTAAGCCCGCCGTTGCGCCCCGCCACAAACGGCGCAGTGCGCTGGCCGCCGCGCTCTATGTAGGGCAGATACAGGGGCTGCTCCTTGATAAAGCACCCAGTGACAAACCTGTCGCCTGGCATGAGCTTGCTGTTGGCCGAACGAACCACCTCGTAGACACTGTCGCCCATGTACGTCAGGCAGACAAGCCTGTTAGGGCTCCAGCCGATTTCGACTTCTGAGCCCGAAGCCAGCTCGCTACTGGTAATCTGCTGCGCAGCGAAAAACGACGAGTTGTACTTTACACTCGTCTTGAGCCATGACTTGAATGCGTAAAAGCTGTCGTGCCCTATGTAGCGCGAAAGGATGTCGAGCGTGCACATCCTCGGGGTATGGCTGTCGCCCACATATCCCCAAAGGCGCTTCAGCGTCGAGGCCGACAGGCGCAGGCCGTACTTGCGGCACACGCTCAACGAAAACTCCTCGAAATCGGTCGTTGTGCCGAGCACCCTGCCAAACTTGCGCTCCACGAGCAGTTTCAGCTCTTCTATTTCTGGTGTCTTCATATTCGCTAAAATCCTACAATATTGTCAAAACCGCCCCAGTCGAGGTCATACTTGTACATCATCAAGCTGCCCTGCGGTACGTGCAGCGTGCAGGCGGAAAACAAGTCGGCCTGCGTCTTGCTGAAGGCCGCGCCGTCGCATACCGGGGGCAGCGACGCCTTCACGTACAGGTGTTCAAGCGGACAGCCGTCGAACACGTAATCAGAAACCAGCTCCGTGCCAGCGCCGAGCGTCACTGACCTTAACTGGCGGCAGTCCTGGAACGTACCCGTAGGCACAAGCCTTATACCGTCAGACAGCATCACTTCTTCCACCATGCTCGCGTAAAATGCACCCTGCCCTATCTGCTTGACACCGCCGGGCAACGTGAAGCGCGTTATGCTGCATCCGCTGAAGGCATAATCGCCTACCGACTCTACGGTGCCGGGCAATTCATAATCACCCTGCTTGCCGATAGGGAACCATACAATGCGCGACACGTCGGCATTGAAAAGCACCCCGTCGACACTCTTATAATGCTGATTGGCAGGAGAGACTTCGAGCTCCTTCAAGCCAACACATCCGCCTGATACGGAGACCTCGTCGACTTCAGCCGGAATGACGAGCCGTTCCAGCGAACTGCAGCCGAGGAACGCGTCCTTCTCTATACGCTTGGCCGTAGCAGGCAGGCTGACGTCCTCGAGCAAGTCGCAATATGCGAACATTCCATATCCTACCACGTTGTTCTCGGTATAGCGCGACATATCATAGCTACCTCCACCCGCAACGATGCTGACATCGGTCAAATCGACACTGGCCAGCCTGCCTGGAGTAGCCGAGCCGTCAACGTCGCGCCCCATCATCTGCCGCAGCAGGCGGATGTCGTCACCGTCCATCGGCCCGGCAAATGTCATCTCGGTAAAACCGTACTTGTCCTCGCCTATAAGCGACGCCAGTTCCCCGGGCTCGCTTGTCTCGACGGCGTTACTCGTCGAAAAGGACAGGCACTCTCCCCTGGTCTCGCCAGCGTCATTAACGGCATACGGCTGCAACGTATATTCGGTCATGAGCTTCAGTCCGCCAATACGCAGCCTGCAACCTATGCCGCTTGCTCCGGATTGCATGACAGCCTCCACCTTCTCGGCCACACCCTCCGCCGTATCCATGACGTAACATCCGGCCTCAACAATGTCGCCGCCGCCGTCATCGGTTATGTCAAAGCCCACAATCACACTGGCAGGGCCCTTACTTAACACCGTCAGCCCTGTAATTCCAGGCTTTCCGTTGGACACCGTGGAAAAACTGCCTGCATCGCTTTCCAAGGTCACACGTCCATTGTTTCCCTGAAGGCGATAATAATACGTCGTGCCCGGCTTTAATCCTGTAAGCCTAGCCGCAACCATTCCGTCGCCGGCATTGGCCGCTTCCGCCATCATGGCCATAGAGCCGGGGTCTGTCCCATATACGAAACCAAGTTCCGGCTCGAGCGTGCTCCCACGCAACTCCACCCCACCGGTAACTGTAGCTTCGTTACGCGTTATGTCGACAGCCTCACCCACAAAAAGCCGCGGCTCGAAGTTGTCCGGGGCATCGTCTTCACTGCACGACACCACAAGCACCAAGGCCAACGCCAATAATATATCAAGCTTACGCATAAACTACTTTTTCTCCTTCCATAGCCTTACTCCTACGCCGATTGCAGCCTGCCATTGCTTCCCTTTCACAGTCAATGCCGAGGTCGAAACGCTGAAACGTCCAAACGAAAGCAGTAGACCGGCTTCAGCAGCCACGCCCTTGTGAGTCAAAGTCCGGTTGAGCACATAGCCTCCGCCCTCGCTCTCGGCCAAGCACCATGCCGTAGCGGCACGGCCATAGCCAGCACCGTAATACACCCCGAGCCAGCGGCAAAGCCGATGCACAAGCCCGGCAGTCACGGCATAATTGGAATGGCGTGTCTCTCCCGTATAATATGGTTTGATTTCACTGTCGGGCAAGTACCCGTCCCCGTCACATGACTGGACGGTCTTTCCAATGCTTCTCAAATCGCCCTGTGCATGTATGAAAAAGCCATGCTTGCGCAACAATGCCAGCATGACACCCCATGAAGGTCCGTTTGAATGCACCGAAACAGTAAGCATGGCGTGCATGGTCAACGGGGTCTTCGGCTTCACCTTGTCAACTATTACGGTGTCCGTCACCGTCTTGGTCAATATTACTGTGTCTGGACGCACGGGCAACGCTTCCGGTGTCTTGATATTCATTTCATACACGACGTGGCTTTCCAACGGTTTCCTGAAACGGAAGTTCCTCATCACGCCCCACTGGGGATGCTTTATGGTAAGATACTTTGTGCCTTTCGGCAGGTAAAGCCATATTTCGCCCGTATCGTTTTTCCTCTTTACAATACCAAGAGGTGAAGAGAATGCAAAATCAGCCGGAGCTACGACCTTCAGCAAGGCACACGCCTCCCCGTTCAAGTCGCGGACTGGCGAAATGAATGCGGATACATCATTGGGCAACACCCTGAAACCTGCGACGCTGAACTTTACCGCAGACGTATCAACGCGTTCCGCCAGGCTTGCTTCACGCAGCACCCCAAGACGGCAAGCGTCATTGGCGTTGCCGCATGAGCCAACCATCCCGTCAGCAAGAGCGACTGACGAAATGAACAACAAAGCGCAAAAGCTCAAGACACGTCTCAACATCATTCCATATTAAAATCACTTATACTTATCACATCGCCGCCGTCGTGCACGTCCTTCGCCGGCTGCCACGTCCTCACATGGATGCAAGGCATAGCCTCGTCACGGAAGTCCCACAACAGGAACAGCCACCCGTCATCCGAATACTTGTCGCTGCTGTAACGCTGGCGCAAGCTGACACCATAGATGCCGTCTATCGTAGGATGGCGCATAATCCTGAAGTCGGAGAACTTCACATCGACCTTCTTATTCGCTGCGAAAGCCGAAGCTAGCCTCCTTATGTATTCGTCTTTTGTACGCAGATAATATTCCACGCGCTTATCGGCCACATAGCCGTTGTCCTTGCCTGGAGACACCTTTACCACATTGCCGACGATTATCAATGCCTGCGGACTGAATGTCTGCCGCAGGAAGTCGATGTCTTTCGTGACATAGGCCATCCTGAAATGCTCACAATAGTTCAATATTACGCGCCGCCGGGCAGCATCACCCTCGTCGAGCTTGCCCGACAATATCCTTGCCGCCTCACGGTAAAACGGATTATTGGCCTTAAGGCTGCGCAGGGCATTGTCGTCAAGCCTACCGGCCTGCCTGTCCGCCTTTGCTTCATTACCTTGCACCTGGCCTACCTGTCGCACATACTCTTTCTCACGCGGTTGGAAACTTGCCTGTCCACGCTCTTCTTGCTCAAGCCCCGTCGACCGCCGGCCGTCGGAAAAGAAGGTTACAACACCACGCTTGTCAATATACCCCTTCCTGCCTGTAGCCACTTCCTTGAACAGCAGCCGCCCGTTGCGGTAACGCACGTCAAGCAGGCAATTCCTAACAGGTATATTGAAGAGCCTGCGCCCTTCTCCGTCCTCCACTACATAGCACGTATTGCCCTTGCTGTCGGCAAGTTCTACAAGTTCGCGGCCGTCATACAGCCCAAAGCCTATACGCCCTCCGCCACTGTCTACAACAGAAGTGGGCGACAGCCATAAAGCCGCCGCCACACCTCCTGCGATGAGTGTAAATGCCAACAGGATGTATATAGCCGTTCTCATTTGCTACTGCCAGTCCTCCATTTCCCCTCCGATTTCTATCTTTATCTGGTCAGGATTGTTGGATATCACGAAATTCACAAGATGCTGCGTGCCCGGCTTGAAGTTGAACGTGCTCTCATACACGCACGACACGCCGTCCATCACGACCTCTATTAGCGGCATGCGGTTTTCCACCCGTTGCGGCACGATGATGGCCGAGAACATATAGTCGCCGTCCTGCCTTGCCTCTATTGTGCTCCTCGTGCCACGCACATAGCGCGTCGCCACGCCTGCACTTAGGTCAATTGTGACCGTCGGCACAGTGTTATGCACGTACACCTTGGCATCGGTCGGCATCTCGCCCTCGAAGTCCTCACCCTTGATTAAGCGTATTATGAGCTTGCTCATGATGTGGCCGAAAGTAAGAGGTACGGCATTGTCTGACGCGCTTACGCCTTCCGTCCTCGCATAGAGGAAGTCGCTCGCCTCATATCCGTCCATGCCGGTGGCTTCGTCAACCGTGTTTTGCTCCGTGCTTACACTGAAAGGCATGTCTTCAATCGAACTTACCTCCCCAGTGTAAGGATAGTATGCGTAAGCGTTGAACACGCCCTCGTCCCAATACAGCGTGCGCTGTGCGCTCCACGCTCCGCCGCTGCAAGTCAAAAGCTCGTTGTTCACAAGGTTGCCGCCTATTTCCAACGGAACATCCTGCGCGGCAACGAACAGCCCTATGCGGTCGCCGTCCTCAAAGTCGGTGTCGGTAACGCGTGTGCGCTGTGACGGATGGGTAACGTCGAACTTCATCGGCGTATGCTTTGCGTCAACTGGCAGAGCGTCGTTCCCGTCTTCCGATGAACACGACGGCAAGCCCATTATAAACAACGCCGCCCCGATATATTTTATTATATTTTTCTTCATTTTGGTTACAATTTAAGTTCTTACCGTCTTGTCCTCTTCGCCTTTAAGCCCTTCAGCGGACTGCCCTTGTGTATGCGCGGCGGCATCTGGCGGCTGTGCATCGTGCGTCCGCTCACATTCACGTCAGCACTGCGCGTCACCACGCCAGCGTCGCGCTTGTCGTTGGTGACAAACTCTTCGAACGAGTACGTCTCGCCGGCATACTGCTTGATGCGCTTCACGATGCTCTCACGGCTTATGGTACTGAAATAAGGAATGTTGTTGTTCATGCAGGAGTTCTGCTCCGAGCGGAACACTCCCCTACTGTGCATAAAGCCGCCCTCGTATATGTCCACCAAGTCGCTATAACGGTCGTCAAAGATAAGGTGGCTCCAAGGCACTTCGTGCATCTTGCCCGTAAGCGAAAGGTTGTCGTACCAGCCGTTAGATTTTCCATATTCAAAATCAGGAACATGAAGATATCCACAACCAATACAAGCATCTATAAATGCATTAACATAAATATACTCATCTCCGAGCTTTCCAAAACCATGGCCGCCTGCCTCATGCTGGATTATGCCGCGAGAATCGTAAGGATAATAATCCGTGCTTAGCGGACAGAAAGATATTGCCGAACCGTCAGCCCACATATTCGTTATACCGCCGTAGTCTGTACTGTTGGGCACGATGATGATTAGCGTCTGATTGAGGTTGCCCGTGTTCACCGTGGGAGCGTTGAGAGCATACTCGAAGATTTCGTCATAATCGGCCTTAAGCCCCGTTCCGCCTGTGTAAGTAGTATTGAAACGGTTATAACGGATTGTGTTGACAGACCCAATACCACTCTCCTGTGAAAGTGGGAACGCCGTGTACACGTTGAAGTAGTCACGATAAGTAGTATAAGGCTCTATACCGAAGAAATACTCCATCTGCTGCTTTATATTGGCAAGATAGTCGCCGCTGGCAATGTCCTCTGCATTGTAGCCGTCGCCAAGTATTACGATGTTGATGCCGCCGTTGTTGCCGCGTGTAGCCTTTTGCAGCGTCAGCCATTCGTCTTCGCCGTACTCGTAATCGTATTGCGACACGGTACACGTGTGAGTGTAGTCCTCGTCTTTCAGCTTGAACACTATTTCGCCGACGCGGTCGCCTGCGCCTTGCGCCAAGGTATTGATAGTCAGCGTCACTTCAGTCTTGTCTCCGCCGCTCATCTGCGACAGCTCGCACCAGTCGGGCTTGCTCGCCACTTCCCATTCACCTTCAGCGTCCACTATAAGCGTCTGCGTGCGCTCCGTATTCAACGCACAGGCGATTGCCGGACGGCACACAAGCTCGTGATGGGCGGCAATGCGCTTAAACTCGTTCCATCCAGTAGCCGTCTGATATTGTGGAACGGCCAATTCAGGCACTTCAAGGGTGAAGTTGTCTTTGGGAACACCGTCAAAAGCTCCACTCGCAACACGTGCAGGCATGTCGCCTTTACAAACAATCGAACCTATATAAAAACAATTCGCAAATGCACCACTGAATATGTTTTCGACGCTTGCAGGTATCACAAGTCCTTCAATATTACCACATCCAGAAAAAGCATTAGCTCCGATACTCAAAAGATTTTCAGGAAATTCAATCGTCCCCATAAGGCGCGAATTACCGGAAAATACACCATCGTTAATTATTATCAGTCCTACTGGAATTATCAGATTTCCGGAAAAGCGACAATTGCTAAACGCATACTTGCCAAGCGTAACCAAATTTTTGGGTAAAGTAAGCTCACCCCTTAATGGCGTACCGGAAAATGCACTTTCGCCAATATTTGTTATTCCGTCATGCAAAGTCAGTGTACCGCTACACCCCATTCCCTGGAATGTTCCACTTGCAATATTTGTGATTTTCTGCGGTATCTTAATATTACCTGTAATTCTACTACAACCATAAAAAGCAGATGCACCTATATGCTCCAATCCGTCAGGCAGCACCAAAGAACCTGTCAAATAAGAACATCCATCAAAAGCAAGTCCGCCAAGGAACTTCAACTTATCAGGCAATATCAAATCACAATTAAAGCGACAGCTCATGAATGAACAATTGCCCAAATACTCCAAGGTGCTCGGCAGGGACAATGTTCCCGTCATTGAAGTACAACCATTAAACGCACCATAAGCTATCCTCGTAACACCTTCAGGTATCATCAACGAGCCTGTCAAATTTGAACAAAGTCCAAAAGCATTTTCTCCTATACCCTCCAATTTGTCGGGGAGCACGATACGAAGCAACGATTTGTTCCCATAAAAAGCACTGCTCGGTATCACGCCTTCTTCTTCATTAGAGGTAGAAACATTTGCCCATTCCTCATAGACAGAATCTCCGAAACTGCCACTAACCGTAACTTCTTTCATGTTCAGCGACTGCAAACTTGCCATCTCTTCACGCATGAAATAAAAGTCCTGAGTATTTATCGCGCCCGTTATTTTCAGGTTCTTCAACTTAGTGTAGTCCTTGTTTGCGGCCATGATAGAGTCTTTAAGGTGGCCGGGAGTTGAATTGACAATGACGTACTCACGCGCCGTTGCGTCATGGCTTACAAGGTCGTTTTCCCACGGAGTTATACTCTCGCTGATAAGCGTGAGGGTGTATTGTCCGCTCTGTCCTTTCTTGTCTACACGTATTGAAAAGTTATTCATCTTGCCTGCGACGTAGGTAAACGCCTCGTTCTTGGAGAACTTGTAAGGCACACCGCCGATGGTTATGCTGAAGAGCGTTGCCCCTGACGGCACAGTCTGCGGCACTACGATGGCGCGCCATTCGTCGCCGTTGCGCGTAGGCACGGTCATAGTCTGCTCCACTTCACCCGTAGGAGTGACTGTTCCGTCGGCAAGATTGATTGTAGCCTGGCGCACAAGGTTGGCCGCAAGAACCATCTTGTCCGTCTGCGCCCACTCTCCTGTGGCAAAGCCCTCACCCTCAACGAGGGTTACACGGGCGTTAGCCATGCGGTGTTGCATGGGCAAGCGGATTACGCTCGTAGTCGGAGCAACGTCGGCCACCTTGCCCCAAAGGAAGTCGCTGGCCTCATATCCGCCCATCTCACCGCCCGTAGAAGCCGTGCTTTGGTCGCGTTGCACAGTGAAGGGATAGGCGTCTATGCTCTCTGGAGAGCCGTAGGGATAATATCCGTAAACGTCGATATGTGTGTGTTTGTCTTTCCAATACAGGTCATAAGCGGAGTTCCACTTGTTTGCATCCTCGTCAAACGTATGGCGCACATTGTCCCCACGGTTGCCGCTCGGCTGCAACGTGCCAGGCTGGTTGCCATTGTAATCGACAATGTAAACGCCCATCACGTCGCCGTCGCAGAAACCGTTGTCGTTGACACGGGTAACGGCCAGTTGGTCAATTTCACCCGACAACTCGATGCGGTCGGTTCCGCCATTTGCGGAACCGCCGTCAAATAAGTCGTCTGAACAGCCTGCAAGCGACATTGCACATGCAAGCATATATATATAAATGCGTTGGTTGGCTTTCATTTTCCATATTTTATTAGGAGCATTCCTTTGTGAGAGCCGAACGGTCTGGAAAGAATCGGGAACAACGGAAACGGACAACAACCGTATTACCGTAAGACCTTACAACCGCGAACTCACTCTGCCACTCCACCATTATCTGTCCCGTCGTCGTCCCACTGGTCGATAGTCACATTGATGCCACTGCCTGTCTTATTCAGGGTTATAGTGAACCGGTGACGCTTGCCACCGACGAAGGTGAATGCTTTTTTGAAATTAAGCACGTTGCGGTCAATATTGACCGTGATGAGGTTTCCTTCTGCCACGTCCTGCGGCACGATGACGGCTTTATACGCCCCGTCAATATGCCATGTAGCCACCGAGGAGGTTTCTCCCGTTGCGGTGACAGAACCGTTGGCTATATCGACCAAAGCCCCCGTTCTCACGCCATTGACCTTTACAGACACATCGGATGCCGCAAGGCTTTCCTCCGTAAAACCGTTTCCAGGAACGAGGGTTATGAAGATTTGGCTCATTACATGCCTTGCCGTTATTGCAACCGCACTTTCAGTCGGCGCCACATCAAGTGCCGCACCAACGATTACGTCGCTCGCTTTATATGCCTCTTCGCTGCTTTGGTCGGCATTGAGGTTGAATGCCATCGCTCTGGCATCCGGCACTGATACCATGTAAGGATAATAGAGATAGAAGTCGGCACGCGTCTCATTGTCAAGCCAATAGACAGGCGAGGCTGCACTCCATGTGCCGTCATACGTAAACAGCACATTATCAACATAATTACCCTGTGGCATTAAAGGATTTGACGAGCTGCCAGCATTGCGGTTGACAACGTAAATCCCAACCTTGTCGCCTTGTTCAAAGGCATAATCGGTAACGCGTGTATCCTCCAACGCATTGACCGATGTGCTTATGGTTATAGGCAACTTGCCCTGCGGCAATGATGGTTCGGATGTATCCGGCGAAGTATCCTCGCTCCCGGACGAGCAAGAGCAAAGCACGGCTGCCACAAAAGCAAATGCTATAAAATATTTCGCCGTTTTCATGATTTATTAATATTTAATAATGTGTCTATGCCAATATAAAATCAATAACATTCCATGCTGACGCCCGTAGCTGAGGCAACTGTACACCAACATTGTTTGTTTTCTGTGGCAAAAATACTACTTTTACAAACACAAAACAAGTTCATAATGGTTCATAACCAAAATTTTATGAAATAAGAGGCCGTATTGCCACGTAACCAACACTTTGTAAGATATCAATGCAAACGGCTTACAACGTGATTTTCGTTGACGCTCTACAACGAGGTTTGCCGGAAACTGAAAGGAAACGGACGGAAATACGGCGGTTTTCAGCGTGCAAACGTAACACGCTGTAAGCATGGACTTTAACTGGAGAACTTGCCGAAGTGTGCAATAAAAACACGCTTACGGAAACGCAAAAACGGCATTTTTCATACACAAATGCCGTCGAAACGCGACGTATTAGCGGCTTAAGCAGCAGGCAAAAGCCCACCTTTCGGTTTGCAAAACACGGCAAATCGCAATGCAAGACACGGCAAACGGCACAGTTAAAGACAGCAAACGGCATGGCAGGACGGTACAAACAGGCATGCAGCAAAGCTATTTTAAAAGTTTTCATGAACATGGACGGAATGACAAAATGGGAGACAAAACGTTAAAACAGCAACAAATGAGACATGTGCTTACATATAATGTACAGGCGTAGGCTCACCAACCGGACATAAACCGACACCTTCACGTAACTGCATGATTTATAACACGTTTTAGCAAAAAAAGCAAAATAAATTTCCGTTTCACGACAAAAAGCAGTATATTTGCACGCTCAAAAATGATGCACATAAAACAATAACACTGAAAATATTGTAAAACGACATGACCAAAGCAGACATAATCGAGGAAATCGTGATGTCTACAGGCATCACAAAGAAAGACGTTTCCACTACTATCGAAGCGTTCATGGAAGTAATCAAGAACAGCATGCTCGAAAAGAAGGAAAACGTCTATCTGCGCGGCTTCGGCAGTTTCGTGGTGAAACACCGTGCGGAAAAGACTGCGCGCAACATATCAAAGAACACCACTTTGGTGATAGCCGCACACGACTTCCCCTGCTTCAAGCCCGCAAAGAGCTTCGTTGCAAAGATGAAGGGCGAATAAAAGGCAGAACCAATCAATATCAAATAACTTTTAAAACTAATAATTATGCCAAACGGTAAGAAAAAGAAGGGCCACAAGATGGCTACGCACAAGCGTAAGAAAAGACTGAGAAAGAACAGGCACAAGAGCAAGTAAGGCACAAACCTTACCGCCTGCCGTCTCAAAACAACGGGCACACCGGCACAGATGCAACGTGTGAAAGTGCCGGTATGCCCATTTTATTGACAACCAAGTTGAACAACAGGAAATGACCAGCGAAGTAGTAATTGACGTCCAACAGAAAGACATATCGATTGCCCTGCTGGAAGACAAAAATCTGGTAGAGTATCAAACCGAGCAACGCTCGGCCTCGTTCTCTGTTGGAAACATCTACATGGCAAAGGTGAAAAAACTGATGCCGGGGCTTAACGCCTGCTTTGTGGATGTAGGATTCGAACGCGACGCCTTTCTCCATTACCTTGACTTAGGAAGTCAATTCAGCTCTTACGAAAAGTACTTGAAGCAAGTACAAAGCGACAGGAAGAAACTTTATCCGTTCTCAAAGGCCACGCGCCTGCCCGACCTTAAGAAAGACGGCAGCATTCAGACTACGCTGAAAGTCGGACAAGAGGTCATGGTGCAGATAGTGAAAGAGCCAATATCGACCAAAGGGCCAAGGCTGACGGGCGAACTTAGCTTCGCCGGAAGGTACTTGGTGCTCATACCATTCAACGATAAAGTTTCGGTTTCTTCAAAAATCAAAAGCGGCGAGGAGCGCGCAAGGCTGAAACAGCTAATCAACAGCATAAGGCCAAAAAACTTCGGAATCATAGTACGTACTGTGGCCGAAGGCAAACGTGTAGCCGAACTCGACACCGAACTGAAAATCCTCTTAAAGCGTTGGGAGGATGCCATTACCAAAGTACAGAAAACAGAAAAAAGACCTCAACTCGTATATGAGGAGACAAGCAGGGTCGTGGCATTGCTGCGCGACCTGTTCAACCCGTCGTATGAGAACATCTACGTAAACGACGAGGAAATATACAAGGAGGTGAAACACTATGTCACACTAATCGCCCCTGAAAAGGCTGGCATAGTGAAAATGTACACAGGCAATGTGCCTATCTTTGACAACTTCAACATCACAAAGCAGATAAAATCGAGTTTCGGGAAAATAGTAAACTACAAACATGGCGCATACCTCATAATAGAACACACGGAAGCACTGCACGTAGTTGACGTGAACAGCGGCAACCGTACACGTTCCGCCAACGGACAAGAAGCCAACGCATTGGACGTTAACCTCGGCGCGGCGGACGAACTCGCACGCCAGCTCAGGCTAAGGGACATGGGAGGTATCATCGTGGTCGACTTTATCGACATGAACCTTGCGGAAGACCGGCAGATGCTGTACGAGCGGATGTGCAAGAACATGCAGAAAGACAGGGCGCGCCACAACATCCTGCCGCTAAGCAAATTCGGACTGATGCAAATCACAAGGCAGAGAGTCCGTCCGGCAATCGACGTGAACGTTGAAGAAACATGTCCTACGTGCTTCGGCACAGGCAAAATCAAGTCAAGCATACTTTTCGTAGAACAACTGGAGAGGAAAATAGACAGACTTGTCAACAAGATTGGCGTCAAGAAATTCTATTTGCATGTACATCCATACGTCGCGGCATACATAAACCAGGGTTTCATCAGTCTGAAACGCAAATGGCAGATGAAATACGGACGTGGGGTGCATGTGGTTCCTTCGCAGAAAATGGCTCTCTTGCAATATGAATTCTATGACAAAGAGAGGCATTTTATCGACATGAAGGAAGAAATTGAGACAAAATGAGAAGGTCAGGGATGATACAGACAACATCCCTGACCTTTTTGTTTTTTAATCACATATCTTTAAGCAACACGTTCCTCTGCCTGTCAAGATATTCAGAACGCATGGCTATAATATGCCTCCAATTATCAGAATCAAGCAAATCCATATCTATCTCTATCGGCCAACGGCCTTCTGACTCCAATCTGTCGACCAAAGTGCCAACACTTAACTTTTCGGTAGTTTCGGCTGGCTGGAACATTCCCTCCTGCCCTTTTTCGTCGCCTGTAACCTCTATTATTATATGCACACGTGTCAACTCGTACAACAAATCGTTCACAATCCTTACAGGAATGCCAGTCTTCAACTTCAGCTCCAAAGCCGTATAAGGCCGGCCTCCCTCGTCAAAACGCTTGCATATAATGGATGCCAGCATTACACTCATCATCAGTCGGTAACGATGGCTGATATCCTCCGTCTTAGCCCTGAATGCAAAATCTTCAAGATTCTGGCTGGTATAACATAGCTCCGCACCAAAAAGACATATAGTCCAAGATATCTGCACCCACAACATAAACAACGGAAGAGCGGCAAAAGAACCGTAAATCGCATTGTAACTGCTGACCCATATCTGCGAATGAATGTACACCAGCTGCAATCCCTGCATCGCGACACCGGCCAATATGCCAGGAACTATCGCACAACTTAGCTTCACCTTTGTATTTGGCATGAACACATAAAGAGCCACGAAAACAGCCGACATGAACACGTATGGCATCAACGCTATGACAAACCTCATAACAGGCGCCAACAATGCATACCCTTCCATGCTGTCTGACACGGTAGCCACAAATATCGACAATCCCGATGTCACTACTATGACAATTGGAACAAGCAGGAACATTGCCATGTAGTCGGTTACAGTGCGGAAAAGGCTGCGAGGCTTCTTCACCTGCCAAATATAATTGAATGTCTGCTCTATATTGCCGACAAGCATGAAAACAGTCCACAGCATGAAGATAAGACCAACGCCAAGGAACACTCCGCTTTTTGTATGTACAAGATAAGAATTGACGAAACCTACAATAACTTCGGCCGCCTGGGGCTGGCTTGCAAGGGCGTCACGAAACCAACTCTCCATATATTTATTATAACCGAACCCACGTGCAACGGCAAAAACAACAGCCATGATGGGCACTATTGCCAGCAAGGTAGAATATGTAAGCGCCGAGGCGGCATCAACCATGCGTTTGGTTGTAGCACGTTCCACTGCCAACAGCAATTTCTTTGCCGCGCCATACACAAAATATTTCCATGTAGGAACATCCTTCTTTCTGACGTGCCAAATTCCGACCTTTAGAAAGTCTATAATCCGAGCAATCCGTTTCTTCATAATACACCTGATTGGTTAACAAGAATTCCCTATGCCATAGGGATTAGAAACAAAAATGAACACAGCACCCCTATAAGCCGGGTTCTGTTCCGCCTCGGTCTTACGGCCACCGGCGGTGCCTGCCATTTATCTACGCCGCAAATCACTTTACGGCTCAAGCGTTCCACCCTCCGTCGTTGCAAGCATCGGACGGACAGCCCTCAGACGACGGTTTACGCGAACTTGCAGCCTCCAGATGGCACAGCACGACAGTCGCCTGCCGCCTGGTAGTCTCTTACACTACCTTCTCACCCTTACCCACAACGTGTATGGGCGGTTGTTTTCTTCTGCCATATCATACCGTCACCGGCATCTTCCATTTTCAGAAGTGGAGTGTCCTGCGCTGCCCGGACTTTCCTCTCGCACCTGTCAGATGCCAGCGGCAGACCGGGGTACTGTATTCACAATGTCAAATACCCGTCAACGGCAATACGGAATCATGCCAATATATTGCCGTCAACGCCTATCCGAATGCAAAGATAATGTAAAATTCCGATTAAGCGAAATTTATAAGAAAGATACTTTAATTCAACCGAAATTTACATAAAGAGGTTGACACATGGGAAATTAAAAGCCGGGAACTGCAAAAATGATAACAAAAACGCATAACTTTGCACAACAAACAAGACATTACTATTTTTCCATAATCATAATGGCCATCATCAGCATAAAATCACTCGAAGAGCCTGGCGTAAAAGTTTTCTCGTCGCTTACCGAAGCACAACTACGCAACCGCGCAAACCCAGACAACGGCGTATTCATTGCCGAAAGCCCGAAAGTAATACGCACAGCGCTTAGTGCCGAACTCGTACCCACAGCCCTGCTGTGCGAGCGCAGGCACATCACCGGCGACGCATCAGACATCATATCACGGTGCGGAGACATACCTGTGTACACAGGAGACCGTGACCTGTTAGCGCGGCTGACCGGCTACACGCTGACGCGGGGCGTGCTATGCGCCATGCGCAGGCCAAGGACGAAGACCGTAGAAGAAGTCTGCCAAGGCGCAAAACGCATAGTCGTAATAGACAACGTGGTAGATACGACCAACATAGGGGCCATATTCCGTTCGGCCGCCGCGCTTGGCATCGATGCCGTACTGTTGACCCGAAACTCGTGCGACCCACTGAACCGACGCGCCGTCCGCGTTTCGATGGGCTCGGTGTTCCTCGTCCCATGGACATGGCTCGACGGCGAACCAGACAGCCTGAAGACCTACGGTTTCAAGACTGTAGCCATGGCCCTGACCGACAAATCCATCCCATTAGACTCGCCAGTACTTGCCGACGAGCCACGGCTTGCCATAATAATGGGCACGGAAGGCGACGGTCTGCCGACGGACACAATATCAAAAGCCGACTACACGGTGCGCATACCAATGCACCACGGCGTAGATTCGCTCAACGTTGCGGCGGCATCGGCCGTAGCATTCTGGCAACTACGGGTGAGAAACACGACCGACAACTTGCCGTAAGGCAACAGCTTCTCATACAACAAACTGTAACCTGGCGGAATAAGAGCTGTCAAAACAATGTGTTTAGGCCGTCAAAACAATGCGTTTTGACGGCCTAAACGTTCCGCTTTAACCGTCCTTCCATAATACATCCATAACACATTGATAATCAGCCTATTAACAACCGCTGTACAAAAGGCCGCATTTTACATTGCAAAAGATGGCCTTTCTGCGTCCAATTTGCCGTGTTTTGGAACGCGAAAGACCGCATTTTATAAACAGAGACATGTTTGTTCACATAAAAACGGCGATTGCCGCTAAAGCCTAAAACAAAACATCCATTACAAAAACAAAAACCATTGGCGATATAAACAACAAAAAAGCAGACAAGGCCAAATAGCCCTGTCTGCTCGTAACTTATTCTCTTGTCTACTGAGAAACGGTTAAGCCGCCATTTCTATCCAGTCATAGAAGAAGCTGCATACACCGAAGAGCAGTATGCCTGCGGTGCAGATAGCAAGGGCGAGCTTGGTGTTGCCATCACTCTTGAACGTAGGCAACGGATTTTCAGAGTTCTTGATGTACATCGCCTTGACGATAAGCAGATAGTAGTAAAGGCTGACTACTGTATTAACCAAAGCTATGAACACCACGAGGTAAGTAAGCGGCGAACCCTCTTCAGCAGCTGCCATGAAGACGAAGAACTTGCTGAACATACCGGCGAACGGCGGAATGCCGGCCAGCGAGAACAGCGCAAACGTCATCAAAAGCGAGAGTTTCGGGTTTGTAGTGTACAAGCCGTTGTAGGCGTCCATGTCAGTAACGCCGCCATTGTTTTCCTCAACGACACCGATAACGGCAAAGACTGCAAGGTTGGCGACAACATAAACCAGCACATAATAAGACAGAGCGGCTACGCCCATCGCGCTGTCGCCGATTACGGCGAGCATGATATAACCGGCCTGCGAAATTGAGCTGAACGCCATGAAGCGCTTGAGGTCCTTCTGACGGATGGCGAAAAGGTTGCCGACGGTGATAGTCAGGACAACAAGTACATAAAGCACCAATGTCCAATACTCCGTCAGCGGAGCAAATACCTTCATCAGTATTGCCATCAGCGTGAAAGCAGCGGCGCCTTTGGAAATGACGCTAAGATAGCCGGTAACGGTTGTCGGCGCACCCTGGTAAGCGTCTGCCGTCCAGAAGTGGAACGGCACAAGGCTGATTTTGAAGCCCAAGCCGCTGAAGAAGAACACCATGCCCATTATTGCCATGGTAAGGTTCTGCTTGGCTGCCAGCACTGTAGCCACGTCGTCGAAGTAAAGCGTGCCAGCCGCTCCGTAGATGAACGAAATGCCGTAAAGCATCACTCCGCTTGAGAACGTTGCGGTAAGTATGAACTTGGCAGCACCTTCAGCCGAGTTGTGGCGGTACTTGTCGAGAGCCACAAGGCAGGCCATTGGCACTGAAGCCATTTCAAGTCCGAGGAAGAACATCAGGAAATGCCCTGCGCTCATCATCATGTTCATACCGAGCAGCGTAGAGATTACAAGCATGTAGAACTCGCCTTCCTTGAAACTTGTATCGGTACGGCTAAGCCACTTGCGCGCCTGTATAAGCACGATGAGCGTGCCTGCGGCAAGGATTGTCTTCATTACATTCACCGCAGCCGTAGTAACATACATGCCGCCAAATGCAGATGTTGGCTCCTGGGGCCATACGCTGACAAGCACCTGCACGAGCATCAACAGGCATACAAGCGGATTGAACCACTTGCGCTCGCTGTTGCGCGACGATGCGAAATCGGCGATGAAGACGATAATGAGGATAGCCATCAGCGTGGCTTCCGGTATCATGTTTAAAAATTGACTGTAATTCATTGTTCTGATTTTTTATAGTTGACAAGTTGCAAGGTGACAAGCGGTAAGAGCGTTGCCTCGTCCGCCTGCACCTGTTTACTCGTCTGCTTTCATCATATTGCCGCTATAGCTGAAACATTGTTGATGTGGTCGAGGATTGGAACCAAAGCGTTGTCGATGACATCGCTCGCCCAAAGCGGAGCGATACCAAGTCCGGCCACACAGAAGATGAGGCAGCAAACTGCCACGCGCTCGTCCCATGTCGCATCGGTAAGTGTCTCATAATGTGGGTCGGCAACCTTTCCATAAAGGATTTTACCCACAACACGCAGGATGTAGACTGCTGTCACGACGATACTCGTACAAGCAATGATTGTAGCCGTGCGGTGGAATACGTCATTGTTGGCAAAAGAGCCGACAAAGATTGTCATCTCGGCAACGAAACCGGAGAATCCAGGCAAGCCGAGGTTGGCCAAACCGGCAACTACATAGCCGACACTGAGGAACGGCATAATCTTCATCAAACCGCCAAGCTGGCGCACGTCACGGGTATGTGTACGGCCGTATATCATACCGATAAGGGCAAAGAACAAGGCCGTCATCAATCCGTGTGAAAGCATCTGGAGGATTGCTCCCGTGCAAGATGTCTTTGTCATCATAAGCAATGCGAAAAGCACCAGACCGCAGTGAGACACAGAAGAATATGCGTTGATGTACTTCAGGTCGGTCTGCACGCAAGCCGACAAGGCTCCGTAAACAACCGAAATGGTCGTAAGGATGATGAATATCCAAGCCAATTCATGAGCAGCCTCGGGCAGAAGGTACATCGCAATGCGGAAGCATCCGTAACCTCCAAGTTTCATAAGCACACCGGCATGGAGCATAGACACTGCCGTCGGCGCAGAAGCGTGACCGTCGGGACTCCATGTATGGAACGGGAACAATGCTCCAAGAACGCCGAAACCAATGAATACAAACGGGAAGAACACCTTTTGCATTTCAACCGGAATGTTGTGCATCTGGGCTATCTCAAGCACATTCATCGTCGTTGCACCACTTCCGAAATAGATGCCAAGAATTCCAAGGATAAGCAATGCCGAGCCACCCATAAGCATAAGCGTAAGCTTCATCGCCGAATACTCCTTGTGGCCGCTACCCCATACACCGATAAGAAGGTACATAGGAATAAGCGCAACCTCGTAGAACATGAACATGGTGAACATGTCGGTAGTGATGAAGAAGCCGTAAACGCCTGTACTCAACAGGGTAAACCAAAGGAAATACTCCTTTGTCAGCGGCTTGAGCTGCCAAGAAGCGAATGTTCCGGTAAACACGATTATGCTTGACAGGAGCAGCATCACAACCGAAATACCGTCAACACCGACAGAATATGCAATGTTCAAAGGCTTGAACCAAGGTATGCTGTATGTAAACAACATCTCGTCAGTGTTGCCTCCGGCACGCATCTGTATGAATGCAATAGTCAACCAAATGGACAAGAGCAACAGGCACGATGCTCCCGTCACCATAACGCCGCGCACCTGATTGAGGTTCTTTGCCAGCCAAAGGCCAAGCAGCATCAGCGCGGGAATTACTACAAATAAACTTAATATACTCATTTTACCGGTTTTCTTTTATAGACAAATACATAACAAGACTAATGCAACTGTTCCGGTAAGGAACCATACCGCATACTGGCGCACGTCGCCACTCTGCCAGCCGCGAATGCTCTCGCCCGCCTCGTTAGCCCCCCATGCCATGAAATTCATAGCTCCGTCAACGACGTGACGGTCGAACCATGCAATAGGACGGCTAAAACAACGGAAGATAATCTTATGGGTTACGAACATCCACACTTCATCAAGATAGAAACGGCGGTATGCCGCCTCATGCAGGCGTGGGAACTTCTTTGCCAACATATCGGCAATCGGCGTCTCCTCGCCTTTATACATATAAGTAGCAAGTCCGATGCCGCAGAGCGCAAGAACAGTGCTTGCTCCTGCCACAGCCCAATTAGTATGAGTGCCGAAACCGATACCGTTTGCTGAAACAAACTCGCCGAACTCGAATACATGCAGAGTACCGAAAATGCCGACAAGCATGGTTATCGCAGACAAGACCACCAAAGGTATCGTCATTGAAGACGGAGCCTCGTGCGGCTGGTGTGCGCCTTCAGCCTTGTGGGTTTCGTAATAGCTCTTGCCCCAGAATATAGAGTAATAAAGGCGGAACATATAGAACGCTGTCATTGCAGCAATTCCACTCATAACAACACCCATCACAGGAGAGAAATTGTAGCAAGCTACAAGAATCTCATCCTTCGAGCAGAAGCCAGAGAAGAACGGAATACCTGCGATTGCAAGACACGATATAAGGAATGTCCAATGGGTTACCGGCATATACTTACGCAAACCGCCCATGTACATTTTCTCATTTGAATGCACTGCATGGATTATGCAACCGGCACCCAAGAACAGGCAAGCTTTGAACATGGCATGGGTGAACAGATGGTACATTCCGGCCATATAACCAAGTCCGTTTACGTCTGCATATTCCTCGGTCATGGCAACCTTGCCAAGCTCAGGGTCAGGCATGCAAACTCCGAGAGCAACAAGCATGAAGCCAATCTGCGAAATCGTAGAGAATGCAAGCACACGCTTGATGTCACTCTGGCAACAAGCCACTGCGGCAGCATAGAAAGCTGTAAATGCAGCAATATAAGCAACCCAATGTAATGCCTCGGGAGCAAACTCGATAAACAACGGGAACAGGCTTGCCACAAGATACACACCAGCGACAACCATCGTAGCCGCGTGGATAAGGGCACTGACAGGAGTCGGGCCTTCCATTGCGTCGGGCAACCAAATGTGCAACGGGAACATCGCGCTCTTACCCGCACCACCGATGAACATCATGAACAATGCGGTTGGCATAATCCATCCTGCCTGCTGAAGCGCACCCATCTGTGCCTCAGGCATAGCCGTAAGGTCGTAATTGAACGTACCTACATAGAAGCTGTAGAACAAGATACCTATGAGGAAGAACAAATCGGCAAAACGCGTAACGATAAACGCCTTCTTAGATGCCGCGACTGCCGCGTGCAACGGATAATAAAATCCGATGAGAAGATATGAGCTGACACCTACAAGCTCCCAGAAAAGATACATCTGGAAAATGTTGGTAGCTACAACCAAGCCAAGCATTGACATTGTGAAAAGGCTCAAAAACGCGTAATAACGCTGAAAACCTTTTTCACCGTGCATATAGCCAAACGAATAAATGTGAACCATGAAGCTGACCGTAGAAATAACGATAAGCATCATAGCTGAAATCGGCGTTATGCGGAAACCTATGTTAAATGTTAGAAGTTCGGAAAACTTCAGCCATGTAATGTCAAACACGGTAACAGTAGGATAAAGCCCTGTTGCGGCATCCCTACCCTGAACGAGGAAATACTCGAAAGCCGTGTAATAACACAGCACCGTAACAATTGCCAACGAGCACGTTCCTATCATCCCGGCAACCTTATGGGACATTTTCATTCCCGCCAGGCCGAGCAACACAAACGTGAGAGCAGGCAACAAGAGTATTAAAAATACAAAACTATAGTCCATAACACATTAATTTTTCATGTTTTCAATACAGTTCACCTGGTCACTGTGGAAATTGCGGTAAACATTAATAATAATAGCCACTGCAACCGCCGTCTCCGCCGCACTTACACCAATGCTGAACAAAGTAAAGAAGAAACCTTCCATCTGCCCAGGAAAAAGCAAGCGGTTGAAGGCAGCAAAGTTAATATCGACAGAATTGAGTATCAACTCAACGGAAATCAGCATGGCTATCAAGTTACGCCTTGTGACGAAACCGAACACGCCGATGAAAAACAGCAGTGCAGAAAGCACAAAGAAAAATTCAACTGGTACCATACTATATTACTCCTTTCTCGATATTACAATTCCACCGATGATGCACGCAAGCAGAAACACCGAGATGAACTCGAACGGCAACACATACTGATATTTCTCAGAACCCATAAGCGTCTTGCCTATAACGTTCATCGGAACTTCTGCGTCCGCCATCTGCATTGACATATCGATAAACTTATTCTTGAAAAACACAGCTACGACCGTAACAAGTCCGACAAGAGCCATCAATGTGCCGAAAGCCACACGGCTTCCCTTGAAACGCTCTACAAGACCTTGCAACGTACGCTTGCTTACCAATTGGATTGCAAAGATGTAAATCATGGTTATACCTCCAGCATATACGCTGATTTGGGCTGCGCCCAAGAACGTATAGTCAAGCAGGAAGTACAAACCAGCCACACCCAAGAGAACGAACAACAGGAAAGTGGCCGCTCTCATAATCCGCTTCGTCATCACGCATACGAAAGCAGAGCCGAGGATGACGACAGCAAGAATCAAAAACATTACCATATTAGCCATATTCACGTTCTCCTTTTATTTTGTACTTGTATTAAATGTACCAATCTCAAAAGGTGCGCCCCCGTCCGTAAGATTAGGCAGAGGTGTTTCAAACTTTTCCTTGTTAAGGTGCTGCACAAGGCTGCCACGACTGAACGTTGCATTCTCGAAGTCGTTGACAAACTTTATGGCATCATGAGGACACGCATTTACGCACAACTCGCAGAACATGCACTCGCCAAGGTCGTAAATGTAGTCGTCAAGTACACGTTTCTTCTTTCCGTCCTCCGTCTCAACCGTTTTCTGAACAACCTTGATTGTGCCATTAGGACAAGCCATTTCACAAAGCTTGCAGGCTATGCACTTATTGTTGCCTTCAGCGTCCTGCGGCATAATAAGACGTCCGCGGTGACGTGGCGAAACGTGAAGGGTGGTCTTCCTGTTCTCCGGGTACTGCTCGGTGACTTTCTTCGTGAGATATTCACGGAAAGTGACACCAAGACCAGTAGCCAAAGACTTCAGTCCGTCCCTTATTCCGCCAAAATATGAATTCTTATTCTCTTCCATTTAATTAAATGTCTTCAATCTTAAAATACATTATCCCATTTAGAAATGCCAGCCAAGGGCTACAACTATTGTCATTATAACAAGGTTGAGCAGGCTGAGCGGCATGAGATACTTCCATTCGAGCTTAAGTATCTGGTCGATACGCAGACGCGGATATGTCCACTTTATCCAAAGCAATATCCAGATAAGGAAGAATGTCTTGGCCAAGAACCACACAATGCCAGGAATATAATCCATAACGGCATTGAACCCGTCAAGCCCTGCGATGTGGAGCGGCATCCAACCGCCAAGGAACACCGTAGAAGCAACACCTGCGATGATGAACAAGTTAAGGTATTCGGCCAAATAGAAGAAGCCGAAGCCCATACCAGAATACTCCGTGTGGTAACCAGCTGTAAGCTCGCTCTCGGCCTCGGCCAAGTCGAACGGGCCGCGGTTGGCCTCGGCGTTACCAGCAATAAGGAATACCAGGAATGCGATAATCGCCGGGATGTGTCCCTTAAAAATCAGCCATCCGTCGTTCTGTGACTCAACTATGCCCGAAAGGCTCATCGTACCGGTCAAAGCCACTGCCGTTATAAGGCAAAGGCAAAGGGACATTTCGTAAGAAATCATCTGTACGGCACCACGCATCGCCGAAACTACAGAATACTTGTTGTTAGAGCTCCATCCGGCAAGGAAAATACCGACAACACCGATACTTGAGATTGCCGTAAGCAGGAATACGCCCACGTTGAAGTCAAGAATTCCGGCACCCTTGTTCCAAGGCATGAACGAAAATGCGCCAACACTGCCTATTATGACAAGGAACGGAGCTATGACATAGAGGAGCTTGTCTGCCTTGTCTACAGGGAATATCTCCTTGATAAGCATCTTCAACACATCGGCGAAGACCTGGAAGATACCCCACTTGCCGACACGCATCGGGCCGAGACGGCACTGGAAGAAAGCGCAGACCTTACGTTCCATATATATGAGCACGATTGCCAACATAGCGTAAGCCACAAGGATTAGCAGTCCGACAATGACGCACTCAATAAGGATTGACAAGAAATTGCCCAACCCGAGGGTGTCCCTGAGCAGGCTGTCAAACCATGTCGTTACTATACTAAAATCGAACACTTTTCTTTAAAGTTTAAGTTATTAATGGAGGAGTAAAGGAGTTAAGGAATAAGGGAATAAAGACAAATGCCATGCCGTTTCTCACCTTCTCACCATCTCACTTTCTCACCTTTTTATTATCTGTCAATATCAGGAATCACATAGTCGAGCGTAGCACCGATTGAAATCAGGTCGGCTATCTTCTCGCCACGGCAGATAGTGTCCATAGCCGAGACGAGCGGCAAGCCCATCGGGCGGAACTTCAGTCGGCAAGGATTCTTTCCACCGTCACTCCGCAGGTAAACACCTATTTCGCCACGACTTCCCTCGCAACTTGTGTACCATGTTCCCTCAGGTACCTTTATTATCGGCTTCTGCTTGATGTAGAATTCGCCTTCGGGGATATTGTCAATCAGCTGCTCAAGTATGCGTACGCTCTGGCGCATTTCGTCGAGACGCACCTTGTAACGGTCGAAGCAGTCGCCGTTGGTGTACGTAATCTCATCGAAATCAACCTTGCCATACAAATCGTATGGATGGTTCTTCCTGACGTCGTTGTGCCATCCGCACGCACGTCCCGTACCGCCGGTACAACCGTAAGATATGGCATCTTCCCTTGACAGTACGCCTACACCCTTGAAACGGTTTTGCAGGATAACATTGCCGGTGAAGATATCGTCATACTCCTTGAACATAGGCTTGACGTATTCGCAAAGCTTCTTTACGTTCTTCACGAAGTTCGGGTCGATGTCGGCCTGGCAACCACCTATTCTATAATAGTTCTGTATAAGGCGTCCACCCGTAGTCTCTTCCATAACGTTGAGCACCTGCTCGCGGTCACGCATACCATAAATGAATGCGGTAAGCGCTCCAAGGTCCTGGGCGCAGCATCCGAAGTAAAGCATGTGTGAGTCGAGACGCTGAAGCTCGTCCATTATGGTACGAATGTACTTGATGCGGTCAGACAGTTCGATTCCCATACCCTCCTCGATTACCGACACGAGAGCGTGGCGGTTCATCATGGCCGAGAGATAGTCAAGACGGTCTGTCAGAGCCAATGTCTGCGGATAAGTGTAGCTCTCGCACATCTTCTCGATGCCGCGGTGGATGTATCCGCAATGCGGATATACCTTGCGGATTACCTCTCCGTCGAGGATTGTCTGAAGGCGAAGCACACCGTGTGTGGCAGGGTGCTGCGGACCGATGTTGATTACGTAATCGTCGTCGGTGAAGAGTTTGCGCTGTGTGGCTACGAGCTTGCCGTCGCTGTTGAGGTTGTACTCAACGGTATAGTCAGGCTCGGGGTCGTCCTCGAGTGTGTACTGGTTGTTCTCGGGACTCATGTCGTAGTCCTTCCTGAACGGATAGCCATTAAAGTCTGAACGGAGATACAAGCGGCGCATGTCCTTGTTGCCTAGGAACTTGATGCCGTAGAAGTCGTACACCTCGCGCTCCAGCATTTCCGCGCCTTTCCAAAGGTTGCTAACCGTAGGTATGTAGGCGTTGTCGCGGTTCCCGTTTACAGCCTTCACACTCGTACGCTCGTGCGTTTCGGTGTTTTCGAGGATGTACACCGCGCCGAGGCCCTCTTCTCCGAAGTCCTCGCCTACAATCGTAACGAGGTAGTCAAAATGCTTCTCATTCTTGAGTTTTGCCATTTCCTTGGCAAAATCATTCAATTCGAATATTTTGTGTTCTAATTTCATCGCTTCCTTGTTTAAATGTTAGAGGCGTTAACCAAGTTCAGCGCGGCGGCAGCTTGTTTCAGCTTTTCGTCGTCCACTTCGTTGCCATTCACAATGATGGGCTTCTTCTCCTTGTGGTTCACTCCGCCAAAGAACTTCTCCACCTTGACCTTTCTCTGCAGCTGCATCATGCCGTACAGTATGGCCTCGGGGCGCGGAGGGCAACCCGGGATGTACACATCCACAGGCACAATCTCGCCAATGCCCTTGACTACATGGTAACTGCTCTTGAACGGGCCGCCCGATATGGCGCAACCGCCGACGGCAACAACGTACTTAGGCTCTGCCATCTGGTCGTACAGACGCTTGAAGGCCGGAGCCATCTTGTGCGTGATTGTTCCGGCGCACATGATAAGGTCGGCCTGACGTGGAGAGTTACGGGTGACCTCGAAGCCGAAGCGTGCGAAGTCGTAACGCGCGCATCCCACAGCCATGAACTCTATACCGCAGCAGCTCGTCGCAAAGGTAAGCGACCACAAGGAATTGCTACGGCCCCAGTTGATAGCGCTGTCGAGAGAGCCGACCACTACATTAACACCACCCTCGTGAAGCTCGTCAACAATCTTCTCAAGGGATTCATTGTCCTTAAACTCCGAGTAAGGAATACTCTTGATGACGGGTTTTCTTACTTCCATTCCAACGCTCCTTTCCGCCAAGCGTATGCAAGGCCAAATACTAAGACTAACAAAAAGAACGAGATGCTGACCATTGCCATTACGCCGAACTCCTTAACAACGACGGCCCACGGATAGAGGAAAACCGTCTCCACGTCGAACACGAGGAAAAGGATGGCGAAAAGATAATAGCCCACGTGTACAGGTATCCATGAAGAACCATGTGTAGGAATACCACACTCGAACGGCTCTCCCTTAACCTTATTATACGTACGCGGACCCATTAACTTAGCTATGACAAAAGCAGCCACGACCAAGAAAACAGCCGTTATCAAAACGGTAATTAACAAGATAAAATACATATATATTTTATTTAATAAAACGTAGCACTACAAAACGCTTGCAAAGGTACAATTTATTTCGTAAAGTTTCACAAAAATACTTATATTTATTTCCATATGGAAACCACATTGTAATCAACAACGTTCCATCGGCACAACAAAAGGCGGCAAACGGCGTTGCGAAAGACGGCTTTTCAGCCTGCAAAAGGTGGCCTTTTGCAACGTAAAAAGCCATCTTTTGCAATGCAGCATGCAAGGTATTGATTGACAACAATTTACGCAATACACAAGAAGAGCCGTCCAAACGAAGCGTTTGGACGGCTTAAACAAATCGTTTCAACGGCCTAAAAGGCACACATAATGCGCACTTTTCAGTTTTATTTTTTACCGTTTTACATTTTCACTCTTTTACCTTTCCACCTTTACCAGTCCTTCCATCGGACTTTTTATGACTTTCCCGACCGTATAGCCTTCGGCCTCTGCGGCTTCAAGCAGTTCCGATTTGTAATAAAAAGCGATGCTTCCAACCGCTCCGACAGGCAAATCCCTGCGCCCGTAAAGACTTACATTTCGTTTGAAAAAACTCCTGAAGTTATCTATAACCAAATTCCTTAAATCTCTGTTTCCCAAATGATTATGAACAAATACAGAAGCACTTGCAAGGAAGCGGTTGGCCAATGGTTCGCGATATACCTTGTTTATTATGTCCGCTAACGTAAGACCTGTTTCTTTAAGAAACTCGTCACGCATGGCAGCAGGCAACCCACCTTTGAACAGAGCGTTAATGAACAGCCGCCCAAGCACAGCCCCGCTGCCCTCGTCGCCAAGTATATAGCCGAGCGGAGGCACATTGGCCGTTATCATCCTGCCGTCATACAGACACGAGTTTGCCCCTGTACCGAGTATGCAGGCGATGCCTTCCCTGCCGCCGAAAAGCGCACGGGCAGCACCGAGGACATCCGAGCAGACCTCCACCTTGACGGCATTGACGAACACGTTGCGGAGCAGCAGCTCCATGCGCGGCACCATCCCGTCGCGGCATCCTGCACCGTAAAACTCTATTTCGGCAACATTCCCTGCATCGCCAAAGCCGCTTACAAGCTCGTTATTGACAATGTTTTCAATCTCTGCGTCACTCTGTTGGAACGGATTTATGCCATGTCCTGCCGCGCGGAATATGACCTCTCCACCGTCTACAACGCACCAGTCGGTCTTCGTGCTGCCACTGTCTGCTATCAGTTTCATAAGATTTTTCGTTTATAGTGTGTGCAAAATTATTCAAACATAGTATTCACTCCAAATCAAGGTAACAATATTTTGCCACGCCGCCTGCGGCATTTCCTTCAAATTCACGGCTGTACCTGCCCTTCACATTGAAATCAACAGGACGGCGGAATATAGGCCCGTCGTAAACAAACGAATGGTATTCGCCGCGCTCGCCGCATACATCCACACTCGCAGGAAGGTCTGAAATGAAATTGTCATCTATAACCCTGCCGACAAAACTCTCGTCGAGCACGGAGCAGTCAACACACGTTACTACCGCCTTGAAGCCAAGGCTTATAAAATCCTTGAAAACATCCTGTGGCGCAACATGCCACAAGGGGAACTCCGCCTTGACACCGTTAATGCCGCAGCTAGCCTCTCTCTGCCTGCGCAAACCGTCCAAATAAAGGTCGCCGAACAGGGCTGTAGCAATGCCTTGCTCCTTGAACCGCCCAACGGCCTTTGACATGTTGGCCGCATATCCGGCGTCAGTCCATGACGTGTCAATATAAAACGGGTGGAAAGGTATGCCGACAGCGTCGGCCTGGCGGCACAACATGGCCTCCCCAACTTCGTGCATGGCAAGCCGCCCGTCACTCTTTACGACAGAGAACAACGCCCTGACATCATACAGCCCAGACGCGACGGCACGATGCAAGGCCAACGCAGAATCCTTGCCGCTGCTCCAATTAAAATACGCTTTTTCCATTCGTGTGACAAATACGGATTACTTCCGCTTTATACGCGCAAAGTTAATAATACCACACCGATTAACCATATTTCTCTTACAATATATGCGACATTAAGCGTATTTTCTTACTTTTGCACATCATAAGTATCGCCTATACCGCGCACGGATATAAAAATAAAGAGCATTTTAAGCTAATTGTCTTTATTATGAGCGGCATATCACATTGCCAATAATACCTAAAAATAAAACGGCGGAGGAATGTTCCTCCGCCGTTTTATTATTTATAAATGAAAGTATCAGTCCAAATTAAGCGACTTCTTTATAGCCTCAACCTTTGCCGTAGCCGCGTTTGTACAACGCTCATAGCAGCCGGCGCACTTCATTGTGTCCTTAATCTCAATGTAGAACTTGATTTTCGGCTCTGTTCCTGACGGACGGACGCTAATCTTTGTCTCGTCGTCGCAGAACCACTGAAGTACGTTGCTGGTGGTCGGCATATCGAGTTTTGTTACGTTGCCTGCCGCATCACGCTGTTCAAGCGTCTGGTAGTCTTTCCACAGAACAACCTTGCTGCCGCCGAGTTCGGTAGGCGGATTGTTGCGGAAGTTAGTCATCATCTGCTTTATTTCATCAGCTCCAGTCTTACCAGGCTTTACCACATTCACTGTAACTTCCTTTGAGAAGCCATATTCAAGATAAATATCCATCACTACATCATACAGCGTCTTGCCCTGGTCCTTAGCCCAAGCGCAAATCTCGGCGAGCAGCGAGCAGGCCGAAACGGCGTCCTTGTCGCGCACAAAGTCTTCCGCCAAGAAGCCGTAACTCTCCTCACCGCCGCCGATATACTGCTGCATCCCTTCCGAAAGTGCTATTTCACGGGCAATCCACTTGAAGCCTGTGTAGCAGTCGCGCATCTCGATGTGCTGCTTGTCGGCAATCTTCTTGATTACTTCCGTGGTGACGATGGTCTTCACGATAAAGTCTGTCGGCTTCATCAAGCCCTTGGCCTGACGGTTGCGGATGATGTAATACAGGAAGAGAAGGCAAGTCTGGTTACCGTTGATAAGTATCCACTCGCCCTTGTCGTTCTTGCAAGCCATGCCCACACGGTCGGCATCGGGGTCGCTCGCCATGACAATATCCGCGTCAATCTCTTTCGCGTCGCGCAGTGCGAGGGTAAGAGCTTCGCCGTTTTCGGGGTTCGGGCTGACTACCGTCGGGAAGTCACCGCTCTTCACCATCTGCTCTTTCACGCAGTGAACGTTCTCAAAACCCCAAAGCTTCAACGAGCGCGGAATGAGCATCATGCCCGTACCGTGCAACGGAGTATAGACAATCTTCAGGTCTTTCTGACGCTTGATGACTTCCGGGTCGATGGAAATGCCGTGGATAAGGTCGAGATATATCTTGTCAATTTCTTCTCCGATAATCTCAATCAGTTCCTTGTTGCCGTCAAACTTGACATCCTCCACCTTTACTTTATTCACCTCGTCGATGATGCCTGTATCGTGGGGAGCAAGCACCTGTGCGCCGTCTTCCCAATAAGCCTTGTATCCGTTGTACTCCTTCGGGTTGTGACTTGCCGTGATGTTCACGCCACTCTGGCATCCAAGGTGACGGATTGCGAACGAGCATTCAGGCGTAGGACGCATGTCGTCAAACAAGTAAACCTTTATACCGTTGGCAGAGAATATGTTGGCAACGGTCTCCGCAAAGAGGCGGCTATTGTTGCGGCAATCGTGACAAACGACAACGGATATTTGCTCGCGGTCGGCAAAATTCTTCTTCAAATAGTTGGCAAAGCCCTGCGTAGCCATACCTACGGTATAAACATTCATGCGATTGCTGCCAGCACCCATTATGCCACGAAGGCCGCCAGTACCAAATTCAAGGTTCTTATAAAAGCTTTCTATCAAGTCAGTTTTGTCTTCTTTATCAAGCATTTCCTTAACAACTGCTTGAGTGTCAGCGTCAAAAACAGGTGTGAGCCACTGCTTGGCTTTGGCCTCACACAAAGCAATCAATTCTGAATTATTTTCCATACTATTATTAAATGTTAGTGATTCGTGTTACAAGGAATAAGGCAAAGACTGAAAACAGGCAGCGCGCCAAAACAACAGAATAAGCCTTATCTTGCTACAAAGATAATAAATAAAAGTAAAAAATACCATCGTACTGAATATTTTTCACTCTTTTTCATCGATTTTTAGCGCATTTTCATCAATGTGTCAATGGTTCACACCATAACCGAACAATGCGAAATCTCCTTTCATCGGGTCGTCCGGGAAAATCTCGGCAAGCTTTGCCGACAATTTCCTTGCCACAGACATGGAAGCTGTCTTGGCGTTGATAAGTCCAAGGCGGTTGGCCTCTTGAAGCACGTGCGTATCCATTGGGATTATCAAGGTACGCTTGTCTATGAAACCGCTCCATAATCCAAGGTCTACAGGAGAGCCATCACGCACCATCCAACGCAAAAACATGCACACACGCTTGCAAGCAGACATTGTGTTTTTCGGTATTATTGTCTCAATACCTTTACTTGAAAAATAGTCTGTAAGGCATTTTACGGCAGAAAAACCATCTGTGGCACAAGCCTTCACATAGCACCCGATGCTGCCATATTCTTGGAGCATCTGCTGTATGGCGACGAGCAACGAATACATGGTATGCCATGTATAAAGACGGTAGAAACACCTTCCGTCATCATCAGGAACATCTTTCTCGTACTTTCCGCTTAACACCCAATCATAAACATTTCCTCCTGAAACATCAAGGAAGAACTGGATTTTAGGCATGAACTGTTTTCTACTGCCATAGCTCAAGCATGAAGCAATGAAAGCCGTAACCTCTTGATTTTCCGTCCCTTCCACCTGGTGCATAAACCAACTGGGGTCGGCAGGCAGAAAGTCCGCCGTCTCATATTGACCTGCATACCGTGTCAAAAGGCTTGAAACATCGTCCATCTGATAATTATATAATAATAAAAAAGGAGTAAAAAGACAAGCTTCAAGACCTCAAGCTAATTCGCATTAAATCTCTATCTTTGCCTTTTTACTCCTTTCAATATGTCTGTCTATATTTTAGAGTATTGTCTTCACAGCCTCAAGCATACCCTTTTCCTGGATAAGGTCGAGGTCTTTCTTGACGAGGGCGTTAAGTCCCTTAATATTATTAAGGTCTTCTCCCCATATTTGTGTAGCGGCAAGAACTCCGTCCGTAACCTTCTGTGTATCGCCTGTAGCCCAGAGATTTTTAAGCAAATCCATGATTTCCTGCGAGTCGTTAGGAACAATCTCTGTTCCGTCTGCACGCGTACCACCCTTGTAATAAGTAATGATGGCAGCAAGACCGAACACAAGTCCTTGTGGAAGTTCACCCTTACGCTCAAGATAAGTCTTGACACCTGGCAGGTCGCGAGTCTGGTACTTGGGGAACGAATTTAACATGATGCTTGTCACCTGGTGGTCAACAAACGGGTTCATGAAACGCTCAAGCACGTCGCTTGCAAACTTCTGAAGCTCGTCTTTCGGCAAGTTAAGAGTTTCCATAAGCTCCTCGAACTGCACCTTGTGGATATACTTGCCTACAACAGGGTCTTTACAAGCATCGCGCACAATGTTGATGCCACTAAGGAATGCCACCGGACTAAGTACGGTATGAGGACCGTTGAGCAAAGTAACCTTACGCTCGTGATACGGTTCTTCCGACGGGACAAAGAGGACATGCAGTCCGGCCTTGTCTGCCGGGAACTCTTCCGCAATCTCTTTCGGTGCCTCGATTACCCAAAGATGGAATATCTCGGCCTGTACAACGAGGTTGTCCTCATAGCTGATTTTCTGTTGTATTTCCTTGATTTCCTTACGAGGGAAGCCCGGTACGATACGGTCTACCAAAGTAGCGTAAACGCCACAGCACTCTGTAAACCACTTCTTAAAACCTTCGCCAAGGTTCCACAACTCTATGTATTTGTAGATACAGTCCTTAAGCACATGTCCGTTAAGGAATATAAGCTCGCAGGGGAATATGATAAGTCCCTTTGTCGGGTCGCCGTTGAATGTCTGGTAACGGCGATAAAGCAGCTGTACAAGCTTGCCCGGATATGAGCTTGCTGGAGCGTCATCAAGCTTGCAAGTCGGGTCAAAAGCAATACCTGCCTCGGTGGTATTTGATATTACGAAACGCATCTCCGGCTGGTCTGCAAGTGCCATGAAAGCCTCATTCTGAGAATACGGGCTCAATGCACGGCTGACACAATCTATACGTGTAAGGCTGTTTACAGGCTTTCCGTCCTCAAGTCCTTGCAGATTAACATGATAGAGACAGTCCTGACCGTTAAGCTTGTCTATCATTCCACCGCCAAGAGGCTGCACTATTACGACAGAACCGTTGAAGTCTGTCTTCTGGTTCATGTTATAGATAATCCAATCAACAAATGCACGAAGGAAGTTTCCTTCACCAAACTGGATTACTTTCTCTGGCATTACGCTCTTAGGCGCAGTCCTCTTGTTTAATGCTTGTAATTTTTTCATGATTTGATTTACTAAATTCGTTTTTATTAATTTTGTTGCAAAAATACAATATTATTTGATAACGTGTTCTATTTTTACGCACTAAAAACACGTAAAGGTTTGCGTGGCCATACTTATAAATCAAACAAGTCGGCAAGGAACAAACTGTCTCAATTGTTACTTTTATAATAAAAATATAAAATGTTTACTTGACTGTTTGTCCCTTGCCCACTTGTAGACTTTAACTTTACATCGCAAATGTATTGAATCCTCCGTCTACAACAGCTACCGTACCCGTCACGAACTTGGCAGCGTCGCTCATCAGATAATGTATTGTTCCGCACAATTCCTCAGGGTCGCCCATGCGTCCGAACGGTGTCTGACGTACCACGTCGTTGCCGCGCTGAGTGTAAGAACCGTCGGGATTGGTAAGCAACGCACGGTTCTGCTCGGTTATGAAGAAACCGGGAGCTATGGCGTTAACACGTATGCCCTCGCCAAACTTCTTGGCGCATTCCGTCGCCATGAACGCTGTAAAGTTGCTTATGCCGGCCTTTGCCGCCGCATATCCGCACACACGGGTCATCGGACGGAACGCAGCCATTGACGAGAAGTTGATTATCGAGCCTTTACCCTGCTTTACCATAGGCTTGAGGAAAACCTGCGTAGGTATCACCGTACCTGTAAGGTTAAGGTTGAGAACCTTTTGGAACTCGTCAACCTTAAGGTCGAAGAAAGTTTGGTCGGGAGTTATAGTCGCCCCAGCCATGTTGCCTCCGGCAGCATTGAGCAACGTGTCTATGCGTCCGTACTTTGCAATTATGTCGTCACAGTTTTTCTGAACGGTGGCATAATCCATCACGTCCGTCTTCATGAATTCGGCCTTTCCGCCGCCTTTTACTATGTCGTCCACTATTTCCCTGCCCATCTCTTCCTTACGTCCGAGGATTACAACTTGCGCTCCGTTGTTTGCAAGATACTTCGCTATTGTGCGGCCGAGGACGCCTGTTCCGCCAGTTATGACTACAACGTAGTCCTTGATGTTGAATAATTCGTTCATTGTGTTTTAATATTTTAATAAGGCAAATGGGGCATATAAGCCCAATAAGCCTTATAATATGAACAATGGTATTTTTCTTAATTCTTAACTCTTAATTTATTCCTAACTCGCGGTCAACGGTTGCAAGGATGCCCTGCACCTGCCCCATGGCAAACATGCGGCCGAGGAACGTGTAACCGGCGTTGTAACCACGGTCTTCATCACCAAGCATGTTAGGACCATGGTCAACGCGCATAGGCAGTTTCGGGTTCACCTTCTCGAAAGTGCGCGCCAACTCTATGAGGTCGGCACGTCCGCCAAGATGTGAAGCCTCGGTGAAATCGCCGTTGGGGAATACTTTGCACGAGCGCATGTGTACAAACCATGTTCGGTCGGCGTATTTCTTCGCCATTTCGGGCACGTTGTTATGCGCACCTGCCGACAGCGAGCCTGCGCAGAACGTCAGTCCGTTGTGAGGGTCGTCCACCGCTTTGAGGAACCACTCTATATCCTCGTCGCACGTCACGATGCGCGGCAGGCCGAGGATGGGGAACGGTGGGTCGTCAGGATGCACACACATGTACATTCCGTATTCGTTGCAGGTGGGCATGATTGCCGCCAGGAAGTAACGCATGTTCTCGCGGAGCTGCTCCTTCGTGATGCCCTTGTACAGGTCGAGCAGTTGGCGGAACAGTTCAACAGGGTGCTCGTCGTTCTCGGTGATGTTGCCGTTGACGAACCCCTGGGTCTTCACTATGATGTTCTCCACCAACTTGTGATTGTCCTCCGGAGTCATTGTCTGCTTCAGTTTCTCAACCTCTGCCATCACTTCAGGGCTATAATCGTTCTCCGCTCCCTCACGTTTCAATATGCAGCAGTCGAAATAAGCGAACTGGGCATGGCTGAAATAAAGGTTGCTTGTGCCGTCGGGATTTGGATGAGCAAGGTCTGTGCGCGCCCAGTCGAGCACCGGCATGAAGTTGTAGCAGATAGTATGCACACCTTCAAGCCCAAGGTTCTTCAGGCTCTCCTTGTAGTTTTCGATGAGCTGGTCGCGGTCAGGACCTGCGTACTTTATGCTTTCGCATACGGGCAGACTCTCCACAACAGACCAGCGCATACCGTAACTCTCGATGTATTCACGCAGGTCACGGATTTTCTCGCGCGTCCAAACTTCTCCGTTCGGAACGTCGTGCAGGGCGGTGACGATGCCCTCCACGCCAATTTGTTTCAGCATTGACAAGGTTATCTTGTCGTTCTTGCCGAACCATCTCCATGTTTTTTCCATATCAAAAAGTCTTTATAAAAGTTTTTAATGTTTTTCCATTGAGCCTCATTCATGGTGGTAAGGCTCGTTCTTGATTATCGTGCAGGCACGGTAAACCTGCTCTATGAACACGAGCCTGACCATTTGGTGTGACAACGTCATGCGCGAAAGCGACACCTTGCCGTCGGCCCTGTCATACACAGCCTGTGAGAATCCGTAAGGGCCGCCTACAATAAAGGTAATGCTGCGCACCGTATGCTGCTTGTTCTCGAGCCATGACGCAAACTCCACGCTGCGGTATTCCTTGCCGTGTTCGTCAAGCAACATCACGAAGCTTTTGTCCTCAATCGCTTTCAGTATAAGCTCGCCTTCCTTTTCCTTTTGCTGTTTTTCAGTCAGGTTCTTGCTGTTTTTCAGTTCAGGTATTACCTTTATATTAAAAGGTATATAGTGGTTTATGCGGTTGGCGTAGTCCTCAATGGCTTCGGCATACAGTTTTCCTGTCGTTTTCCCTACAAATACCAATGTGATTTTCATACGTTTTCAGGTTATATGTGTTCATGCCTGATACTCGTCCCTGCGCTTCGGATTCATCGGAAACCACCCTTTCTTAACCCTGTCGCGCTGTTCAAACAGTTCCTTTATCGACCACAGACATGAAGCGCCGAATATGCCGAGCACCGCCGACACCAAGGGATTGGCAATGAACAAGGCTGCCACGACACACGCCAAACCTGCAACAAGGAACGTCCACCAATATTTTGTACCTGTGTAATATTCTGTCTTTATCACTATCGGATGGAACAACCCTATTATCAGGAAACATGATATGGCGATGACTATTCCCGTAAAATGCAGCATCATTGTTTTTCTTTAACTTAAGAGACGTTTATTGACTGCAAATATAATAATATTTTCTTATCCATGCAAAGCAAATCGGAGTAAATAGGACGTGCCTTGGGAAATCAATCGGATTTGAAACATATTATTCGCATATTGAAACATAACGGCATTGCATGCCATTGCCGACAACAGCCGCCACACAACCAACGTAAATACAAAAGGTCGTCTTTCGGCATGTAAAAGATGCCCTTTTGCAATACGATATGTGCCCTTTCGCAATGCAAAAGGGCACATATCGCAAGACAGCCGGCAACTGCCTGTAAGCCAGAAGGTTGGCAATCAAGCTTTATTCATCAGTTTTTCACCTGTTCTTATGCTTCACATACCACCTGTGAGTGAACGCCAGATACATAAGCAAAGCTGTACAGCACAACATCAGCGACAATACCGTCGCGCCATGACTGTCGCCATAGAAGAACGCATAACCCAAGAAAAGTCCTGCCGACAGACCTGACTCACAAGCCAGGAAATACGTACTTTGTGACGTGCCACGCCTGCAATGCGGACTAAGTTTTATGAAAAACAGCAGGAAGCGCGAGCCGACAACCCCCACACCGCAGCCTATAAGCACCGGCACAAGCGACGAGGCCGTGCCGTCATCGCCAGCCAGCATCACAAGCAAAGCGGCTATCATGAGCGCCATGCCTGTAACAGCCTCGCTCTTCAGTTCGGCATCGGCAAACACAAAACGGGCGGCCAACAGGGAAAAAACAAATCCGACAAACAGCATACCGTAAAAATACACCGTGTCATTTACTGTGAAAATCAGCCCTACGGCAGCCGAAACAAACAGCAAATTGACAAAAAGCCACTTGCCCTGCGACAGGAAGAAGCGGTCGGCCGACACATGACGCACAATGTCCTCAGGAGCTTTGAAAGGGAATTTCACAGCAGATATGAGGATAACCGCCAAAATGCACAGCATGGCCCCGACAACCATCACGCTGCCGAAATCCATAACAGGCAGCAACGCAAGTGCCAGCATAGGGCCGAACGACAGTGCAAGCCGGGTGAACCAAGCCGCAGAGTAATTGGCCTCCGTGCGCTTTGACGACTCGCACGAGTCGATGACAAGCGTGCTCGACAGCACCATCTGCGCCAGACCGAACATAGCGCCTTGCACCAGCCTCACAACAGCGACAAAGCCGAACGCCCCCAGAGCCGTCCCCACTCCACGATGAATGAACTGGAGACAATAGAAACACATGGCAATGGCAAACAGTGAATAAACGCAAACATGATTGCGCCGATACCGCTGTACAAGGTATGAGCAGAAACATCCCAGCAGGAACGCGGCCGCACCTGGCAACCCAACACATACCGCCGCTTCAACCGGTGTACATCCGCACACCTGCATCATCCACGCAGGCAGCAACGGCAGAGGCAGATACATGGCCGTAGTCAGCAACAGGCAGGCCAAAGCCAACAACCAAAAGTCCCTGTGCCACAACCCTGCGTGGACTGGAGTGTTCTGCGTATCCATCAATAAGACTCGTTAGCGTTGGGGAAAGCTCCGTCCTTCACATCGGCCACATACTGCCCGATGGCATCGGTCATTACCGTGTTAAGGTCGGCATAACGGCGCAAGAAGCGTGGGTTGAAACCCTTTGTCATGCCGAGCATGTCGGCGACCACAAGTATCTGGCCGTCAGTACCGGCACCTGCGCCAATGCCGATTGTAGGTACGGCTATGGCTTTCGACACCTCGGCTGCAAGAGCCGCAGGCACTTTCTCAAGCACAACGCTGAAGCATCCCGTCTCACTCAACAGCCTTGCGTCGGCCAACAGTTTCTCCGCCTCGGCCTCTTCTTTGGCACGCACGGCGTAAGTTCCAAACTTGTTGATGCTCTGCGGAGTAAGCCCGAGATGGCCCATTACGGGTATTCCGGCATCGAGTATGCCCTTTATGGTATTTATTATTTCCTCTCCGCCCTCGAGCTTGAGCGCGTCGCATCCGCTTTCTTTCATTATGCGTATGGCGTTCTTGACACCCTCCTTGCGGTCAACCTGGTAGCTGCCGAAAGGCATGTCGCACACCACGAGGGCGCGCTTGACACCGTTTACCACCGCCCTTGCATGGTAAATCATCTGGTCTACGGTCATAGGCAACGTAGTGGTGTTGCCCACCATGACGTTGGATGCCGAGTCGCCGACCAATATTCCGTCAACTCCTGCGCCATCGACAATGCCTGCCGTAGTGAAATCATATGACGTGAGCATGGAGATTTTTTCGCCACGCTGCTTCATTTCGATAAACCTGTGTGTGGTGACTTTACGCGTATCGCTTACTAAATATCCTGACATTTTACTAATAATTTTTATTTATTATTGAAACAAATTTGTCAAAAAACAACCTATAACAATACATTAACTCATATTGACAACTATCTGCAAATCAATAGTTTATTGCAACATTGAGCACAACTTGCTATAATCAAGACCGGCAAAGTCGGGGATTACGCGGTCGCTATACTGACGGATGGCATCGGGCTGGTTGGTTGTTGATAGCCCGACAACGGCCATACCGGCCGCACGCCCCGCCTTCAGCCCGTTGAAACTGTCCTCGAACACTACGCAATCGCCGCGCTCCGCACCGAACAGTGCCGCACCTTTGAGATAGCAGTCGGGGTCGGGCTTGCTGCGCTCGAAGTCTTCCGACGTAAGCACCGCGTCGAACATGGCCTTGAACTCGGGATGAGAAGCATAGACCAACTGCATCTTCGCAAGATTGGAACTTGTCACAACAGCCGTCTTAACGCCGTTGCGACGCAGGTCGGAAACAAACTCTGTGAAACCACGGACGTACTCAAACTTCATGTTGCGCTCGAACTCGTCAATGCGAGCTACAATCTTTGGCTGCTCGTCCTTCATGTCCGAGAACCAGGCATCAAAAATCTGCACCAGCGTCTGCCCCTTGATTTTATGCTCAAGTCCGGGTTTGTCGGGGTGGTAAAGCCTGAACTGCTCTCCCCAGAACACGGTGTACTGGCTCTCGGTGTCGAATACGACGCCGTCCAAATCGAACAACGCCGCGCGTATTATCCTTTTTTCAATCATATCATTAAATGCCGGCAACAGGACGTAAAACAACTTTCTCCGTAATGCCCAACGGCATGGACGTAACAAAGCGGCATCCTGGCAAGCCTTATTTTGAATTGCGCTGCAAAAGTAATCATTTTATAAAACATAACACAATATAACGACCGTTTTCATAAATTTATACCTCCATTACGGACTTTATAACCTTATGGCTGTGCCGTCGGCAACACATCATTTTCCAACATGCGGCCTTTTGCACCGTAAAAGGCCGTCTTTTGGAATGCAATATGCGGTCTTTTATAACGCAAAAGACCGCATATTGGAAACTTACTGAATATCAACACTTTGCAAACCTATAACACTTTACGCCGGAAAAAGACGGCCGACATACATCAAAAACATACAGGATAGCAGATTTTAAGTCATAAAATAGACGATTTCCCTTTGATGTCAGTTTTTTATATTATCTTTGCAAAATGATAGATTAACCGTGCAAGGAGATTCGCCACTAAGACATAGGCGCACCCCTTCCACATTAACATTAACGACACAAGTATTGATTATGAAGAAGAAATTTATCTCAGCGCCCGCCATACTGTTGGCGGCAGCGATGTTCACCGCCTCTTGCGGTGGCAATGCAGGCAAAGGCGGAGAAGCCAACGACAGCCTTACATTCGACAGCATCAAGGTGGATTCAACCCTGTCGCTAACCGAAGACACAGCCGGCCCGAGATGCCACGTCAGCCTGTGCCTGACATACGCAAAGGGAAAGAACGCGGAACTGATAAACGACTCGATTATACGCTCCGGCGTACTTAGCCCCGACTACTTCTCCATAACGTCGGAAAAAATAACCCCTAAAGTGGCCGTTGACTCGTTTGTTAAACGCTACCTCGCAGAATACAAGAAGGACTACGGCGAAATGTACAAGGCATTGGGCGAACCTGCCGCATCGTTGAACTGTGAATACATAGTAAAGACATACGTGCTTGACGACAACGACAAATACTTCACTTACATTGCCAACGTCTACATGTACGGCGGCGGCGCACACGGAAGTTCAGTCGTCGTGGCAAGGAATATAGACGCGTCCACAGGCAAGATTGTATCGCTCAAAGACCTGTTCGTGCCAGGATACGAGCAGGAATTGAACGACCTCATAGTCAAGGCGCTGTGTGAAAAGTATGAGGTTAAAGACCTTGAGGGACTTCACGGCAAGACCATATTCTCGGGCATAGACGTATATGCTCCAGACAATTTCATCATTGGGACAGACGACATCACATTCATCTATTCTCCTGACGAGATTGCCAGCCACGCCGAAGGCGAAATCAGGGTGGCCATAAAGAACAGAGACATGGAACGCCTGTTGAAGAAATAACTGGCAGTTTCCCAACGACGGGCAGACAAGTTGCAAGCTGGTCGTGATGTTACAGCATACCATCACTTCACCGTAGCTTGCAGCCTGTCTGCCCTTTGTTCAGGTAAAGGATTAAAAATACTTGAATACAACCACTTGCCTACTTGCCTACTTGCCATTTTCATACAATATATGGACATAATATTAAAATATTTTCCCGACTTGACGGAAAAGCAACGCAGCCAATTCACCGCATTGGACGGTTTATACCGCGACTGGAACAGCAAAATCAATGTAATATCGAGAAAAGACATCGACTCGCTTTACGAGCACCACGTGCTCCATTCGCTCGCAATAGCCAAGGCTGTGAAGTTCAGGCCGGGGACAAAAGTGCTCGACCTTGGGACCGGCGGAGGCTTCCCGGGCATACCGCTTGCCATAATGTTTCCCGAAAGCAGCTTCAAACTGATTGACGGTACGGGTAAGAAAATACTCGTTGTAAAAGAAGTTGCAAAAGCCATCGGCCTTGAAAACTGCGAGGCCGAGCAAATAAGGGGTGAGAACGAGACGGGGAAATACGACTTCGTAGTAAGCCGCGCGGTCATGCCCCTACCCGACCTTGCAAGGCTTGTAAAGAAAAACATAGGCAAGCAACAGCGCAACTCGCTGCCCAACGGCCTGCTTTGCCTGAAGGGAGGAAACATAGACGAGGAGATAAGACCATTCAAACACATTGCCGACGTGACTGAAATCAGCAGCATGTTCGACGAAGAATGGTTTAAGCAAAAGTATCTTATTTATTTAGGGTTGTAAGGTTTTGCGGTTTTAGGGTTATGGGGTTATAAGGTTGTATGGTTGCATCATTACGGAAAAAGGCAACAAAACCGCAGCTCCCTATAACCCTACAACCTTATAACCGTATAACCCTAAAGCCGCAAGACCTTACAACCCAATAACCATATAACCCAAAACAATATGCTGAAAGTACAAAGGTTTGTCTGCAACATGTTCCAAGAGAACTGCTACGTAGTCAGCGACAACACGAAAGAATGTGTCATTATTGACTGCGGAGCGTTCTTTGACGAAGAGAAAAAGGCGATATCCGATTATGTGGAAGCCAACGGACTTGTGCCCAAACACCTGCTATGTACGCACGGACACATCGACCATAACTTCGGCGACAAGTTCGTATTCGACACATTCGGACTACGTCCGGAAGTACACAAATGCGACCAACCGCTCATGAACAAGCTTGGAGCACAGGCCCAAGCGTTCATCGGTGTAGATTGCGGCAACGACTTTCCAAGTGTAGGCAAGCATCTTGAAGACGGCGGAAAGGTGACTTTCGGCAACCACACCTTTACCATTATAGGCACGCCCGGACATACGCCCGGCTCTGTGTTCCTTTATTGTAAGGAAGAAGGACTGGCCTTTTCTGGAGATACTTTGTTCCAGATGAGCATAGGACGCACCGACCTTGAACTCGGCGATTTCGACGAAATCATGCGCAGCCTGCAACAAATCGCACAAGCACTGCCCAGTGAAACGGTAATACTTCCGGGCCACGGAGGACGCACAACGATGGAAGACGAACTGGCGCACAACCCATACCTCAACGCAAAGGGAGGATGGCAATGACCGAAAAAATAATAATGGGCATCGACCCTGGCACCAATGTGATGGGCTACGGACTGCTTAAAGTACGGGGGAACAAGGCTTCCATGATGGCAATGGGTGTAATAGACATGCGCAAGATGCACGACCCTTACCTTAGATTGGGCCGTATCTTCGAACGTGTAACCAGCCTGATTGAGGAGTTTTTGCCTGACGAAATGGCGATAGAAGCGCCTTTCTTCGGCAAGAACATACAGTCGATGCTGAAGCTCGGACGCGCCCAAGGCGTAGCCATTGCCGCGGCAATACACCACGACGTGCCCATACACGAATACGCGCCGATGAAAATCAAGCTGGCAATCACCGGCCAGGGACTCGCCTCGAAAGAACAGGTGGCAGGCATGTTGCAACGCCTGCTCAACATAAAAGACGAGGACATCAACCCGTTCATGGACGCAACCGACGCCCTGGCGGCGGCATATTGCCACTTCATGCAGGCCGGAACACCCGTAACGGACAAGAAATACGGCAGCTGGAAAGACTTTGTCAACAGGAATAAAGACAGGATTAAATGCAACGGATTATAAAGATTGCAAACGGCGTAACACGCATGCCGGGATGGAGAATGGCCGAACCTGTAAACTTCGAACTATGTGACGGCGAGCACATTGCAATCATAGGAGCTAACGGCGGCGGCAAGACGATGTTCATTGACATTGTAACCGGACGGCATCCCATAATCGGAAACGGCATAGAATACGACTTCTCGCCCAGTCTGAAGCCTCTTGTTTCAGACAATATAAAGTACATCGCCTTCAAAGATTCTTACGGAACACACGACGGAACATACTACTTGCAGCAAAGATGGAACCAACACGACATAAGCGAAGACACCCCAACCGCCGGTGAACTGCTTGAAGAGGCATTTATCTCAACAGGCAATGACACTCCAGAACGTAGGACTTTGCAGAACCATCTTTACTCGTTGTTCCACATCGGGCATGTACTTGACAAATATATCATATCGCTTTCAAGCGGCGAACTTCGCAAATTTCAACTTATCAAAGCTCTGTTTGCAGCTCCGCGGGTGCTGATTATGGACAATCCGTTCATCGGTCTCGACGTGGAAACGCGCAACCAGCTACGCGATTTGCTCACAATAATAGCCAGAGAGAAAGCATTGCAGATGATAATCGTGCTGTCAAGAGCCGACGACATACCTCCTTTCATCACTCACGTAGTGGAAGTCAAAGACATGAGAGTAGGCCAAAAACAAACCGTCAGCACATACCTTGCCAAGCACAAAGAGGCTTACGGCAATGCCTTCAGCGATGACAAACGCGCCTTACTGGCAACTCTTCCATGCAATAATACGGCAGACTGGCACGGCGAAGTGGTAGCGATGGACGGCATCACGATACGTTACGGCGCGCGGACAATACTCGACCACTTTAGTTGGAAAGTCCGCCAGGGCGAGCATTGGGCGGTTTCAGGGCCCAACGGGGCGGGCAAATCCACGCTGCTAAGCCTCGTGTGCGCCGACAATCCGCAAGCATACGCCTGCGACATTACGCTCTTCGGGCGGAAGCGCGGCACTGGTGAAAGCATTTGGGACATAAAGCGGCGCATCGGATACGTGTCGCCCGAGATGCACCGCGCCTACAACAGAGACATTGCATCGGTAAAAGTGGTGGCAAGCGGACTGAAAGACACCGTGGGGCTTTACGCCCAACCAAACGAAGAAGAGAACGAGACGTGCCGCGCATGGATGGACATATTCGGAATAAAAGAGCTTGCCGACAGGACTTTTCTCAAGCTGTCAAGCGGCGAGCAACGGCTCGTATTGCTGGCACGTGCGTTCGTAAAAGACCCCGAACTGCTTATCCTCGACGAGCCGTTCCACGGCCTTGACAACGCCAACCGCCAGATGGTAACAGACATAATAGAAGCCTTTTGCCAACGACCGGGCAAAACCCTCATCATGGTAAGCCACTACAAAGACGAGCTTCCACCCTGCATAGACCACACGCTGACGCTTGAACGCACCGTGTAAAGTTTACCTTCAAACATATAAAGCATGTCAGAAACAGCGCAGACAATCATCGTACTGACCGTAACCGTATGCGCCATAGCCTACGCCTCATGGCGCACGTACAAGGCGTTGAAAGCTAATGGCGATGCGTGCAGCGGTTGCCCTTTGAAAGACGCATGCCAAAAAGACAAGCGGAAACGTAACAAGCAAGAACAGCGAATTAGTCAGTAGATTTACATTATATGGTCTTTTATCAGGTAAAAGACCATCTTTCATACGCTAAAAGGCCATGTTTTACAATGTAAAACATGGCCTTTTAGATTGCCAGTTGTAACCGTTTGACTATCAATAAGATACAGATGTAAATATATATTGCATCACATCAAGCACCGTCAGCCTACAACCTTAAACCTGGCAAACTTCACCAGTAGCTGCTTCGTGCCTGCATTCTCAAACTGTACCGTGGCCTTAAGGTTCTCGCCGGAGCCTTCAAGCCTCGTCACCTTGCCCATGCCAAAACGCTCGTGCTCGATAACGCAGCCTTCCGTCAAACCGCCGACAGCTGCCGACGGGCTTTCCGTTGCAGGCTGCACACGCCTGCTTTTAAGCGACGCTACAGCGCGCAGACGCTGGAAACCAGGCGAGAACGTGTCGGCAACAGGCGGCTCTTCACGGTGCGAAGCCTCGCGAAGCTTCGGGTCAGCCTTGAACTGCGACGCCACCGGGCGGCTGTTCTGCCAACGGTCACGCCCGCCAAACGACATGAAAGAGCGTATGCTGTCTGAAGATGAAAAGCCACCTCCGCCTCCATCAACCTTAACCAACTCCGGACTTATGTCACGCAAAAAGCGGCTCGGAGCCTCTGTCTCCATACGCCCAAAGCGGTAACGGCTCTTGGCGTATGTAAGTATGCAATGACGCTCGGCACGTGTTATCGCCACATAAAGCAGGCGACGCTCCTCTTCAAGTTCACGCCGGCTGTTGAGCGACATGAGGCTCGGAAAGATGTTCTCTTCAAGTCCTACGACAAAAACCGTAGGAAATTCAAGTCCCTTTGCGCTGTGCACGGTCATTAAAGACACACGGCTTGCCCCGTCATCTGCCGTCTCGCTCTCAATATCAGTCTGCAAGGAAACTTCTTTAAGGAAATCAGCCAAACCTATTTCGTGTTCAAGCCCTTCCTCCCTGTGGCTCTCTACAAACTCCTGCATACTGCCAAGCAGCTCCTCAAGATTCTCCTGACGCGACAGGTTCTCTGGCGACCTGTCGGCATAGACGTCGGCAGATATGCCACTGGCCTTCACCAGTTCTATGCCCAACGTGTAAGCATCGGTTGAAACGAGTTTGTCAATAAAGCCGATTATAAGCTCCTTGAAACCGTCAATCTTAGCCTGCGTGGCCTTGCTAACGGACAAGCCATAACGCTCAGGAGCGCAAACCACACTCCAAAGGCTCACTCCTGCCACCGATGCAAGCCCTGCAATCTTGGCCACCGTAGTGTCACCGATGCCGCGCTTCGGGTAATTAATGATGCGCTTAAACGCTTCCTCGTCGTCAGGATTAACCACCAAGCGAAAGTAAGCGATGATGTCCTTGATTTCCTTACGCTGGTAAAAGCTCAATCCGCCATATATTTTATAAGGTATGGCAGCCTTCCGCATGGCTTCCTCAAAACTGCGGCTTTGTGAGTTGGTACGGTATAACACGGCAAAATCGCCATACTCGCAATGCTCCGCACGGCGTATGCGCTTTATCTCATTGCAGACAATAAGAGCCTCTTCCCTATCACTGTAAGCCTCTTTCAGCACAAGCCGCTCGCCCTCGTCGTTACGGCTGTACACGTCTTTGGGTATCTGCCGCTCGTTATGGCGTATCAGGCTGTTTGCCGCCTGCACTATACGCTGCGTGCTACGGTAGTTTTGTTCAAGCTTGAACAGCTGCGTACCCTTGAATTGTTCGGTAAAATCAAGTATATTGTCAATGTTCGCACCGCGGAAGGCATATATACTCTGGGCGTCGTCCCCTACCGCGCAGACGCGCAAATGCTCCTTTGATATCTGCCAAACGATTTTCTGTTGCACGGAGTTTGTGTCCTGATACTCGTCCACAAGAATATATTTGAACTTGTCGGCGTACTTCAACCGTATATCTTCATGCTCATTGAAGAGGGTAAAAGTGTTTGTCAACAGGTCGTCAAAGTCCATCGCATTGGCCATCCTGCACCTTTCACAATACGCAGAATAGATATTGCTCATGGCCGGAACACGCTGCTCGCGGTCACGCTCCAGCAAGTTTCGGTTTACTGCATAATCGTTCGGCAACACCAAGTGGTTCTTCGCCATGCTGATACGCGACTGTATCGACGCAGGCTTATACGTCTTGTCGTCAAGCTGCATTTCCTTAATGATGGTCTTGACAAGGCTTCGCGAATCGCCATCGTCATATATAGTAAAGTTAGATGCGTAGCCCAAATGATGCGCCTCGACACGCAATATGCGTGAAAAAATGCTGTGGAATGTACCCATGTTGAGCTTCCGCGCCATATCGTCGCCCACCAACGCGCCTATGCGCTGCTTCATTTCGTTGGCAGCCTTGTTGGTAAACGTAAGGGCGAGGATGTTCCACGGCTTCATGCCTTGGCTCAACAGGTAAGCAATCTTGTATGTAAGCACGCGCGTCTTGCCCGACCCTGCCCCGGCGATTACCAGCGACGGACCGTCGCAATATTCTACGGCCTTGCGCTGACTCTCGTTCAATTCATTAAGAAAATCCACTTTTCGAGTTAAGAATTAAGAGTTAAGAATTAAGAAAACATGGCTTTGTGAGTGAAGAGTTAAGAGTTAAGAATTAAGAAAAACCAACTTGCATGATACTCTGCAACAGCATATTTTCTTAACTCTTAATTCTTAATTCTTCACTTCCTATACACTCCTCCGGCCGATGTCTTAGGGTCATAGTCTTCGCCCTCGGCAGGGAATGACGGTATGAACTTCATCTGCCGCTCTATCTGCCGCTTGCGTTTCAGCATGTACGCACTCGGACTTTTCGAGCTGAATTTCAACGGATTGGGCAGCGTGGCGGCGATTAACGCGCACTCGCCACGGAACAAGTCGGCGGAATCTTTGCCGAAGTTGTCGTGCGCTACGGCCTGGACTCCGTATATTCCGGGCCCCATCTCTATGGAGTTAAGGTACACTTCCATGATGCGCTGCTTGCTCCACATGAACTCGATGAGCACGGTGAAGTAAGCCTCAAGCCCCTTGCGCACCCATGAACGGCCAGGCCATAGAAACACGTTCTTGGCCGTCTGCTGCGAAATAGTGCTGCCGCCACGAATTTTGCCGCCTTTAAGGTTGCTCTTGGCGGCCTTCTCTATGGCGTCATAATCAAACCCGTGATGCAGCAGGAAACGCTGGTCTTCGCTGGCCATCACGGCCACCGGCATGTGGCGCGACATATCTTCCAGCGGCACCCACTTGTGATGCAGCTTCATGCTTTCGCCGTCTTTCAGCTGTTCGGCGCAGCGTATGAACATCAGCGGAGTGAAATATACAGGTATGAAACGCAAAGCCACAACGGCAAGGATGGTAGAGCCGAAAAAGAACACAAGCACCCAACGCAATATGCGGCCGAATAATTTAAGTCGTAACATGCTGTTTTTGATAATTAAGAGTTAAGGAAAGTACGGTTTTAAGGTCATAAGGTTATAGGGTTATACGGTTGAAGGGTATGTAGGAGTATTACCAACACCGTAAAACCTCATAACCTTATGACCTTAAAACCGTACTTTCCTTAACTCTTAACTCTTAATTTATTACATTATTGCAGTGTCCCGTTGTTGGCGGCGTCAATCATTTCCTGGCTTGCGTAGAGATACACCTCCACACGGCGGTTCTGCTCGCGGCCGGCTTCAGTACTGTTGTCTGCCACAGGGTTCGACTCTCCGAGACCTTCCACTGCTGCAATCTGGCTTGTTGCAGCGCCACATGCCATCAGGTAAGAAGCCACGCTCTGGGCACGCTCCTGCGACAGGTTAAGGTTTTTCTGTGCGCTTTGCTCCGCAGTAGAGTTCTTCCATCCCTGATTGTCGGTATATCCGTAAACGTTGACGTCTACGCTTGCATTCTTCTTCAACACATTGTTGGCAAACTTGCTCAACGACGATTTTGCCGACGTACTAAGGCTTGCACTGCCTGTCGTAAAGAGCAGACCTGAATCAAACGTAACCTTAACGGCCTTCAACCCGTTATTATCCGTAACTTCCTCAACCGTGGCCGTCTCGGCAAGTTGCGCCTCAGTCTCGGCCTTTACCTTGTCCATGTGGCGGCCAATGAGTGCGCCCGTGCCTGCGCCTACCGCTGCTCCGACGGCTGCTCCAACGGCTGTGTTGCCTGCAATCTTGCCGATAATTCCACCTACAAACGTACCAGCACCAGTGCCTATGAGAGCACCAGTACCCGTCTTAGTGCTGCAACTCACCACAAGAGCCGCGCACAATCCAAGTGTTATAACCTTTAACTTCTTCATAATTGTATTTTGGTTTAAATGGTTTGACACGTACAAAATTACAACTTTTCCAGTATTTACCAACAAAATGCAGGTTTGTTTTATCATAAAAAAACTTATAATGCGGTATTACACAACTGTTTTCCCGAATTAAAGGACAATGCCGGACGCATCGCGACAACGCTACATGCCGGAACATACACTTTGACATACAAACCGGCGGATGGCTGACATACTGATTTTCAATGACGCTCCGTGGCTGCAATATTTCAGAACGAGAACACGGCGGACTGAAATACAGCCAAGAAAAGTGTGCAAACGCAATCGTCTGAAACACTGAACATTAAGGCAAAAAGCCTTCACGATGTGCAGAAAATACGGCGTTTTAACATTGCTTGAACGGCATTTATCGGTGGCAAAAGCCGTCTTCAGCATAGGAAAAGACCGTCTTCAGCACCCTCAAAGACATCCCCTGCAATTACAAAAGGCCACCTTTTACCCTTCGTTTTGCCGTATTCGGGGATATGAGATGTGGCCTTTTGCCTGTGAAATGACAATCGATACACCTCTTGCCAAGCTATTTCAACTGGAAATACAGACATTTTCAAACTGACACTTTGCCATGTCCTGCTCTGAAACAGTTTCTTATTGAAACAAGAATGACACGTCTGGAAACAACGGAAAAAGCTCGCAAGAAACAGACAAAAAATAGTTAATTTACACATTGGCACGGTGTTTGTATGAATAAATGTGTACCTTTGCAAGGGTATGAAATGATATAATTAACGATTAGGAACTGTAAATGACAAGTCAATTTTCACCGAAAGTATCGCAGATACTGGCCTTCAGCCGCGAGGAAGCGGCACGGCTGGCCAGCAGGTCGGTAGGTCCGGAGCACCTGTTGCTCGGCATACTGCGCGACAAGACCGGCCCCGTACACGAACTATTCGTAAAATCAGACATCAATTTCCAAACCATAAAAGAAGAACTTGAACAAAAGGTGCGCGAGGAAGACTTCGCGCAACCGCTCCGCACGCACGAGCTCGTGCTCAACGAAAAGGCCAGCAACATACTGAAACTGGCCGTGCTCGAAGCGCGCATACAGGCCACGCAGATGGTTGACGAACAGCACCTGCTGCTCGCCATACTGCACGACCACGTAGACAACGGAGCGAAAGAAGTGCTTGAATTTAACAATATGAACTACGAAGACGCACTGACATATTTCAGGCAGAAGGCCAACACCGTCAGCGACGGCATAGGCATGCCCGACAAGGAAGAGGACGAAGACGACGGAATGCTTAGCATAAACGGCAACAACTCGCAGAAGTCGCGCCCTACGGGCACCACGACCACACAGCGGCCTACGGGCAAGACACCCGTACTTGACAACTTCGGCACCGACCTTACGAAGGCCGCCGCCGAGGGAAAGCTCGACCCCGTGGTGGGACGCGAGCGCGAAATACAACGCGTTACCGAAATACTTTGCCGCAGGAAGAAGAACAACCCCATACTCATAGGCGAGCCGGGCGTAGGCAAAAGCGCCATAGTGGAAGGACTGGCGCAGATGATATGCAAGCACCACACGTCGCCCGTGCTGTTCAACAAGCGCATAATAAGCCTCGACATGACGGCCGTAGTGGCCGGTACAAAATACCGCGGACAATTCGAGGAGCGTGTACGCGCGCTAATCAAGGAAATAGAGCAGAACCCCGACGTGGTGATTTTCATCGACGAAATACACACGCTCGTGGGCGCAGGCTCCACACCCGGCTCAATGGACGCGGCCAACATACTGAAGCCCGCGCTGGCACGCGGCACAATACAGTGCATCGGCGCAACGACGCTTGACGAATACCGCAACTCCATCGAAAAGGACGGCGCGCTGGAACGACGCTTCCAAAAGGTAATAGTAGAGCCTACCACGGCCGAGGAAACCGTAGAAATACTGAACAACATAAAGGAACGCTACGAGTATCACCACCACGTATCTTACTCTGACGATGCCATTATGGCGTGTGTCAAACTGACAGACCGTTATGTCACCGACCGTGCTTTCCCCGACAAGGCTATCGACGCGATGGACGAAGTGGGCGCACGCGTACACCTGCAACACGCCCAGATGCCGCCTGAAATCGGCGAGAAGGAGAAGGAAATAAGCTATGTGAAGGAGAAAAAGCAGGCCGCCGTAAGGAACCAAAACTTCGAACTGGCCGCAAGCTACCGCGACAAGCAGACCGAACTGGAAGCTGAACTGAAAGAGCTTCAGCTGAAATGGGAGAACAACGAGATAGGCCAGCGCGACGTCATCACCGAAAAGGACGTAGCCGACGTTGTGTCGATGATTACCGGCGTGCCTGTACAGCGCATGGCTGAAGCCGAGGGCGTGCGCCTGAAAAACATGGGCGCGGAACTCAAGAAGGCCGTAATAGCGCAGGACAAGGCCATAGAGAAAATGGTGAAAGCCATACAGCGCAACCGCGTAGGGCTGAAAGAGCCCAACCACCCCATCGGTGCGTTCATGTTCCTCGGCCCTACCGGCGTGGGCAAAACGTACCTGGCAAAGAAGCTGGCCGAATACATGTTCGGCAGCGCGGACGCCCTCATCCGCATAGACATGAGCGAATACAGCGAGAGCTTCAACACGTCGCGCCTTATCGGTGCGCCTCCGGGATACGTAGGTTACGAGGAGGGTGGCCAGCTGACGGAGCGTGTGCGCCGCCATCCCTACTCCATCGTGTTGCTCGACGAAATAGAGAAGGCTCACGGCAACGTGTTCAACATGCTGCTGCAAGTGCTCGACGAGGGACGCCTTACCGACGGCAACGGCCGCCTAATCGACTTCCGCAACACCGTCATAATCATGACGAGCAACGCCGGTACGCGCCAACTGAAGGAGTTTGGGCGCGGCGTGGGCTTCACCGCAGGCGGAAGAATGGGGCTAAGCCTCAACGAGAGCGACAAGGAATACGCGCGCAGCATAATACAGAAGAGCCTGAGCAAGCAGTTCAGCCCCGAGTTCCTGAACCGTCTGGACGAAATAATAACCTTCGACCAGCTCGACCTTGACGCGATAAAGCAAATCATCAACATAGAGCTTCGCGGCCTCATAAAGCGCGTAAGCGAACTGGGCTACAAGCTCGAAATCACCGACAAGGCCAAGGAATTTGTCGCAATGAAGGGCTATGACGTACAATTTGGAGCCCGTCCGCTGAAGCGTGCCATCCAGACTTACATCGAAGACGGCGTATGCGAGCTCCTGCTCGACGGAAAGCTAAAAGCCGGTGACACCATCACCGCAGACAAATGCGAAGGCAAAGAGGAGCTTATATTCAATTAAAAATCAAGAAATAACACTTTAAAATATTTTGTGGCAAATGGGAAATACACTATTCGTTCAGAATAAAGTATTTCCCATTTGCCACAAAATATATCATAACGTCCGCACGGAATACCTTATAATCCGCATCAGCAGCAGACCAAATGGTCTATTTGCCCTCATTCACACGCCGGTGCATAGACTCCTTCACCGACTTGACAAGATGCTTCTTCTTGCGCAACCATTCTTCCTTGCGTTTCTCGTATTCCTGATAATGACGCTCAAGATAATTATCAGCCATTAATTGTTACTGAATTTACTGTAAACGACACTAAGTTTAATTGGAGCGTTTGGATTCTTTGCTCCTCCCACAAGACGTGTACTGGTAAGGCTCATGTCATGCACAACCTTCACTATCTGCTGTGAGCTGTTAGTGGTAATGCTTACAGGAATAACAACCACCTTGTTCCAATCCTCATGACCATCGCTTTTGGAAGCATACATGTGGGTTATAAGTTCGGATATGTTATTGAACGTATAAGTGTTAGTGTAACGCTGGCTTGAGTCTACATCAAAGCTTGCATAGAAAGATTTTTGGTAATCAATTATATCTCCGTTCTCAAAGAAACTATACAAGCTATCCTTGGGTATCATCAGCAAAGCAGTCGGAACAGCCAAAGAATAATCGCTGTTTACCGAATTGTTCAATCGTGTCAATACGAGTTTCGCCGTATTCAATGTATCGTTCTCGTGTCCCTTCATCACCTCGTCAACAGGCAATGTCAATTCTGTGAATATCCCGGCAGGAGTCTTGAGATAAGTACAGCTTTCATCAGCGGCGAGGCTTTTTATCGCGCCGCCATCATTTTCTATCTTTGTTGTTTGCAAAACTTCTTCTGTTCCAGCAAACGAAGATGTGCCGACATAAGTCGTATCTGCCTTGTATTTGAAATAGATATTAAGCTGGCTCACAGTAATATATGCCATTGAACCCAACCCGTCATTCATTTCAAAATAGAAGCCAGGACAAACATTATGGATGAAATTATATGAATTCTTAAAATAATCGGGGTTCTCATAATACTTGCGCATTATGTAAGTGCCATAATTATTATATGTAACACCATCTTTATCCGTATACGGCTTGTTCAGGTTTATTTTTATATTGGGCGTATACGAGCCTTCATCTGCACGTTCGTCATCACTAACCGTGAAGTCGGTCAATGCGTATGTTTTGTTCACCTTAAGACCTTTGTCATCCACAAATCCCTTTTTCTTCGGGTCGAAATTAGAATAATAAAGTTCGCTCTCACTCATGGGAGCAGCCATTTCATGAACAGTCATGTTCATTGTAGCAAGCGAATCGCCATAATAACTTTGGAAAAACAAGCGGATATGGCAAGAGTCGGCTACCACTTTATTTATTTTCTGTTCATCTGTATCAGCATCGGTAAAATCCTCCGTAAGACTGGCTATGCTGTCCAGCTCGGGCAAGCCGTAATCTTCAAGTGTACCAAACTGAGCCATAAAATCCCCTGTTATGTAGTTACCAGTCTCCGGGTCACGGATAATGCCAAGATAACCTGTCGTATTGCGCGAAAGCACAGAATCTACAACAATAGACCTTGACGTAACCTCAAACGTATCGGTAGACACTTCAAGCATGTCTATATTATCCGTCAAAGAGTTGCCAATCGTACCTGTCGTATCGTCACACGAAGCGAACATTATTGAGGCAAACGCCACAATGAACGCAAAAATACCTATTTTCATCTGGGTGTAAATCTTAAAAACAAAAACAATTTACCTTATTCTGCATTGCCTTCAAATATCTTGTCGTAGAAGGCCTCATATGCCTGGCACAAATCTTCATCACCGGGGTTGACCAATACTGGCAGCCCTTTGCTCTCGGCATAGGCGATTAATTCGGGGTTGACGTCCTTTCCCGCGTTCACGATACCGTCAGAATAATCTATGGCAAGCTTTTCGAAATCGACGAAGCTGAAATCCTTACCATAGCCGTCAAGTATCTCCGGTTTTACATCCCTGAACTCTATGCTGTTTCTGAAATTCTCGCCGAGACTTCCGTGCAGCTCTTCCGAGAACAAAGAGGTGACAACCTTTGTATTGGCAAACGAAGGCTCGTCATGATAAGCCGTCTTTATATATAAAGGTATGGCAGAGCACATCCATCCCTGACAATGAATGATATCGGGCGTCCAACGCAGCTTCTTGACCGTTTCGAGCACGCCGCGCGCAAAGAACACCGCCCTCTCGCCGTTATCGTCATACTCGTTGCCGTTCTCGTCGAATGCCATCAGGCGTTTCGTGAAATAATCCTCGTTATCTATGAAATACACCTGTATCCGCGTTGACGGTATCGAAGCGACCTTGATTATAAGCGGATGGTCGGTCTCGTCGATGATGAGCATCATCCTTGACAGACGTATCACCTCGTGCAACTGCCCGCGCCTCTCGTTGATATTGCCCCATTTTGGCATGAAAGTCCGTATCTCGTATCCCTTTTCCTGTATGACCTGCGGCAACACGCGGCCTAAATGCGACATCTCGCTTTCCGGAACATAAGGAGTGATTTCCTGGTTTATGAACAATACCTTCTTTGCCTTCATGATGTTAAATTTTATCCTTGCAAAGGTACGAAAAATCTTCGTAAAACGAGTATTTTTTTTCGTTTATTAGGCAAAAGGCCGCCCTTAACGGCATATTTTCCCGATTATTCTTCATTATTTAAGAAATTTGTTGTTATTTTGCACGCCGATTCAATAAGTGTTGAAACACAATATACATCATGCAGGTTTTTCATAAGATAGCCGAACTTCAAAACACTTTGTTCGACGACAGGAAACAAGGCAGGAGCGTAGGACTTGTACCTACGATGGGAGCGCTACATGAAGGACACGCTTCCTTAGTCAAGAAAAGTGTTAAGGATAACGACATTACTGTTGTTTCCGTCTTTGTCAACCCCACCCAATTCAACGACCCGAAAGATTTAAGCTCATATCCACGTGACCTTGAGGCCGATTGCAAATTGCTGGAAAGCGTCGGGGCAGACTATGTGTTCGCGCCGTCAGTGGAGGAGATGTACCCCACCCCCGACACGCGCCACTTCGAGTTTCCCCCGGTTTCAACCGTAATGGAGGGAGCACACCGCCCCGGCCACTTCAACGGTGTGTGCCAGGTGGTAAGCCGCCTGTTCTACATAGTGCGCCCGGACAGGGCTTATTTCGGCGAGAAAGACTGGCAGCAGATAGCCGTGGTAAAGGCTATGGTGAAATCGTTGGGGCTGAAAGTAAATATCGTAGAATGCCCCATAGTGCGCGACACCGACGGACTGGCGCGCTCATCGCGCAACGCCCTGCTCTCGCCCGACGAAAGAGCGATAGCCCCAAACATATTCAAGGCTCTCAAAGAAAGCCTTGAATACGCCAAGACACACGCCCTGAAAGAGACCCACGACCACGTGGTAAACCAAATCAACGCCGTAAACGGGCTTGACGTGGAATACTTTGAAATAGTTGACGGCGACACTCTACAGCCAGTTAGCGACTGGAACGACTCCGCCTACATAGTAGGCTGCATCACCGTTTATTGCGGAGCAAGGCCGGTAAGGCTCATAGACCATATAAAATACAAAAGCTGACAAAGCCATGATGATAGAAGTATTGAAAAGCAAACTGCACTGTGTCCAGGTGACCGAGGCCAACCTCAACTACATGGGCAGCATCACCATAGACGAGGACTTGATGGACGCGGCCGGCCTAATAGCCGGCGAAAAGGTGCAAATAGTGAACAACAACAACGGCGAACGCTTTGAGACGTACATCATCAAGGGCGAGCGCGGCAGCGGCTGCATATGCCTTAACGGCGCGGCGGCGAGGAAATGCCAGGTTGGCGACACGGTTATAATCATAGCCTACGCCCTGATGGACTTCGAGGAGGCTAAGGCTTACAAGCCCACCGTAGTGTTCCCCGAGCACAACAGGATTGCAAGATAACAACACTCACACTTAATATCGCCACGACGTCCCGGCCGCACCAGCTTGCAGCCGGGACGTCTTCCGTTCCGCCATACATGGCCTTCAGCCATGCCAAAGATGCCTTTTGGCACCGCCAAAGGCCGCCTTTAGCCGCCACACCCTTACGCTTACAGAATTACAGATGACAGATGACATTTACCCAAACAGCAAGTCTTGTGCAACGCCACGGCCTGCCAGGCAATCGGCATAACACTATATACGCATATCATCCCATCATTATCACCAATGATTATATTACTATTTATTATATTATAATAATATATTATATATTTATATATATATAAATATATAATATAAATATTAAATTGATGTTATGTCCGCAATGTCTCGCCGCAATATGTACAATTGTCATCTGTAATTGTAATTGCGTAAGCGCATAAACATAAACAAAACCGGCGGAAGGACATCCGCCTCCGCCGGTTGCAACATAAACAAGCCTATACAAGCCCCTTAGGCCTTCTTTGCCTCCTCGTCAAGCTTCACCTGCCATTTCCATGCGGAGCGTAGGGTGTCTTCAAGGCTGGTCTCGGCTTTCCATCCCAATACGGTGTTGGCCTTGGTCGGGTCGGCCCATACTTTCTCGATGTCGCCCTCGCGGCGCGGAGCGTATTCCCAGTTAACCTTCACGCCAGTAGCCTTCTCAAAGCCCTCTACCACTTCGAGCGTGCTCACGCCCCGCCCCGTGCCTATGTTAAAGATTTCCACTGCATCAGTGCCTTCCTTGTCGAGTACGCGCTCCATGGCCTTGACGTGAGCCTTAGCCAGGTCAACCACGTAGATGTAGTCGCGTATGCAGGTGCCGTCAGGGGTATTGTAATCGTTGCCGAAGATTTTGAGTTGCTTGCGTATTCCGATGGCCGTCTGTGTGACGAACGGTATGAGGTTCATAGGCACTCCGTTGGGCAGCTCGCCGATGTAAGCCGTCGGATGCGCGCCAATCGGGTTGAAATATCTTAGAATGACAGACTTTATCGGGGCGCCGCTATGTATGTAGTCCTGTATTATTTCCTCGTTCACCTGCTTCGTGTTGCCGTAAGGGCTTAGTGCTTTCTGTATCGGCGCATCCTCGGTCACGGGCAGATGCTCGGGTGAAGGCTGGCCGTACACCGTGCAGCTCGACGAGAATATTATGCCCTTCACGCCGTACTTAGGCATCAGCTCAAGGATGTTCAGCAGGCTGGTTATGTTGTTGCGGTAATACATCAGAGGCTTCTGCACGCTCTCGCCGACGGCCTTGCTCGCCGCGAAATGTATTATGCCCTTGATGTCGCCGTACTTGGCAAAGACGGCGTCCATGGCCGCCAGGTCGCAGCAGTCCACCTGCTCGAAAGCCGGACGCACGCCTGTGATTTTCTCTATTCCGTCTACCACGTCGGCCTTCGAGTTTGAAAGGTTGTCCACGATTACGACCTTATACCCGGCCTGTTGCAGCTCCACTACCGTATGCGAACCGATAAAGCCGGTGCCGCCTGTAACCAAAATTGTCTGTTTCATAGTTTTCTGATAATTATATTCGTCTAAATCGCAAAAGTAGCTAAAATCAGTGTCTTTTCAAAAAATATACATACAAAAAAGATAAAATGCACAATAAATCATGCAAAGCTAAGTCAATAAACCATGCCAACCGTCCCCATAAAAACAAAAACAGGGGGTAAAGCTTACCGCTTTACCCCCTGCTTTATTGCATAATATCAAGCTCAATTCAGCCCGAACAGCTCTCTCAAACCGCCGTCAACACCAGAGAAGCCCATGAATGCGAGGCTTAACAGGCCTGCCGTGACAAGCACTATTGCCATGCCGCGCATGCCCTTGGGTATGCTGACCATAGCCAGCTGCTCGCGTATTCCGGCAAAAACCACCAATGCTACGGCAAAACCTACTGCAGTGGAGAAGGCGTAGACCACGCTCTGAATGAGCGAAAAGTCCTTCTGTATAACCAGGATTGCAACGCCAAGCACGGCGCAGTTGGTGGTGATTAGCGGCAGATAGATGCCAAGCGCCTGGTATAGCGCAGGCGACACCTTCTTCAATATAATCTCAACCATCTGCACCAACGCGGCTATCACGAGGATGAAGGCTATCGTCTGGAGGTATTGCAGCCCCATGGGGTTGAGGATGTATATCTGCACAAGATACGTCACTATGGTTGAAAGGGTGAGCACGAAAGCCACAGCCGCGCCCATGCCGAGCGATGTCGAAATCTTTTGCGACACGCCGAGGAACGGGCAGATGCCCAGGAATTGTGACAACACGATGTTGTTCACAAATATCGCCGAGATGAAAATCAGTAAGTATTCCATAAATTACGCTTTCTTAAACCTGTTAACTATTGCAATCAGATACCCCAAAGTGATGAACGCACCCGGAGGCAAAATGAAGAGAAGCATGTTGCTCGTTTCGGGCAACAACGCTATTCCGAATATAGAGCCTGCTCCGAGCAGCTCGCGTACCGCACCGAGCAGCGTCAACGCCAAGCTAAAACCTAACCCCATGCCAGCTCCGTCGAACAGGCTTTCCACCGGCCCGTGGTTGCAGGCAAAGGCTTCGGCGCGTCCAAGGATGATGCAGTTAACCACGATAAGCGGTATGTAAAGGCCGAGCGTGGCGTAGATGGCAGGCACGTAAGCCTGCATCAGCATCTGCAATATAGTGACAAATGACGCGATTACAACCACGAAAACAGGAATGCGCACCATGTCGGGCGTGAGGTTCTTGATAAGTGAAATCACCAAGTTGGAGCATATCAGCACGAACGTCGTAGCCAATCCCATCGACAGGCCGTTCATGGCCGACGTGGTTGTTGCCAGCGTAGGGCACATTCCAAGGAGGAGCACAAACGTAGGGTTCTCCTTTACTATGCCGTTAATCAATATCTTTATGTAATTCATTGCTTCTGCATTTTAATTATGATGAAACTTTATCAATGCTTGCCCGAAGCACCAGTATGTGCATCTACAGGCACTGACTTGTACGCTTGGTACGCCTGGGTTACGGCCAAGAGGAAGGCGCGGCTCGTAATGGTGGACGCCGTAATGGCGTCAATATCGCCCCCGTCCTTCTTTACGGTCAGCTTGTCCGTAGCCGGGCTTTTGCCTATTATGCACCCTTTGCCGTCCTTCTGAAACCATTTGTCGGCCTTTGCGCCAAGTCCCGGGGTCTCTGCGTGCTGCAATACGGTGTATCCGAGGATTTTCCCCTCTGTGTCAAAGCCCACCAGCACCTTCAAGTCTCCGCCAAATCCGCCGGCCGTACTCTCCACGGCTGCACCCAGCGGAGCCTTGTCCGCTCCTACGGCTTCATGTATAACAAATGTCGTTTCCTTGCCTGCAACGTTCTGCCTTACGGTGTCATCCTTGGCTACGGTCAGCTCAACGCCGCCCATTACGGCCTTTATTCCGTCGGCAAGTGTCTTTTCTGCCTGAAGCTTAATCGGCTCTTCGGTCACATGGTTGACGTATGCCAGTATGCTGCCCGTTACCAAGGCAACGCCCACAAGCACAACCACCATGTTGGTTATAGTAGATTCCAGCTTTTTCATTTTCCGCCCTCCTTGCTTACAATTTCACCAAAACGCTTCGGTTTCACGTATGTATTGATTAATGGGGTCAACGCGTTCATGATAAGGATTGCGAACGACATGCCCTCGGGATATGAACCCCAGTTTCGTATAACGACCGTAAGGAAACCAATAGACACACCGTAAATGAGCTGCCCCTTATGCGTCATGGGCGACGTTACGTAATCGGTTGCCATGAAGATTGCGCCAAGCATGAGGCCGCCACTAAGCAGCGTAGCCACCGGGTTGGCGTATACGGGGTTGGCAAGGTGCAGAAGTCCGCTAAATACTAACACCGTGGCGAGGATGCTTACAGGTATGTGCCATGTTATGATTTTCTTCCAAAGCATGTATGCCAAGCCTATAAGGAGCGCAAGGGCGCACACCTCGCCGATACATCCGGCACCGTTGTTCAGTCCGGGGTTGCCGAGCAGCAGGGACATAGAGTTCGGGAGCTGCTCCAATACGGAAGCGTCGCCGGTCTTTATCGCCGTTTTCATAATGCTCAAAGGCGTTGCGGCGGTCTGCGCATCGACATAAGAAGCAAGCTGACCGGCCACCGGCCACGATGTCATCTGCGCCGGGAACGAAGCCAGAAGGAAGCAACGGCCTACCAGCGCGGGGTTGAACGGATTGCAGCCAAGACCTCCGAAAGTCATCTTGCCGATGCCTATTGCCACCAGCGCGCCTATGATTACAATCCAAACGGGAAGGTTGGAAGGCAGGTTGAAGCCAAGCAGCAGACCCGTCAATATGGCCGAACCGTCCATGATGGTAGGCTGCCTTTTCAACATATATTTTGTTATCGCCCACTCGAAGAACACACATGCGGCCACGCTTGACGCGCAGACTACCACCGAGCCTATCCCGAAATAAAGGAAAGACACGAGCAACGCCGGCACCAAGGCTATGATTACGCCGTACATGTTGCGCTCCACGCTATCGTTTCCATGCGCATGCGGCGATAATGAAACTATCAATTTGCTCATTTTCTTGTTACTTTTTTATATAAATAGTTTGTTATTTCTTCGCGTTGCGCGACCTTATTATACCCATCACCGTGCTCTTGCCGAGCCTTATGTTGTCAAGCATCGGGCGGTGGGCAGGGCATGTAAACTGGCAAGAACCGCACTCTATGCACGACGTTACGCCAGCCGCCTCGACCTTCTCCCAGTCGTGCAACGCGCTGGCCGTAGCCAGGAGGTAAGGCTCAAGACCCATGGGGCACACGCTTACGCACTTCGCACACCTGATGCAAGGCTGCACAGGCTTGCGCTTCGCGTCGTCTCCGCTAAGAATGGTGACGCTGTTCGTACCTTTGCAGATGGGCACTTCAACCGATGTAAGAGCCTTGCCCATCATCGGGCCGCCGGCCAGCAACTTATTGTCTCCTTCCGGCATACCGCCGCACTCGTTGATAAGGTCGAGCATCGGAGTGCCCATGCGCACGAGGAAATTACTTGGCCGTTCAAGCCTCTTGCCCGTAACGGTGGTGTAACGCTCGAACAAGGGTTTGTTCTTCATCACCGCCTGATATACGGCGAAGGCCGTACCAACATTCTGCACCACGGCTCCTACATTCACAGGTATGGCCGGAGGAGCAGGCACTTGGCGGCGGATTACTGCATCAACGAGCTGCTTCTCACCGCCCTGCGGATATTTCTTAGCCAACGGAACTATCTCGATGTCAGCCCGCCCTGCGGTCTTTTCCTCAAACAAAGCTATGGCTTGGGGCTTGTTCTCTTCGATGCCGATGTAGCCTTTCGCCACCTTCACCGCCTTCATAAGCAGCTCCAGCCCAACGAGGATTTCGTCTGCGTGCTCCATCATCAGCCTGTAATCAGACGTGATGTAAGGCTCGCACTCCACCCCGTTCAGTATTACGCACTCGGCCTTTGCCGTAGGCGGAGGGCACAGCTTAATGAATGTTGGGAAGCCTGCGCCGCCCATGCCGGTAACGCCGGCCTTCTTCACGCGCTCTATGATTTCTTCGGGTGTAAGCTCCGGGTGAGCCTCCAGTGTCTCGAGCTTGTCCGAACGGTCTATATAGTCCTCCCATTCGTCTCCCTCAACCTTCACTATTATTGCAGGTTTGCGGTAGCCCGTGGCATCCACGGCCTCGTCTATTTTCAGCACCGTACCCGATACCGACGAGTATATAGGTGCTGAAACGAAGCCTCCGGCCTCGGCCAAGAGCGTGCCTACCTTCACCTTGTCGCCTTTCTTAACCACCGGTTTGGCCGGTGCTCCGATATGTTGCGAGAGGGGGAATATTGCCTGCTGGGGCAGTTTGGCTATTTGCGTTGCCGCCTCCGAAGACAACTTGTTCTCTTCGGGGTGTATTCCTCCTATTCTGAATGTCCTGAGTTTCATGCTTTTACCTCCTCTTGTTTAGGTTTTACGTCAGCCGTTTCCTGCGCGTCGGCAACCGCTTTCGGCCTTGGCGCAGGGAAGTTTACGGCTATGATTGCGTGCGTAGGACATACCTCGACACACTTGCGGCACAGGCGGCACTTGTCCGGGTCGATGTATGACACGTTGTTCTCGATGGTGATTGCGCCAAACTGGCATTCCTTCTCGCACTTTCCACAACCTATGCAGGCCGCCTTGCAGGCCTTCATTGCAGCCGCGCCCTTGTCCTTGTTGACGCAACGCACATACACGCGGCGGCCTTTCACGCCTTTCTTGCGCAGCTCTATGATATGGCGCGGACAAGCCTTAGCGCACGCGCCGCAGCCTGTACACTTTCCCTCGTCTACTTCTGGAAGTCCCGTTTCGGGATTGATTGTTATTGCACCGAAGGCGCATGCCTTGACACAATCGCCGCAACCGAGACATCCGTAGCCGCACGCCGTCTCGCCTGCACCGCACGAGTGCATGGCCGCACACGTGCGCAAGCCGTTGTATTCGGCTATGCGCGGACGCAGTTCACACGTGCCGTTGCAACGCACAACGGCCACTTTTGGCTCGGTATTGGCCACGGCCATGCCGAGCAAGTCGGCCACCTGCCCCATAACGGAAGCTCCGCCTACAGGGCAATAAAGCCCGTCGAGCGAACCGGCATCAGCCCCCTTCACCAAGGCAGCCGCCATGCCGGAGCAGCCGGGATAGCCGCATCCACCGCAATTGGCACCGGGCAGAAGGGCCGAGACCTGCGCAAGGCGCGGGTCTTCATGTACAGCGAATTTCTTGGAGCACACATACAGCACCACCGCCGAAACGAGCGCAATGCCTCCAAGAACAATTACTGCAATAAGGATAAAGTTCATAAGTTTTGTATTTGTTTTAGTTGTTAATTGTTTCCATAAAGTTTGCCGCGTCCATCACGGAACTATCTTAAACGTGAGCCGCGAACTGATTTTATATCGAAAAAGGTAAAGTAATATATAATAAGGTATAAGTGAAAGCAGTGCGAACACCGCTGAAAGCGGCTCGTTGCCCGTAACCGCCAACGTTGAAGCCAACACAACCACCACCAACACAAGCGGAACAACAGCGCTCAACATCACGGCGAACATACCAGCGCGCTGCGACACAACAACCGTTACACTGTCGCCAACAGAACACCGCCCTGTATAGTCGCCATAAACATCTATGGTTTTTTCCTTGCTTTCCGACGCGTGGCAACGGCTCGCCACTTCACACGACGCACACGCAGACGACTGCACTATGCGTACACGCGTAAGCTCTGCCGTAACATCTTCGACAATGCCACTATGCTTGATGTCCTTATCCATGTTGTTCATACAAGGTTTTGCAAACCCGAGTTTGCAAATGCAAAAGTAGACAATATTTTCATAACACCAAAGCAATTGCAAACATTTGTTCAAAAAAAGTGGGCTCAAATTGCAACAGACCGTATTTTACATTCACAAAGGTCACCTTTTACAGCCTAAAAGGCCATATTTTAGAGGCTAAAAGGCGGCCTTTTGCAACGCATTGTGTATCAAGACGTTATGCCGTCATGCAAAAATAAGTCCCAATGGGACTACCGCACGCCCGTACAAACAAAGCGATACCAATGCGGAAATTAAGGAATGCAGGCGGAAACTACAGCTACACGATACAGCAACGGTATCTTCACTCCGTTTTAAGCCTGACGAAATAACTTTTATTAGCCAATCGATTGTAGGTTTATCATTTTTTTTATACATTTGCATTTGAAAAAAGAAATAAGCGATGAAGCTCGTTATAATGACTCAACCTACATTCTTTGTAGAAGAAGACAAAATACTGACGGCTCTTTTCGAGGAAGGCATGGAGCATCTGCATCTGTGCAAGCCCGGGACATCGCCCATGTATTCAGAACGCCTGCTGTCGCTGCTCCCCGACATGTCGTACAGCAGGATTACAGTACACGACCATTATTACCTTAAAAGCGAATACGGACTGGCTGGCATACACATCGATGCGGAAGGCGTCGAACCGCCAAAAGACTACAAAGGGAAGTTCAGCGTCACCTGCAATAATACAGCCGAGCTTCCCACGATGAAAAAGAAAGCGGAATACGTATTCCTGAACAACTGCTTCGAACCGCACGGCGGACATGGCCGGACGCTTGACGAAGCCGCCCGGCTCGGGCTTATAGACAAGCATGTGTACGCCTTCGGCGGAGTACGCCTCGACAATATAAAGGAAGCCAAAGAACTCGGGTTCGGAGGCGTAGTGGTGTGCGACGACCTTTGGGACAAGTTCGACATACACAGCCAGCTTGACTACAAAGAACTTATAAACCACTTTGAAAGACTGCGTAAAGCTGCATCATAAGAATACAAATCATAAAACACTTACGAGTAAAAATGAGTGAAAAAAACTCTTTCATGGTATTTTCTGGCACCAATACCAGATACCTTGCAGAGAAAATCTGCAACAGTTTGGGTTGTCCCTTGGGCAATCTGCTCATAACAAAGTTCTCTGACGGCGAGTTCGCCGTTTCATACGAGGAGTCAATCCGAGGACGCGACGTATTCCTTGTACAAAGCACATTCCCAAATTCAGACAACCTGATGGAGCTGCTCCTGATGATTGATGCGGCGAAACGCGCGTCGGCAAAGAGCATCAACGCCGTAATACCCTACTTCGGTTGGGCACGCCAAGACCGCAAGGACAAACCCCGTGTAAGCATCGGAGCAAAACTCGTGGCCGACCTCTTGCGCGTGGCCGGCATCGACCGCCTCATCACCATGGACTTGCACGCAGACCAAATCCAAGGCTTCTTCGACGTACCGGTAGACCATTTGTACGCCTCTGGCGTAATCCTGCCTTACCTGCAAAGCCTCAAATTAGAAAATATCGTCATTGCGTCACCCGACGTAGGCGGCAGCAAACGCGCCAACACATACGCCAAATACCTGGGCTGTCCGCTCGTACTTTGCAACAAGACTCGTGCAAGGGCGAACGTCGTAGAAAGCATGCAGATTATCGGCGACGTGAAAGACAAGAACGTCGTAATCATCGACGATATGGTTGACACAGCCGGAACAATAACCAAAGCAGCCGACATAATGAAGCAGGCGGGAGCCAAAAGCGTAAGGGCATGCGCGTCGCACTGCGTCATGAGCGGTCCTGCAAGCGAGAGAATACAGAACTCCGCGCTTGAAGAGATGGTGTTCACAGACTCTATCCCCTACTCCAACCGCTGCGCGAAAGTGAAGCAGTTGTCTGTAGCCGACATGTTCGCCGAGACCATACGCCGCGTGGTAAACAACGAGAGCATCAGTTCGCAATACTTGGTATAACTTAACAAGGCATGAAAATACGCTTCGCATACGCCCTTGCCGCAGTTGCGGTCATGGCCGTAATGGCCTGCCAACCGGGCAAAACGAAAAGCCCAAGCACCCCAGCTGAGGCGGCAACCGCCGCCCCTCAAGACACGGCAAGCCATGAGGACGAGCTTGTAATAAGCTTCACCATGACCGACATAAACGGCAAAAACGTGGCTGTAACCGACGAGTTTGCCAAGCACAAGCTCACCATTATCGACTTTTGGGCAAGTTGGTGCGGCCCATGCCGCCAGGAAATGCCAAGCCTTGTAAAGACATACAACGACTACAAGGACAAAGGTCTCGGTATTGTCGGCGTTTCATTAGACGAGGACAAGGAACAATGGAGCAGCGCGGTAAGCGCAATGGGCATGACGTGGACGCAACTGTCAGACCTTCAGGGATGGCACAACGCCGCCGCACAGATGTACGGCATACAGGCAATTCCGTTCACAATCGTTGTTGACGACAAGGGCAAAGTGCTCACGGCTGGCCTGCGCGGCGAGGAGCTTAGGGCGTTCGTAGCACAGCGGCTTGACGGCAAAAGCGAATAAGGACATCGACTGACTCACATCAGCCGACGTGAAATAACACTACAAAATCCGCCGCATTGCGTTATGCAATGCGGCGGATTTGCCGTTTTTATCAAATGAACTAAATTTCACTTTTTTACCTTTTAACTTTTTTACCTTTACAAGACTTCTACCCGAACAACGCCCTTAGCGCCTCTTCAACCTTGCGGACAGGTACTAATTCGATGTCAAACTTCTTGCGGGCGAGCCCTTGAAGGTTGTATTTAGGCACTATCATGTGGGTAAAACCGAGCTTTGCGGCTTCCGTTATGCGCTGCTCAATGCGGCTTACGGGGCGCACCTCGCCGCTAAGTCCCACCTCGCCGGCCATGCACCAGTCGCTCTCGATGGCCGTATCGACGTTGCTCGACAGCACAGCAGCTATTACTCCAAGGTCCATTGCCATGTCGGTCACCCTTAGTCCGCCCGCTATGTTGAGGAACACGTCCTTCTGCATCAGTTTGAAACCGACACGCTTCTCAAGAACGGCAAGCAGCATGTTGAGCCGCCGCTGGTCAAAACCCGTGGCACTGCGCTGCGGCGTTCCGTAGGCAGCCGACGACACAAGCGCCTGCGTCTCTACGAGAAACGGGCGCACACCCTCGATTGCCGCCGAGATGGCAATGCCGCTAAGCCCCTCACGGTCTTGTGTGAGCAGCAGTTCGGAGGGATTGTCCACCTGCCTTAGTCCGTCCTGGCGCATCTCGTAAATGCCCAATTCTGATGTGCTGCCAAAGCGGTTCTTCGTAGAGCGGAGTATGCGGTACATGTAATGCTGGTCGCCCTCGAACTGGATTACCGTGTCTACTATGTGTTCAAGTATTTTGGGACCGGCCAGCGTGCCCTCCTTGTTTATATGGCCGATGAGTATTACCGGCGTTCCGCTCGACTTTGCAAAGCGTAGCAACGCCGACGCGCACTCGCGCACCTGGGCCACGCTGCCGGGCGAACTCTCCACGCTTTCGGTACTGATTGTCTGTATGGAGTCTATGACAATGATTTCGGGCGACGTGTTCTTCACATGCGCGAAGATGCTTTCAAGCGACGTGTCGCACAGTATCATGCAGTTGTCAGCCGGCGCATGGGCTATTCTCTCGGCGCGCATCTTCAGTTGGTGTGCGCTCTCCTCGCCGCTTACGTAAAGTATGCGGCGGTCGACCATGCGCAAGATTGTCTGCAAGGTAAGCGTACTCTTGCCAATGCCCGGCTCTCCCCCGAGCAGCACTATGGAGCCGGGCACCAGTCCGCCGCCGAGCACGCGGTTAAGTTCGGTGTCGTGCATGTCGATGCGCGGCTCGTCGTGAGCCGATATTTCGCGCAGGAAAAGCGGCCGTGCCTTGTCCCCGTTGAGCCGTCCGCGCACGGTAGCTGCGGCCGAAGCGGCAGCCGCCTGGCCGTTGTCTGCCGCCACGCGTATTTCCTTAAACGTATTCCACTGCCCACAACTGGGGCACTTGCCTATCCATTTTGCCGATTCCTGTCCGCAATTCGAACATACGTAAGCTATCTTGTCCTTTGCCATTTTCCTTTAGTATATGATTAGGATTTCAACCGGCGTAAGAGCCTGTCGACGCTTGTTTCGCCCTTTGTTTCAGCCGTTCATGCAACAAGCTGAAAACCAACGGATTGCAAAAGGCCGTCTTTTGGCTTGCCAAAGGTCGTCTTTTACCTCGCCAAACACGGCCTTTTACAATGTAAAAGACGGCCTTTCGCATGACACCTGCATACCAAGCCGTCCCACAGCACGCATACCCTCAATCCCAATTGATACAATAGCGTATTTCAGGCCGTCCTATTTTGTTTTACAAAAGTAACGATATTTTTTTGAGTTACAAAATAAATCATTAACTTTGCACCACCATTCAATACGGATGACTAATATCGCACATTAATTTATAAACTCTGAAGGGCGACTCGTGTTTTTAACGCTGGGCTGCCCTTTTTAATAATGCAGACGTATGAAAGCCAAATATGCAATCCTTGTTCTTCTGTCCGCCATTGCCGCGCTGACCGCCTGCGGCCCGTCATACGACGAGATGAAAAAACAGACAAGAGCCGAACAGGAACGGCTGCGCAAAGCTGACTCCATGGCGTTGAAAGTTGGCGTGCTGCCCACCATGGACTGCCTGCCCATATACGTAGCCAAGGAACACGACATGTTCGACACGGCCAAGGCCGACATAAGGCTCGTACAATACATGGCGCAGATAGACTGCGACGAGGCGTTGAAGCGCGGACGCATCGAGGGTTGCGCCATCGACATAGTGCGCGGACAGCACATGAAGGCGCAAGGCATTACGCTCGACTACGTGGCCGCCACCAATGCGTACTGGCAGCTGATAAGCAACCGCCTGGCACGAATAAGGCGGCTGAAGCAGCTTGACGACAAAATGCTGGCAATGACGCGCTTCTCGGCCACCGCACTGCTGGCCGACTACGCTGTAGACAGCGCGAAAATAGACCGCGACATGGTGTTCAAAATACAGATAAACGATGTCGCGCTAAGGCTACAGATGCTGCTCAACAACGAGATGGACGCCGTACTGCTGACCGAACCGCAGGCTACAACAGCACGCCTGTACAAGAACCCGGTGCTGATGGACAGCCGCGATAAGGACATGCAGCTGGGCGTCATAGCCTTCAACGGCAAGACGATGAAAAATGAACGCAGGCAAAAGCAGCTGCAAGAATTTGTCAAGGGATATGACGCCGCCTGCGACTCCATAAACAAATACGGGCTGAAACGCTACGCGGCGGTAATCCGTAAATATTACGAAATTGACGACAAGACGCTTGACGCAATGCCCAAGATGAAATTCAAGCATGCCAAAGCCCCAAGACAAAAGGATATCGACACCGCCGACAAGTGGCTAAAAAACAACTGACAATGGAGAGCAACGAAAGCAAGCAACTCAAAGACATATTCATATATATTGGCCAACAAAAACTGGGCAGGGCCATACGTGAGGCACGCTCGTTCGTCAACGGCCATCCTATGCTCGTGTACAAAGGCGAGCTGGAACGCGTGGAAGAGGACTACCAGCTGATGCTCGGCTATATGAAGCGCGGCTTCAACGACCCCAAGCGCGACGATGTGTTCAACAACATAGCCGACCGCCTGTACAAGTTCGCATGCAACCTGCGCACTGCTTACCGCAAACGCACCGACGCTTTCTTCATGGAAATGGCGCAGAAAGCGGCCAACCCTGCCGTCTCAAAGGAAAACATACGGGCAACACTTGAAAACTTTGTGGCCGACACGGCCATGCTAAGCCTCGAAACCGAACCCGGGAAAAGCGAGAAGAGCAAACAGCTGTACCGCGAGCACAACGACTTCATGCAGTCGCTGTTCAGCAACATCGTCGTGGCTGACAGCTGGAGCGGGCACGACAAAGACTTCTTCGAGAACCTGATACTGTCACCTACCATCGACACCATTGACGCGCAGATGCTCGTCAGCGCGATAACGCTGGCCGCGATGAACAGCATGGACGACAACAAGTTTGGCACGCTGCTCGACGTTTTCCTGAAATCAACTGATGAAAAGGTGCGCCAAAAGGCGTTGATAGGCTGGGTTTTCGCCCTGTCATGCGACACCAGGCAGGCCGAAAAGACCAAGTTGCGCGTGGCCGACGCGTTGGAACATCCCGGCGTTGCAAATGAACTGGCTGACTTGCAGAAGCAAATCATATTCTGCATGAACGCCGAACAGGACAACGACACAATACAACGCGACATAATGCCGGAGCTTATCAAGAACAACAACCTTAAAATAACAAGGTTCGGCATACAGGAGAAAGAGGAAGACCCGATGCAGGACGTGTTTGACCCGGAAGCGTCTGACCGTGCCATGGAGAAAATGGAAGAGAGTTTTCAGAAAATGATGAACATGCAGAAGGCCGGCTCCGACATCTACTTCGGCGGCTTCTCGCAGATGAAACGCTTTCCGTTCTTCTACAAGGCGGCCAACTGGTTTTGCCCGTTCTACATCGAACATCCCGACATCTCCGCAACCGTGGAAAAGATGAAAGGCACGCCGCTCATTGCGAACATACTTGAAAACGGGCCTTTCTGCGACAGTGACAAATACTCGTTCACCCTCGCCGTGTCGTCAGTAATAGCGCATTTGCCTGACAATATGAAGGAAATGCTGAACACAAAGGAGGCGATGGGGCCAGTCATGGGCATTGAAGAACAGAACAGTCCGGCATACATACGGCGCATGATATTGCAGGACATGTACCGCTTTTTCCGCCTGTACCCACAGCGCGGACAGACAACCAACCCGTTCAGCAAGGAGCACTCGATATTCGTAACCGACAAGGTGTTTGAAGGAACAGGCATGGCCGACATGTACGCAGACCTATGCTACTTCATGCTGAAGCGCAAGAACAAGCAGGCGTTGAAGGCCGTCATGGCTGCATACCACGACAAGACATCCGCCAAGAGCCTGCTTGTACACGGCCTTTATTACCTTGACATCGAGGGCAAACCTGAAGAAGCAGTAAGATGGTTCGATGCCCTTAAAAAGCTTGAGCCGGAAAACAAGCGCGCAACGTCGCTGCTCGCACGCTCAAAATTTGAATGCGGCGACTACGCAAGTGCGGCCGCATATTATAACGAACTGCTGCAATCAACACCTGACAACAGCACCGCAGCACTGAATTACTGTGTCGCCCTGTCGAAGGCCAAGAAGTATGACGAGGCTCTGAACACGCTATACAAGCTCGACATAGAGCATCCCGACTCAATGCCTGTAATACGTGTGCTGGCATGGACGCTGATGGGTGTCGGAAAATACGAGCAGGCCGAGAAGGCGTATAACCGCCTTTTAAACAGCGAAGAGACAGAAAACGGCGACTGGCTGAACGCCGGATATTGCCAATGGTTCATGGGAAAAACAAATGAAGCAATACGACTTTTCAAGATATTCACAAAATCACAAAGCAACGCCAAAGATTACACCATAGACAATGACTTTGCCAATGATGCCGACATACTGGCCGACCATGGAATAAATGCCATTGACATACAGCTGATGGCTGACTTGGTTGCAGAATAAACAAAAAAGAATGTCCGCATTTTATCGATTTTGCGGACATTCATAAATCATTTAACATAATATCAGAGGAACGGAGCGAGCAGATGGGCGAACCACCCTACAAACTTCTGCCACGGCGTGCGCCATTCGTCCCAAACTTCCTCAGTTAGCTTGAAAGAATGCTTTTTGTCACGCTCGAACATCGTGTCAAGCTCTTTTGTCGTACAAGGGTCGACGATGACGGCGTTCTCCTCGTAATCGAAATTAAGGCTTCTGGCATTTAGGTTAGCGCTGCCCACCGTACAGAAGCGGCCGTCCACCATTATTATCTTGGTATGATGAAAGCCGTTACGGTATATCCAGACATCCACTCCGTGCTTCATCAGCTTATGGACATTGTAGAAAACGCAGTCGGGAGTCAACGGAATGTCACTTTTCTCTGAAACCATGATTTCCACTTTCACCCCACGTTTTACGGCATTACGCAAAGCGCGTTTCAACGTTCCGTTAAGGGTTAGGTATGGATTTACTAATTTTATACTGTCCTTGGCATTGTTTATGGCTTCAGTATAAAACGTCCTTATTATGCCATTTGTCGTCCTCGGCTCACGGTTTATGATGCCAACCGTCTTCTTGCCTGCGGTAGAACACGTGTCAGGTTTCAACCCGGTAATGTAGTCTGCGCCGTGATAACCACGAAAATACTTGGCACCATGCACGTTCTGTCCTGACACCTTGTTCCATATCTTCAAAAATATCGCCTGCAAAGTGTTCACCTCGTCGCCCTCGATACGGCAGTGCATGTCACGCCATTCGCCTACCTGCTCCGTTCCTGTTATATAATAATCGGCCACGTTCATGCCCCCAGTATATGCAATTTTGCCGTCAATCACTACAATCTTACGGTGGTCGCGGTGGAACACATGGTTCACCCAGGGGAAACGAATAGGGTCAAACTCGTAAATCTCTATGCCCTTTGAACGGATGCTGTCAAGATGCTCTTTCTTCAAAGGCTGGTTGTTTGAATCATTGCCGAAACCGTCAAAAAGCGCACGCACCTCAACTCCCTGCGCCACCTTGTCGGCAAGAAGTTTGAAAAGCAATGACGCTATCGAGTCGTTACGGAAATTAAAATACTCAAGATGCACGCTGCTGCGGGCTTGGCAGATGGCTTCAAACATATCGTCGAACTTCTCCTGGCCGCTCATCAACAAAGTAACAGAATTATTGTCGGAAAAAGACACCCCCTCCTTGCGCAACTCATCAACTATCAACGAGTCGGATGTTTGGGAATTTATGCCCACACAGGCAATAATGAACAATATCAAAAGAACTAATCTCCTCATGGCGGGAATATTGATGTCAATGTGTAAATTTTCAGCGTGCAAAGGTATCTAAAATTGTTCTATTGCTCCAATCTTTTAACACATATTACCGAATTTAATCAAATCATGCAATTTTTATTTTGCCATTATATGCTTAATTGATACCTTTGCCACGGTTTAAGGCTCACACAGAGCCAAATGATTGTCTAATTAAAAAAGAAGATTATGAAAAAGATTTACATGACATTGGTTGCCGCAATGTTTGCGGTATGTGCAAGCGCACAAATTTATGTAGGCGGCAACGTTGGAATCGCAAGCTATGAAATCAACGACCATGACGAGACTGTCTACAGCATCCTGCCTGAAGTCGGCTACAAGTTCAACGACAACTGGGCTGCAGGCGTTATGTTTGGATGGTCAAAAGGTGCTCTTACAACAAACAGTAACGGACTTGACATTGAGCATCTTGCAAAGACGTTTGAAATCAATCCTTACGCCCGTTACACATTCCTCCACACAAAATTAATCAACGTATTCTGTGACGGAGGCATTGGTTACAGGCATTACAACGGAGGCGACGATGAACTGTCAATAGGCTTGAAACCCGGTATCGAGCTGAAACTTGACAAATTCAGCCTTATAGCACATGCTGGTTTCATCGGCTACCAGAAGAATGACAATACAGACGAAAGCATGTGGGGCATGGACTTCAACGGTAACAACATCATGCTCGGTGTTTACTACAACTTCTAAACGACCAACAAACCGTAAACAATAATAAAAGAGAAAAATCCAAATACCTCAAAATAGCAAGGCATTTGGATTTTTCTCTTTTATTATTTTCCCATTTACTTATTCATATTCCGTGGTGTCGTCAATACCAGCGTCACGCAAAGCCTCCCTGCGTTCCACACATGTTCCACACTTGCCGCAATGCTTGTCGCCACCCTTATAGCAGCTCCAGGTCTCCGAATAATCTATGCCAAACTGCTTGCCGCGGCACGCAATGTCGGCCTTTGTCAAGTCAGTGTACGGCGCGAGTACCTCTATACCAGGATAAGTTCCTGTCTTTGTAGCCTCACTCATGGCACGCACGAACTCCGGACGACAATCAGGATATATGGCATGGTCGCCTCCGTGGTTGGCCATCATGACATACTTCAGCCCTTCGCTCTCGGCTATCCCAGCGGCAATCGACAACATTATGCCGTTACGGAACGGGACTACGGTTGACCTCATGTTGTCGTCGGCATAGTTTCCTTCGGGCACAGCGTCGGCTCCGCTCAACAAGGAGCTCTTGAAGTAGTCGTGCATGAAGTCAAGCCTTATGACGAAATGCCTTATGCCAAGCCTGCGGCAATGCAGCTTGGCATAGCCGATTTCACGTGCATTGTGGTTACTTCCATAATCGAAAGACACAGCCAAAGCAATCCTGTCCTTCATGTCATAGAGCAACGTGGTACTGTCCATTCCGCCGCTCAATATCAAAATACAATCTTTCATATCATTTTTTTAGATTGACAAGCCGCAATACGCAATAAAAATTACCACACATACTGCAAATCTGCCTATTCTCGCCACTTGTCCGCTTGCAAAAGTAATCATTTCCTTAATATTTGCAAAGCGTACATTACATTAATATTATAAGCGTGTCAAAAAACATCAAATAATCATCTACTTACAGCCATTTGTCAACATTAATTGTTATTTTTGCAATGCAAAAGAAGCAAACACATTTCAGCTTCGATATAAATGTACATTTCTTTAATATTCTAAGTAAATATGAAAATCGAACAATTTGATTTTGCCGGCAAAAAGGCAATCGTACGCGTTGACTTCAACGTGCCATTGGACGAGAACGGAAACGTAACCGACGACACCCGCATCCGCGGCGCGCTCCCCACACTGAAGAAAATCCTTGCCGACGGTGGCAGCGTCATCATGATGAGCCACATGGGCAAACCCAAAGGCAAGGTGAACCCCAAACTCTCTTTGAGCCAAATCGTAAAGAACGTGTCAGAGCATCTTGGAGTTGACGTAAAGTTCGCTCCCGACTGTGCAAACGCTGACAACGAGGCCGCTGCTTTGAAACCAGGCGAGGCTCTGCTGCTTGAGAACCTACGCTTCTATCCTGAAGAGGAAGGCAAGCCCGTAGGCATTGACAAGGCAGACCCTGCATACGACGAAGCGAAGAAGGAAATGAAGACACGCCAGCAGGCATTCGCAAAGAAGCTCGCTTCTTATGCAGACTGCTACGTAATGGACGCCTTCGGTACAGCTCACCGCAAGCACGCTTCTACCGCCGTAATAGACGAATACTTTGACAAGGACCACAAGATGCTTGGCTACCTCATGGAGAAAGAGGTAACAGCCGTTGACAACGTGCTCAGCAACATCAAGCGTCCATTCACTGCAATCATGGGCGGTTCTAAGGTTTCAACGAAAATCGGCATCATCGAAAACCTGCTCGGAAAGGTAGACAACCTCATACTCTGCGGCGGAATGACATACACCTTCGCCAAGGCACAGGGCGGCAAGATTGGCAAGTCTATCTGCGAGGACGACAAACTCGACGTTGCTCTCGACGTTATCAAGAAGGCAAAGGAGAACGGTGTGAACCTGGTACTTGGTACAGACTGCATCGCAGCTGACGACTTCTCTAACGACGCAAACACCAAAGTTTGCCCGGCTAACGACATACCCGACGGTTGGGAAGGACTTGATGCCGGCCCAGAGACACGCAAGGCATTCGCAGAGGCAATCAAAGGCGCGAAGACCATCCTTTGGAACGGCCCCGCAGGCGTGTTCGAGTTTGACAACTTCATCGGCGGCTCTAAAGCCATCGCCGACGCCATTGCAGAGGCTACAGCCAACGGAGCATTCTCACTTATCGGCGGAGGCGACTCTGTTGCCTGCATCAACAAGTTCGGCATGGCCGACAAGGTGTCTTACATCTCTACCGGTGGAGGCGCACTGCTGGAAGCTATCGAAGGCAAAGTATTGCCTGGCGTAGCTGCAATCGAGGCGTAACATTCATACGCAAACTTTATTAGCATCATAGTAATTCAAGGCGGCTGCTCCGTGAGGAGCGGTCGCCTTTTTTTTGCAACAAAATGAATACCGCAAATAAACAAGCCTGCAAAATGCCGTAAAACGTAAGACAAAACACGACCTTTCAGCCGCCAAAAGGCCACATATTGCAAGTCATTGAGTATCAGTAAGACTTTCTACAAACAAAAACAGGATTCAGACATAAGAAAACTTACATCTGAATCCTGCCAATATATAATTTGGATGTACTTAAATGTCAAGAGCCTCATAAGGCAAGCCGAACACATCGGCAACCGCCTTATACACCACTTTTCCTTCAACTATATTCAAGCCCTTAGCCAAAGCCGCATCGTCTGCACAAGCCTTGCGCCATCCCTTGTCAGCCAAAGCGACAGCATATTTCAATGTGGCATTGGTCAAAGCCGTCGTCGAAGTATTTGGTACAGCGCCCGGGATATTGGCAACCGCATAATGCAAGATGCCGTCAACCTCATATACAGGCTCGCTATGGGTTGTCGGATGTGACGTTTCAAAACATCCACCTTGGTCTATCGCCACATCAACAAGAACAGACCCAGGCTCCATCAATTTCAGCATGTCACGGGTAATCAGCTTGGGAGCTTTGTCTCCTGGCACAAGCACCGCACCGACAACGATGTCAGCGTCTTTGATTTCCTTGCAAATGTTACTGTGAGACGAATACAAAGTACTTACGTTTACAGGCATCGTCAAGTCCAAATCATGAAGAAGAGGAAGCGATATGTCGGCGATAATAACATCTGCGCCCATTCCTGCCGCCACACGTGCAGCCGCCTTGCCGACAATGCCTCCGCCTATAACGACAACCTTAGCTGGTTTCACACCGGGAACGCCACAAATAAGCTTGCCCTTTCCTCCCTTCGTCTTTTGCAGGTAATACGCCCCGTTGATTGTAGCCATACGGCCTGCAACCTCGCTCATCGGCGTAAGCAATGGCAAAGAGCCGTCACTCAGCTGTACCGTTTCATAAGCAAGGCATATGCCACCGCTTTTGAGCATGGCCTCTGTCAGCTCCCTGCTGCATGCGAAATGGAAATACGTGAAGACCAACTGCCCTTTGCGTACAAGTGCATACTCGGGAGCAATGGGTTCCTTTACCTTTATTATCATGTCGGCTGTAGCATAAACATCTTCGATTGTAGGCAGTATCAGCGCGCCTACCTCCGAATAAGCCTCATCAGGGAAACCGCTCCCATGTCCGGCTGTCGCCTGTACATAAACCGTATGTCCGTGCTTTACCAGCTCTGAAACACCTGCCGGTGTCATGCCTACGCGGTTCTCATTGTTCTTGATTTCTTTTGGAATGCCAATCTTCATAGTCAAAAAGGTTTAAAAGTTAATCATCGGGGCAAATATAAGAAAAATCCTGTTATGTTATTACACCATAACAGGATTTTTTTCATTCGTAATCATCTATGACGGAATTTATAAAATCCATCATCGGTTTTCCCACCTTCAGGATTTCAGCCATTTCGTCAAGCCAGCCGTCACCTTCAAAAAAAGAATCAGGCACGCCGTGCCAACAACAATAGTCTTTCATGCGAAGGTATCCTATGAACTCATAATCACGGGGAAAGCCGGAAGGAGCTGTCTTAAGCATCTCCAAACCGAAGCCTCTTGGCGAATCCCAATCACCATCACCAGGTCGGCCGAATGTCTCAACAAAACGCCAGTCCTCAACAATACTCCTCCATTGGCCTATATTGCCCATGATTTCGTTGCGGCACGAAGTAAGTATGTTTGTCGGCAACCAATAATTGCCACATGAAACGAGACAATGGCCTGGCTCCAAATGGATATAATAGCCACCATGGAGAGACTTCCTGCCATGTGCTGCAATATATGCGCCAAGATGTGTCTTGTAAGGAGACTTGTCTGACGAGAAACGCGTGTCACGGTAAAATCTGTATGTAGCATCCTTGACCGTAATATGACTCACGGTATCATCAAACTCCGAAATGCGCAATATTGCCTTGTTTACACCGTCTTCAAAATCACCCCTTACGGCATTATATTCCAACTTATGGGCGTTGAACCATTCGCGGTTGTTGTTTTTCCGTATATCTGAAAGGAAACCCAATATTCTCTTTGCCTGCATAACTTAACAAATTTCAATCAAACCAGCTTGGAATCCTCAAACATTTTTGGACAAAACGAATCGAACGGACACTTGTCGCAATGCGGAGCACGGCTCGTGCACACATACCGTCCATGCAGCAAGAGCCAATGATGGGCATCGGCAGCCAATTCAGAAGGTATATTCTTCACCAGTTCACGCTCAACCTTCAAAGGCGTATCGCTAGCTTTCGACACCAAGCCGAGCCTGCGGCTAACCCTGAACACATGAGTGTCGACCGCTATTGCAGACCGTCCGAATGCAACGGCCTGCATGACATTGGCCGTTTTACGTCCCACCCCTGGCAGTTTCATCAATGCCGCCATGTCATCAGGCACATTGCCACCATAATCAGCAACTAGCATCCTTGACATTTCAACCAAATGACGCGCCTTAGAATTTGGATATGATACGCTTTTCACATATTCATATATGTCATCTACTTCGGCCGTTGCCATCGACTTAGCATCAGGATAATGCTCGAACAACATGGGAGTTATCAAATTCACCCTTTTGTCCGTACACTGGGCGCTAAGGATTACGGCAACCAAAAGTTGGAAGACACTCCCGAATTCAAGTTCGGTAGACACACGTGGCATTTCTTTCTGAAAATACCCCAATATGTAGTTGTATCTATCCTTCTTTGTCATTTTCCACTTTATCAGCCTCACTGGGCACTTCAAAATCAGTCAAGCCGCTTTTCACCAATATGTCATACCACTGCAAAAGTTTCTTTATATCACTGTCATGCACACGTTCCCTATCAAATTCAGGAAGGACAGCACTAAAATATTCACGGAGTGTCGTTTTGTCACATTTCTTATAACTCAAGCTGACCAATCCTCCTTTTTCTTTATCAAACACATTGGCAAACACCTTCATAAGTGGAACATCCTCAGCCTCTGTGTAAATGGCTATATCGTTCAGACTTGTAACACTGTCACTTGCAAAAACAGGAAGGCGTTTATGTGTATCGTCAAGAATTTCAACTATCAAATTAGCCTTACCTCTTGAAATTAACTTGTAAAGTCCCGGTTTTCCGGAAATCGATAAAATTGTACTTTCCATTTCACAAAATAGTTATGAATTAATAATTATTTCATTTCCACATCTCTACACTCCATTAAAGCGAATAGGTTATCAATCTGCCTGTCTATGTCCTCAATCCCATCATTGACTATCTCATAATCACTAAGCGCCTTGACTTCTTCTTGAGGCATTTGCATTCCTATCCACTCTAAAGCCTTATCCTTTGTAATATTGTCACGACGGACAATTCTGTCTATACGTATTTCAAGCGGAGCCGAAACACAAACGACTTTATCTACCAATTTATCAAAACCGCTTGAGAACAATATTGCACATTCCATCCACATATACCCCGACTTAACAAAATCTTCAGCTACGGCTGGATGAACTATACTGTTAATCTTACGGGCATTGTCCTCGCTTTCCAATAAAAACTTTGCCAATACAGCCTTATTTATACATCCATAAGAAACGACATCTGTTCCGATTAAATCAACCAATTTTGCCTGTATCTTTTTTGAAAACGCCATAATACGCTTTGCCGCGTCGTCACAATCATAAACTGATATGCCACGACGCTCTATCAAACGACAGACATAGCTTTTGCCGCAGCCTATTCCACCAGTCACTGCAACTTTATACATCATTGCTCTTCTATCAGATAATCGACCTGACTAATGCTCAACCTTGGATTGCGCACTCCATGAGGATACGAACGCAAATAAATATTACACTTTTCCGACGGATTTGCCATCAACTCATTATAATCGACAACAACCTTGAAACGTTCAGGGCTAATTGAACGGAACAAGCTGGCTCCTACTGTGAAAGTAACTGTAACGCGCGAAGGGAATGTCCTTAGAATCTTTCCCTCTGGCATATTTACAGCCTCAATGGCTACCTCGCAACTTTCCTCAGTCAAAATATCCGGACATATTGATATTTCAACTTTCTCTGGAACATATTTGACACCATTGATTTTTGACAAAGCAACATCCCGGACAACAGTATCCGTCAAATTGGTAATGTTCAACGGTACGGTATTCACAAACTTTATGCTGTCAAGCATTTCCTTACTTGCATATATATCAACAGAATCAGGGTCGAATGTCACCTTGGATAAATAATAGCTTTGACCGGGAAGAATTTTCCCGACAAGTTTAACAGGCATACGTTTTCTTAGCCCGTAATTATAAAAAAATTCATATTTGTCTGGCTTGAGACCTACAATCGTAGAAGAACCGAACAACTGTTTTGCCACCAATTTCTGCAACTCAACCGTCTGGATTACCCCTACGCCTGTCTTTTTTGCATAATTCTTAAACTTTATATTTACAGGACGTATTTTGTTACCATAAGAATATGTCAATAATGAAAAGCCCTTGTCGCGCACTGTAACACGTACCATCGTTGTTGTATCGCTTGCAAGAACAACATTCTTGGGAATTTCAACAAGCCGTATTGGAACTTCTATTTCCTTTTCATAAGTTTCATTCAGAGTCATCAACAACCAAAACGCCCCACTCAAAAAAAGGAAAAACAAGAAAATCAGAAACTCCCTATTCATCCAACCGAATAGGAAGTTCCTGACTATTCTTAAAATATTGGGGAACTCTGAATTATTCATTTATTTCACTTGGGCGCTAGGACTACCAATATTCGAAGCGACATCTGCAAAAACATAATTTTTGTCAACACGAATCACAACACCCTTTGATATTTCTATGTCAACAATATTGGTTGCAAGGTCTATTCTTTTTACCACACCATAAATTCCTCCGCCTGTCACAACATTGGTTCCTTCTTGAAGGCTGTTTTGAAATTTCCTTATTTCTTTTTGCCTTTTTTGCTGTGGACGAATCATGAAAAACCACATTATGACGAAAATCGCCAACATCATGATAATCATACCACCACCGCCCGTTGCTGTTTGGGCATTTAACAAGATAAATGTATCCATTTTTTATTAATATAAATAATTAGTGATTACTTTTCTTCGGTTTTTCTCCCACAGGCTTCAACAGCAATCCTTCCGAGATGAGATAACGCGCAATGCTATCAAGCATACCGTTAATATATCCCGAACTTTTCGGTGTACTGTATATTTTCGCCAAATCAACATACTCATTTATTGTTACGTTTACAGGTATGTTGGGGAATGTCAGCATTTCAGCTATTGCAATCTGCATTATTACAACATCCATGTATGCAAGACGTGAAAAATCCCAATTACGTGATGTTTCACTCATATAACGCTGATATTGGTCTGCGTTGAGTATTGTCGCACGAAACAGTTTACGGGCAAAATCCTTGTCTTCATCGTCTTTATATTCAGGAAGAAGCTCCTGATTTTCACTGTTTCCCGGTTCAAAGCGTTTGATTGTCTTCAATACAAAAGTATCGACAATTTCCTTGTCATCATTCCAATAGAGACTCTTCTCTTCAAGTACACTATCTATTTCATCATTTTCCATGATGAAAGACTTATACAACTTACGCCACACTTCGCGGTCCGCTTCATAGGAGTTGTCATCACTCGCCATATAATCCGCATACACAATGCTTTGTATAATCTGGGAATAAAGCTTACGGACAAATTCTATGTCATCATCCCATGTCTGTTTCAAACTTGACACAAATTCGCATAACTGCCTGTTTTCCTCCAACTGAATTGCGAACTTATTATCCGCGAACTTACTTGAAGGCATCGCCTCTCCCTCACGCTGAGCCTTGGCCGCTTCAACTTCATAATGCTTACGAGCCTCTTTTGTAACAGCCACTATCAGCGCCAATAAATAATGATACAAATGATATGCCTTGGACAAACTGAACAACAGTTCCTTTTCCGCTACATCCAAATTCCGATTTCCGTTTTGATAGTATGCATAGGTTAACTGGACAACCTTTATCCTTATTAATTCCCTGTTAATCATTCTGTTTGGAATTTTTCAACATTAAACGTTGCAAAATTAGGCAAAAATACGAACACATGCAAGAAAACGTCTTGTTTTTATCCTATTTTTTTTGTTATTGTTTGCATGATAAAATAAAAAATGATACTTTTGCACCGCTTTTTCATGCACAACGTGAAGACAAGCTCCCGTGTGATGGTGAATTAAGCGCAAATTTATAACTTAATTTAGAGTAACACAATTATGAAAGAAATTGACGTAACCGGTCAGAAAAGAAGCGAGACCGGAAAAAAAGCTTCCAAGTTGTTAAGAAAAGAAGGATTTGTACCTTGCAACCTTTATGGTGAGGCTAAGGACGAGAACGGGCTGCCTAAGGCCATGTCATTTGCAGTTTCAATGAAAGAACTGCGCAAGATTGTCTACACTCCTCATATCTATGTGATTAATCTTGTCATTGACGGAGAGAGCCACACCTCAATCATGAAGGAATTGCAGTTCCACCCTGTAACAGACGCCTTGTTGCATGTTGACTTTTACGAAATCAACGACCAGAAGCCTATCACAATCGGCATTCCTGTAAAACTTACAGGTCTTGCACAAGGTGTGCGTGACGGTGGCCGCATGAACTTGTCAGTACGCAAGATTGACGTTACTGCCAAATATCAGGACATACCCGAGCATCTTGACATTGATGTAACGAGCTTGCAAATCGGCAAAAGCATCAAAGTCGGAGAACTCCACTTCGACGGACTTGAGTTGGCAACAAGCAAGGATGTTGTCGTATGCTCAATAAAGGCAACACGTAAGTCTGCTATGAATTCAGCAAGCGACGATTCCGCAAATGCCGAATAACACAAGTACGACAAAGGAATAAATGGATAAATATCTTATTGTCGGTTTGGGAAATCCCGGCGACGAATATGCCGGAACCCGCCACAACACTGGATTTATGGTATTGGACGCTTTCGCTAAAGCGTCCAATATTGTTTTTGACGACCGCCGTTACGGATTTGTAGCGGAGACAAGCATAAAGGGGCGAAAGGTGTTCCTGCTCAAGCCCACCACATACATGAACCTTAGCGGAAACGCCGTAAGATATTGGATGAACAAAGAGAATATAGCCGTGGAAAGGCTGCTGGTCGTAGTCGACGACCTGTCGCTTCCGCTCGGGACATTGCGCCTCAAGGGCAAAGGCAGCAACGGTGGGCACAACGGATTGGGCAACATACAAAACGTCATCGGCACGCAACAATACGCCCGTCTGCGTGTAGGCATAGGCAATGACTTTCCTAAAGGGATGCAGATAGATTGGGTGCTGGGCAGATATGACGAAGACGAGATGAACATTCTATCGCCAAGCATAAACACAGCCGTCGACGTAATCAAGAGTTTCGTCCTCTCCGGCCTTGACTTTACTATGAACCAGTTTAACAAGCACCAATAATGGCAAACGACACAGCAAGGATAGACAAATGGCTATGGGCGGCACGCATTTTCAAGACACGCTCAATCGCCGCAAACGCATGCAAAAACGGACGCGTTACCATAAACGGTACGAATGTGAAGCCGTCGCACATGGTGAAAACAGGCGAAACGGTCAATGTAAAAAAGCCGCCGATTACATTTTCATTCAAAATCCTGCAATGTATAGAGCAACGGGTAGGCGCAAAACTAATACCGCAAATATATGAAAACACGACCGACCCGAAGCAATACGAGATACTGGAAATGAGCCGCATCAGCGGATTTGTGGACAGGGCAAGGGGCACAGGAAGGCCGACAAAGAAGGAACGCCGAAGCTTGGACGCTTTCATCGAGCCAGCAATGTTCGGATTGGACGATTTCGATTTCGACGATTACGACATTGACAACTAATCCATGATTGCCAAAATACAGGCTTAACATAAAAAAGTATCACATTTCTTATTATAATCAACCACCTAAGAGCATGACTAATATTGCCATTTTCGTCTCTGGCAACGGGACAAACTGTGAAAACATAATAAAGCACTTCAAAGACAGCAATGTCGTAAATGTAAGTCTCGTTGTAAGCAACAAGCCTGACGCATACGCTCTGACGCGTGCGTCAAAATACGACATACCCTGCAAGGTGCTTTCAAAACATGAAATCAACGACAAGGATGTCATAATGCCGCTTTTGGAGAATTTCGGCATAAACTTCATAATACTGGCTGGATTCATGCTCATGATACCTGACTTTATCACCGAAAAATACGAACGCAGGATTATCAACATACACCCGTCATTGCTTCCAAAGTTCGGAGGGAAAGGCATGTACGGCCACCACGTGCATGAAGCCGTCAAGAATGCGGGTGAAAGCGAAACGGGAATAACCATACATTACGTAAGCAATGTATGCGACGGAGGTGAAATCATAGCCCAGTTCAAGACTGACGTATCACCGCAAGACACCCCCGAAGACATCGAGGCAAAGGTACACATCCTCGAACAGCGACATTTCCCGAAAACAATAGAGGAAGTGATAACGAAGGCCGTATGACCATGCACTATATACCATAGGTCATCACACATACGGCCTTTCAGCACGCAATTAACGGCAAACCGCAATGTAAAAGACAGTCTTTTACATTGCGGTTTGCCGTTAATCATACAAGTGGCCGGACTCAATCTATCCACTTAGCTCCATCACGCATTACGAACTTGACATCCTTTCCGCCTGATATAGACGGCTTGCGCCATTCGCCCTCGCCAACAAGCACTGTAGCCTTACAGCCGTCAGGCAGGCTGTCGACCGCTTCTTGAACGTCAAAATACAGTCCGCGGCCGTCCTTGGCCACCGAAACATCACAATGCCGGATATGCTTTCGCAGTTCAGGCACTTTGTCTGCAACAGCGTCAGCCAGCAAGCCAGCCACCGTATATGCGCCATAGACATTATAATGTGTGTTATCCTGCCTGCCTTCAGGCAAGGACGGTACTTCGCCTGGCTCATAACACATATGAAGTTTCCTTGACCCTACTGGTCCCAAATCCTGCTCAAGACGGTGTGTTATTTTATTTGCGTCGATAAACACAGTACCTGTTTCCTCCGCAACCTTGCGTGGCGACACAAGGTAAGCTCCGTGGGTATCAATCAGCAAATCGCCTTCTACAAGATTTGCAGATGAATTATCACGCTTGTCATCATCCTCCACAGCTGTTTTGCTGACTGCAAATGTACGCCTTACTACGCTATTAAACAAAACAGGAATACCGCCTCTTGCCCTCGTTTCATTGACAAACATACGCAAGTTGGCATCAAAAGTCGTTCCCGGTTCCGTATGGCGTACAGTGTCCTGCTTTTCATCGTTATGACCAAACTGTATAAAAACATAATCGCCCGGCTTGATTTGGTCGCACACCGTCTTCCAAAGACCTTCTGAAATGAAACTCTTTGACGAACGTCCGTTTTTCGCATGGTTATCAACAACAACGTTTCCATCAAAAAAGTTATTGAGCATCATGCCCCATCCTCTCTCAAGATTGCCACCGTCAATGTCCTTATTAGCCATGGTCGAATCGCCAATCATGAAAATCTTGACCTTCCGTTCATTTGTAAAAGCGGAAAGCAGCAAGATTAAAAATAGAGGAACTACAAGCCAAACATTCTTCTTCATAGACAATTATGGTAAATTAATTCTCATTGCAGACAATAGCAACAAGCTCATCTGCGTTTACAAGCCGCTGCGCGCCAGTAACCATGTCCTTCAGCGTCAACTTGTTTTCTGAAATCTCATTCTCTCCAGCCAAGGCAACATAACGTATGCCGTTATTATTGGCATAGGCCATCTGCTTTTTCATCTTTACCGGGTCGGGATATATCTCTGTAGCGATTCCACACTCACGAGCCTTGACCGCGACGGGCTGGCAATACGCAGTTTCCTCCTCTCCAAAATTGATGAACAGCAGCCTTGTCGCCGACATTGCTGTTTCCGGATAAAGGCCAAGCGTATTGAGGACATCAAAAATCCTGTCGGCACCAAACGAAATGCCGACACCACTAAGGCCTGGCATCCCGAAAATACCGGTAAGATTATCATACCTTCCACCGCCTGTTATGCTGCCAATCTGCACATCCAACGCCTTGACCTCGAATATCGCGCCTGTATAATAATTAAGGCCGCGCGCCAAAGTCAAATCAAACTGCACCTCATTGTCAACCCCTACCCTGTCCAAGGCTGCAAAGATATAACGTAACTCATCAACGCCTTTCAGTCCTATTTCAGAGTCTTTCAACAAACCAGCCATAACGTCAAGTTTCTCCTCATTGCTTCCGCTCAACGATATTATCGGCTGCAACTTGTCTATCGCCTCACTACTCAATCCGCCTTCGGCCAACTCTGCATTGACATTGTCTATGCCTATTTTGTCAAGCTTGTCTATTGCTACGGTGATGTCGACTATCTTGTCAGCCTCGCCAATATATTCCGCTATGCCTGTAAGAATTTTCCTGTTGTTTATCTTTATCTGCACACGCACACCAAAACGTTTGAATACAGTGTCGACAATCTGCACAAGTTCAACCTCATTAAGCAAAGAATCGCTGCCAACAACGTCGGCATCACATTGGTAGAACTCGCGGTAACGTCCCTTCTGGGGACGGTCGGCACGCCAGACAGGCTGTATCTGGTAACGTTTGAAAGGCAATTGCAGTTCCTCCCTGTGCATCACTACAAAGCGTGCAAAAGGTACAGTCAAATCATAGCGCAATCCTTTCTCGCAAAGTTTTGAAGCCAAATGTAAAGGATTGGCATCCATCAGCTCGTCTGTCGATACCTTGCTTAAGAAATCGCCGCTGTTGAGGATTTTGAACAACAGTTTGTCCCCTTCCTCTCCATACTTGCCAAGCAATGTCTGCAACGTCTCCATTGCTGGTGTCTCAATCTGCTTGAAACCATATAAGGCAAAGACAGACTTTATTGTATCAAAAATATAGTTACGCTTTGACATCTCGACAGGAGTAAAGTCGCGCGTACCCTTAGGTATTGAAGTCTTATTCATCAAATGCTGGAAATAAAAAATAAGGAAATCCTGTTAATTATTTTCTGACGATGGTTTGCTCCCTATCAGGCCCTATTGAAATAATCGTTATAGGGGTCTCCAATTCTGATTCAAGGAACTTGACATAATCGTTAAACTCGCAAGGGAACTCATCCTCGCTTGTCATTTTAGTCATATCTGTGCGCCATCCCTTGAGTTCCTCGTACACAGGCTCGATGCCTCCTTCTATGTCATAAGGGAAGTCCCTCGTCGTCGTGCCGTTGCACTTATAAGCCACACAAGCCTTTATTGTATCAAAACCGTCAAGCACGTCGCTTTTCATCATGATGAGCTGGGTCACTCCGTTCACCATTATCGCATAACGCAATGCCACAAGGTCTATCCATCCACACCTGCGTTCACGTCCCGTAACAGCACCGTACTCATGGCCAAGGTCGCGTATCTTCTTACCGGTTTCGTCGAACAACTCTGTCGGGAACGGACCAGCACCTACACGTGTGCAATACGCTTTCATTATGCCATATACTTCCCCTATCTTGTTCGGGCCAATACCCAAACCAGAACAAGCACCTGCACAGATGGTATTTGAGGAAGTTACAAAAGGATAACTGCCGAAATCCACATCAAGCATCGTACCTTGAGCGCCCTCGCACAGTATTGTCTTTCCGTCTTTAAGGGCCTTGTTTATTACATGTTCAGAATCTATAATGTTGAACTGGCGCAGGTATTCTATACCTTCCATCCATTTATTTTCAACTTCAGTAATGTCGTAATCAGTATATCCAAGAGCCTGCAACATCCTTTCATGACGCGCCTTGTGAGCCTCGTATTTTTCATTGAAATTCTCGAAAATGTCGCCGACACGCAAACCGTTACGCGACACCTTGTCCGTATATGTCGGTCCAATACCTTTGCCTGTAGTGCCAACTTTGGCTTTACCCTTGGCTTTTTCATTGGCTGCATCCAATAACCTATGTGTCGGCATTATCAAATGCGCTTTCTTCGATATATACAACCTCTCCCTAAGCGGATGTCCAGTTCTCTCCAAATCCTTGGCTTCATCCATAAAAAGGTCTGGAGCGAGCACCACACCATTACCGATTATATTAATCTTTCCGCCTTGAAATATTCCTGAAGGAATACTCCTCAACACATATTTTTCACCTTCAAATTCAAGTGTGTGACCGGCATTGGGACCACCTTGGAAACGTGCAACAACATCATATTTAGGGGTAAGCACGTCTACAACTTTGCCCTTGCCTTCATCACCCCATTGCAAACCTAACAGGACATCAACTTTGCCTTTTTCCATATTCATTCAAATGTTTATTCTTGTTATCTGTGTTTTCTTTCTTTTTCTGACGAGTCAATAATGCCTGACAAGTACTGCACGTTCCGTAAATACATATAGAAAAGCTGTCTTTACGGAAACGTTTTAAATGTATAGAACTTAACGCTTCTATCAATTCAGGAGATTTTATCTCTTTAACCTTTCCACACACCATACACACTTGCAAACACTTGTTATCAGTAATCCCGGCCTTGTAGCGCATCCCACCTTGCATACGTTGACCGACAACGAGATGCAGACCAAGCAACAACTTTAACGTGTTATAAAGTGTAGCACGGCTCACAGGGAAATTACTCTCAAACAAACGTTCGCTTAGTTCCTGTATGGAAAAATACGACGCAAAGCCATAGACAGCTTCAAGTACCGCGAAACGCTCCGGGGTTTTGCGGTACTTGTTCTGCTCTATATAGCTATTCAATATCCGTTTTGCTGCATCGTAGGAATTTGATTTCATTTTACCTGTAAGCCATATTGCTTACAAAAGTACAACAAAATCCTATATTACGCAGTCTAAATATCAAAAAAAATCAAAATTACATGTTTTGAATACACATTCCACTATCTTACAATGCTCTTCATCAATACCAGCAAACCGCGACAAAGCATTGACGGCGGCATGACGCACGGAAAGATTGGAGCTTGCCACCGCCGCTTGAGCCTGCTCTATGAATTCGTCAGTCTCATGGATGTCGAACTCCTTACCAGCCAAAAACAACCGCGAAAGAACATTGTAACCGCATATTACCTCCAAGTCGTTGCATGATGAAATCCAACTTAGAGCATATTTTTTCGCCTCACTCAAATGACGGAACAAATTGAAAGCTGCCATTTCCGCCATCTCCAAATTAGGCAAAGAGCCAGCCCACAGCCTGACATCTTCCTCTGTCATCTTTTCTACTGCCATTATGAGCGTCGCTAGAATTTTACACTCACGTATGTCCTCGTCCCAAAGTGCATTGGCAAGGTCATAGTCCTTTCCATATTCTTCCGCCAAGTTCTTAAGGACTGGCAGCTCGACCCCCCAATTAATCTTATAGCCCATACCTTTGTCACGCATCGAACGTGAGGCCACTCCATTCATCATCAACCGAAACCGGCCTTTGATTTCTTTCAGCTTCTCCTTTGTGTCTTTACACATATTTGCTCATATTAATATGGAATAGACTTTACTGTAACGCAGCATTTGGCTTTCATAAGACTCTGTATAGTCAACGCAGATGTCAACCACATTGCCAGCATCATCGGTGACTGGTATCAATACAGGATTTATAAATCCCTTATATGGCGGTATGCCCAACCGGGCATACCGCTCTAAAACCTCTTCATGTAAATCACGGTTTATTTTCACCCCATAGCGTTCTACCAACCCACGCGCGGCATCATAATCTCCTTCGCTCTTAATCCTCTGCACTTCGGCTAACAAGCGGCCGAACAAATGCCTGAGCTTCTCATAGTCATTTATCTTTACATAAGTCTTTCCTTCAACATGCACAAGTTCCACGACACGGTCTGCACGCCCTTGTTCATAACACCACCATGCTATCATGGCACGGTCACGCATATGCGCCTCCTCTATGTCGTCGCCTTTTCTGATACGTGCCAATTGGGTCAGCAAACCGTTCATTATGAATGAATAATAACCTGCTTTATATGCGTCCTCATTTGGCAACAGTCCCAATTCAACCAATTTCTTGTCTGCGACATAATACAAGCCAAAAAGGTCGGCACGCGCTTCCTCTATTGTATTCCCGTAAGCCTTTAGGGCATCAGGGTCAACGCCTGGCAACAACTGACCACTGCCATGACCGACACACTCATGCAAATCAGTATGCAATACGTCGCACAAATCGCCATATTTACGCATCATTTCCACCGTGTCCTCATCGACCACAAACTCCTTGTCAAAGCCATTGCCACGTGCCACCTCATTATATGCCGCGATTATATTACTTATCGTAACACTCTTGCTGCCGTGCCTTGCACGTATCCAGTCGGCATTGGGCAGGTTTATTCCGATTGCCGTCGAAGGATATTCTCCTCCACCCAACATGGCCGCACACACGACATTGGCATAAACCCCGTTAACCCGTTTCTTCTTGAAACGCGCGTCAACAGGAGAATTATCCTCAAACCATTGCGCGTTGTCGCTAATCATGCGCGTCCTCCTTGAACCTTCAACATCACGGAATTCCACAAGCCCTTCCCATGTGCCTTTCAATCCAAGAGGGTCATCATAAACTTCGATAAACCCGTTGATAAAATCTATCAACGAGGCGTCATCGGCAACCCACTTCACACAATACTCGTTAAAGGCACGCAAATCGCCTGTCCTATAATATTTTACAAGCGCGTCTATAACATCCGCCTGCCTGTCATTCTCGACATAATTCAACGCTTTTTCAAGCCAGAATACAATCTTGGCGATAGCCTTTCCGTATTTACCACCAATATGCCAAACATCCTCATACACCCCATCACAATCCTTTACAAGTGTGGAATTAAGGCCGTATGACAAAGGTTCGGCATCTGACGGTTCTTTCATTTTCATATAATAGCTTTCCGCCTCCTCCTGGCTCACCCCGTCGTAAAAGTTGCAAGCCGACATCTCCACTATGTCGACACCGTCCTTCTTGCATACTTTTACAGGCAAAACAGACTCGTCAAACATAACGTGAACCAGCTCTTTGCACAGGTCGTCCTTTGTATGGCCTGGCTCAAGTGGAAGCAGGCCCTCATCAACCGACCTGACTGCCGTGACGAAAAAATCCTCGGTAAAGCCAGGCTTGAACTTATGGCAACCATAATGATGATATATTCCACTTGAGAACCATACCCTCTTAAGGTATTCCCCCAACGCCCTGAAATCATCCGTATCGCGATTTCCTGCATAACAGGTATAAACGGCCTCAAGCGTTTTGCGTATGCGCAAGTTATAACGCCCGAATTGGTCAAACGTTATGTCCCTACCATATAATGCAGCTTGGGAAAGGCAATAAACAAGCCTCTTCTGTCTAAGTGACAATTTCTCAAAACCGTCAAGACGATACCTTAACATCATCACATCGGCAAAACTCTCATCCACATATTTGAAGCCTTTTGCCGAAGGTCTTACATCATCATGATATGCCATATTCATTTTGTGTCCGTTGATGTTGCAATTCCTAACTTATAACGCCTCGGAGTGGTGCCAGTGAACTTGTAAAATGCCGCATAAAACGACTGCCTATTTGAAAAGCCGCACATATCGCTTATCTCTTCCATCCGCAAGCCACGGCAACGTTTGTCCACAAGTACTTTCTTTGCGTAATCTATCCTATACTTGTTTACAAGTGAAGTGTAGTTCATGTCGAAACAAACATTTACAACAGCTGAAACATACCGTGTGTTTGTACCCAAATCTTCAGCCAAGCGTTTGGCCGAATAATCCTTGTCCCGATACTTTTTCTTCTTAAGCAATATATACACAATCCTTAACTTCAGCCTGTTCATCAACTTAGGACTCACCAAAGTCCTGTATGCCGCATCTTTCTTGACGGCAGTACTGATATTGTATTTTGACATTGTCATCCTCCCGAAAATCAAACCTTTTTACATTAAAAACCGTATCCGCTGAAACGGCGGCCGTCATCCTGATAAGCCATGTCCGTTATTCAGTAATGCAATGCAAAGATAGCGATTTTTCCGCCAATTACCATACTGATTATCATTTTTAACGTGTTTCAATACATAAAATGTAAACAAAACAAACGAATTTACACCGCTTGCAAACCAAACCTACTCCTTGTCTTCATGAAGATGGGGTAATGAGATATGCAGCCTTACAGCCATCAACCGCACTACTACCACGACAGAAAAGCTTATTATAACAGTGGTTTCGGCGCTCAAGTCCGCCAACTGGCAGACATAATATGCCAAACCTCCCAATATGCACGCCATTGCATAAATCTCCTTGCGGAATATCAAAGGCACTTCATTGATAAGCACGTCACGTATGACACCGCCTGCCGCACCTGTGATACAGCCCATAATTATCGCCACCCAAAACGGATACCCTTCATATAAAGTCTTCTGCAACCCTGCAACTGTAAACAAGGCTAATCCCAATGTGTCAAATAAGAACCAAGTGTTTGTAAAGCGTACAATTACTTTTTTGAACACAATAACCGTAACCAATGCCACTGCTGTACATATCATGTAAATGGAATTGGTCATCCAGAATGGCGTAACACCCAACATTACATCCCTGATTGTTCCACCGCCGATTGCCGTAGCCAAACCCACAACATAGCCACCAAACCAGTCAAAATCTTTGGCCGCCGCCCACCGTATGCCTGATATCGCAAAAGCAAACGTCCCGAGAAACTCAATTACCAGCTGTATAGTGTTCATCTGCTTACAACATTTACCGGATTACCTTCAGCAAACGCTTTTACATTGGCAACAGCAACCGCCATAAGACGTTTGCGTGCCGCAGTAGTAGCCCATGCTATATGCGGAGTCAAGTATACATTAGGCGCACCGAAAAGCGGATTATCTACAGCAGGTGGCTCTTGTTGCATCACATCTGCACCATATCCACCAAGCTGGCCGCACTTTAAGGCTTCTGCCACGTCCGTTTCGTTGACGAGAGCTCCTCGCCCGGTATTCACGAGCAACGCTCCACGCTTCATCATACCCAACGTCTCCTTATTTATCATTTCATTGGTCTTTGTTGTCAAAGGACAATGAAGCGTCAGAATATCACTAATGCCAAGTAAGCCCTTAAAAGTGGTCTTCTGTATCCCTGAAGGCAAATCGGCCGAATTCTTACTTGTACAGGCAAAAACGTCCATGCCAAAATCCCGAGCAATGCATGCCACCTTATAACCAATATGACCAAGTCCTACAACACCGAGTGTCATTCCTGCAATCTCATCAAGCCCTGTATCCCAATAACAAAAATCAGCCGAAGCACTCCATTTCCCTTCTTTATTTTCACGAGCATAATGTGCCACATGGTTTGTCATGTTCAATATATGGGCAAAAGTCATCTGAACTACACTGTCCGTACTATATGCAGGTACGTTGGTTACAACAACACCAAAGTGCGCTGCCGCCTCAACATCCACAACATTATACCCTGTTGCAAGTACTCCGATGTATCTCAGTCCGGCAAGCCGCTCCATGATGTCCTTGGAAATAACGACCTTATTAGTCAATACAACATCTGCACCTTGCGCACGACTTACCACATCCATTGCGTCAGTCCTGTCATATACAGTCAGTTCACCTAATTCACCAAGTGCATTCCAAGACAAATCACCATGATTCACACTATATCCATCTAAAACAACTATCTTCATATCCTTAAAAACAAATATAAATTTGAACAATGAAAGCCGTAACATAAATAGCTCCGGCTATATAATTATTCATTATCAACTTTCCTTAAACCTGTCGCCCCAACAGGATATCATCCTTTGATACATTTTCTCTTCGTTGGGCGAATGTTGCGCATGCCATATGCGTTCATCCTTTATACTATCAGGAAGATACTGCTGTATTACAAAATTGCCAGGATAATCATGCGCATACTTATACCCATCATGATATCCCAAATCTGCCATCAGTTTGGTCGGAGCATTGCGCAAATGCAACGGTACAGGCAGATTCCCTGTTTTTTTCACAAGGCTCAACGCCTCAGCAATGCCGTTATACGCCGAATTACTCTTTGCGCTCGTAGCCAAATAAACCGTGGCCTCTGCTAACGGAATGCGCCCTTCCGGCCATCCTATCTTGCTTACAGCGTCAAATGCGGCGTTTGCAAGAAGCAACGCATTCGGATTGGCAAGTCCCACATCCTCCGACGCGCTTATTATAAGCCTTCTGGCAATGAACTTCGGGTCTTCCCCACCTTCTATCATGCGCGCCAGCCAATACAGGGCAGCATCGGGGTCAGACCCCCTTATGCTTTTTATAAACGCCGATATTATGTCATAATGCAATTCACCGTCCTTATCGTAAGCCAGCGGCATTTGTTGCAGGCATGCAACGACAGAGTCGTCCGTTATTTCCACCTTATTACTATTAGCCGCTCCGACAACAAGCTCAAGTATATTGAGCAACTTACGTGCGTCACCTCCACTGTATCTCAAAATCGCCCCCGTCTCTTTCATGGTGATGTCAAGCTTCTTCAGTTCAACATCCTCCGTTATGGCGCGATGCAACAGTTCCAAAAGGTCTTCCTTTTCCAAAGGCTTCAACACATACAACTGACATCTCGAAAGCAACGGCCTTATGACCTCAAACGACGGATTTTCTGTCGTAGCACCAATAAGCGTCACAACACCCTGTTCAACAGCCGCCAGCAAGGAGTCCTGCTGGCTTTTACTGAACCTGTGTATCTCATCGATGAACAATATCGGCGCATTACTGTTGAAAAAGCCCGAATGCCTGGCTTTATCTATAACTTCACGCACTTCCTTAACTCCGCTCGACACGGCACTAAGCGTATAGAACGGAACTTTCAGCTGATTGGCTACAATCAATGCAAGCGTCGTTTTTCCTACACCTGGAGGTCCCCACAAGATGAAAGACACCATTCTCCCTGACTCTATCATGTTGCGGAGAACGGCGTTTTCACCTACAAGATGCTTTTGACCGATATATTCGTCCAGCGTCTTGGGCCTTAATCTTTCTGCCAAAGGTCTTACCATAATGATATTGCAAAAGTAAGAAATATATCGCATTAAGCAAAAATTATCATTCAAAAACTTGCGGTTAACGGAGAATGTATTACTTTTGCAACACCCATATAAACCAGAATGCCGTATAACGTGAAAGTAACAATCATCCAAACCGACATAAAATGGGCGACCCCAACGGACAACATTGTTTCTGTGGACAAACTGATAGCCAAAGCTCCGCTATCAGACTTGTACATATTACCAGAAATGTGGGCAACAGGCTTTAACACAGAGCCAGGAAATGACACATTCTCAACCGAGCCGTTGGAATGGATGAAACAGGTCTCTGCCAACCATAAATGTGCAATATGCGGCAGCCTTCCTGTAAAATTAGCTGATGGCACATTGCGCAACAGACTTTACTTCATGCTGCCAGACGGTTCATATTATTCTTACGACAAACGCCATCTTTTCACCTACGGCGGAGAAAACAAACATTATACGCCTGGCAACAAACGAGTTGTTGCAGAATATAAAGGCATAAGGTTTCTTCTGCTCATTTGTTACGACTTGCGTTTTCCTGTATGGTCGCGTTATAATGATGACTACGACGCTATCATTATCACGGCCAACTGGCCATCCAGCAGGCAACACGTATGGGATACCCTGTTAAAGGCACGCGCAATAGAAAATCAATGTTATGTAATTGGTGCAAACCGTACAGGTAACGACCCTGTATGCCATTATTCCGGGAACAGCATGATTATCGATGCAAAAGGACACATCGTAGCCCAAAGCCATAATGTGGCCGAGCAGACCATAACGGGAGAAATAGACATAAACAAAATACGAGAATTCAGAAGCAAATTTCCTGTCCTTGAAGACCGGGACTAGCTGAAACGAAAAATGATAGAACATTTAATTTATCCGATGTATGAAAAATATTGATAGAAAGTCACTTACATTGAAGACATTAAACAAGAGCAACGTCTGGGACGTTCAAGAAAACGACATTTTCAGAATGCTTGTGGCAGCAGAGAAAGATGCTGACATAAAAGAAAACCTAAGACATTATATTGACATAATAAAAAGCGCTTTCGATGTTGAAGAAATAAAAATCGACCGTCCTGAAATTATAAAAAAATACGAAGCACGAGGTTATAAAGTTGGCTTAATGCATATCGGTGAAAACGGCGAAACAAAAATGGCTGTCAAAAAACGCCCCATAATGCGTGTGACCGACTTGACTTACGAGAATATTCGCCACATCACCGCAGAAAAGCTCATGGAAGTAATAGACCGCAACTTCGGCGGTGGATGGGAGTCTCTCTCACAAAGCATACAAGACATTATCCAAAGCGGATTCGACATAAGCACTACGACCCTGCCCAAAGACCGCCTGCACAAACCTGGAGGTATGTACGAAAAAAAGGTGGCGGACGGCTACGCCGTACTTGAAATCTCCAAAGGCGCATGGGTTGAAGCCATATTCGCAAAACTAAAGCCTGAAACGGAAAAACCAAGACTGAAATTCGAACAAGACGAGAAAGACCAGTTCGACACTGAAGAAAACGAAGATGAAGACTTGCCCGAAGTGGAAGACAAGTTTGATGACCAAGACGATGACGACACCTTCGATGAAGACAAACTTACTGAAGAAAGCTACCGCACAACAATAGACGAAAGCCCGGAAGACCTCGAATTGGCCGATGACGATGTGGCAGACGATGAATATTGACAAACAGCATTCGCCAATTTTGACACATAAAAACAGATATATTCACCCTGCTTTACTTTGCATTCTATAAATGCCTGGCGTAAAGCAGGGTGTTTTTCATTAAGCACGAAACATTAGTCTATGTTTAAGGAACGTAAATATGACCTAACAAAAGCATGTTTTCGCTATTTCGCAATATTTGTTTTGCCCGTACAATATTTTTAATACCTTTGCACAGCCAATAAATCCACACGTTGTGGATTATAAATCATTCATCCATATTTTATGAACAAACTTAACACCATAATTTTCCTTATCGTCACGATATTACCGACACTCTGCGCATGCAAAGGTAAAAGCACAGAATCGTCCCTTTCCGGCGGAGACACAATAGAGATGAAATACGCCAAGCGGCTGACAATCGTAAAATACGACGGCTACACCGTGGCAACGCTGCATGACCCTTGGAGCAAAGACAAGACTCTGCATACTTATGTTTTAGTAACAGACGACCAAGCAAACAACAAGCAGACAAATAACAAGCTGGCGGAAAAAGCCGTGGCGGCATTGGCGGCCGACGGAAAGAAAGCCGAAATAGTACATACACCTTTGCAGCGAACCGTTGTGGCAACGTCAACCCACTGCGCCCTGCTTGACAAGCTCGAACGGAGAAATTCCGTGCGCGGCGTATGCGACGCACGCTACATCAACCTGCCGTGGGTGAAAGAGCGGTTAAAGGACGGCACTATAACCGACTGCGGCAACGGAGCGGCACCGACATTGGAGAAAATTATCGAGGCCGACGCCGACGCGGTAATTGTATCCCCCTTCCAAAACAGCGGCGGCTACGGACGGCTTGACGAGTGGGGCAAGCCCATCATTGAGGCTGCCGACTACATGGAAACTTCAGCCTTGGGACGCGCCGAATGGATGAAATTCTACGGCATGCTGTTCGGTGCGGAGCATGAAGCTGACAGCATTTTCGCCGACATAGAACGCAACTATAACGAACTGAAAACCATAGCACACAAGTCAAACACACGGATGTCGATTATAATAGACAAGGTTACAGGCCCTGTTTGGTATGTACCCGGCGGACAGAGTACCCTGGGACAGGTCATTGCCGACGCCAACGCAGCATATCCTTTTGCCGACGACAGCAACAGCGGCAGCCTGCCTTTGGCCTTTGAAACGGTGCTGGCAAAAGCAAAGGACGCCGACGTATGGATGCTGCGCCACGACAGCCGGCAACCTGCCACATACGCCTCGCTGCAAGCGGAGAACAAAGGCTACACGCAGTTCAAAGCATTCAGGGAACACCGCATATACGGATGCAACACTACTGGCAGCAGTACGTTTTACGAAGACACCCCCTTCAGTCCCGACCTGCTGTTAAGGGACTTTATCATTATAACACATCCCGACCTTGCCGCCCGGCTCGGCGAACCTAAATATTTCAAAAACCTGAAATGAGCAGAGGCACAACAGCCAACATCGTAACGGCGACGGCACTGCTACCGCTGTTTGCGCTGAACCTTGTCTTCGGCGCAGTCGACATCCCATTGGCAGACATCATCGGCATTCTTACCGGCAGCCACGAAAGCAACGAGGCATGGCGATACATCATACTCAACGCACGCCTGCCGCAGGCCATAACAGGCATGCTCTGCGGCAGCTCGCTCGCCGTGAGCGGACTACTTCTACAAACGGCGTTCCGCAACCCTTTGGCCGGGCCTTCCATCTTCGGCATAAACAGCGGTGCAAGCCTCGGAGCGGCCCTTGTGTTGCTGGCCTTCGGAGGCGGAATAACGGTTGGCGGCATAGCCATCGGCGGCTTTATGGCCGTGCTCGCGGCGGCATTCGCTGGCGCGGTTGCGGTAATGTTACTGCTGCTCGCATTCGCAGGAATTGTAAAGAACAACGTGATGCTGCTCATAGTGGGCATCATGATAGGCTACATGGCCTCGTCGGCAATATCCCTGCTGAACTTCTTTGCAACGGAAGAGGGCGTACACTCGTACATGGTATGGGGACTGGGCAACTTCGGCGGCGTTTCGCTAAGCCAGATTCCTTTGTTCGCAACAGTAACAATAGCTGGATTGGCATGGGCTTTATTGCTCATAAAACCGCTCAACACGCTGCTCTTGGGAGAGCAATACGCCGAAAACCTCGGCGTAAACACCATACGCCTGCGCAACCAGCTACTCGTAGTAACAGGACTTCTCACGGCTTCGGCTACTGCCTTCTGCGGCCCCATCGCCTTCATCGGCCTTGCCGTACCACACATATCGCGTATGCTGCTCGCCACCGACAACCACCGCCATCTCATCCCCTCGACCATCTTCACGGGGGCAGCCATTGCCCTGCTCTGCAACATCATCTGCACGCTGCCGGGCGAAAACGGTGTCATTCCGCTCAACGCGATAACGCCAATAATGGGTGCGCCGGTAATAATATACGTAATAATAAGGGGCAGGCACTGATGCCTGCCCCTTTATCATGCAACTATGACAAACGTCAGATGAAGAGATTTACGTTGGCATTGTCGGCACGTTCCATGTAAGTAGCCACTCCGCCAACGCTTACACAGTCAAGCAGTTCCTCACGCTTTACTCCCATCACGTCCATTGACATCTGGCAGGCGATAAACTCCACACCTGCTTCCATGGCCTGGCTGCGCAGCTCTTCGAGTGAGCTTACCCCTTTGCGCTTCATCAGGTTGCGCATCATACGCGCTCCAACGCCGCACATATTCATCTTCGACAGCTTCAACTTGCGCGAACTGCCAGGCAGCATGAAGCCGAACATCTTGCCGAAAAGGTCTTTCTCCACCCGTGGCTTGCACTCCTTCTTGATTACGTTAAGCCCCCAAAATGTAAAAAATATCGTGACCTTCTCGCCTGTAGCCGCCGCGCCGTTGGCCAGCACGAATGTGGCGAGAGCCTTGTCAAGGTCGTCGCTGAACATTATGAATGTCTTGCCCTTGGCCGCCTGCACCGGTGCGGCATTGCTTCCGCCGCCCTTCCCTATGACTACGGTGTACACGCCGCCTGCACTCTCGGACGACACAAACGAGTTGCCGGTAATCTTGCACCATGCCTCGGCATCACGCGGAAAACCCGGGTCTGTGGCCTTGACGCACAACCGTCCGCCTGACGGCACATCCTCCATTGCCTTCTTCAATTTAACTATCGGGCCGGGGCATTGCAGTCCGCAAGCGTCTATATTCACTGCGTCTGCACTGCCTGTATCCGCCTTTACGCAGGCAGCAATAGACGACCGCGCATCATCGCCACCACCGTCGGGAAGAGGAACTATGGTGGTAGCAGCCTTGTAAGTCTTCAATCCGCCTACAAGGTTGCGCACTTCGGCGTAGCCGTTGTCCTTCAATATGTTTGACGCAAGATATCCGCGAAGCCCTACCCCACAGTAAACCCAAACGGGCTTGCCCCTCGGTATCTCGTCCATTCGCTGGCGCATGTCATCAAGAGGTATGTTCACCGCGCCGTCAATAGCACCGAGAGCGAACTCGTCAGGCGTGCGGACATCGACCAAAGTCACCTTTTCTTTGTCGGCATCCTTAAGCTCGCGCCAATATAGCGGCTGCATCTTGCCCGACAGGATGTTACCTGCCACATAGCCCGAAATGGCTACGGGGTCTTTGGCCGACGAGAACGGAGGGGCGTAGGCGTGCTCTATGCGCGTAAGGTCGTGAACCGTACCGCCGTTCTTTATTACCATTGCGTATTCGTCGATGCGCTTGTCAACACCCTCACCGCCTACGATTTGCGCACCGTATAGCCGTCCGTCTACGGGCGAGAAGGCTATTTTGACAGACATCTGCACCGCTCCCGGATAATAGCCTGCATGTGAAGACGGGTGGATTGTAGCCGAAAGCGCAGGTATGCCCATCTGCTTGAGCCGCTTAACAGGCAGGCCGGTAGATGCCACGGTAAGGTCGAACACCTTGGCGATGGACGTACCGATGGCACCCTCGTATTTCACTTTGTTGCCAAACACCATGTTGTCGGCCACGATGCGTGCCTGTCTGTTGGCAGGCCCTGCAAGGAAGTTGAGCCACGGCTTGCCCGTAACAGGATGTGGAAACTCGATGGCATCGCCCACGGCGTACACGTCCTTGTCTGATGTCTGTAGGTATTCGTCCACGTATATGCCACGCATCTCGCCAAGCTTGAGCCCAGCCTCCTGCGCCAGCTTGGTCTCGGCACGCACGCCGATAGAAAGGATTACGATGTCGGTATTCAAGCGGATGCCCGACTTCATCCTTACTTCCACACCGCCGTCAGCCCCGGCAAACGACTCTACAGCTTGCCCGAGGTACAGCCCTACGCCCTTCTGCAACAGGTGGTCGTGTACGAACGCAGCCATTGAATAGTCGATAGGCCCCATCACCTGGTCGGCCATCTCCACCACCGACACCCTCGCCCCGGCGTGTACAAGGTTCTCGGCCATCTCAAGACCGATAAAGCCTCCGCCCACAATTACCGCCCTACTCACGCCGCGTTCCTTTACATAAGCTTTTATGGCATCGGTATCAGCCACATTGCGCAGGGTGAATATGCCCTTAGTATCGATGCCTGGCAACGGCGGACGCATGGGGGACGCACCCGGCGACAACAGCAGCTTGTCGTAAGTTTCGGTGTACTCGCGGCCGTCTGCAGTGCGCACCGTTACAGCCTTCCCGGCCAAGTCGATGGCCGTAACCTCCTGGTTTACGCGCACGTCGATGTTGAAACGCCGGCCAAAAGCCTCCGGCGTCTGCACGAACAGCCGGTCACGCTCGCTGATTACGCCGCCAATATAGTAAGGCAGGCCGCAATTGGCGTATGATATGTACGCGCCTTTCTCAAACAATATGATTTCCGCATCCTCCGTGTTGCGGCGTATGCGCGCCGCCGCTGTAGCTCCACCGGCAACGCCTCCTACTATCAATATCTTCATGTGACAATCGTGTTTGTTGGTTAGAATCAATGCTTCTTCGCCTTACAAAATAAACGTTTTATCTGTTAAAAACGAAATTTTCATAACCGCCAGAGTGTAGAATTTCAATAAATTAACGATTTCACACATTTTGTCGACAGCCTGTCACGCCACTATCAGCAGCCAACGGCCACAACAACGCAAACCTCTGGATATCAAGCGCATACAAATGACATTACAAAACATGGCTAAACGCAGTACAAAAGGCCGCCTTTTGCAGCATGAAAGGCAACCTTTCACACTGCGAAAGACCGCATCTTGCATTTACATCTGCAGCTATACTACCATAATGGGCTAAGCTACACCAACTGAATTAATAAACTTTAACCACCAAAGCATAACAAAACGAAAAAACAACAGGTATTCTTTTGTTTTATGGCAGTTTTATGATAGATTTGCAATATATACTGACAATTCAAAACAACAATGACATGAAAAAGAACAAAATCATTATCGCGGCCTGCGCCACAATGTTCGGACTGACCGCCTTATGCGGAACAGCCAGCGCACAGGAAACAGCCCTACCCCAACCCACTCAAAGCAATGTGGCAGGCAGTCTGACAAAAGCCCTGCAAGACCGGCGCTCCACGCGCACGTTCAGCGACACCACTCTGTCAGACCAGACACTGGCCGACCTGCTATGGGCGGCCGACGGCGTAAACCGCAAAGACGGCAAGCGTACCGCACCATCGGCCATGAACCGCCAGGACGTAACCATCTACGTGGGCAAGGCCGACGGCACGTTCAGGTATGACGCGGCGGCTAACAAGTTGGTGAAAATTGGCAGCGGCGACCTGCGCAAGGCGGCTGCTGACCGCAACAAATTCATTGCCACAGCTCCGGTTGTACTCGTAATAGCATCAGATACGGGGCTTACAGGCGGCAACATGGGAATAAGCGGCCTCAACGTAGGCGCGGTGATGCAGAACGTCTACCTATACTGCGCAGCCAACGGGCTGGCAACAGTATGCTGCTATGCAGGCGAAGCGCCAAAGGACATGCAAAAGTTCCTCGGTATAAAGGAAAGCATCATGCCACTGGTTTATATGCCAGTAGGGTACTAAAAGTGAAAAGGTGAAAGGATGAAATGGTGAAAAACAAATGCCTTAATTTGACAGATATTGTTTTTTCACCATTTCACCCTTTCACCTTTTCACTTTTTATTCGTATCTCATCGACCTTGCCGGATGCACCCTTGACGCAAGGAAGCTCGGAGCGATGAGCACAAACACGCTTACAATGAGCGTTGCCGCATTGAGCAACAATATTGCCAAGAGGTTGAACTCTACAGGAACGATGTCTACATAATACGTCGCGGCATCGAGTTTGACTACACCCGTCAGCTTCTGCAACAATACAAGGCCGAGGCCGACGATGTTCCCGATTAACATACCCTTGCCTATTATGAACACGGCAAACCATAAGAACGTCTTACGCACAGTGCCGTTGCGGGCACCAAGAGCCTTCAGCACACCTATCATAGCCGTGCGTTCGAGTATTATTATGAGCAGACCTGAAATCATGGTGAAACCTGCCACGCAAAGCATCAGCGCAAGGATAATCCACACGTTAAGGTCGAGCAGGTCGAGCCAAGTGAATATTTGCGGATTAGACTCCTGCACAGTTTCCGACGAATAAGTTTCTCCATAACGGTCGGTCGTGCGGTTAACCTTCTTAACCAGCACCTCTTCAACAGCGTCGATATTGTCAAAATCGGTCACGGTAAGCTCCGCTCCGTCTACCTGACCTGTATCCCAGCCGTTCAAACGGACAGTAGTATAAAGGTCGGCGAAACAGACCGCTTCGTCAAACTTGGAAAGGTTGGTCTGGTAAATGCCGGAAACTGTAAAACGACGAACGCGCACTCCGTCACCGTCTATAAAATAAGCAAAAACCTTGTCGCCAGCATCCAGCCTCAACTTGTCGGCCATTATTTTCGATACAAGGATTTTGTTGCGGCCGACAGAGTCGCTGAACGCTGGAATTGAACCACTAACAAGGTTGTCATGTATGAACGTCGTATCGTATTCAGCCGCTATTCCCTTGAACGCTACGCCAAGAAAATCGCTGTCGGTCTTCAATATTCCCTGCTTGAACGCATACCTTTGCACATGCTTCACACCGTCAACAGAGCGTAATACAGCCATCATACTGTCGTCAACACAAATCGGACGGGTATCTTTCCCATGCAAAGACATGAAATTGGCGACGGTTATATGGCTGCCAAAACCTACAACCTTGTCGCGTATAGTGTGCTTGAATCCGAAAACAACGCTTACCGAAACAAGCATTACAGCTAATCCTATAGCTACTCCTGCGGTGGCAATGCGCATTGCAGGACGACCTACTTTCTGCCTCGCATCTTTTGCTGAATAGATGCGTCTTGCTATGAATAAGGGCAAATTCATTCTTCGTCCACCCTCCCCGGATAAGTCTCAAGAGCCTTGCGCAGCACGAACAACGCCCTCACAAGGTCTTCTTTCTTCAACACGTATGCTATTCTCACCTGGTTGCGCCCTGCCCCGGGAGTGGTATAAAAGCCTGAAGCCGGAGCCATCATTACCGTCTCTCCTTCATAATTAAACTCTTCAAGGCACCATCGGCAGAACTTCTCGCTGTCATCAACAGGCAGCTTCGCCACTGTATAGAACGCTCCCATAGGGATTGGCGAATACACTCCCGGTATTCGGTTAAGTCCGTCGATGAGGCATTTGCGGCGTTCCACATACTCGTCGTACACGTTACGGTAATACTCTTCGGGCGCGTCGAGCGAAGCCTCGGCTGCTATCTGCCCGATGAGCGGCGGCGAGAGGCGCGCCTGGCAGAACTTCATCACGGCGCGGCGCACCTCCTCATTCTTAGTGATGAGCGCGCCGATGCGTATTCCACACTCGCTGTAACGCTTGCTGACGGAGTCGATGAGCACAACGTTCTGCTCTATTCCCTCAAGATGGCAGGCGCTAATGTAAGGCGAGCCGGTATAGATATACTCACGGTAAACCTCGTCGGAGAACAGGTAAAGGTCGTATTTCTTCACGAGGTCACGTATCTGGTGCATCTCGCGCCGCGTGTAAAGGTAGCCTGTAGGGTTGTTCGGATTACATATAAGTATGGCGCGCGTGCGCTCGTTTATCAGTTCCTCAAACTTCTCAACCTTAGGCAATGAAAAGCCTTCCTCGATTGTTGTGGCGATGGTACGGATTTTAGCGCCTGCCGATATGGCAAAAGCCATGTAGTTTGCGTAGGCCGGTTCGGGTACGATAATCTCGTCGCCAGGGTTGAGGCACGACATGAAGGCGAACAGCACGGCCTCGCTGCCACCGCAGGTAATGATTATGTCGTCTGCCGTTACATTGATGTCGTACTTCTTGTAATACGATACCAGTTTCTCCCTATAGCTCAAATATCCCTGCGACGGCGAGTATTCAAGTATTGTGCGGTCAATGTTGCGTATGGCGTCGAGCGCAACCTGCGGCGTAGGCAGGTCGGGCTGGCCTATGTTAAGATGGTAAACCTTTATTCCGCGCTTCTTCGCCGCAGCAGCCAAAGGCGCAAGTTTGCGTATCGGCGACTCCGGCATTTCCAATCCGCGGACTGATATCTGGGGCATGTTTATTGTCTTTTTATTATTTCAAACGGCGGCAAAGTTACAAAAAACAATTGTAATAAGCCAATAAAACAACAATTATCAATTAAAGAAGTTCCATGACACGCCAAAGCGGAATATCCTTCCATTGATGGGATAATGCGGCACAAGGAAGCTGTCACCGCTGCTGGCGTTTACGTGACTCATCATCACAAAGAAGCGCGTATGTTTCAAGTGCATGTTGGCATAGGCGTTGACTATGGGGTAATTGCCTACCTCCACATTGGCCGCCCCGTTGTCCTGAACTGTGAACTGGCCAATGGCCGGACTGTAGTCGAGTGCCTTATACTTGGTGAAGAAGCGCGCATCGGCACCCAAATCAATAGTCAATACCTTGGCAACCTTGAAATGAAAGAACAAGTTTGTGTACACATTTAACATCGGCACGGGCAATACGTCCTCGTCACTCGACTTCTGATAGGTTATCACATTCTGCAAATTGAGCGGTCCGAGACGGAAATCCTGCGCCAGCTGCAATGTAAGAAGACTTATGTTCTTGCCACTTTGCCGCACGGAAACGGTATTACCGCTACGCCCAAAGTCTTCGGTAATATTGTAACGCTGTGCAAAATACGTATAATTCTGCAAGTTGTCATACGCCACGCGCAGCCTTGTCCGCGTGCGTTTTAGCGAGAACGCCCCTTCAATATGCGTGCGCATCTCCTGTGAAAGGCCGTCATTATCCCACCAAAAATGCTTTGAATGGTAATGACGGTAATAGAACGTAGGGTTCAGTCTGTGGAAATACGCGTTGGCGGCGAGTGTAACCGTGTCCTTAAACAGACGGAAGTTAAGGTCGGCCTTGCCGTCAATCTTCAGTTGTCCGGCATCCTCACCCAATAGCCAGAACTCTCCCGTGACGTCGTAATGCAACGTCTTGCCCTGCGCCTTGAGCAGCTGTCCGCCCACGCTAAGGTTGTGCTCGTTGTACGACATGCGGCCTCCCACAGAGTCAGGCAGCGTGAAATGCCTCAAGTCTGACGTTACAAAAGCCCTCAACCCGGCCTTCGCCCACTTGTTGAAACCTTCGAGCAAGGCCACGGCGAAGGTGTTTTTCAGAGAATAATGCGTCGTGCGGTCGTATATTGAGTCGCCCGGCAGCTTCTCGTTAACAGGGAACGTGTTGGCGTAATAGCCCTCGGGGGTATCGTAAGCCTGATATATGCGCTTGTAATTGTCAAACTTCAATGTATGTATGAAGCTCGTAACCGGCACATATTCATCCTTCATCCAGGTAGTGTCACCAACCACAACAGTGTCCTGACTGGCCGAAACGGCCAGCAGACTGTCGGCAGCCGCCTTGTCAACCGATATCCTTCCGCTCGCAACCTTAACGGTATCGGCAGGTTCGTTTCCTGCGATTACGGCATCGTCAGGCCGCCCGGCAAAGGTCTTCTGCTCGTCAAATTCCTCTTCGTCAAACTCGCGCCCTTCCTTCTTCGCTTTCTTCATGGCCTCCTCCTTGGCCTTCTTGGCCGCATTCTCTTTTTGCGACTCCATGGCGAACTTCTTGGCCTTGATTTCGTCTTCGGTCATCTTCACCTTGCGTCGGAAACCAAAGCTGTACCTGTGGGAGAAAAACACATGCTGGTTGTCGTTACGATTCCAGTTCTGCTGAAGCACCGTTGGAATTTCGTCATTGCGGAAGTTGTCCTCAAACGTTTCAGGATGCGTGATGTACTGGTCGTCGGTAATACCGCCGTTCTCGGTAACCTTCTCGTGGTTGGTCGACAACAACAAGTGAGCCTGGTAACGCTCTCCAAGATACGAGCCGTACATCGAATAATTGAAATGCGACGTACTCTGGTTCTGGAAGTATCCTCGCCCGTACAAATAATCAAACTTGAAACCTACGCCAAGCCGCTTGCCTGCGTTGACACCGAACAGGGCCTTGAAATGGTCTTCACCATTCGTCCTATTGCCACACGTATTATAAGATATGTTGGTAATAGGCGACAGCGTGTTTGTAAAATGAAACTGGTCTACTGGCGTTATGAAGTAATCATAAGGCTGGGTGAACATGAACTGCTGCTGCTCTCCGCGGTCTATGAATATGCGGTTGATGCGCGGCGAACCAAGGTTGCCCAGCGTGCTGTATTCGCCGCGCAGCCCCTCTGTGAATATGGAGTTCATGTACATGTGGGGCATGGTGTCAGGTTCGGCGGCTATGCGCTCGCCGAAACGCTCGTCAACAGTCCACACCTTCAGCCCCTTGGGGATTTCCTTATTGCCTTGCTGGAGCGAATCGCGCCGCGATGTGCGGTTCGTATTCGAGCCGGTAAAGTCGTCCTGGTCTGTCAGCTGGTTGAAATCCTGCGCACTGGCCGGCATGCCCGGCAACATGAACAGCAACGATAATACAAATAACAGCCTAACCCTCATTTCATGAAACGGAATACACATTCTACAATCTTGAACATCATCGCTACAAGGATTATGACCGTGCCAACCTCGCGTCCGCATTGATAGAAGACCACGACACCGGCCACGGCACCGACCATGAATATAATGTTAAGTATGTTGCGCAACACGATATAACGGTCGCCGCCGGCCCCACGCCTGCGCATACGGCGGCTGTCGTCGGCCGTGTTATCCTGATTTGTAATCATTAGATAGTCTGTTAAATTGATGCTATATGGAAATTATTGCAATGCTGCCTCACGTATCACACTGAAAAGATAGTCCTTGCGGTCTACCGTCTTGCGGCGGAACTTGGCTGAACCTGGTACAAGACGCGTCTTTTTCTTGTTAAGGGCATTCTCGTCGTTTATCCACTCTTCCGCCTTGTACACATATCCTCCACCTGGAGCGCGTCCTTCTTCATAGCGGTATGACAGCCTGCTCATGGTGACCGTAAGGTGGTTGTCCTTGCAGGTGGCGATAAGCGTATAAAAGAACTTCGTCCTGTCAAGCGCGAGAAACGAGTCGGTAAACACCATCCATTCCCTGATGGTAGCCACAACGATGTGCTCCTCCTTGTTCACCAACGCCACGCTGCTGCCTTCTATCTGGTTCTCGGTCTTGGTAAGGTCGGTAAAACACTGGAGCATGGTGTCGTAGAGCTGGTCGGCCGTCTTGCCCGGCACGTCGACCTCCAACGTCCATACCACTTTGCCGTCAACCTCCGTAACAGCCCCTTCAAGGTATTTTGCGTCAGGATTGGGCTTCTCCGCCTTTTTCTCCACGGCCTTTCCGCCATCCCCGTCACCTGTATCCGGCCTTTCCCATACACCCTGCGCCACGGCAGCCAACGGCATCAGGCACACGGCAAGAATAAAAAACAGTCTCATTTCAAACGCAAATATTTTTGCAAAGTTACGAATTTTATACCGACAGCCATAACAAAAAGCATTATTTAACATCAACAGCGGCACGGCATGACAGGGCGGAACGCGACATCACACGCGCCCCGTCCTCATGACATTATGCAACCGACAAAGCGCAAAGGCGCATCAAAACGTCAACGGAAAAGTGTCAACGGAAATCGTCAAAGCAGGAAATTACGCGGCCGAAAACAGCAAGTCGGCACGCCATAAACGACATTTCATGCGGCTAAAGACCACATATTTCAATGCCAAAGACGGCCTTTGGCAATACAGAAGACGGTCTTTGGCAACCGCAAAGACCGTCAAAACACGCCGGAAAAGCCGTCAAAAAAGCTCCATTTCACGGCTTTTCAGCCCCGTTCCGACCTCCAAAAACAGCACATTCCGCCACAATCAAGCGTAACATATTCATACTAAGGCAATTACTTTTGCACACTTCTCACGGCGTTATTTCCACCAAAAGCATTTACGTTTCAGAATAACGCAGCATAGGAGCGTCATCAAAAACCAAAAAGAAAGCGGAACACATAAATTTATAACAATACAAAAAGGAGGCATCATAACGCAGCAATATATTTTTGTCTGACAAAACTTGCAACATTCCACATCTTTTCTTATCTTTGCAATGTTTCTTTTGCAGAAGCCGCGCAAGCGGCGGAGCGAGGGTAACTATATATTGGAAAGGCGTTTACTTGACGCTTTGTGCTTGACACTTCGAAACTTCGCAACTTTCAATCCTGTCAAAGACAAAGCAACGGTAGATGTCCATTGGGATATGTTATACAGTCCTCCTTGTGCGCACTTGTTTACGACAAGTGGGCTTATCGGAGTATATATACATATCGGCGTGGGCTTCTGCGTTGCTCGTTTCGACAGGATGGGCAATGCGAAGGCCTCGAAGTGTGGGACGAGTAACAGGTAAGAACTCCCACGCTTTTTTAGTATATACCAAATAACCAAAGATTCAATTTATCCGGTTTGGGGTGTTTTACCGGTAACAAATGCATCATAAAAACTATCCAACCATGAAAAAATGCCTTTCGATTTTTCTCGCGGTGATGTTATGGCATTGTGCGGCATTAGCGCAAAAGAAACCTACCGTAATGCTGCTTCCTAGCGACAATTGGTGCAACCAGCGTTATTTTATGACCTCATTTTCCGACCAAGGCTCCATTGTAAAAGTACCAGACTACCAAAAAGCGTTTGTTGAAGACACCGAACTACCACAAGTAATAAGCAAGATAGGCGGCATACTCACCGGCCTAGGCTACAGCCTGAAAGATGCCGAGCAGGCCATAAAGAGCCTCAACATAAGGACTGCCGAAAACAATGTGACGTCAAGCAAAACCTCTGGAGCGGCTCTCGCGGAGACACCCCTCGACATATTGAAACGCAGAGTGAAATCAGACGTTATAATACAAATATGGTGGAACCTCAACCGTGAAGGCAATCAACATTCAGCCTCATTCACAATCGAGGCCTTTGACGCTTACACAAACAAGCGCATAGCGACATCCACAGGAACCACCAAAGCATCAGACGAAGTCATACCAATACTGTTAGAAGAAGCTGTCAAAGACAACATAAAGCCTTTTGACAGACAAATGGACGCATGGTATGCCGACCAACAAAGGAACGGACGTGAAATAACACTGACCATAAAATGCTGGGAAAACTGGGAGAACGACCTCGAAAGCGAATACAACGGGGAAGAACTGACAGACTGCATACAAAACTGGCTGCAAGACAACACCGTCAACGGAGCCTTCAACTTAAGCGACGGCTCAGAGACGTTTGCCTTGTTCGAACAAGTACGCATACCTCTTTGGGATAAGAAAGGCCACGCGTTGGATGCACGTGGATTTGCAACTGAACTTAGAAAACATTTGCAGAAACCACCGTTCGGCATCACATCAAAAGTCATGGTGCGCGGCCTTGGTGAAGCAATAATAGTTTTAGGTGAGAAATAAACTTACATACGTATGTACAAATTATATCTTTTAATCTGCCTGACGTTTGCCATATCAAACGCAAGCTATGCTGCAACAGACGACAGCCGCATATCCATCAATGCGCTTGTAGCCGACGAGACCATCCCTAGCGAAGCCGTCGGCATACTTGAAAACAAACTTGTCATGGCGCTCACAGCAAACGGATTTGCCGACAATGGCTATGCCGAACGCATCGTATTGACGGCAAAGACCGACGTAGTGTCCAAAGACATTGTGCCGTCCACGCCTGCCAAGGTTTCGCAAAAAGTCGCCGTCACGTTCATTGTGGGCGACATCGTGGAGAACAAGGTATACGCTGCCTACACCACGACTGCGACAGGAATAGGGAATAACGACATGAAAGCATTTGTCTCCGCATTCACGAAGATAAACCCAAGACAAGCCGGGTTGCAAGATATGTTGGCGGAAGCCAAGACAAAAATCATAGATTATTACAAGACAAACTCTGACGCAATAATAATCAACGCCCAAGCGTTGGCCGCCATGCAAAAGTACGACGAGGCAATATTCCGCCTCATGTCAGTGCCAAATATATACAACAAGAGTTACAAGGACTGCCAATCTGCCGCCGTAGCCATATATCAACAAAAAATGAATGATGAAGCAGAAAAGCTGTTGGTCAAGGCAAAAAACATCTGGGCAAGCAGTCCAAATGATACAGGAGCACAACAAGTAGCTGGAATAATAAGCAAAATAAACCCGAAAGCAGACAATTATCAATCTGTTGAAACATTCAGGAAACAAGTAGAAGACAAACTCCAAGACGACGCAAAACGCGAATGGGACTTTCAAATGAAACAATACGAAGACAACCAAGCATTCAAACGTAACATTGTGTCAGCTTGCCGTGACATAGGTGTCGCATATGGTAAAAACCAGCCACGCAATGTCATAAGAACGATAATAAACGGATGGTGGTAATACGATTAATAACTAACAAATAAAACAACATGATTATGAAACCACAAAAAATCTTATTTTTAATCTGCCTCATGGCAGCATCAGCAATGTATTCACATGCAAAACTGTCAGAGAACGTCATTCCCAACCTAACAAATAATGCCAATGACAACCAGGCAAACGATGTCACATTGACTGTATCTGCCGACGGAGCAACAAAAGACGAAGCCATAAAGAACGCTTTACGCAGTGCTATAGAAAGCGCATATGGCACATTTGTGTCTGCCAACACTTCGATTTTAAACGACTCCTTAGTGAAAGATGAAATTGTCTCCATTGCAAGCGGAAACATAAAGAACTATTCGGAAGTAGATAGCAACACCATGCCTGACGGCAAAACCTTTGTAGTCCTTAAAGCTACTGTTTCCATAACCAATCTAGTAAGCTACGCCAAGTCAAAGGGTGCTGAGACTGAGTTTGCAGGAGCAACATTTGCCATGAACCTGAGAATGAAAGAACTTAACAAGGCTAATGAAGAGAAAGCCATTGGCAATATGCTAACGCAAATGAACGCATTGCTGAAAAACGGATTTGATTACAGCATCAAAGTTGGCGAGCCCGTGCTTGATGGCGACTATGGAATCGTGACTGCAACCGTAGACGCTGTTGCAAACTCAAACTGTTATAAAGCCTTTGAACTGTTCTTTAAGACTATTAATAGTTTATCATTGAATGAAGGTGAATCCGAAGAATATAAAAATTTAAAAATACCATTTTTTACCTTATATTATTTTACAGACTATGGTTTTAAACCAATACCACTAAGCAGCATGCAATTATTCAGATTCAGATCAAAAAAATCTGTAACTCAAATTGCAGATTTCTTCAGCAGTAATTATCAGTCAAATGTATTAGCTTTTACTATAAACAACAATTTAGGAAGTTATAAAATAACAAATAATAAAACAACATTTTCCAGAAAGCTAGAGGAACTATATAGACATTTTCCACATAGTGGAAAAACGATAATTATTGGATCATCTGGTTCCATGACCCCTAAAGGTGCATATGAATTATACGGAATTAATTGCAGTGTTAAATTAAATCCATATAACAAAACTAATAATTGTGGATATATTGACCAATTAGAACAATGGTCCAACATGCCAATTTCTGGTGAAATATCAGTACAACGTAATTACTACGAAGATTTTACACCAATGGCGAATGATCGCGGATTACTACTTAGTGTAATGTTAGAGTATGAAAAACTCAAGCATGAGATTACCGTTTCCTTAAAAATTCACAAAGATGATTTCATGAAAATATCAAAGTTCACGGTTCAACCTATAAATTAAGCCCAATGAACAAAAAACTGTTTGAACATAAGATATGCCAAATCCAAACTGCAACAAGCAAAACAGGCAAACCATATTTCAACATAAAAGTTGAAAATGGGTATTGTATCGGTGAAGGGAATGACAGAGAAAAACCATTCAAAGTAAAACTTGACAAGCTGTATGAAGCATTGTGTCATTTCAAGGAAATAACGCCTACGAAACTAAAACCGTATGTAAACGGCAATCAATCGCCTGCTTACGCAATATTAAAGGAAGCGAAACTAATATGAGAACAAGCATTATCCACATATTATTATTTGTAGCTTTGGGCGCAACTGCCCAAAGCTACAATAGCGACAATGTTGCATTTACAAATTTCTTGGTGCGCATGTATAACAATGCTCCATTTGAAGGCGTACGAGTTGTCGATGATTATGACAATGCATATCTAATCTCAATATTGGCATTGGATAAAGAAAAATACAAAACCGAGGCAACACGGTTAAGTGTTGCCTCGGTCAAGGCCATGGCGCAAGCCTCACGTTACTTCAACGGCTCGAACATCACACAAGACTTAATTATACATACATCGGAAAAAACTGACGGCAGCAATGATATGGAAATAATAGAAAACATCCGTGAAAATTCAATCGGCTATGTAAAACAACTGGAATTGATGACGAGCTTCACTCGGAAAGACGGCCTTCAAGTTTTTATTTTTACAAAAAGGTTGGAAGGTTTGAAAAACAACTGACAACAAAGTATCCTTTTTTCAGGCACTATAAAATATTTTGTGTAAATGGAAAATACGGGATTCAAGTTAGAGTCTC
>CAKZVT010000010.1 GCA_937922435.1 uncultured Prevotella sp. | reverse complement strand
GACTCTAACTTGAATCCCGTATTTTCCATTTACACAAAATATTTTATAGTGCCGAGCTTATAGCCATCGGAATCTTCCTTTTGCAGATGCTGGCGAGCCGCTTTTGGCTGGCGTTCTGCCAGTTCGGCCCGTTGGAATGGATATGGCGCATGCTCAATTACGGCAAGACGTTCTTCACTCTTCACTTAAACCTTCCGTTCGGCTTATCCTTTTTTCCATCTCGCCGACGTAAACGGTGGCGAAACTGATGCGCCCCTGCGGGTCGACAAGGTAAAACGTGGGAGTCCAGTCGATGTGGTAAGCCGCGGCGACGGCGCTCTCGCTCGCAGCCGACAGCTCGCGGTGCTGCATCCACTGAAGACCGTTCTTCTCGATATACGCACGCCACTCGGCCTCGTCCGAATCGAAAGACACGCCCACAACGACAAGTCCGCGCGGCGCATACGTGTCGTAAATGCGCTTCATCGCAGGCGTGGCGTCGCGGCAGTCGCCACAGGTGGAACGCCAGAACTCCAGCAGCACATAGCTGCCACGCAGCCCGGAGAGCATCATCCCGTCAGGGTTCTCGTCGGTAAACAACGCGAAATCGGGCGCAAACTCGCCCTCCTTCAGCAGCTTCTCGCCGTAGTCGAAATCGTCGTCGCCGCCGAATGTACACGAGGCCAACGCTGCAACAAGCACCGACACGAGCAGCAACGGGCCGCAAGCAAAACAAAATCTCTTCATCCGCATCTGTTTTCAAGCTACCAAGAACAAGCCTCGCGCACGGCCGAAGCCAGCGCTGAGACATTGCAAATATAGTGTTTTCGCGCGGTTTCCACAACTTTTCAGCCGATAAAAAAACGGCTGATGCCAACACGACTACATCCGTCCTTGCAACGCATTGGCTGTCAGCGCGTTACCAATATGCCGTCTTTTAGCCTGCAAAAGAAGGCCTTTTAGCGCGTAAAACATGGCCTTTTGGAAGGCAAAAGACCATGAATTGGAAAGCGTGCGGCAAAGCGCCGCCATACATATAAATGTTGTTAAATAAACGGGACATAACGTTTCATTCAGAAATAATACTTAATTTTGCAAACTGGATATTACAAATCAACTAATCTAAAACAAATTACTAATGTCAACTTTAACACTTACAATCGTAGTGGTATTCATAATAGGATACCTCTGCATCGCCTTGGAGACGCTTACCAAGGTCAACAAGGCCGCCGTAGCGCTGCTGATGCTCGTGGCCTGCTGGACACTTTACATGTTCGACCCGGGCAACTTCGCCGCCGGACTGTCGGCCGACGGCATCGCGGCCGCCGCAAGCTCTGTCATCGAAGGCCATCTCGGCAGCACCGCAACGACGCTGTTCTTCCTCATGGGAGCCATGACAATAGTCGAGGTCGTCGACCAGAACGGCGGCTTCAACTTCGTGCGCGACATGATGAAGACCAAGAGCAAGCGCGCACTTCTGTGGCGAATAACCATCCTTACGTTCTTCCTCTCGGCCATACTCGACAACATGACCACGGCCATCGTCATGGTCATGATACTGCGCAAGCTCGTATCCGACCACAAGGACCGCCTCATCTACGCCTCGCTCGTAATCATAGCGGCCAACTCTGGCGGCGCGTTCTCGCCCATAGGCGACGTAACCACCATAATGCTTTGGAACAAGAGCCTCATCACCGCGGCAGGGGTTATCAAGGAACTCTTCATCCCCTCGCTCGTATCAGTAGCCATACCGGCCTACATACTGTCGCTGCAGCTCAAGGGAGAAGTGGCCGGCGGAGCATCGCTCGCCGCTGAGACAGTGCACAACGACTTCACCGACAGGCAGCGCAAAGCCGTATTCTGGCTCGGCGTGGGCGGCCTCGTGTTCGTCCCAATATTCAAGTCAATCACCCATCTGCCCCCGTTCGTGGGCATACTCCTCGTGCTCGGAGTGCTCTGGACGGCCACGGAGCTGTTCTACCGCAACGTACATGAGGAAAAGGGAGGCATGCAAAAGCGCATCAGCAACATCATCTCGCGCATAGACATGAGCACCATCCTCTTCTTCCTCGGCATACTCATGGCTGTAGCCTGCTTGCAGGAAGTAGGCGTGCTGACCGCCCTCGGCGAGGGTCTCAACACCGTGTTCGACGGCAACCACTACTTAGTGACGGGACTCATCGGCGTGCTCTCGAGCATCGTTGACAACGTGCCGCTCGTAGCCGGGTGCATGGGCATGTACCCGATGGCCGCCGTAGGCGACATGGCACAGGACGGAATATTTTGGCAACTGCTGGCCTACTGCGCCGGCGTGGGCGGCTCGATGCTCATCATCGGCTCGGCAGCAGGCGTAGTGGTGATGGGACTCGAGAAAATCACCTTCGGCTGGTACATGAAGCGCATATCGTGGATTGCCTTCATAGGCTACGTGGCCGGCATCCTGGCTTACTGGGTGGAGAAGACGGTTTTGGGCTTTTAGAAGACTTATAAAGAAGTTATAGAAGTTAAAGAAGTCAACGCTCACTGCGTTCGCTAAGAAGTTAAAGACAAATGCTTTGCAGACAGTCTCCCTAATATGGGGAATACAACGAGCAATGGTAACGTCTTTAACTTCTTAGCGAACGCAGTGAGCGTTGACTTCTTTAACTTCTATAACTCCTTTAACTCCTTATAAAATAATCTGCATGTGCTTCATTGCATGGCCGCCCCAAGAGGCTTCGCCCACAGTCTTGAAGCCCACACGGGCATACAGTTTCTCGGCTTTCGGGTTGCCGGTGTCTACAAGCAGGCCGACGGCAGGCAGCCCCATGCGGCGCGCCTTGTCGACGGTGGCGTTGAGCAGAGCCGTAGCTATGCCCTTGCCACGGCAACTCTCGGGCACTGCTATGCTGTCGATGTAAAGTTCGCCAGCCTGCGTCTCGGGCGGCATTGAACTGAAGTCGCGGCCGAAGTTCTCCTTGGCTGCGTCAATGAAAGCCTGGCGAAGCTCGTACAGGCGCGCACCGTCATAAGACACGCAAGCGCCGCACAGCCCTCCGTCCCCGTCGATGGCCACCAAGGTGTTCAAGTAACTGTACTGCGACTTGTCTGACAAAACCAGCGAAGTCATGACACGCTCGAAGTCGTCGAGCGTATGGTCAGGCCCCGTGAAGTAGCGGCAGCAGTCGTAGTTCATTGCCTGCATGATGAGCCTTGCTATCGACAGGGCCTGAAAGTCTTGTGCATTCTGTATTTCCATAGCTAAAATTATTTAAGTCAAGAATTAAGAGTCAAGAATTAAGAAAAATACTTTTGCCCTATATTTCAGCAAAGCATATTTTCTTAATTCTTAACCCTTAATTCTTAATTTTCCTCATTCTCCTTGAGCGTTACGAGCACCTTGTCGATGCGCGCGCCGTCCATGTCTACAATTTCAAAGTCAAAACAGTTCCACTCCGTACGTTCGCCGGCCTGCGGAATATGCTTCAGCTGCTCGATGATGAGCCCTGCCAGCGTGTTGTAGTCTTGCTGTTCGCTGTCGTAAAGGTCTTCCTTGTCGAAATAAGACAGGAAGTCGTAGAACGAGCACTGGCCGTCGACGAGCCAGCTCTCCGAGCCTTCGCGCTTCACGATTTCAGGCTCTTCGGCCACTCCGTCGATGTTGCCTACAAGACCTTCGAGTATGTCGCGCAGCGTTACCAAGCCCTGGAAGCTGCCGAACTCGTCGCAGATGAACGCCTGCGTGAGGCGCTTCTCCTTCATCTGTTCGAGCGCCTTGTACACGCTCATGTTCTCGTAAAAGTACACGGCAGGGTGCATCAGCGCCTTGAGGTTGGGCGTCTCGCCGTCGAGGCGGAAGAGCAAGTCCTTGAGCAATACTACTCCGAGGATGTTGTCTATGCCGCGGTCTATGAGCGGATACGCCTCGAACAGGTTGTCGCTGATTACCTGCTTTATTTCCTCGTTGGTCATGCTTACGTCGAGCGTAACCACGTCGGAGCGGTGGGTCATGATGGAATCAACGGTAAGGTCGCCGAGCATGAACACGCGTTCAACGATGTCCTGCTCCACTTCCTGCACCTCGCCGTCCTCCTTGCCTTCCTGCACGATGGACTTGATGTCCTCCTCCGTCACCTTGGTCTCGGCATCCTTGACGCCGAGCAGGTTGACCATGGTCTCGGTACTCTTCGACAGAATCCACACGAACGGGCCCGCGATGACCGACAGAACGTACATGGGGCGCGCTATTATTTTTGACACGCGCTCGGCCACACTCATGCCGATGCGCTTGGGCACCAGCTCGCCGAAGATTATGGTAAGATACGTCACTATGATGACAATAAGCCCCTGGGCCAGCGGATAGGCCCAACGCTCGGCCATGCCGAAACTCTCGAACACATCTGAAAACTTGCCGGAGAGCGACGCCCCGGAGTAGATACCAGTGAGGATGCCTATGAGCGTGATGCCGATTTGCACCGTTGAAAGGAAGCGGTCGGGGTCGTTGGCCAGGCGCAATGCCGTCCTGGCGCCCTTGCTGCCCTTCTTCTCGTCGTTGGATAAAGTTGTTTTTCTTGCTTGAATCACTGCTATCTCCGACATGGCAAAGATGCCATTGAGCAAAATCAATAGCAGGATTATTAAAATTTCGTCCATTAATGGTTGCACATATTGTTTCCGCTGCAAAGATAACACTTATACGACGAATGGCAAAATAAAACACGCTAAAAGATTTTTAAATACCTTTGGCACAGCGCAAAACGGCAGCCAAAAGCCTCATCCGCCTACCCTTGCGCAACGCCTACGCGCCTGCCATACAGCCATACGCCGCCGTGCGACTTGCAAAAGACGGCAAACGGCAAGGCGAAAGGCCATGAATTGCAACGCAAAAGGCCGTCTTTCGCAGTGTGAAAGACGGCCTTTTACTTTGTAAGCAAACGTATGCAGGAATGTTATCATCAGACATTTGCCAAGGGACTGACAAACAACATTGTAAGCAAAACACATCGGAAATGTTGCAATTTTGCACACGCCAACGGCGGCCTTGCCGCCGAAGGCCGCGTCAACGGGTGAGCGAGAACTTGAGGCTAAGGCCGAAGTCCTGCGTGGTGGTAGGGTAACTGCTCGACGAGAGCAGCGGAGTGTTGGTCTGGCGGTCGTAATAGAAGCTCATCGTAAGCAGGCGCGAGAGGGTGTAGTCGGCCGAGAACGACAGCTTGAAGGCCGTGTTGCCGCTGCTGGCCGAGCTTGTCATCGACGCTATGTCGCGGCAGATGGAAGCCTGCTTGCGGTACGACAGGTCGAGGCGCAGGTTGAGGTCGGTGTTGAAGCCGCGGTTGCGCGAGCTTGAAGATGACGACGAGCGGTTGTTGTCGGCATTGTTCCTGCCCGACGACGCGGCGCGACGACGGCGGCCGCCGCCGAACAGCTTGAAGTTGTTTATTTTGTAGCTCATGCCCACCACCCAGTCGTTGCTTACGGCTTCGTTGACTTGCACGCTCGTCATGCTAAGGCTAAGCACGCGCGTCTTGCGGTATTCCACCTTGCACGTAAGGTTGTTCTGGAAGGTCATGTCGATGCCGATGAGCGGCGAGAACGACTCGTTGATGCTGACGGTGCTGACGTTGAACATGCTGCTCGGCGTGGGATTGCCCGTAGTGGCATCGCTTACGAAGCCGAGGCCGTTCATGTATTCCTGGAACGTAGAGTACGAGCTGTACGAGCCTACGGCGTAGATGCTCTTGTAAGAGTGGTTGACGTTGAAGCTCTTGAACACGTCGCGGAACCACGGCAGCTGCACCAGTCCGCTGTAACGCAGCGTCCAGTTGGGCAGCAGGCGCGACAGCGTGGGGAAGATTGAGAGCGACGAGCCGCCCATGGAAGTGTAGGCCGAGAGGAAGGCCGGTACCATTACGTCGGCGCTGTACTTGCTGACCGAACCGTTGGCGGGGTCGAACGGCTTGCCTGCCAGCGACGAGCCGGCCGGGTATGTAGCCCCGGCGTACTGCGCCTCTACGCGGTCGCGGAACTTGTCGAGCGACTTGCAGAACTTCTCGAACGTCTTTGAGCGGTAGCCGTTCTTGGCGTCGCCCATGCCCTCGAACGCGCTGCCCAGGCTTATTGTGGTCATGGTGAGCGTGCCGCTCTGCGTCGTGGGGCTGCCCTGATACATGTACTGTATGCTCTTCGACTTGGTTTCGGTGCGGCTGGCGTTGAGGTCTATCTTGAGGTTCTTTACCGGTTCGAGCGTCATGCGCAGCTGGAAGTCCTCGGTAAGGCTGGTCGTAGCAGGTGTGGCTACGCTGTCGGCCATGAGCAGCCAGCCGCGCCCGGCGGCCTTGTCGATGTAGTTGTCGTCGACGAAACCGAAGGCGAAGTCAAGCCCCGGAGCCATCACGTCGCCGCTGCGCTGGCCGAACATGTCGCCCACCTCGGGCATGAAGCCTGGCAGGTACATGCTGTACTGGTTGCGGTAAGAGAAGCTGACGTTGCGCACAAGCATCAGTCCGCGCGCCACGCACTGCGCCGCCTTGTACCACTTGTTGTCCTCCAACGGCGCTTTCGGCGTTACGGTGAGCTTCACCGTGGTTGGTGTGTCCACCTTGTTGACGATGCGTATGCGGTTGTTGTCGAGCTTCTTGTACTTCAGGCGGAACGCCTTGCCGTCCTTGGTCTTGGCGTTCACTATGAGCCTTTTGCTCCTCTTGCCGTGCGAGATTACGAGGGTGGTGTCGGGCTGGAGCACTATTTCCTTCTCGAAGCTGCGCTTGTTCTTGGGCAGCTCCTTCTTCTCCTTGTCGCCGTCCTTGTCGTCCTTCTTGGCGTTGCGCGAGTTACGCTGGTTGCGCTGGTTGCGCAGCCTGCTGCTGGAAGTGCGCCTCGGCCGCGCCGCCTTGTTGAAACGGTCGTTGGCCTTCTTGAGGAATGGCACGTGGTTGTACAGCTTCTCGAGGTTGAACGTGCCGTTGATGTTGTACGTGCGGTTCATCGTGACCGAGTTGCCGAGCGACGTACCGTCCTCAAGTTCGGAGCCGCGAGTCCAGTTGTAGGTGGAGTTGTACGTTCCGTCGGCGTTAATCCAGTCGAATATGGGCACGAGGTTGAGCGGCAGGCGGTACGAGGCGTTGAACGTCTGGTTGTAGTCGAGCGGCCGCCCGAAGTCCTTTATGCTCGTCCATACGGAGTCTTTCCACGCCGAATACTGGTCAGGGTAAAGGTCTTTGTTCACCGGAGTGTACGGTTCTTCTATTTCGGCGTTGGTCGCGCTGCTGAAGTCGAGGTGCAGGTTCTGCGTCAAGTCCCAGCGAATGGAGAACGCCCTGTTCCACAGAAACTGCTCGCTGAACGTCAGCGGAAGCATGTTGCCGTCGGTGCTTTCCATGTCGCGCTCCTGCAACTCGTAGTAGTTGCGCGTCATCTCGGTGTCGAACGTGATGTTCTGCGGCAGCCAGTTAAGGCCGAAACGCTTGAATATGTCGTACCATTTGCTCTTGCTCTTGATGAGCTTTCTGAACGGCTCGAACGGCTTGTACACGGGCGTGTAGCTGTAGTTCATCGCCCCGCGCCAGTTGTCTTCCTTCTCGTAGACGGTGGTCTCACCGCTCGAATAGCTGTGGCTGTGGCTGTAGCTGAACGAGAAGTTGGCAGGGTCGTATGGCATGGGATGCCGCTTTGTCTGTATGCCTACACGCACATTCGACAGCGAGAAGTTGGTGTTTGTTGTCCTCGTCACGGCTATCCTTTCCACCGAGTCGCGCTCATGCTTGTCGCCGATGGCGTCGAGCGACTCGTCAAGAAGCATGTCGGTGTCGAGCGGATTGTACTTGGGGCGCGTCTCCTCCTTCGTAATTGAATAATACAGCGGTGCCGTAACCTTGGCCTTGTCGGGGAAAAAGCGGCCAAGCTCAACGTTCGCCGTGAAGCTGTAAGTCTTGTAGTCGTCCTGCGAACGCTCCGACACTCCTTCCTCGATGCCGCCGAAACCGTCGGTGACAATCTTCCCGGTAGCGTTGAGCGAGCCAATGTCTGACAGCTGTACGTTGAGCGCACCCTGCGCGGCCCATCCTCCCTTGTTGTTGTACTCCTTGAGCCTCAACTCGTTGACCCACACCTCGCCCGACTTGATATCGCCCGAAAGGTTGCGCACGCCAATCATCATCGTCTTCACTTCGCCGAGCGACGGGTTGCCCACTATGCTGACTTTGTTGTTCGGATTGGCCTCGTCGTAAGCTGTATAAACGGAATTGTAAGAGGCAAGACCTTGCGACTTGGCAGTGTTGCGGGCCTTCTTCAAGGCGGTGAACACGCTCAACGGTATGTCGAGCATGTTCTCTTCTGGCCACACCTTGCGTGCATCCTCAACGGAATAGCGGCTGTACACGCCAGGGGCTGTTAGCTTGAGGGGGATTTCGTATTCGTAATAATTGCTGCGGTAGTCGCTTCCAAGGCGGATGAACACAGCCAGCTGGTTGTCTGTAAGGTTGGTGGTGTTCTGGTCGAAGGCGTTTGCATGCACGAACATCTCCATCCGCTTGTACTGGCGCAGGTCAAGAGTGGTGTTCTTGTAAACGGCCTTCGCCTCGTTGGTTGAGAAGTTGTTGACCGTAAAGCTCAACGCCTGCTCGTTCTCCTCGGCAAGCTGCGGCTGCGTAGGGTCTTGCTCGCGGGTTATGCCCGGCGGCAGAATGTAGTTCACGGGGCTCTTGTCATTGTTCTCCTCGATGTTCACCGCGCTGACCGACATGCTTCCGCTATCGTGCGAAGTATTGTCAAGCGGCTGCTCATAGGTGCGCCATTCGCCGCGCACAAGGTCCAAAGTGGCGAAGCGGAGGACGACAGGTTTCTTGAAATTGGTGAGGAACATGCGCATGAAACGGATTGAAGAGAAGTCGCTGATAGAGCCGACACGCTCCTCGAAGTCGTCAAGCGGAATGCGGAACTGGTACCACGTGGCATGACCCTCATCGCCGTTGCGCAGCGTCGGGGAAGTTTCGCGCTTGTCGACGATGAAGTTCCGCCCTACGACAAAGTCTTCAGGGCGCATGGATATGCGGTACTGGTAGTAGTTCTCATACTCGTTGAGGGTGTAATCCTGGTTGATGTCCTCCACGTCGGGTGTCGACTTGTACGACGTGTCGTAGCTTTCCGTGCGGTTGTTGCTGTCGGGAGAGTTGCCCTGGGGATTGTTTATGCGCTTGTAACGGCGAAGGATTGGTGCTTCGATGCGGTCGAAATCAGAGCCGCGGAAGTAGTGGTAGTCGTCGTTGGCAGGGTCGTTCATTATTGAATCGAGCTGCGCCGGAGACACCTTTCCTTGTATTGCGGCAAGGAACTCCTGGTAAGGGCCGAACTCACGTTCCTCCGCATCGGTCAAGCCATTGTAGCCGACGTCCTGCAACTCACGCGAACCTTCGGTCGTAGCGAAGGCGTATGTCACTGTAGCCTGCGTCGGAATTTTGCCCCATTGGGTAGTAGTAAAGCTCTGCGAGCCGTCCACCGGCATTCCGCTTTCATAAAACTTGCGGCCGTCTCGCAGTATGTCCTCGCTCACTTCGCCAAGGTTTATGTAGAGGTCGCCGCCATACTGGTTGGCGTCAGGCTGCTCGTTGGAATATATGAACGGGTCGAGAAGCCAGAATTCGATGTACTCTATGTTCGCCGTCTCAAAGTCGCTGGTGTCCAGCTTGCGCATCATTCCGCCCCAACGGTTCTGCGGATTGGGCAGCGTTCCGTCATAATTGAGGTTCGGGTCGAAGTTGTAAGGGCCGCGCTCGTTGGGATAATAGGCGAGGTTAAGGATGGAAAGCGTAGACGTAACGCTGTTGTACGAACTGTTGCCGCGGTTCGGGAACAGCTCGCGTGTGTTCACTTCGCGTACATAATAATTACTAAGTTGGTCGAGGTCGCTCTTTATGTGCGACGGCGTAAGCGACGAGCTGCGGCGCGTAAACAGGGGGTCTATGGTGTACCAGGCCAGCAGCGAGCGGTTGTATCCGCTTTGCAGGGTGGTCTTGTCGTCATGTTCCGGGAACATGGACGGCACGCTTGAAAGTATCCAAGACGTAGGAGTAGACACGTCTATGGCGTTTTTCGTGTTCTCGAAGTCGTCGATATACGACGCGTTGTCCTGCACTCCGCTGGGCTGTCCGGCAATAAGCTGGGCGAACTCGCCCGTGAACGAGATTTGCGACGGCTGCGTACAGTGCAGGAAGGGCAGCTTGTCAAGTATGTTGGTAAGCCACTGGCTCTCGTGCTTCCAGTTGATGTTAAGTCCCCAAAGGGTGTTGTTGAGCGGCTCTGAACCCATTGACACCTTCGTCGTCAACGCCTGTTCAGACAGGTGTTGCAGTGTACCGCTAAGCTGGAAGTTCTTGGAAAAGTCGTATTGCCAGTTAAGTCCGAGGAACGTCTTTCGCTCTTGGGCGTAGTCGGTGTTGCTCTCGAACGAGGCGTTGACCGTAGTCCCGGCGTCGATGATGCTCTGGTTGAGAATTGTCACCTCGCCTGAAGAGTAGTCAACGGAGTAGTCCGAGCCTTCGGTCAGCGTCACTCCGCCGGCCGTCACAACCACAGAGCCTTGCGGTATGTTGTAAGCCCCGAGCGAGATGACGTTCGCCAGCGTGCCGCGGAACTGTCCGCTCATCATGTACTTGTTCTTTTCTGCGATTTGCTTGGCCGTCGTCTTGGTCGAGTCATACAGCTCCGTGTAGCTGTAACGCGAAGCCACGTCGGCCGCTACGCCGTTGCTTACAAGGGCGTCGTACATGTCCGCGCCAAAGGGTTCTACCTTAGGGAAGAACACTCGGCCGTTGTTCACCGTGTATCCGTCAACGTAGTCGAAGTAGCCGTTGCTGTTCGCCCTGTTGTTATTGTCCAAGCGGTCGGCTCCGAGCAGCTTTATTATTGGCTGGCTTTTCACCTGCTGCTCCGGTATATAAGAAAGGTACACGCCCGTAGTGTCGCTCTGGTACTTCACGTCGAGGCGAAACTTCTCTTTCTCCACCGACGACGCGAGGTAGTAGACGTTCTTCATCATCAAGTCCCAGTTGCCCTGCTGTGGGTTGTTGCTCGTGTTCTTGAGCGACTTTACGAAAAGAGCCTGGCTCACGTCCTGTATGTCTGACGCGAACTCTCCTACCTGGTAAGTCACGCCTCCGTAAGTATATTCGTATGCTACGGCGATTACCTGGTCGGTCTGCAACGACGTGCGGAGCGACACGTAGCCAAGGGCGGTATTGACGGTGTACTCCGAACTGTTGAGCAGACGCGCGCTTTCAAGCTTCTCATAGTCAAAACCTCCCACGAAACCGGGCACTGCTTCAAACACGCCGCTCGTCTGGTTGATGTCGCGTGCGGCGGCGTAGGTGTTCACCATCGTGCTGTACTCGGTGTTGGCGTTGTTCGACGGCACGGGCTGTCCCGTCACGCTCCACATCGGATTGCTTACCGACGTGTTCTCGCCGAGGTCGGTCAAGGCGACGATGTCGCGCGAGTTAGATGTTGTCCCAGTCTTGTTCGTCACCCATATTTCCACGCGGTTGATGGTAATTCCCGTCGTAACGTTGGGCAGTTTTGACATTGCGCTGTTATACCTGTCGCGGAAATACTTAGAGAGGAAGAAGTGGCGATTCTCCTCGTAGTCGGTAACGTCAAACTCGAACGCGGTGAACTGCGTGCCGCCTTTTGACGACACGCTCTTTGAGGACGACTTTTTCTGCGACACAACGGTCTGCAACGAGAGCTTGCCAAACTGCAAGTCGGTGCGTATTCCGAACAAGGACGACGCGCCGTTGACAAGCGACGAGTTGCTGGGAAACGACACGTTGCCGCCCTCGACGAGCTTTATGATTTCGTCTTCCTTGCCCTCGTACTTGAGCTTTAGGTTCTGTGCATCGTAGTCGAACGTAGCGTCGGTGTTGTAGTTGAGGTTCATGTTGACCTTGTCGCCCACCTTTCCGTTGACGCTAAGGTTGATTTTCTCGTCAAAGTCGAGCGTAGTGGTCTTGCGGTTGCGTATGGGCAGCGACGGGTTGTCGATGTTTTTCAGCGTCGCCCCGAACTTCAGTTCGGCCGTTCCCTGCGTCTTTATGCGCACACCGCCCGGCCCGAAGATTTTTTCAGCCGGCCCGAGGTCGAAGTGCATGTCGGTAAACGAGAACTTGTCCTTGCCGCCCTCCTTGATGAGCGTGTCGTTCTTTTCGCGGAAAAAGCGGTCAAACTCCTTCTTCTCGCTCCACTTCCGGTATTCTTGCGGCGTCATCACGATGGGCGTTGAGAGGTAGCCGTCGCCCATCTTCGAGCCGATGAAGTAGCGGTCGAGCGAATCGTTGTACTCTACTTCCTGCTTTATGTTGTCGGGTAAGGTCAAGTCGGCGGCCTGCTTGTCAAGGTCGTCATCCGTTATCGGCGTTATGCGCTGGATTTTCCATCGCGGATGCAACAGCGAGTCGGGTATGGTGTCCTCTTCTACGGCTATCACTGGAGTCGGCACAGCGGCCTGCCGTGCGGTGTCCTGGCGGCCCGGCTGCTGCGCGGCGGCCTGCGCGATATCGATGCGGTCCTGTTCGCCGGCCATGACGCTGATGACAAAGCCGATCTCTTCGCCGTTTCGCTCGTAGTAGCCGTTCGAGCCCATCGTGCAGCCGACAGATTCCAGAATGGACTTTGCCTTTTCGGGGTTATAGTCGTAGTGCTCGACGTTTTCGTTATTATAGATGTTCCGCTGCAAGGGACCGTAGGCCGGCATGCCCTGCCCCAGCAGCACCGC
>CAKZVT010000009.1 GCA_937922435.1 uncultured Prevotella sp. | reverse complement strand
GGCTGCGCCGATGGTACTGCGATGCGATGCGGGAGAGTAGGAGGCCGCCTTCTTTCAGTCAAGCCTCCCCGAAGGGTAATCCCTCGGGGAGGCTTCTTTTTTGTATTCGGACGGGCCAAACGGGGAAATCCGGGAGGACGGGGAAATATGGGAGGATTGGGAATATTGGATATTTGGGAAATGGTGTAATAGACTGATAATCACATGGTTTTCTTTCCTTTTCCTAAAAGGCGGCATTTTATATTGTGAAATGCCGCCTTTTGCAGTTCAATTGATGGCTTTTTGTATGGTGTTTGACGGCATATCGTTTTATGAAATATTGCATGATGCTTTGAATTAAAGTGAGGATAGTCATTTTCTTGATAATTGGTATTGCCTAATAATCATTAATAATGTTTTTTCTGATGCTTTGTTTTCATTTAGGATATTGCTTTTTTTATTACCTTTGTCATAATTAATGGTATTCAGTATGGATGTAGGAAAAGATAAATGGAACGGTCTGCGTGTTACTGATATCCTGCGGATTTGCGTTTGTTCTGTTTTAGTATTCATGGCTGTATCGTTGAACTCATGTACAAGGAAAGTTGTCAAGGTTGGTGATTTTTGTGATGGTTGCGGTATGACGCTTAGTAGTAATGGAGCGCATTTTGGAGAAGACACAAGTGAGATTATGCCTTATAAGTATTCAACGGATTGTTTTTTGCTGCTTAAAAGACTTGATTTCAGTAAGTGCAGGCGTTACCAAACGTTTGACGAGTTTAAGATGCGTGGTGTAGGTAAGCCTGTATCAAGTCCGTTTGTGTATGTTATGCAAGACGGTGATATAATTTATGTTGCGGCTTCAAACGATACTGCCGAGGTTAAATTTTACTGCAAGATGGGGAACAAGTGGTATGATTATGAGGAATATGATTTGTGGAACAAGGATGCTGCGATAACGAAAACAGCTGATGAAAACATGCCAAGGACATATTATAGGATATGTGGCGGTGACAGCATACTTGAGCTTCGGTGCAGCTATATGGGCGATGTCGTTTTGAAAGATTTGTATATAAAGACGGCTGGTGAGTGCGTTTGGGTTACGCATTGGCCGGCAAAGTCGATGAGTTCCGATGCAGAACGGGATAAATCTTGCTTTGAAGAATTATGCCGACTTGTTGGTTTGTTCAATGAGGGTGAAGGGGTTTTGCAGTCGTTTATAAAGCGTGAGTACAAGTTTAAACCAGGGGTAAACGTTTATCATTACAAATTAATGGAGAATGACGGGCATTATGTTTATGAGTGCCGTTCATTCAACGAACGGTTGTATTTCAGTAAAAGCAGCTTAAATTTGTTTGGAATACAGCCCGGTTTGGAAAAGTTTGACAGGCGTAGGTCTGTTCTGCATTGAGGAAAAGCATTGCTGTGTAAGCCATAAAGTGCCAGAAAATAAAAAAATGTCCGTGCCAATTTTGCACGGACATTTTTGTTTGTAATCAGAACTGTTCAAGTATTTCGATGCGCTTACGCGTGTCGGGGTGGGTGCTGAACAGTGAGCTGAAGAAGCTTGTCAGGCCCGGGGCGAAGTGCTGCGGATGGATGATGAACAGCTGGGCGATGTCGTCGCGCTTGACGTTCTCAAGCCCCGGGTCGCCCGATATTTTGCGAAGGGCGGAGGCGAGGGCGAGTGGATTCCCGCACAGTTCGGCACCGCCGGCGTCGGCCATGTACTCGCGTTTGCGCGAGATGGCAAAGCGCGTGAGCAGCGTGAAGAGGTAAGCCACGGCGCAACACAGGGCGGCAATGACGAACACTACGAGCATCGACAGGCCGTTGCCGCGGTTGTCATCGTCGTTGGAAGAACGGTGGCTCATGCCGCCGAACCAGAAGGCGTTGTACATCATCTGCACGACGAGGCTCATGATGGTTGACACTATGCCAACGAAGATGATGCTCGTGATGAGCAGACGAGTGTCGTGGTTGCGTATGTGGGTAAGTTCGTGGCCGATTACTCCTGCCAGTTCGTCGTCGTTAAGGCGGTTGATTATGCCCGTGGTGAGCGTCACGGTGTAGCTTTTCTTGTCTATTCCGCTGGCAAAGGCGTTGAGTTGCGGGTCATCGACGATGTTGATTTTGGGCATGTCCATGTTGCAGGCAATGCACAGGTTTTCGACGATGTTATAGATTCTCGGGTTCTCCTTGCGCGTGACGGGGCGCGAGCCTGTGGCCGCACGCACCATTGCCGTGTTTGAGAAATAGGCGATTAAAAACCATGCGCCTACTCCGATGACGACCCAGGGGATGGTGTTGACGAAGTAATGGTTTACAACGTCGGCGTCAAGATGGCGCACGATGTTACCATACTGGTCGTAAACGCCGCTGCCGAAATAGTTGACCAATGCGAGAAACACCCAAACCATGCCGAGGATGATGACGGGGAACATCAGCAGAAGGATGGCCGTCAGCATGTTGTTGCGGCGTATTTGGGTGTGCATCCCTACATATTTCATAATGCGTTTGTTGTTAGAAGTTTATTTCAGGAGCCTTGTCGTATGCCGCGCGCTCTTCCTGCGGAACTTCAAACATCGGCTCTTTGCCGAAGTGGAACATCTTTGCGAAGATGTTTGAGGGGAACGTCTCTACGGCGTTGTTAAGCTCGCGCGTAGTGGAATTGAAGAAACGGCGTGCGGCGGCCAGCTTGTTCTCAAGGTCTGAAAGTTCGGTTTGCAGGTGCATGAAGTTCTGGTTAGCCTTGAGGTCGGGATATGCTTCAAGCGATACCTTCAGGCCTGCCAATGCGCTTGTCAGCGCGTTCTCGGCGTTGATTTTGTCGTTTATGCCGGTGGCGTTCATTGCAACCGAGCGTGCCTCTGTAACCCGTTGCAGCACTTCGCGCTCATGTGTCGCGTAGCCTTTCACCGTCGAAACGAGCTGCGGCACGAGGTCGTGACGTTGCTTTAGTTGTACATCGATGTTGGCGAAAGCGTTTTCGCGGTTGTTCTTAAGTTTTACGAGATTGTTGTACAGGCTTACTCCCCAAATGACGAGCAGCGCCACAACTACTAAGATAATAATTCCGATTGTCATAATTTCAATGTTTTGTTTCAACTAATCTTTTTACAAAGATAATGCCATTTGCCTGAATATTGTTGCCGTGTTAGGATTAAATTCAGATTTTTTTGTTCTTTTATGTACTCATAATACGAAGACGCGCCGTGTCCGTTGTCCGGGCATGGCGCGTCTTGCGTTTGTTTATTACTTCTTTTTAAGTACTTTCATTACTTTGTTCAGGTATTTCTGCGTACTTCTTACGCTGTACCTTGGTCCGCCGTTCCATGAGCGTATGGCCTTTTCCACGTTGTTTTCAGGGTTGTGGTGTGCCTGGATGAGGAGAAACATCTCCTTCGACTTGCCTACATTGAAACGGTCGGAAAGCTTGAAGCGTTTTTTGCTTTTCTGCTTTTTCAGAATGTTGTTGCATTCTTTAACCAGTATAGGAGTGATTTGCATCGCTCCGCATGAATTTCCGCTTACGGCTCTCGGATTGCCTTCGCTTTCAACTTCAATTATCGCATCCATCACCGGATTCCAATTGAATTTCGAGCTATTTGCTACTCTGTTGGTTGCGCAGGCGTAAGCGCCTGTTGTGAAAATAAACAAAGTCACAAATACTTTTCTTAATATTCTGTCCATAAAATGTTGTTTATGGCATCTGAACAAATGTCTGTATTGTGTTCGCGGCGCACGGTTTGCGTGTGGGACAAATGCCAAGCCGGGCCTGGATGCCAGTTAAAAACTAACGTGAATAGTGGCTTTCAAAACAAAAGAAGATTCACTATCCTTATCTTTTTACCGCTGCAAAGGTATGAAAAAAACTGATACGAGCCAAGGATTTTGTCTGATTTTTGAACATTTTAAGGGCTGATTGATATTTTATATCGTGTTGAAAATCAATAAATTGTATGTTGATAATGTAAAAATAAAATACTTGGAGGCTGCTTTCCTGTGCATCTCAAGACCTCTTGAAACCCTTGTATTTACGGCTGTTGCGCGTTGTTTTGCTGTGCGCGTTAACAGTGAAAACGGTCCATGATTTATGAGATAAATGCCGATATGTACGTCGATGATTGTGAATGACGGGAAAAATCGTTATATTTGCAATGCGAATATAAGATGCGGCTCGGCAAAGACAAATATAAAAACTGTGTTTTTCTATTGTCTTTGCGCTCGCCTTTCATTATATTTGCAATGCTAAATCAGGATTATTTCAAGGATTATGTATTACGTTTCAAAGCAAATGGAGATAGCCGGCTGCCACCGTCTTGAGCTTCCTTACGACAGTAAATGCCGCAAAGTGCACGGACATAACTGGATTGTGACGGTGCACTGCAAGGCAAAAGAGCTTAACAATGAGGGCATGGTGGTCGATTTCAAGCGGATAAAGGACAAAATCCACGGCTATCTTGACCACGGCGATTTCAACGAGCTGCTGCCGTTCAACCCCACTGCGGAGAACATTGCGCGATGGATATGCGACCAGGTGGAGCATTGTTACCGTGTAGACATTGAGGAGAGCAGGAACAACAAGGTTACTTACATAAAGGACGACGGCTGCGGCGATGCGTGTGAATGAGATTTTTTATTCGCTGCAAGGCGAGGGTTTTCATGCCGGTACGCCGGCTGTGTTCGTGCGTTTCTCGGGTTGCAACCTTAAATGTTCGTTCTGTGATACGCAGCACGACAGCTTCATCGAGATGTCAGAAGATGAAATCATGCAGGAAGTAGCCAAGTATCCTGCTACGCATGTTGTAATAACGGGAGGCGAACCGGCGTTGCAGCTTACGCCGTCGCTTGTTTCCAAGTTGCATTCTGCCGGCAAGTATGTACAGATTGAGACCAACGGTACCGTCATGTTGCCTGACGGATGCTGTGTCGACTGGGTTACATGTTCGCCCAAATACCGGCCGGTGGAGCTTGCGCATATTGACGAACTCAAGGTGGTTTTTACTTCTTCGGAGCAGGACATGGTGCAATATGACCGCTATCCGGCGGCCGTCTATTGCCTGCAACCGTGCGACGTTGGCGACCCGAAGGCCAACGCACGGATACTTGGAGAGGCCATAGGCTATTGCCTTGCCCATCCAAAATGGCGTTTGTCGTTGCAAACGCACAAGATGATAAACGTAAGATGATTTTTAGCAGACAAGCAGACAAGTGACGAGCAGACAAGGATTTATGTATGAAAAAGCCATAAAACCTGTTTGCTCGTCACTTGTCTGCTTGTCTGCTTTTTAGCAAAACTCCTTTATGGCCTTGCGTACTATGTCTTCGGCTTCGGCTATCGAGCATTCCAACCGTCCGCCCGAGGCGTTGAGGTGGCCGCCCCCGTTGAAGTACAGTTCGGCCATCTTGTTGCACGGGAAGTCGTCGACCGAGCGCAGGCTCACCCATACAAGGTTGTCCTTCTCGGTGTCTTCGCGCAGCGATATGCTTAGCTTTGTGCCCTTTATTTGCAGCGGCATGTTCACCAGTCCCTCGGCGTCGCCCTTGATGTAGTGGAAGCGCCGCAGGTCGTCGCGTGTCAGCGTGAAGTACGCAGCCTTGCTTTCAGGCATCACAACCATCTTCTGGTACAGCACGTAGCCCGTCAGTCTCATGCGCCATTCGCTGTAGTTGTTGTACACGTTGCGGTAAATCTTGTCTTTGTTTATGCGCTTGGTGAGCAGCTGGCTGATGATGAAAAAGATTTCGGGACGCGTCGAGTTGTAAGTAAATCCGCCTGTGTCGGTCATCATGCCGCAGTACAGCGGTACGGCGCATTTTCGCGTCATGAGGTCGAAACAGCCGAGCTGCCAGATGAGGCGGAACACCAGTTCGCACGTGCTGCAAGCCTCGGGGCGCGATACGCACAGGGCCGTGTCCATGTCAGGGTCGAGGTGATGGTCTATCATCACCTTTTTTGCCGGCGATGCGTTGATGGCGTCAGCCATGCCGTCGGTGCGCTGTACGGAGTTGAAGTCCATGCAGAACATCAGGTCGGCCGCGGCAAGAAGCTCGTCGGCGAATGCCTTGTGCTTGTCGTACCTCACCATGCGCTCAGTACCCGGCAGCCATTGCAGGAAGTCGGGGTAGGCGTCGGGCACGAGCATTACAGGCACTTTGCCCAGCGTGTAAAGGTATTCGGCCATGCCGAGCACCGAGCCGACGGCGTCGCCGTCAGGACTGCGATGGCAGCATAGGACTATTTTTTCGGAATGTTCGATAAGACTGCGGAACAGTGACAGTTCCTCGTCGTTAAGCAGGTTGATGTCCATTTATTTAGTGATACCCACCCCGCCCTTCCCCAAGGGAGGGAGTTTGATATGCAATGGCTTATATAAAAATATCCGGTACAATTTTAATTGTTGTGCCATTATCATTGCAATACATGCCAAACTCCCTCCCGTCGGGAGGGCTGGGTGGGGCTTAGTTACCAAAGTTTGTTCGGATAAACTCCTTCGTCGACAAGACTCTGTATTTTGTCGACCACGCTCTGGCGGTCGGCTGCGTATGTCACTCCGAACCACTTGCTCGTAGTGTCGAGCACTTTCACTGTGGCCGTGCCGTCGCCTATGAGCTTGTTTACCATCAGAGGGATAAAGAATTCGGCCTTGGGGTTGGCCATGTTGGCCGGGTCGGCCAGGAAACCCTTAAAGTATTCCTCGCTGTGTGCGAAGTAGTCGGGCGTGAAGCCCCACATGTTCATCGACACGGGAGTGTTGTCCTCTACGGCCACCCATTTGCCCTCTTCGTCCTTGTAGCATACCGGGCCGTCGACGCGCATGATTTCGGTGCGCTCCACTACGGTTGTCAGGCATTCGTCGCTGTCTTTCGAGCAGATGCCGCGCGCCACTGTGCCGTTCTCTGACAGCGTGTTGCCTACGCGGAAGCCTACCATGGCGTAGCGGTTGGTGCTGCCTTCGGGCAGGTCGGCCAGGAACTTGCCGATTACCATGAAGGCGTCGCGGTTGTAGAAGTCGTCGCAGTTGATTACGCAGAACGGCTCCTTTATTACGTCCTTAGCCATAAGCACGGCGTGGTTCGTACCCCACGGCTTTACGCGCCCTTCGGGGCAGGTGAAGCCTTCGGGCAGTGCGTCGAGGCTTTGGAAGCACAGTTCCACGGGTACGTGCCCCTCGTATTTGCTGAGGATTTTCTCGCGGAAGTCCTGCTCGAAGTCCTTGCGGATTACGAAAACAATCTTGCCGAAGCCGGCCTTTATGGCGTCGTAAATGGAATAGTCCATGATGGTCTCGCCGTTAGGGCCGAGACCGTCAAGCTGTTTCAGACCGCCATAGCGGCTGCCCATGCCGGCAGCCAAAAGTAACAATGTAGGTTTCATGATAATTAGTGTTTATACCTTATATAAATGAAATGTTTTCCAACCGTATGCGGCGTCCGGCGTGCAAGCTGCGCCAGCCGTTGCTGTTTATGACTTGCAAATATACTCATTTTTGTTAAAACCGTGAACTTTTGGCGGCTATAATTAGCCAAAATATCCGTACAAGACGTTGCGACGGGCTGTCCGTTCATGGCTTGGATACGGTTCGTCCGCAACCCTCTTGGATGAAATACAAGGTCTATTAACGTGAGTTCGGCATAACTTCTATTTTTCACAAACAGCGGAAACACCCTTTGTAGGGACATAATTAGCTTAATGCTGACCTTCGGTTCATTATGTCCGTACGCCGCGAAGAGGCGTATTACCCAAGCGTAGCAAATGAAAAACGTTCTTTCAGAACGTGCGGACATAATGAACCGAAGGTCAGCATTAAGCTAATTATGTCCCTACAAAGGATGGTTTCTTATACCGAACTGATGTTCTATTAATGATTGCAAATCCGCCAAAACACATTACCGACAGCCTGACTTGCCGCAGGACATAAACGGAATGACCTTTACCAGCCATCCAACAGGTTTGTGGATGAACCCTAAAAGGCGGTCTTTCGCTTTCCAAAAGGCCGTCAATCAGAACGCAAAATGCCGCCTTTTACCGTGCAAAAGGCGGCATTCGGGTAATGTGCTGGCAGTCAATGAGTTGCCAATGTGTTATTGGTGCGGATGGAAAAGGCCGTCCAAACGCATCGTTTGGACGGCCTTTACGTATGGTTTGGACGGCTGAAACGTGCCGTAAGGACGGCTTTTGCGTGTGCGACATGTCAGAACGGATAGCCGATGGCAAGGTGTATGGCCTGCCCGTCCTTGAACTTCGGTATGTTGTAGAATCCGCTCTTGCCCGTCTCGTAAGGCACGTGCAGGCCGATGCCCCAGTCGAGGCGCAGCACGAGGAAGTCGAGGTCGTAGCGTATGCCGACGCCCGTGCCGAGCGCCATCTCCTTCAGTACGTTCTTCAGCTTGAACTGTGCGCCGTGGCGGTAACCGTCGTCGCGCATCGCCCACACGTTGCCCGCGTCGATGAACGTAGCGCCGTAGAGGCTGCCGAAGAGGTTGAAGCGGTATTCAAGGTTCAGCTGCAGTTTGATGTCGCCCGTCTGGTCGAGGTACGACAGGCGCGACACGTCGGTGGTATAGCTGCCCGGGCCTATGCTGCGCACGGCGAACGCCCTTATGCTGTTGGCTCCGCCAACGTAGAATTGCTCGCTGTATGGTGCGCTTTCGCTGTTGCCGTATGAGTAGATTACGCCTGCGTTGGCGTGTGCCACAAGTTCGGACTTCTCACCGAGCCGCCACGTCTTGCTTATGTCGGTCTCCAGCTTGACGAATTGCGCGTAAGGGTTCTCGAACAGTTGCTTGTTCTTCTCGCCCCATTTGTTGCCTGCCGCCATGTAGCCCAGCGACAGGATGTTGCCCGACTCGGTGAGCGTTGTCTCCCATACGAGCGGGTTGCGGCTGCGCATCTTCGAGCTGTATGTCAGCGTGTAGTGTATCTTCGGTATGAATACGTCCTGCATCGACGTTTGCAGGTAAGGGTTGGCGTAGAGGATGGAGTCAAACTTCATCGTGGTGCGGTTGAGCTTCTGGTATTTCAGCGTGAGCGGACTTAGCTCGTGGCGCCACTTGTCGGAGCGTTGCCAGGTGTATGTCCATTCGGCCGAGAAAGTGTGCATCCTGAAGTAGTTGGGGCGGTTGAGCACGTTCATGCCAACCTTTGCGTGGGTGGACGGCGTAGTGAAGAACCTACGCCGGAACTTTAGGAACGGTACGACCAGGCGCGGAAACTCGATTGACGCGTCGAGTCCGTATTCGTAAGAGTTCATGTTGCCGCCCGAGCCGTTGACGTTTCCGCCCTGTTCCCATTCGTAAGAGCCGTGCAGGTTGACGTCAAGTTTCTCCCCTCCGCGGAAGGCGTTGCGCTTGGTGAAACCTATTACCAGCTCCGGGCCGTGTCGGCCGTTGATTTTGTTGCGGTAGTTTGTCTCTATGTAGAAGTCGTATGGCTTGCCGAACGTGCACGTAAGGTCTACGTCCAGTGTGTCGCTGCGTCCCGTGGTGTCGCGCGGAGTGAACGTGAACTCCGCCGAACTGAACAGCCCCGAGCCGTTGATTTTGTTGGCCGACTCGATGTACTTGTCGTAGTTGAACAGCTGCCGGGGGCGCAGCTTCAGGTCGGCCAGTATGATTCTCGGGCGGATAGGGGGGCGCTTGCCGTTGAATTTTACGGCGAAATAGCGGTGGCTGAAAGAGTCTTTCAGTTCTTCTATGAACTGCTTTCGCAGGTTTATGCGTATTTTCCCGATATGCCATTTGCGCTTTACTACCGACGGAAGGTTGGCCGCCAGTTGCAGGCGCAGCTTGGCTTTGCCCGGCTCGGCGATGGTGTCGGCAAGGTATGAGGCGAAACTCGGCTGGTAAAAGTAATATCCGTTGTTGCGGAAAATGTTGGACAGGCGTGTGCGCTCGGCGTCCATCACGGCTGCGTCAAGCGGCGCGCCGGGCTTGAGCAGGGTTTCGTCTTTTGACAGGTTGATGAGGCTGTCGGCTGCATCTGGAAAGTCGATGTATTCAAGCGTGTCTATGGTGAAAAGCCTCCCGAAGTCGACAGTGTAGCCAATCTTCGCCTTCTTTGGGTTCTTCTGCTCTATGACTTTGTAGCTGACTTTGCCGTTAAGGTAGCCGTGGTTCTGCAATACAGACTGCGCCACTGATGCACGCAGCTCCGGATTGACCTGTCTCATCAGTACGGGGGCTTTGCCGAAAGTCTTTGTTATCCATTTGGCAATCTTGTTCTTCGAGCCCGAAAAGGCGTTCCATATCCACAATCCGTAGGGGAATGGTGTGCGGTAGTAGGAGCTGCCGAAGAGTGCGCCGTTGGGTGCGGTGGCTAATGACGACTCAACTTCTTCTTTCGTGGTGGAAAAGTGCTCGGCTTCCGTCTTGCCTATGCTGTCTTCAGCGAAGTTGGTATATTCTATTTTTTCAAGTCCGATGAATAATTGTTCGCCTTCGCGGAGGTTCTTTGTTGTAGAGCATGACGCAAATATTGTGGCGGCGGCGACTGCCAGCAGGCCGCCTTTAACCGTTGTTTTGCGGAAGGCTGAAATCATGCGCATTATAAAGATTGGTACGTTTATATTGTATGTCATTGTTTTTTGTTTTTAGTTGAGTCGGCAGGCAGGGCCACTTTCTTTTTCCCGAAACTGAATATGTCCTTGAAGTGTTGCAGGCTGCGGCGCCAGATGAAGCCTGCGCCGTATTCGCGCACGGTGCCTTCAAGCCAGTCGTAAGAGTTGTTGTCGTAATACAGTTTCAGGTACTTGTCTGACGATTCGCCGAGACGGTATTCAAGTGTCACGTTGTCGAAGAACGATTCATTCTGGTTGGCAACGTCGGGGCCGGTGGATACCTTGCCTCCTACGACAATCTTCATGCGGTTGTTCCAGAAGCGTTTTGAGAACTTGAACGAGTAGTCCGTGTGTGTGCTTCCGCTTGCGTCGGTCGAATTGTCCATACCGAAACTCAAGTCGAGCGAACGCAGTGCGCTGCCGGTTATGTTGTTGATTTCGCTTTGCAGGAAAGAGTTGAGCGCGTTGTTCATCGAGAACTTGCTCGTATTGCCGCTTGCAAGGTACATTCCTGTGGTAAGCATTGTAACCGCTATCTTGCCGCGCTGCTCCACGCTCATCGACTGTAGCTCGGTGTTGAGCGTCATGTCTTCAGGTGCGCTTATGGTGAACTCAAGGCCCATGTCTGACAAGGTTTTTGTTATGATGACACCGCAATCGAACTCCACCGTGCGCCCCTCGCCGCTGTCTCCTGACGACACGTTGGCCTTTGTCCGCTCGGTGGCGGTGATATTAAGCCTTGGGTTCATCGGGTCGCCGGTGAATTCAATGTAGCTGCCGTCCTGTATGGTGAATGTTTTGAGCGGTATGACAGGCAATGAGTATTTCATTACGCCGTTCTCAAGAGTGTAACGCCCGGTCAGGCGCATGTCGCCGGTAAGCCCGTATTGCAGCCTTAGGCTGCCTCCGCCCATAATGTCGATGTAGTTTGAGTGGTCGTCATTCAGGTAACACATTACGTGTGCGCCTTGTGCCACGTTCATCGTCAAATCCATCTTGAAGCCGGATATGGGCTGGTGCTCCACTACGGCGGCGGTAGTATCTTCAAAGTTGACAAACTTTACGAGTTCGTCCATGCGGTTGTCGGTTGACAGTGGCGTATCACGTAAAATGTATGACATGTCGGTAGAGCCGAGAACATCGAGCCTTCCTAACATTTCAAGACGCTCCATCGGACCTTTCATTGTGGCGAAGAAGTCGACGAACGCCTTGCCGAAGGCTATGCTGCGGCGGTTTTCCTTGGAATCGATTACCTGGCAGTTGCGTGCCACCATGCTCAGGTTCATGTTCATGTTGCTCATGTCGGAGAAGTCAACATTTCCGTTGAGTGTCAACGGGTTGTCATTGTTGGCGTACATTTTGAAGTCCTCGAACAGGAGGTTGCTGCCGACAATGCGTACAGGTTTGTCGCTCCACCGCATCTTCACACCGTATTGTGCGCTGCGCATATAGCATGAGTCGAATTTCAGTTCGCCGTTTATGCGCGGTTTGTCAAGCGAACCTTGCACGGCCAGTTCGCCGTTGGCGTATCCGGTAAGGCGTATTATCCTGTCAGGGATGAACCCGTTGAGCAGGCGCACAGGCATGCGTGTCATCCTTAGCTGGGCGTCGAGGTCGCTTTCTTCCGATTTATAAGTTCCGCTTAATTCTGCAACTTGCTTGTCATTGCAGCTAAGTACTCCGTCGAGAGTGTGGGTGCCGTCGCTCTGCGGCATGTAGACGAATTCAGTGCTGATGTCGCCCATGCGGCTGCGTTCGTAAGTCATCTTGTCGATGGACATTGACGAGGAAAGCGATAGGGCGTCCTTGGTCTGTACGATATGGAAGTCGCCGTTCATTATTCCGGTTATGTCGGGCATGTACGGTACTACGGAAAGAACTTTCTCCAAGTCAAACTTGTTCAGTCCGATGGTTAGGTCTTGCAGGGCTTCTGTGTTTTCGTCGTCTGAATATATATGTACTCCCGTTCCGTCGTCGGCGGTAAGCTGCAGTTTGGCAGATACGCGGCGGTCGGCCCCCATGTACAGGAAGTTGTCTTCATTCACTTTGAACTTCTTGTAGCCGAGTATCGGGTTGTCGGTCAACATGTGTACCTTGATGCCGTGCTCTTCCATTGAAGCCTCCATGCCGAGCTTTACTCCGAGGCTGTCTTGCGCATCGTAGAACCTGATGTTTGCTCCAGAGCCTTTCCCGAATATGTATCCGTCGAGCAGCGCATTGAATACATACTGCTTGTTTTTCCTGTTGTTTCTGACTTGTGCGTTGTATGTGCAGTTTGTAGAGTCAGAGACAATGTTGAAGCGTATGGTGTCGAGGGTTATAGTGCTGTTTTGAAGCTTTAGCAATTCTACTTTTCCGTTTAGGCCGAGGACAGGCGACGACGATATGTCAACGTCGGCATCTTGGAACGTAAAGCCTTTTCTCGCAATGAATCGGCTGAGTGGATTGTCTTTTCCAGTGCTAAGGTATAGTTGTGCCAATGGCAGCTTCTTCCGTAGCTCTGGAACATTTATCTGTTTGTTTTTCAGTTCAGCTGACAGTTCTTGGGCGAATGCTCCTGCCTTGTCCAGTATCATCTTGTATCCGCCTTTCCCGTTGAAATGAAGTCTGAAGTCTCCGCATTCAGCTACAAAGTGTGTTGTGTCACGGCTTGTCAGAATGTCTATGAGTAAGTCGTCAGGGCGGTAAGTTTTTCCAGAATCGGCGGCTATCGTGAGGTCGTTAATCATGCCGCTTATTTCCAGCATGGATTTCATGTCTGTGCCAACGTCGACACGGCAACGCAGCGATGTTGCCAGAGGCGATTCTGTAAGTTGAAGTCCGTACCAGTCGGCATGTGCCACGTCGGCCGTCAATGTTGAGCGTATCATCTTTTTGTCGAGCAGTGCTGTCAATGATATGTTGCCTTTAGCCAAAGGGTTTTCACTGCTCAATTCAGCGTATGTCTTGCCATCCGCCATGTCGGCTTTCAGGCTGATGCTGTCAAGGTTGTACGCTCCAATACTGAATTTGTTGATGTTCGCGCTTGCGGTCAGTTTTGTCCGTCGTGACATCAAGTTTGTGCCAGAGCCTTTCACCGTGGCGTGTCCGCTGAAGTCGCCTATGCTATCGATGGTTATAAGATGGCTCGTTTTCAGGTTTTCGGCCAATATCGATGCATCGTAGCTCATGCTTTTCCTGTTCAGGTGCCCTTTTGCCTTTATGCTACCACCGCCTTCCGTTGCTGTCAGGTCGGCGTTGTATATGTTGCCGGTGATGCCAATATTGCCTTTCAGCTCGATATTCCGTGGTATTTTAACAGGCGTGCCTTGTGCCTTTAGCAGCTCGTTAATGAAGCCGAGGTCGTAAGTATTTGCGTCAAGTTTTACTTTGGCTGTAAGCCTGTCGGTGTCGGTCAGGTTGCCGGCCGTACCGTTTATGTTTATGTTGAACGCCGAAGGCAGCTTTATGTTTACGCCTCCTATGTTCAACTGCCTCATGTTTCCCGTTGCAACGGCTTTCATGCTTAGTGGATGGTTGGGCCAGCGGCGCACGAAACCTGTAGGCATGTCGCCCATGAAGCGCATTATGTCTTGCTTGCCTATGGCGCATTCCGTGTCGATGTAGAGCCTGCCGGGGTGCGCCTCGTCGAACGCGTCGGTGTCCATCGTTACTTTTGCCGTAAGGTAAGAGTCGGGTGTGCGCAGGGTGATTGACGGTACGGTAAGCCTTACTGAGTCCATGCTTACCGTACCGGCTATGCTTTCCACGGTGATGCCGCTCTTCTCCTTGAATGCACATTCGCGTAAGTTAAGCCTCATGTCGGGCGAGCGGAAGTAAACAGAGTCAAGTCTGATGCTTACGTCAGAGAGGGCAATGTGGTTTGGGTCAAGCCCGTCGGTGGGCTGTGCGAAGTTGTTGTCGTAGGCCAGTTGGCCGTCGGCCAAGGCAAGTCGTTCCACATTGTATGCCCCGGAATACAGGTCGAAGTATCCGCCCCGTGCTTCTGTCTTGCCAAGATATGCGGCTATTTGCAGCGTGTCGCCAGGCATGTGCACTGTTATTCCCGTCTTTGATATGTCGAGCTTGTCAACTTTTATTTTCCAGTTGGTTTTTGTCGTTGATGTGTCGGGTGGCACAGTGTCGCTCAATTCTATGTTTACGGTGGCGTCGGCAAGTGCAGCTTCGTTAATCCTTACCGTTTCTTTCCCGAGGCTTATGCCATGGCTTTGCAAGTAGAGGCGTCCTATTTTACCCTTTACTTTGGCGGAACTAACAAAGTCTGCCGTGTTTAGTTTGACATCTTTGAACTCCAGCGCGTCAATCTCAACGTCTCCTTTCAGTAACGGCCAGAGTTGTACGTCTACGATGAGGCTTTTAACGTCGGCTATGGTATCACGTTGCTGTAGCGAGTCGTTAGGCTGCAGCATCTCGAAGCCTTTTACGCACAGGTCAAGTGGAAATGCCAATTTGACGCGTTCTATGGATATTTCCATACCGGTCTGCTTTGACGCATAATGCGTCACTTGCTTTACCAGCCAGTTTTGTATTGGTGGCAGGTAAAAAAGCACGGCTAATATGATGAACAGTAAAATAGGTGTCAGTACTATGCCGACTCCCCATTTCAGCAATTTCTTTCTTTGCACGGATTTATTTGGTTTTAGTGTACTTATATGCAAAGTAAGCAATTATTTCGGAAAAAGAAAAACGTTTTGCCAACAAAAATAAGACAGTGCGGCTTTTTCTTTGTATTTTTTATTGTGTATGTATTTCTTGTGTGTTTTCAGGATAAGGTGCAATTGTGGCGATAGGCTTTATGGCCTTCTGCTTTGTGGTTATGAAAAAGTTTGTGCTGTGATTTCACGCCATAGGTTGTCTTCAGGTATCGGGCTGACGATGCTTATAGGTTCTTTTGAGACAGGATGTATGAATTCTACTTTGCGTGCCAGCAGCGATATGCTTCCGTCGGGATTGCTGCGGCGTGCGCCATATTTCAAGTCGCCTTTGATTGGGCATCCGATTTTTGCCAACTGGCAGCGTATTTGATGGTGGCGGCCGGTCATCAGTTCTACTTCAACTAATGTGTACCTTTCGGAGCGGCCAATTACATTATAATGTAATACGGCCTTTTTCGCTCCCGGCACTTCATGGTCGTAAGCGTAGCTCTTGTTCTGCTTTTCGTTGCGTGTAAGCCAGTGGGTAAGTGTCGCTTCCGACGCTTCGGGCTGGTTTTGGCATATAGCCCAATATGTTTTCCGCACGTCGCCGTTGCGGAACATTTCGTTCAGCCTTGTTAGGGCTTTTGATGTCTTCGCGAAGACAACAAGCCCCCATACTGGGCGGTCAAGCCTATGCGCCACGCCAAGGAACACGTTTCCTGGTTTGGCGTATTTTTCTTTGATATATGCTTTTACATCGTCTGCTAGCGTGCGGTCGCCGGTTTTGTCACCTTGCACAATTTCACCGCTGCGCTTGCTTACGATAATGATGTGGTTGTCTTCGTAAACGACGTTCATAAATGAAAAATGAATAATGAAAAATTAAAAATGAATAATGCCGTGCCGCATTCTCAGCGTCAGCCCGATTATTCATTTTTAATTTTTCATTTTTAATTTGTTTGTTACATGTTCATTCCGCCGTCAACCTGGATTACCTGTCCGGTTACATACGAAGACAGGTCGGATGCGAGGAATGTTGCTACATTCGCAATGTCTTCCACTTGACCTGCGCGGCGCAGAGGAATCTTCTGTATCCACTCCTTGCGTATGTTGTCGGGAAGTGCCTGTGTCATTGCAGTTTCAATGAATCCAGGAGCGATGGCGTTTGCGCGAATGCCACGTGAACCAATCTCTTGTCCTATGCTCTTCGCAAGGGCGATAAGGCCGGCTTTTGATGCCGCATAGTTGCACTGTCCGGCGTTGCCGTGTACGCCTACTACAGATGCCATGTTGATGATGCTTCCGCTCTTTTGGCGCATCATGATAGGGGTGCAGGCGTGTATGAAGTTGAAAGCCGATTTCAGGTTAACGGCAATGACGGCATCCCACTGCGCCTCGGTCATACGCATCATAAGGCCGTCTTTCGTTATTCCTGCATTATTTACAAGAATGTCGATAGAACCAAAGTCCTCTTTTACCTGGTTTACAACTTCAGCGGTCTGTGCGAAGTCTGCGGCGTTGCTTGCATAGCCTTTTGCTTTTACGCCTTTCGCAGCGATTTCAGCTTCGGTAGCCTTTCCGTTCTCGTCGATAACGAGGTCGGTGAATGCAATGTTTGCGCCTTCTTCGGCGAATTTCAGCGCGATAGCTTTTCCGATACCGCGTGCCGCTCCTGTTATGAGGGCGGTCTTACCTGATAATAATCCCATTTTCAGTTTGTTTTTTATTTAATGAAACTTATGTTGCTTAATATATAATAAGGTGTAACCTTTTTCGTACCCCTCCATACGGCCTCATTTCGTCATCGACTTCCCCAATGCGCCATATACGACTTTGGCCACGAGCGGTTTGCTTGCTTCCGGGGTCATTCCATGTCCGAGTCTTCCGCAAATGTATGGTACTTCAAGTCCTTTTATGCAGTAGTGGGTAATGTCGGCCACGAGTTCCACGTTGTCAATATCAAACTCTCCGTCGGCTTTGCCGTCAGCATAGACTTTGCGGAAAAGTTCTATTTCGTCTTCGTCGAAGTTCTTTCTCACTTTTTCCACCATCCAAATGTTCCTGAAGAAGGCCGCACGCAGGTTCCCGTTGCGCATTACCGTTTCCTTAATCATGTTCAGGTGGGTGTATATGAGTTCTATGATTTTGTCTTGTGGGCGTATTTTTTTTGCCGCTACTTCGTCCATTTTGTCTGACAACCTCTCCAGTTCCGACTCTATTACGGCATAGTAAACGTCCTCTTTGCTTTTAAAATATGTATAAAGAGTTCTGCGCCCCTTGCCTGAGGCGCGCGCAATGTCGTTCATTGTCGTGTTTTCAAGGCCGTTTTTTGCGAACAGTTGCCTGGCCACATCCACTAATTTATGCCTTGTCTTTGATATTGACATATTGTCAAATCCTCCTTTCCTTTGGTTTTGCACATCCTGTTTGCTGTGTGCAAAAGTATCAAATTAATTTGATACGGCAAAATTTGTCCTGTTGTAATTAGACTAAAAGGTGTTTGGGCATGCGATTTTAAACAAATTTTTAATTGGAAATGCAGAAAACGCGGTAAAAATTTGCAGGGTTTGCGAAAAAAGCGTACCTTTGCACACGCAATTCAGAAATGAAGGGCGTTATATAAGGAAATATCGCGGAGTGGAGCAGTTGGTAGCTCGCCAGGCTCATAACCTGGAGGTCGCATGTTCGAGTCCTGCCTCCGCAACTAAATTACAGGCGGCCTGCTTATTTAAGCAGGCCGTTTTTTGTTTTTGTCAGGAGAGGAATTGTGTCGGTAAAACATGCCGGATTAATTATAAAAAAAGCATAATAATGGAAACAGCCGGCTGTTGGTTGTCGTTTTTTTTGTAATTTTGTGCCCGTTGTTATACATCAATATAGTGAAATGAAGAATTTTGTATTTGCGTTCATCGCGTTTGTGGCTTTGGTTTCTGTTGCAAGTTGCGATGATACAGAGACTTATGCTGAACAGCGCGACCGTGAGAACTCGGCCATAAGGCGGTTTATCAAAGAAAACGATATAGACGTTATAACCGAATCGGAGTTCAGGAGCAACGGTTATGTTACCGATACGGCCAAACATGAGTTTGTGTTGATGCAGAACTCCGGAGTTTATATGCAGATTGTGCGTAAAGGTGAAGGCGAGCCTATTAAAGATGGCGAGACTACTACTGTGCTTTGCCGTTTTACTGAATTTAATATCCTTACAGACTCCATTCAGCTGACTAATAATGTGTTGTCATTCGCGTCTATTCCCGAGAAAATGAGCGTGACAAACACAAGTGGGACATTTACTGCGTCGTTTGACACCAGTTCAAGCCTTATGTACACGTTTTATTCCACAACGTCTGTGCCTACGGGTTGGCTTGTTCCTCTGAATTATGTCAATGTGGGACGATATACTTCGCCTGATGCAATAGCCAAGGTCAATCTAATCGTGCCGAGCACCGCCGGGCATAATTATGCCTCGTCTGGCGTCTATCCGTGTTTTTATGAGATAACTTACGAAAAAGGAAGATAGTCTGAATTAAGAATTAAGAGTTAAGAATTAAGAAAGTATGCCTTGTTGGCGACACTCTTAATTCTTAACTCTTAATTCTTAGCTTTTAACTCTTAACTCTTATAGTCGATGACTTTAATAAAATCAATATCAGGTATTCGTGGCACAATAGGCGGACGCACGGGCGATACGCTCAATCCGCTTGATACCGTGAAGTTTGCGAGTGCGTATGCAATGTTCATCCGCAAGAGCCGCGGCGAAAAGTGCTGTGGTAAGATTGTTGTTGGCCGTGACGCGCGCATTTCAGGCGACATGGTACGCAGCATAGTTTGCGGAACGCTGATGGGCGCAGGTTTCGATGTTATTGACATAGGACTTGCAACAACGCCGACCACAGAACTTGCTGTTACTATGTCGGGTGCCGATGGTGGCATAATCATCACCGCCAGCCATAACCCACGTCAGTGGAACGCCTTGAAACTGCTCAACAGTGACGGCGAGTTTCTTGATAAAGAAGACGGCAACGAGGTGCTTGCCATCGCAGAAAAAGAGGACTTTGTATATGCTGAAGTGGACGGATTGGGCAAGTACATAAGCGACGATGCTTTCAACCGCAAGCATGTCGAGGCGGTGTTGGCTTTGCCACTCGTCGACGTTGAGGCCGTAAGGAAAGCGCGTTTCCGTGTATGCGTTGACGCCATAAACAGCGTCGGCGGTATAATATTGCCTGATTTGCTGAAGCAACTTGGAGTTGAGTATGAGATACTTAACGGTACTCCTGACGGCGATTTCGCCCACAACCCCGAGCCGCTTGAGAAAAACCTCGGCGGAATAATGGAGCGTATGCGCAGTGGCAGTTTCGACCTTGGCATTGTTGTCGACCCCGACGTTGACCGCTTGGCGTTCATCTGCGAGGACGGCCGCATGTTTGGCGAGGAGTACACGCTCGTTTCTGTGGCCGATTATGTGTTGGGCCACACTCCGGGCAATACCGTCAGCAACCTTAGCAGTACGCGTGCATTGCGCGATGTAACCGAGCGTCACGGAGGCAAGTACACGGCGGCTGCCGTCGGCGAGGTGAACGTTACTACCAAGATGAAAGAAGTGAATGCCGTCATTGGCGGAGAAGGCAATGGCGGAGTTATATATCCCGAGTGCCATTACGGTCGCGACGCTCTTGTGGGCATCGCCCTGTTCCTATCGTCATTGGCGCAGAAAGGGTGCAAGGTAAGCGAGCTTCGTGCCACTTTCCCCAATTACTTTATCGCCAAAAACCGTATAGACCTTACGCCTGCTACCGATATCGACGCAATACTCGCTAAGGTGAAGCAGATGTATGCCGACCAGCAGGTGAACGACATCGACGGCGTTAAGATTGATTTTCCCGACAAGTGGGTGCATCTGCGCAAGTCGAACACCGAGCCTATTATCCGTGTTTACAGCGAGGCGGCAACCATGGAAGAGGCCGACGCGCTCGGCAAGCAAATCATGAAGGTGGTTGAGGATTATGTAAAGGAGTAAGGAGGAAAGTAGTAGGGGAGTAAGTAGAAATGCTTGCTCGATTATATATAAGGTGGAAAGTCGGTAGACTTTCCACCTTTTTGTTTGCTTGTTTCGTGAATTTATCACGTGCTTTGTATAGTGTTTCACTTTCCATGTTTACACGGCTTTCCGTATTTTTGCGGCAAAAATCCTTACTACTTCCCTCATTACTCCTTTACTTCTTACTACTTAAAAACTAAAAAACAATGAAAGTAAGCGTATTTAAGAATTTCCTTAACGGCGAACGCATCGCCGTATGTAGTGTCGATGATGTGGTGCAAATCATCCGTCGCGGCGATTATGCTAATGCCATAACCGATTATCGTTGTGCCGCTCCGCCGATGCTTGCCGCCAACATTAACGGCGACATTGTGAATAAAAGCGTGCGAATGGCCGACAGTTGTATTCCGCGACTATGCTTCGCAACAGAGTATCGCCGCATGAACGGCTCGCGGCAGTTGCTGCGCCGTAATGCTCTTGTATTGTTGGAAATCGACGGCTTGGCAGACTACGCAACAGCTGTAAACATGCGTAATGCAGCTGCTCGCCAGCCTTACACGCTCATGGCCTTTATTGGTGCGAATGGTCATTCTGTTGAAATAGTATGCCATATTTCGCAAATAGACGGAAGCGTGCCTGCTGACGATAACACGTTTCACCGCCTTGTGTCTGAAGGTTACAAGCGTCTGCACTACGTTTATTCGTCGCAACTTGGCGTAAGCATCCCCTTGCTTGCGCCAGTTGACGACGCGATGTGCCTGATGAGCGCGGATGCCGGGGCGTATTATGAGCCTCACGCTGTGGTGTTCACCGTAGACATGGAACGTGAGTCGGCGGCGTATGTCGGCGCAAGTAGAGACGTTGATGGTGGCGAAGAGTCGCCCTTGCCTGGCAAGACGCCCGACGAGGCACGCCGCTACATATTCTATTCCTGTTGGGATGCCGTGCTCCGTTCCGGCCTTGACGCTTCCGACCCATATTATGCCGAGCAGGCCGTCGCCATGCTCGCGCGGTATTGTTGCCGTTCGGGATTGCCAGAACAGATGTGTGTAGAGCGCGCATTGCTCATTGACGGCATAAACGCTGACCGCGACCTCGTCGTGATGTTGTTCAGTCAGGCATATGCTGCAAGTCCGAAGCGCGTGAATCCTACGGCGCATGTGCCCATGCCGGCGTTGACGGCCATGCAGATGGACCACTTCTTCAGCAAGCGTTACCGCCTGCGCCGTAACGAGCTGACGGGTGTTGTAGAGTATAAGCCGCTCGGCAGTTATGACACTGATTACCGCCCCGTAACGCAGGAGGTAATCAATACTATGGCCTTCCTTGCGCAGCGCGAGGGCATCCGCGTGTGGGCGCGCGACGTTAAGGAGCGTGTCAACTCAACGCTCGTCGGCACGTTCAACCCCATCGGCGACTACCTCGCCGCCCTGCCGCGTTGGGACGGGCGCGACCGCCTCACGGCCTTTGCCGCCCGTGTGCCTACATCGACGCCGCAGTGGACGGAGCTGCTGGCTGTGTGGATGCGCTCTATGGTGGCCCATTGGATGGGGCTTGACCGCCTGCACGGCAACTCGCTCGTGCCGCTGCTCATTGGAGGGCAGGGCTGCGGCAAGTCGTCGTTCACCAAAATAATACTGCCCGAGGCGTTGCGTCCGTATTACAACGACCGTATAGATTTCCGCAACGACAACACCCTGATGCAGGGCCTCTCGGCCTTCGCGCTAATAAACATCGACGAGTTCGACCGTTACAGCGACCACCGCCAGCCTCTTATGAAGTACATCATATCCAAGGGTGAGGTCACCGCCATGAAGGCGTACCGCAGCACGTTCTCCACCGAGCGCCGCTACGCCAGTTTTATTGCAACGACCAACAGTCCGCATCCCTTGACCGACCCTACCGGCAGCCGCCGCTTTATCTGCGCCGCCGTCACCGGTCGCATCGACTTCACGTCGCCCGTTGACTATCCGCAGCTCTACGCCCAACTTGTAGACGAAGTGCGCGGCGGACTTCCGTATTATCTTGATGCCGCGGCGGAGCGTCGGCTTATGGACGAAAACCGCCTTTTTTTCCGCAATGCTGATATTGACAGCATCCTCTCGTCCCTCTTCCGCCTGCCATCGTCAGCCGAACCGGCGCAGGAACTTACAGCATCCGAAATAGCCGCCATCGTCCGCCGCGAGTACCCCAAGCTGCCGCCGTCGAAATTATATGTGAAGGAAGTTGGGCGTAGACTGTCTGCAATGGGATTTGAAGGCAGGCACACACGTCGTGGAACATGCTATTCTGTTGTTGTCTGTAACGCCTGATAAAAACAGATTTTTACAGTCACACTGTCACATTCCTATATTATGCGCTGATAATGAGTTACTTATGGCGTGACAGTAAATCAAGAATCACTGTCACGTCATAAGTTCTTCATTATCAAAGTGTTGGCCAGCTTGTGACAGTGTGACATTGATTTTCCGAAATCTTTATTATCCGCAATTATGTTGTTTGATGTTACCTTGTTTGTGGCCTTTCATAAAACGAAAGGCCACCTTTTACCGTGCAAAAGGTGGCCTTTTACAATGTAAACGGCCGCATTCTCGTAACTGTATTGTTATGGATTTCACTTGTTATTTTTTCCTTTTTTGATACTCTTCTTTTGTTAGAATGCCCTCTTTTGCCTTTTCCATAGTTTCAGCATCCTTATAGAAAATCCAATGGATGACGGAGCTTCCTCCATATAATGAAGAGTAGGCTTGTTGAAATACCCATCCTCTTTGTACCATATAGTTGGCCGCATCTACCATACTGTTGAAGTCGATTTCTTTACCTTTCTCATCTACAAACTTTAGCTTACTGCTTAAATCTCCCCACATATTGTATGAAGCCTCTGTGCCAAAATCAAAAATGACATTTAGGCCAGATGTAAAACTTTTTCCTTTACCTTTGATTTCGCAATAGTACCTTTGTTGGGCATAGGCATGTCCAGTGAGCATGATTAGGCAAAATGCCAACAGCCATTTATTTAATATATGTTTCATGAGTTTTTATTTATAGTTTTACTTTGTTCATAATAATCTTCAATTTCTTTAACGGCAGTTGCAATATCCTTCACAATATCCTTCTCCGTTCATTTTGATTTGTGACTATTATAATGATTGTAATTTTTCCGAAACAGATTTGCTTTCATCTTCAATAATAGCATTTCGATGATAACCGTGACGGATAAATGAATCAACAAAAATGAGTTCCTTGTACCACTTTCCGTTTTCGTCTTTTTTATTTTGAAATCGGAAAAAGCCTCTGACAAATATATCATTGTCATTCACAATCTTGCGAAACCAACGTGAATCCATAACGATAACTTCTTGCCCACTTTCATTGCGGACTTTCTCTTTGGACTTATACCCTAAAATCTTATTATCGAATTTTGTCGTTGTTCCAACAGGTATGACAATAGTTTCAACTTTGACATATTTTTTAACGGCAAGATATATAATAAGTTTGTTTGTCAACATTTCATAAATCTGTTTTCTTTCATCATTGTCTTTTGCAAACAGCTGATAGTCATCAGTTAAAGTAGGACATGTATAAATGCGGCGTTTATTGTCTTCTGTAGACTCTACATAGAAGTATAGGTATAGGGTGCTAAATCCGTAGTCTTCTCTGAATAGCCATACATGCAATATGTTTTCGCCGAAGCCATAAACTATAGTTCCGCAATCATTTGAAAGTAATATGCCACAAACATTTTCTTTATAAAATTCTTGAAAAAGTTGGTGGTCTATATTGAAAAATGATTTTGCACTTTTTTTCATTACTTCTTCAAATGAAGGCATAAGGAGTTCAGGTAATCCCCATTTAGGTCGGCTTTCATTCACCTTGGTAAGGGTTTGTAAGCTATTATGCAGAAAACATAAGTGTAGTTTGTTTTCCAACATTGGTACTCCGAGTTTATAGTCATATTTTGTGTCATCAGCGTTTAGCAGCCATGATATGATGGGACGTTTACGGATTATCATAAGTGTGCTTTTGTGAGTTTTCCAATTATTTGATTATTTGTTGCAATATGGATGGGACATATTATGGTCGTTATAATACAGCCACAGACTTACGTATTTTTTCAAGAATAGCTGTGAGTTTGTTGTCTTGCTGGGCTTTTTGCATATTGTAAGCTGTCTGCATATTCAGCCAAATGTGCGCAGGAATGCCGGTAGCCGCTTCTATCTTCATGGCATATTCAGTTGTTACGGGGCGTTTGCCGTTAATAACCTCGTTAAGTACGGAATATGATACGCCTATGATGGAGGCGAACTTTCTTTGTGACATTCCACGGGCTTGCAGCTCGTCTTTCAGTATTTCTCCGGGATGGATTGGCGTTGACGGTTGCAGCTCGTTAGGTGCGTATATTTTCTTTGTTGTTTCCATGCTGAAAATTATTTGTAATGGTTACTGATATCCAATAAACGGCAAATTGTAATTATTTGTTCGTTGAGTACGTCCCTGACCGTAAACTTAAGACGGTATTTCTTGTTTATCCGTACTGATGATATGCCTTTTTTGTCTCCTTGTAGAACTTCGTAATTTAAAGAGTTGTTGCGAAACAAGTCTGTAACGGCATTGGCTGCTGAAAGTAAGAAAACGACTTTTTGGTAGTTTCTTATTACTTCAGGTTGGAAGCGGTGTTTTTTATCTTTCGCCTTACTGTCTGTGTAAAGTTCACGTAGGTAGTCTTTGTCAAATTCTATATACATGTTATTTTATTTTGCAAATATAGTTCTTTTCTTGGCTGTTCGCAAATAATCGAACGTTTTTTGCTTGGAAGTTGAATATATTATAAATTTATGATTGTTGCAATGGAGTGTTCATAGCGCAAAAACAGTAAAATTTTGAATAGGAAAATATGTTTGACATGCTTTTCTGTTCAAAATTTTACTGTTCTTGTAGGATAAGGCTTTCTTGTAACCTTGATTAAATATTGCGTCGATATGACAATTTGTTTATTCTTCGGCGAAAAAGTCGGTGTCAACACGTTTTATTTCGTACACTTGAGTTGTGCTTACCCCGACGTTGTATTCAATCATGAAGTTGGCGAGCTGAAGGCCGTCGATAAGGATTATTTTGACGTGCTCCGCCTTTTTGCATGTTTCCAGCGCGCCTGACGAGAATGACGACGTTGTGATGAATATGCCCTTCGTGGCCTTGTGCTCTACCAACGCGCCGATGAATTTCTGCAGGTCGGGCTTCTGCACGGCCTGCGTGGTGTATCTCTTGGCCTGTATGTATATGGTGTCAAGGCCGAGCTTGTCTTCCTTTATTACGCCGTCTATGTCGTCGTCGTGGCTGTATTGGGTCACTTTCGCCGCATCCTCGAAGCTGCCGCCGTAACCCATGTTGACCAACAGGCGTATGACGAGCTGCTCGAAAAACTGCGGACTTTGCCTTTTCACCTCGTCAAGCAGCTTTTGGGTGAGGTCTTTGTTTATTTCCTGATATGCCTCGTCCAATATTTCGGAAGGAGTTTTGCTGCTTGCGGTATGTTCCTCTTCTTGTTTTTTCGCCGTAGGGGCTTTGTTGCCTGATGCGTATTTCTTGAACTCCTTGAACTGCAACAGGTCTTCCTTGCCGAAGTCCGTCGGGTGGCTTTTAAGGAAATCCCTTCCGCGTTGCGTTATTTTGTAAACACCGCGTTGCAGCCTTTCGATGAGGCAGGCTTGGTAGAAATATGTAATAGTCCATGAAATGCGGTCTTGCAGTTTGGTTTTCCTTCCGCTTTTGATAAGTTCCCTTATGTCTTCTTCGTTTAGATTGAGTTCTTTAATGCAGTGTTCTTGCAGCATTTTCCCGTCGCACGAGTTTTGTTGGGCGAAGCATTGCAGTGAGGGGCGGAAAAATTTTTCGAATGACGGTATCATGGCTTATGGTTTTATCGGTTGTTGATTGTCCGCAAAGTTAATGTTTTTTGTCGGATAAGTGGCTTGTTCTTACTTTTTAATTGTTAATTTTCAATTTTGGTGGAAGTCTTATCGCGACTTCCCCAGTTCGTATGCCCGTGCGGCCATGCGGTTTATTATGCTTTCAGCCGTGTCAATGGCGATTTCGCCGAGTTCGGGGCGGCGTGTGTATGCGCTGACATGTTCGTCTTGTGTCTCGATGTGTCCGGCGAGCAGGTTGGTGAAGTTGCGGCGGTATTCCTCAACCATTACGTTGTACATGTCGTCGGTGCGGCAGGCGAAGCGCACAAGCTCCATGTCAGTAGTATGTTCTGTTACAAATTCTTTCAGCAGGTGTTCTATTTCTTCCGCCTCGTAGTTCATGCGCGACAAGGCGTAAAACGCTTCCTGGTTGAATAGCTTTGAGATTCGCTCGTAACGGTCAAGCATTATGCGCTTGATATTTTTCGGCTCAAAACGTTCTTGTGGGTCAACGCTGGTTTGCGTTTCGAGCAGACCTGTGACATAATATTTGAAGAAGGCGCGCACAAGTGCGGCGATGGCGATGTCTTTTCCAATCATTTTTTGAATTAAGAGTTAAGAAAGGATGACTTTGTATTGAAAGAGTATATAATTAGAGTTAAGTTTATTTTTTGCATATTTTCTTAATTACGCAGTCGATGTTTCTCATCAGTCCTTCGTATTTTGCCCGTTTTACGGCACAGCCTTTGAACAGGCATCGGTATTGTTCTACGGTTAGGTGTTGCCAATCGGCGCGCTTCATTTGCAGAAGTTCGGTTTTGGGGTGCAGCTGTTGTTCTGTAGTAGGCGTGGCGAAACGGTTGTGCGGACATGCGTCCTGGCATCGGTCGCAGCCGTAGACGGTATTGCCCATCTTGTCGGCGTATTCGGGTGGAATGCCACCGCGGTTTTCTATTGTAAGATATGAGAGGCAACGCGATGAGCAAAATGTGCCGTCAGGGGCAAGTGCGCCGGTGGGGCAGGCGTCGATGCAGGCGTTGCAAGTGCCGCAACGTGGTGTCATTGGCTTGTCGTAGTCAAGCTTGATGTCGAGAAACAACTCGCCAAGGAAGAACATGCTGCCTGCATGGGGGATGATTAGCTGATGGTTGCGGCCGAGCCAGCCGAGTCCTGCTTTTGCCGCCCAGTAGCGTTCGAGCACTGGAGCGGTGTCGCAGAAGGCGCGGTATTCAGTGATGTTGAGGCGTGCGGCGAGCGAATGGAGTCGCGACTTCACGATGTCGTGGTAGTCTTGACCGAGGGCGTATGCGGCGAATTGCAGTTCGCCGTCAGGCATACGTTCTGCCGGGGCGTAGTTGAGCGCGACGCAGACGATGCTCTTTACGCCGGGCATAAGCAGGCACGGGTCAAGCCGCTTGTCAGCGTTGCGCGCCATGTAGTCCATTCCAGCGTGTCTGCCTGTATCGAGCCAATGGCGGAACTTGTCAGCGCAATCGGGCGATACAGCTTCGGCTTTTGCTATTCCGCAGGCGAAAAAGCCGAGGGCTTTTGCCTCGGCTTTGATGCGTTCACTCGAAAGTCTTGAACTCATATCCTTGTCCTTTCATCCACTTCAACGCTTCAGGCAGGGCGTAGCGTAGCTTGTCGATGCTCTTCAACGAGTCATGAAATGTGACGATAGAGCCGTTGCGCGTGTAGCGTTTCACGTTGTGCAGCACGTCTTCGGCCGTCAGCCACTTGCTGTAGTCGCGGGTTACGAGGTCCCACATTACGATGCGGTATTTGCGCCCTAACCAGAAATACTGCTCCCAGCGCATCCATCCATGTGGCGGACGGAAGAGGTGGGCACCTATAAGTTGGTTTGCCTTCTCGGTGTTCGCACTGTAAGCCTTTGTCGTGTGTTTGAAGCCGCCCCAGTGGTTGAACGTATGGTTGCCTACCTGGTGGCCTGCATCGACAATCCGCTTGAACAGTTCGGGGTATTTCCTCACATTGTCACCCACCATGAAGAATGTGGCGTGTGCGCCGTATGCAGCCAACGTGTCAAGTATGAACGGGGTAGACTCTGGTATAGGGCCGTCATCGAAAGTCAGGTAAACCGCTTTCTCCGTCTTGTCCATGCGCCATGTGGCCCGTGGGTACAGCCAACGTAGCCATTTTGCAGGCTGCTCGATAATCATTTTCTCTTTTCAGTAGTAAAGTAGTAAGGAGAGAAGGAGTAAGCAGCAATGCTTTGTCTTATCATCTTTTCCTTACAGGATAGTTTTATTATTTGGGGATGTCAAGATGTAAGAGGAGAGAAGTGGCAAGTGTACTTATTCCTTGGCTACTTCTCTCCTTACTCCTTGTAAACTTATTGCGGCATTACTCCGCCCTTGCTTTGGTACACGGCCAAGTCGGCTTTAAGCTGTGCTTCGAGCTTGTCGGCAAGTGTCTTGTCGAACAAATCGGCGTTGTCGATGCACATGGTCATGATGTAGATGTGCATCATGCAGTCTTGTTGTGCCTGTGTAAAGCGGCTGCCGGTCAGCGTATTGTACCACGCCATGTACTGGTGTGCATTCTTGAATACTTGTTTTGTGGTTTCTGCGGCCTTTGCCTTGTTGCCGAGCAACGCGTATGCCTTTGCAATGTCGAGACCGCCACTGATGTAATTGAGCGGAACATTGTAATAAGGCAGCACTTTTTCCGAGTAAGCCAGTACCTTGGCGGCCTTGTCGAGCTTCTTCTCTGCGATGAGGTTTAGTGCGAGCTGGGCGAACAGGCGGCGGTGTGTGTAGCACATGCGCATAACCGTTTCGTCAAGATAGATGCCTTTCTTGTCGATGCCGCCGAACTTGAAGCGTGTCATCATGTTGGTGTAGACGCGCTCCGTGTCAAAGTTCTTTGCTCCTGCAACATTGGTCGTAAACGGCGTGATGCGGTTGGCAAGACCTTCCTGCACGAAGTTGTCGCCAAGGTTCATGTAGTTCTCTGAACCTACGGTGGTTGCCACATAGACAGGGCGTGTCCAGTTGCACTGGGCAAGCATCTCAAGCATCATCAGGTCGCCTTTATAGAGGGCGTTCTTACCTTTAAGCGATATTACCATGCGGTCGGGTATGGAGTCGGCCGCCATCATCATGCCGCTCTTCTTGACTGCTTCCTTGTCGATGGTGATGTAGAGCGTGTCTGTCGGTATTACGTGCATGTCGGCGTTACGCGAGCGTACCCAATGCTTCATTATGTTCTTGACCTCGAACGGGTTTTCGCCGAATGTTGCTTTGGCTTCTTCGGGATTGTTCTTGTAGAAGCCGAGCACTTGTCCTTTAAGTTCGGGCATTACGTCGATATAGTCGTTAGTGCCAGAACAGTAGTCCAAGCGCGGCCAAGTAATCGGGACGGACGGCGAGTCGTAAGCCTCGCGGCACATCTGGTCGATGTACCAGTCGGTCTGCAAGTAGCTTAGGTTGCATACACGTGCGTCAGTCCTTACGCCTTCAACCTCTTGGTTGTACCAAAGCGGGAAGGTGTCGTTGTCGCCGTTGGTGAAGATGATGGGGTTGCCCTTGTCCTGCAATGACATCAGGTAGTTCTGTCCGAAGTCTCGGCAGACGTAACGTCCGCTGCGGTCGTGGTCGTCCCATGTCTGACTTGCCATCTGTATGGGCACAAGCAGGCAGAGGATTGACACTGCTGCGGTGGCCGCCGTGCTGTTGAGTTTTGCGTATTTTTTCAGCAAGTCGATGATTGCCGCCACGCCGATGCCGCACCATATTGCGAATGCGTAGAACGAACCGGCGTATGCGTAGTCGCGTTCGCGCGGCTGCATCGGTGTCTGGTTGAGGTACAGCACGATGGCGAGACCGGTCATGAAGAACAGGAAGAACACCACCCAGAACTGCCTTATGCCGCGCTGTCCGCGGTAAGCCTGCCAGAAGAGGCCGATGAGTCCGAGCAACAGGGGCAGGCAGTAGAACACGTTGTGCCCCTTGTTGTTTTTCAAGTCGTCGGGCAGTTTGCTTTGGTCGCCGAGCCTAAAGTTGTCAAACCATGAGATACCCGTGAGCCAGTTGCCGTGCTCCGGTTCGCCGTTGCCCTGTATGTCGTTCTGTCGTCCTGCAAAGTTCCACATGAAGTAGCGCCAATACATGAAGTTGCACTGGTACGAGAGGAAGAAGCGCAGGTTCTCAAGCATTGTCGGCATTTTGACCATTATGGGCTCTCCGCAGCGGTCGTAAGGCACTTGTGTGCCGTCAACGCCGCCCATCCAGCTTTCGTAAGCCTCGGCGTGTGACGAACTCCACATGCGCGGGAACAGCATGTTCTGCGCGTAAACATAGTCGCGCTTGCGGCCTACAACGAAGTAAGAGTCTTTCTCGTCGGGCGAAGCCTTTTCCTTGCGCTGGTATATGGGTGCGCCGTATTCCATCCGCGGACGGCACATGCCGTTCTCCACGTCGAGCTTTACCTGTGATGTGTAAGCCTGTCCGTATGCCAGCGGATTGTCACCGTACTGCTCGCGGCTGAGATAGCTGCCGAGGGTGAAGATGTCCTCGGGCGAGTTCTGGTCCATGGGAGGGTTGGCCGAAGAACGTATTACGGTTATGGCGTAGCTTGAATATCCTATCATCAGCATCAGCATGCAGAGCAGCGTGGTGTTCTTTATGCGTGCGCTTACGAGCGGCTTGTTGTTCACCTTGCGGTTGACAACGAACCAAAGTATTGCCAAAACGACAATGCCGATGAAGAAGGCCGACCAGCCGTAGCCGTAGAACGGCACGCCGAGCATTGCCACGGCGAGCAGGAACGACAGGTTGCCGCGCTTGAAGCTCTTGCCTGTATAGCTCTCGTAGATGGCCCAGATGACCGCCGCTACGAGCAGTATGATGTAGATTATTACACCGGTATTGAACGGACAGCCCAGCGTGTTGACGAAGAACAGCTCGAACCAGCCGCCCACGGTGATGATGCCGGGCACCACTCCGTAGAGTATGGCGGCGATGAGCACGAACGAAATGAGCAGCGCGATGAGCGAGCCTTTAAGGTTGGCGTTGGGGAACTTGCGGTAATAGAACACCAGCACGATGGCCGACACGCACAGGAGGTTGAGCAGGTGTACGCCTATGCTCAAGCCCGTCATGTACATGATTAGCACCAGCCAGCGGTCGCTGTGCGGCTCGTCGGCGTGGTCTTCCCATTTGAGTATGAGCCAGAACACCACCGCCGTGAAGGCCGAAGAGTAAGCGTAGACTTCGCCTTCGACCGCGCTGAACCAGAAAGTGTCGCTGAACGTGTAAATGAGTGCTCCCACAAGGCCGCTCGCCTCGATGGCTATGAGCTTGTTGGTGGTCAGCGCGCTCCAGTCTTTCAGTATGAGTTTGCGCGTAAGGTGGGTGATGGTCCAGAATAGGAACATTATACACGTGGCGCTAAGCAGTGCGCTCATCGTGTTTACCATCATCGCCACTTGCGACGGGTCGCTGGCAAACTGCGAGAACAAGTTTGCCGTAAGCATGAAGAAAGGTGCTCCTGGCGGATGGCCTATTTCGAGTTTGTAACCTGTTGTGATGAATTCGGGACAGTCCCAAAAGCTGGCTGTCGGTTCGATAGTGCTGCAATATACGAAGGCCGCTATGAAGAATGCCAGCCAGCCAAGTACATTGTCAACCAACCTAAATTGTTTCATTTACTGATATGTGTGATAATTGTTTGTTCTGCTATTGAAACGCCATAAAGCGTTGCAAAGATAATGCAAGTTGAGCGCAATACAAAATAAAAGCGCGTAAAACAAGCTTTTATTTTTATTGCCGAGACGCAGCTTATATTATGTAAAGATACAAACTTTGTACCGTGCAGCGGTAAGTTTATTATATTTTAACGCTGCACTTCGGTTCTTGTCTGCTATTATAATGCCTGCTATAGTGTCGGTTGCTTCGCAATTTGCCGTCTTTCGCCTTGCAAAAGGCCATGAATTACACGCTAAAAGGCCGTCTTTTAGCCTCTAAAAGACGGCCTTTTGCTAACTTGTTGATTTACAGACGAATAGCAATGTGCGTGCAGGCGTGTTGCAGACGATGGCAAACCGCACGGCAGGTCAGATGGCTGTGCCTTGGAAGATATTGCTCTCTTCCAAGGGGATGAGGTCGCCGTCGAGCGTGATTTTACCTGAACGGAAGTTCTGCTGCACGGTCACGGTGGCCTGCTTGCCGCTGTGCCACAGGGTGATGAACACTTGGGCGGATATGCCTACGCCGTTGACGTTGGCCTGTATGTACACGTTGCCCTTCTTGTCGGTGGTCTTCTTATATCCCGACACGCTGCCCTCGACGGTGATGCCGCCAAGGCCGTTGAAGCCCGGCCACGGCACGTTGAAGGCCACCTGCACCACTGCGCTGTTGCCGCAGAAGGCTACGAAGTTGGTGCTCGACGTAACGTGTACGGTGTATCCGCGCTTGAATGTCACCTGGTCGGCCTCGATTACGAAGGCCGTATCGTTGATTGCGCTTTGCGCCTTGAGGTTCATCAGGCTGTCGATGCGCGCCTGCATGGCCTTGCGCTCCTGCTTTGACAGCTTCTTGCCGTCTGTTGTCTGTGCGCCTGCGGCGATGACGGCAAGAATGGCCAACGCCGTTGTAAGGATAAACTTTTTCATAATCTCGTGTTTTTATGTTCTCCTATATATAAAATATGTCCGCAAGGCGAACATTGCGCGGCGGAAGGTAAAATAGTGGTAAAATGGTTAAACAAATATTTCCACGCCGAGGGCGAGCAGCGCGTAGCGTGCCAGTTTGCCCATGGTTACGCTCACAATGGTGAGCGTGAGGTTGGCGCGCATCAGTCCGAGCACGATTGTTATGCCTTCGCCTATTACCGGCAGGAAGGCGAAGAAGCCCGTCCACGCTCCGCGCCCGGCCATGAAACGGCGTGCGCGGTCAAGGTCTTTGGGGTTTACGTGCAGGTATTTCTCTATCCAGTCCATGCGTCCCAATGAGCCGAGCCAGTAGTTGAACATGCTGCCGAGGGTGTTGCCCACCGTGCCGTAGGCCACCAACGCCCACGGGTCGAGCCCTGCCGCCATGAGCGCGAGCATGACTACCTCGCTGCTCAAGGGGAATATGCTGCCGGCGAGGAACGCCGATATGAGCATCCCTACGTAGCCGTAGTCGGTGAGCAAGGTTATAAGAGACTCCATGGGGACAGGTCGTTTGCCATGGGCGTGCAGCCCAGTGTGTTGAATGCTGTTGCCGCGACGGCCAGCAAGGCGAGCAGAATGAACGCTATGTTTGTGAGCCGCGTGCTGGTAAGAGCGAAGAAGTGGGCTGCCAATACCGAGGCGTTGACTATGAGTATGCCCGTCATCTGTTCGGCGTATTGTGGCAGGGCGGCGTAGAAGATGGCGGTAAACGATGCTGTGGCTATGAGCAGCTCGTAGAGCATGCGTGTGCGGATTTTGTCCTTGTAGCTGTTGCGCATGAAGTGGATTGCGCCTATGGCTGCGACAAGCAGCGTTACGGCGGACGACACGATGATGCCCGGCGACGATGTGTATTGTGCTGGTGCAATGGCCTGCGCGAAGCTGTCAGCCAAGCGTAGGGGGATAGCCATGTCGCCTGTCATGGCGCAATATCCTGCGATAAACCAGTAGGGGGCGGTCAGTCCGATGACCGACGCCCAGAAGTTGCGCCAGCTCATCGCCATCAGGTTGGTGGCCGTGAGCACCCATATTACGGGTACGAAAAGCAGTGACGGCGGGCAGATTGCACCCGCGATGCCGATGAATGCGAAGGCGTAAAACATCTTGCCTTGCGCCCGCTTGTCCTGATACGAGGCGAAGAGCAGCAGGTATGAGGCGATGAGACACAGCTGCACGGCGAGCACGTCAAGCCGTCCGATGGCTGGCGCGGCCATCGTTCCGAGCACGAGAAACGTACATGACACCATTCGGCTGTACACTCTGATGAGCGCGTTGCGGTTGTTCAGCTCCGCCATGAGGTAGGCCGACAGGGCGAACACGGCCAGTTCGGCGTATGTCCTGCAACCAATGGCGCACATCATGAGCCATACCGCCAGCGCGTAAACCGCCGTAACGGGCAGCGCGAAGCGGCTCTCGGCAATTCTGTTCTGTAATCGCTTCACTTTTTTTCAATTCATAATTCATAATTCATAATGCATAATTCATGATTGGGTGATGTCGCTATCATGTGTTATGCGCAGCCCAATTATGAATTATGCATTATGAATTATGAATTGTCAAAGGTCTTTCCCTATGTCGCTACGGAAGTATTTGTCGGTGAATTTGATTTTCTGCGCTTCCTTGAACGACTTTGCCAAGGCTTCCTCCTTGTCCTTGCCGTAAGAGCTTACGGCGATGACGCGGCCTCCGGCGGTGACTACCTGGCCGTCTTTCATGGCCGTGCCGGAGTGGAACACGATGCTTCCCTCAACGTCGCCGATGCCGGTTATGGGGTAGCCTTTGGCGTATTTCTCGGGATAACCGCCGCTTACGAGCATCACGCAGACCGCCGCGCGCGGGTCGAATTCGATATTTCTTTGGTCGAGATTGCCCTCGGCCACGCCTTCGAAGAGGTCAACGATGTCGCTTTTTAGGCGGAGCATTACGCTCTCCGTTTCCGGGTCGCCCATCCGGCAGTTGTATTCGATGACCATCGGGTCGCCGTTTACATTGATGAGGCCGAAGAATATGAAGCCCTTGTAGTCTAATCCTTCCTCTGCAAGACCCTCTACCGTGGGGCGGATGATGCGGTCTTCCACTTTCTGCATCCACTCTTTCGTGGCGAACGGAACAGGAGTCACACTGCCCATGCCGCCCGTGTTGAGGCCGGTATCACCCTCGCCGATGCGCTTGTAGTCCTTTGCTTCGGGCAGGATTTTGTAGTTCTTGCCGTCAGTAAGCACGAATACGGAGCACTCGATGCCGCTCAAAAACTCTTCGATGACTACGTTTGCCGATGCGTTGCCGAACATTCCACCGAGCATCTCGCGCAGCTCCTTCCTTGCTTCGTCGAGCGTCGGCACTATGAGCACGCCCTTTCCTGCGCACAGGCCGTCGGCCTTCAGCACGTAAGGGGGCTGTAATGTTTCAAGGAAACGCAGTCCTTCGTCGAGCGTTGTGCCGTTGAATGTCTTGTATCTTGCCGTCGGGATGTTGTGCCTTTGCATGAAACCCTTGGCAAAGTCCTTTGAGCCTTCAAGCTGTGCGCCTGCCTTTGACGGGCCGATTACAGGTATGCCGGCCGTCCGCTTGTCGCTTTTGAAGTCGTCGTATATGCCTTTTACCAGCGGGTCTTCCGGCCCAACGACAACCATGTCGATGCCGTTTGCTACGGCAAAGTCCTTCAGACGCTCGAAGTCGTCAGCCTTTATGTCTACGTTCTCGCCAGCATTAGCTGTTCCGGCGTTGCCCGGAGCTATGTACAGTTTGTCAACTTTCGGGCTTTGTGCAATCTTCCATGCCAAGGCGTGCTCGCGTCCTCCGCTGCCTAATAGTAATATTTTCATAGTCTGATATGTATTTAAGCTCCCTCCCTTGGGAAGGGTAGGGGTAGGTGTTTGTTGTTTATTTTATTTCAAATAGTCCTCGAAATACTGCGTAATCCTTTCGTGCAGGTGTACGCTCTGGTGTCCCATCATGTTGTGTCCCTCGCCTGGATATACGTAGAAGTCGGGCTGTGTGCCTACTTCGTTGCACTTCTTGATGAACGACAGGGCGTGTTGCGGCACTACGGTGGGGTCGTCCGTGCCGATGATTATTTGCAGTTTGCCCTTCAGGTTCTTTGCTTTGTTGATAAGGCTTGTCTCCGCGTAGCCCTCCGGATTGGCCTGCGGCGTGTCCATGTAACGTTCTCCGTACATCACTTCGTACCATTTCCAGTCAATCACAGGGCCTCCGGCAACACCTACTTTGAATACCTCGGGATAGGTAGTCATGAGCGATGTTGTCATGAAACCGCCGAAACTCCAGCCGTGTACACCCATTCTCGTTGTGTCGACGTAGGCCAAGCTCTTCAGGTATTCCACCCCTTTGAGCTGGTCTTTCATCTCTTCCACACCGAGATGGCGGAACGTTGCTTGCTCGAAGTCGCGCCCACGGTCGCTCGAACCGCGGTTGTCGAGGATGAAGAGCAGGTAGCCTTTCTGCGCCATGTACGTCTCCCAGCTGCGGCTTGCGTAGTGCCAGCGTGCCTCTACGTTGCGAACTCCAGGGCCGCCGTACACGTAAACCACGGTGGGATATTTCTTTTCGGGGTCGAAGTTTACGGGTTTCACCATGCGGTAGTACAGGTCTGTCACCCCATCTGCCGCCTTGATGGTGCCGCATGAGTATTCAGGCACGTTGTAACCATTCCACGGATTGTCGGCCTTGAAGTAGCTGATACGCTTCACCTTGTCAACATCGATGATGTCGATGTTGCGCGGAACGTCAGGCTCCGAGTAGCTGTCGAAGGCGTAACGGCCTGAAGATGAGAGCATGGGGGCGCGGTGTCCGCCTGCGTCATACGTGTTGGCATGGCATCCTCGGCCGTTGTCGAGCAGGGTGCGCTCGCCTGTTTGGATGTTAACTTTGTAGATGTTGTTCTGGATGGGGCTGCTTTCGGTTGACAAAATAATGGCTGTTTTTGCCTTCAAGTCAAACCCGATAAGGTCCAGCACGACCCATTTGCCGCTCGTGATTTGCTTCAACTGCTCGCCCTTTGTGTTGAACAGGTACAGGTGGTTGTAGCCGTCTTTCTCGCTTTGCAGTATGAACCTGTCGGCATCCCACGGCAAGAAAGTGATTGGATTCATTGGATGCACGTACTTGTCGTGGTGCTCTTTATATAAGGTAGACAGCTTTTCGCCCGTGGAAGCGTCGTATTTCACCAGCTCCATGTCGGTCTGGTCGCGGTTGAGCTCGAACATGTAGACCGCCTCGTCAGCCGGACTCCAGGCTATGTTTGTAAAGTAACGGTCGGTCGGGTCGCCTGCTTTCAGGTAGACGGTCTTGTCTGTTTTCAAGTCGTAAACGCCCACAGTGACCTTGTGGCTGGTCTCACCGGCCATCGGATATTTGGTCGGTATTTCCGTCGCTACGCGCGTGTCGATGTTTACGAGGGGATAGTCAGTCACCATACTTTGGTCCATCCGGTAAAAGGCGAGCTTCTGTCCGTCGTTGCTCCAGAACGTACCTTTATATATACCGAACTCGTCGCGGTGTACGCTTTGTCCGTAAACGATGTCGTGGCTGCCGTCGGTTGTCAGCTGGCGCGTCTTTCCTTCGGCGTCGGTTACATAGAGGTTGTCGTCCTTAACAAATGCGACGGCACGCGAACGGGCGTTCCAGTCGGCGTGCGTCTCTCCTTCGGTGCTTTGCCGCCAGACGTTTTTCTTTGCCTTGAAATCAATTAGCAGACGTTCGTTTTTACGCTCAATGAGCACCAGAGGTTTGTCGGGGTAGGGGAAGGATGCGTACAACAGGTGGTATATTTTTGCGCTGTCAGCTGTTGTTCCTGCCCATTTGTTGATGTCGTCGAGCGTGAACAAGGGCTTTTCCTTGCCCGTTTTCTTGTCTACGGTGTAGCATTCCTCCACGTCAAGGCGCACGAGCTGGTCGCCCCACCACGTCAAGTACCTGTTCTTGGGCACCATGTTGTGGTAGTTTTTGCCGCCGAAGTTAAGGTCTTCAAGCGTAAATTCGCGTTGTTGTGCGTAGCCTGTCATGATAGTGAACATTGCGAGCAACGCCACGGCGCATAGCCTGGCGTTGATGTGGAAACTGTTGTTTGGCTTAGTCGTCATAGCGCCTTCCTTTCTTTCCGTAGTCTTTTCTGTCCCAGTTGCCTTTGAAATCGCGCCCTCCACGACGGTCGCCGCGTCCTCCGCGGTCGTCGAAGTCGCGTCTGCCACGGCCAGAATCACGTCCGCCACGGTCGCCGAACCCACGGCGGTCACGCCCGAAGTCGCGCCTGTCGCGGTCGTCACGGCGGCGTTCGCGGTCACGAGAACCGAAGCCGCCGGCATCAAACTTATGGAACTTGAACGTGCGAATGTCGCCGTCTTCGTTTTCCTCGTGCTCTTCAAGGCGCTTCTTGAACTCGCGGTTTTCCTTGAAGCGGTGCTTCTCGGCCATTGCTTTTTTCTCCTCTTCGGTCTTGAGAATGTTGCCTGCGCCGCGGAAATCGCTTAGCCTTCCTTCGAAAATCTGGTACTTGCGGAACTCGCATTCAAGCGAACCGTTGTACACCGGGATTTTGATTGACGGCTTCAGGCCGATTTGGTCGAAGCATTCTTCGCGGTAGCTCAACACCCATGCGTCGTTGTCTCTGAACTGATGCTTGAGCGTTTCGCCAATCATGCGGTACGTACCGAGCAGGTCGGGGGTGGATATGCGTTCGCCGTAGGGCGGATTGGTTACCATGATGGCCTTGTCCTTTGGCTGCTTGAAGTCCTTGAAGTCGGCCATTCCCACGCTGATGTCCTTGGTCAGTCCGGCGGCACGCACGTTGAGGTTGGCCGTCTGTACGGCCTTCGGGTCGATGTCGTAGCCGTATATGTGGTGGTTGAACTCGCGCTCCTGCGAGTCGTCGTTGTATATGCGGTCGAAGAGGTCGGCGTCGAAGTCGGGCCATTTCTCGAACGCATAGCTCTTGCGGAACACGCCGGGAGCCATGTTGCGTGCTATGAGCGCGGCCTCGATGAGCAGCGTGCCCGAGCCGCACATCGGGTCGATGAAGTCGGTGTCGCCCTGCCATCCCGTCATGAGAATCATGCCAGCGGCGAGCACTTCGTTGAGCGGAGCCTCGACGGACTCCTGCCTGTAGCCGCGGCGGTGCAGGCTTTCGCCGCTCGAGTCGAGCGAGAGCGTGCAGCGGTCTTCGGCTATGTGCATGTTAAGGCGTATGTCGGGGTTGGCCACGGAGATGTTGGGGCGCTGCCCGGTCTTCTCGCGGAACTGGTCTACGATGGCGTCTTTCACCTTGTAGGACACGAACTTGGAGTGGCGGAACTCGTCGGAGAACACCACCGAGTCGACGGCGAAGCTCTTTTTCAGGTCGAGGTACTGGCTCCAGTCTATTTTCTTAACCTCCTCATACACGTCGTCGGCCGACTGCGCCTTGAAGTGTTTTATGGGCTTGATTACCCTTATTGCCGTGTGCAGGCTGAAGTTGGCGCGGTACATCATTTCCTTGTCGCCGGTGAATGACACCATGCGGCGTCCTATCTGCACATTGTTTGCTCCCAGTTGCGTAAGCTCTTTTGCCAAGACCGGCTCTAATCCCATGAACGTCTTGGCGATGAGTTCAAATTCTTGTTCCATTATTTTGTTTATGATTGTTCGTTTTTTAGGAGAGAAGGAGTAAGGAGGGAAGGAGTAAGTACATATGCCTTGCCTTCCGGGCTGAACGTAATGAAACGCCATACGCATTTTATATGCGCCATGTGGCATTTCTACTGAGACGCAATATTTTGCGTCTCTACTCCTTCCCTCCTTATTCCTTCCCTCCTTTTTTTACCTTTTTCGACATCGGTTCCATGTCTTCTGTCACCCAGATGTTGGCCCCTACGACGCACCCCTTGCCGATGGTTATGCGGCCGAGGATGGTGGCGTTGGAGTAGACTATTACGTTGTCTTCGAGTATGGGGTGGCGCGGTATGCCCTTGATAGGGTTGCCGTCGGCGTCGAGCGGAAAGCTCTTTGCGCCGAGCGTGACGCCTTGGTACAGCTTGACGTTGTCGCCTATTATGCACGTCGCGCCTATTACTACGCCCGTGCCGTGGTCTATGGTGAAGTGGTGGCCTATTTCGGCAGCCGGGTGTATGTCGATGCCGGTCTCCGAGTGGGCCATTTCAGTTATGATGCGGGGTATTAGCGGCACGCCGAGCTTTACCAGCTCGTGTGCCAGGCGGTAGTTTACGAGAGCCTTTATTACGGGGTAGCACGATATTATTTCGGCCTTGCTCTCGGCCGCCGGGTCGCCGTTGTAGGCCGCGTCTACGTCGGTCGCCAGCACGGCGCGTATTTCCGGCAGGCGCTCAATGAACTTGGTTGCAAGTTCTTCGGCCTGCGGCCGCCGGTACAGCGGTATGCAGTCAGCCGCCGTGTGCTCGGTGTCCATGAAGCAGAGGCCGGCCAGGATTTGGTCGGTCAGCAGCTTGTGCATACGCTCGACGTTGACTCCTATATGGTATTTCAGTGTTTGGATGCTTACCGTTGACTTGCCGTAAAAACCTGGAAACAGTATCGAGCGCGCCAGCCCGATAATCTCTTCAAGTGCTTTTGCCGAAGGTAGAGGGTCGCTGTCGCGGTGCTGGTGGAACAGCTCTTTCAACGACTCGCGCCGAGACAACTTCTCTATTGTCTGTGTGAGGATTTGCGTCAAGTTGCCGGTACTCATTCTGTGGTGTGTCAATATTGTGTGCAAATTTAATCGTTTTATCGTTACGAGCCAAATTTTTTACATCTTTATTAATCAGGTTTGCTTGTTGGTGCCGCGCCGCCGTGCAGCGCGCCGCCGTGCGCCTTGCGGCCTCAGGTTTTCAATGTTGTGGCTTTTGGCGTTGTCAAAGGCCGTCTTTCGTCTTCCGAAAGACCGTCTTTTGGCACGCGAAATACGGTCTTTTGCACCGTGAAAAGCGGCGTGTTGCTAACTTGTTGACAGTCAAGCGGTTGCGAATGTGTGTAAAGTTGTCTGGCCGCCGCATTTTTATGACGGTATGAAATGTAAAGTTTTCTTAAATAAAAGTCGTGTTGTTGACGTTTTGCCGTATTTGCGTTACCTTTGCATAAAATGTTTTTAAGGTAGAATGGAGCTTGTTCAGAATATACTGGAAAACAACGGTTTCCCTGTAATCACAGCCTTCTTGCTCGGTCTAATCGTGGCTTTGCACCCGTGTCCGTTGGCTGCCAATATAGCTGCAATGGGCTATATAGCCAAGGATGCGCACCGTCCGCGCAGTGTGTTTGTCAAAGGTCTTGCTTACACTTTTGGCCGCCTGCTGGCTTATTCGCTGCTCGGTGTCGTGCTGCTTGGCGTACTCCGCGGCAGCGGAGGCGTCGATGCCATAGGCCGTTGGTTCGGCGAGTGGGGCGAAAGGTTGCTCGCGCCCGTACTGATATTAATCGGACTGTATTTCATTCTCGACCGTTTCCTGCACCGCCACGAGCATTGCCCTACGGTGCCCGGTCGCGGCCGCCGCTTCGGCGGAGTGTGGGGCAGCTTGCTGCTGGGCGTGCTTCTCGCCCTTTCTTTCTGTCCGGAGAGTGCCATAGTATATTTCGGCATGTTGATGCCGCTTGCGGCACAGTCGCCTTCGGGCTGGCTCTTGCCGGTAGTGTTCGCCGTAGCCACGTCGCTCCCGGCCGTGCTGCTGGCGTGGGTCGTGGCTTATGGTCTGGGCGGTACAGACGCTTTAAGGCGCAGGATGCACATAGTTCAGCGTTGGCTCGGTGTGGCTGTGGGAGTGCTTTTCATAGGGGCTGGAGTGTTCTGTATGTTTAATTAAGCACTAAATACCCACCACAACCCTCCCAAAAGGAGGGAGTTTGATTTGCATCGTTTATAAAAAGCCTGTATAAAAAATGGAAGCCACGAACGTAATATATGCTGTGCGTTCGTGGCTTTTGTCTTAATTGTAATCCGAAAAGTCATACTAAGCTCCCTCCCTTTGGGAGGGTTGGGGTGGGTGCTTGGTGTTTTCAGCGTTCAAACCTCACTTCTACTGTCTTGAAGCCCATGGCCTTGAACATCTGGAAAAACTGTTTCAGGGCGTTGTCTTCGGCGCTTGCGATATTCTCTTTGGTAAGGCATCGCGCCTTCATCCTTGCCTTGGCGCGGTGGTAGAGGTCGCTGCGTGCCTTGTCGTTCCATGTGCCCGATTCGAAGAACGCTTGCGTAGCGGCCTCGTCGATGAAGTCTTCGTCGAGCAGCTTCACCCGTGGCAGCACCGCGCGCAGCGTGTCTCTGCTTACCGTTACCCAGTCGGCGCGTGTTTCAGAAAGGTCAATGCCGAAGCGCAGTGTGCCCTTGTATATGCGTATTAGCTCGTCCGTGCCGAAGAGTCTGCGCCTTACGGTGTCAACCATTTCCTCGTCCTCGACGGACAGGAACTCCCATTCGCCTATTTCTTTCATCGCCAGCACCTGCGTTGGCGTTATGTTTATTGTGTCGTTTACGTATGCCGTTATGGCGTTGCCGCGGCATTGCCTGACGAGATATGCCGACGCGATGATGACCAACGCCACGATGGCGGCGATTGCGTACTGCTTTATCCGGCCTACGCCGCGCACTATCGACGACCACAGGCCGCGGCCTTCCTTGCCGTTGTTTCTTTTATTTGCCATATTCCATGTTGTTGTTTTCAAGGAGCATCGGCAGGTCGCCGGTGGTGAAGTCCTTGCGGAATGTTATTGTGATGTTCTCTTCCTTGTATCCCATTTGCGCCAGTATGGGCACGAGGGCGTGCGCCGCGCTCTGGCGTGCCATCTCGATTATGCCCATCTGCGGTATGCTCTGTATTATTTGCCGGCGGCCCTGCTGCTCGTATGAGGCCATTTCCGCATCGGTGAAGTTTGACCGCATGAAGGCCACGTGCTTCTTGATGCCGTCATGGTCTATGCGGCTTGAGGTCAGCTCCACCCGTGGGTCGGGCAGCGTAATCTCCACTTTGTCGCCGCTTACGGCAATGTTCTGTTCAGAGAACGAGCTGAAGTCCACATACGCTTTCAGCTTCGCCTCCATCGGGATTGCGATTTTCCGTGACGACAGAGGCATGGAGAAGTCGAACTTCTGGTTGAACATCGAGCCTTTAAGGCGCACGTCATCGTCGTGCGTCACAATCTTGCGCACGCGGTATTCGGCGGTGTACAGCTTGGAGCATTTCCGTATCTGGGTCACCATTACGGGGATGGTGTCTACGGGTTCGTCCGCTTTTTTTGCCTCGCCTCCTTCCATACAGGCAGTCAGAACGAGTACGGACACGATTAAATAAAGTGCAAATCTCTTCATAAGTTGTTACAAAATTATGGAAAAATGGATTAAACTCAAAATTAAATGGAAGTGAAACAGCGTTTTGCTTTGCTTTTTAATTAATTTGTACTACTTTTGTACCGAAAAACGTAATATGACAAAATGAAATCATTACAGACACTGTTCATCGCCGCCTTGGCAGCCGTTGCCTTTTCGGCTTGCGGCGAGAAGAAGCCCACAGGCGACATTATCGCCAAGAAGCAAGTAGAGAAAGCTCCTTCAGGACCTGTCAAAATGCAGGACTCCAGGTTTATGGAGGAAGTGAAGGTGAAGGGCCAGAGTTGCTACGTCAACATCGTGCGCCGTGCCGACACGTCGCTCCCGATGGTTTCAGGCGACGACGGCAGTAAGTATTATGACAATGTGATTGACGTCACGATAGAGTCGCACAAGGACGACGGGGCGGCTTACGAATCGAAACCGCTGTTCCAAAAGACGTTCAGCAAGCAGGACTTTGCGTCGTATGTCAACGCGAAATACCTTGAGAAAAGCGCCTTGCTCGGCATTGTGTTCGACCGTGTTGACGGCGACAAGATAATCTTCGCGGCAAGCGTGGGCGAGCCCGACGTGCTTAGCGACGAGTATGTGCCTCTGCTGATTACCATCTCGCATACTGGCAGTATGACAATCACTAAGGACACGAGGCTCGACAGCGACGTGGAGAATAATTAAAGTGAAGAGTGAAAAACGAAAAGTGAAAAATCCATTTGCCTTTATCGACTATTAAGGTGTAAGCAAATGGATTTTTCACTTTTCGTTTTTCGCTTTTCACTTAATTTCGTTTTCCCCTGTATTCCTGCGGCGTCTGACCTGTGGCGTGCTTGAAGAACTTGCAGAAGAAGCTGACGTTGGGGAAGTTAAGGACGTAAGCCACTTCGGCCACCTGCCTGCTGCTGTATCTTAACATCACTTTCGCGTTGGTCACAACGGCGCGGTCAATCCATTCTTTCGCTGTTATTCCGCTTACTTGTTTTATGATTGTGCTGAGGTAACGGGGCGTCACGCACATCTTGTCGGCATAGAAAGGCAACTTGCGCTCGTGCTTCGAGTGCTGGTTGACAAGGCGTATAAAGGTGTTGAAAAGTTCCTTGCCGCGCGACGTTTCGGGCTGTGCCGTGTCCGCTTCAATGTCTTTCAGATAGCTGTAATAATGTATCACGGCGTGTATCAGGCCGTTAAGCGTTTCGTCGGGAAAACGCTCTTTGTTAATCAAATCCCATATCGTGCTGAATATCTGCCTGATTGTAGCGGCGTCTTCGTCGCCCGGGTGTACCGTGAAAAACGTCGCGTTGCCGCTGCACCAGGTCGGCATAGCCTTGCCCATTGCCGCTTTCAGCCGTTCGTCGCTGAGCATCATGCCACACAGGTCAAAGTCTTCGCTCATGCCGTTTATTTGCAGTATGCTGCCGGCTGATATGAAGGCGAACGTCCCTTCGCCGTATTCGCGCTCGATGAGGTTCACCATCAGCCTTATGCTGCCGCTCTTTACGAAGCCCATGCGGCAGTCTTCCATTATGTAGGGCGTATCGGTTTGCAGTATGTTTTGCAGCGTCTTGCCGTCCCTACCGAGCATTGCAATGTCCTTACCGATGAACTTTATTGGTGCGTCGGCCGATTTTATGCCGCTCAACATCGACTTCAATTCATGGAAAGAAAAGCGTTCCGGCGATTTGTTCTTCATGTTCTTTTTATCTGATTGTTACGATGCAAAAATACGAAAATAGCACTTATCGGCAATGTTTTACCGCGAAAACCGCATTGCTTGAAAGCGTATTTGTACAAAAAGAACATTTAATGACTGCATAAGATAACGTTGCGTGCACATTGTAACCTTACCTTTGCAAATGTAAACGACAATCAACTGATTTATATGAAGCATTATTTTGTTTGCATATTGATGTTCTTTTGCGCAGGCACAGGCCATGCACAGGTCACACTGGAGCAGTGTAAGGCTTGGGCGAGGGATAATTATCCCGTAATAAAGCAGTACGACCTGGTGGAGCAGAGCCGCCGCTTCACCGTTGCGAACGCCGCGAAGGCGTGGCTGCCGCAGGCCGTCGTGAGCGGCACGGCTTCTTACCAAAGCGACGTTACGACTATTCCCATCACCCTGCCGGGCGTTAACATCCCGACGTTAAGTAAGGACCAGTATGACGTTAACATAACCGTCAGCCAACAGGTGTACGACGGCGGAGCCGTGTCGTCAGCCAAACGCTTGGCCGAGGCGCAAGGCGACGTAGGGCGGGAGCAGGTCAGCGTGGCGATGTACGATGTCAACCGGCGCGTTGACGAGCTGTTTTTCGGCATACTTGTGCTTGACGAACAGTTGAAGCAGGTCGGCGTGTTGCAAAGCGACTTGTCGCTTTCTCTTGCATCGGTCGAGGCTATGGTGAAGGGCGGAACAGCCAACCAGACCGACGTTGATGCCGTAAAGGTGGAACAGGTGAAGGCCCGGCAGAGGGAAACGAGCCTGCTGACACAGCGCAATACGTATCTGAAAATGCTTTCTACGTTCATCGGAAAGGAAATAGGCGACGGCGACACGCTCGTCAAGCCAATGCCTCCTGTCCTGCAAAACTGCGCAAACAGCCGTCCAGAGCTTGCTCTTTATGCTGCGCAGGAGCGTCTGCTCGACGCCAGGTTGAAATCTCTCAACGTGGCTTTGCGCCCTAATGTCGGCCTGTTTGCACGCGGCGGCTACGGCAATCCGGGGCTGAACATGCTGAAAGACGACTTCGACGCTTATTATAAAGTAGGTGTAACGCTGTCGTGGAACTTCGGTTCGCTGTACACACGGGCCAACGACCGCCGCAACATTGACATCGAGCGGCAGACGGTGCAGTCGGAGCGCGACGCATTTCTGTTCAACACGCGCCTGCAAACGGAGATGCAGAGCGGAGCTGTTGACAACCTGCGTGAGCAACTAAGGCAAGACGAAGAAATAATAACGCTGCGCCGGCGCATACGCGAAAAGGCCGAACTGCGCGTTGCCAACGGCACGGAGACGGTGAACGAGATGCTTCGCGACATCAACGCCGTTAGCGACGCGCAGCTCGGCAAGCGGCTGCACGAAATCCAGCTGTTGCAGGAAATGTACAAAATAAAGCACTTAAATAACTTTTAGAAGATGAAGAACATAATATTTGCATTGACGGTTTTGTCATTGGTTGCCTGCTCAAAAGGCGGTATGGAGCACGACGCAATGGGGACATTCGAAGCTACCGAAATCATAGTGTCTGCCGAACAGACTGGCAAACTGATGTATTTCGACGCTGAAGAGGGTGCCAAAGTGGCGAAAGGAGAGCAGGTAGGGCTGATTGATACGGTGCAGTTGCAACTGCGCGCGATGCGGCTCGGCGCGACGAAAGAAGTTTACGCGAGTCAGCGGCCGGACATAAACAAGCAGCTCGCAGTAACGAAACAACAGCTGGAAAAGGCCGAGCTTGAAGTGAAGCGGTACTCTGCGCTTGTGCGTGACAACGCCGCCAACCGCAAGCTACTTGACGACGCGGAGAGCAGCGTGCGCGTGCTTCGCCGCCAATTGGATGCGCAACTGTCGCAACTAAGCAACACCACGGGCAGCCTGAACCGACAGATGGACGCGGCGGAAATAGAGCGTTGGCAGGTAGTAGACCAGCTGCGCAAGTGCCGCATTACGTCGCCAATCAGCGGAACGGTGCTTGAGAAGTATGCCGAAGCCGGCGAATACGCCGTGCCGGGCAAGCCTTTGTTCAAAATCGCGGACGTAAGCGACATGACGCTGCGTGTTTATGTCACCGCGCCCCAACTCACATCGCTGAAAATAGGACAACAAGTCAAGGTGTATGCCGACCTCGGCGAGGACGGTAGTCATGAGTATAAAGGCATTGTATCATGGATTTCAGACAAGGCGGAGTTCACTCCCAAGACGATACAGACGCGCGACGAACGCGCCAACCTTGTCTACGCGGTAAAAGTCGAGGTAAAGAACACAGACGGAATGCTCAAAATCGGGATGTACGGAGAGGCAGACTTTTTAAGTGAAGAGTGAAGAACGAAGAGTGAAGAATCCAATTCTTTTTGAATGAAGAGTGAAGAACGAAGAGTGAAGAATCTAATTCTTTTTGAATGAATAATGAAAAATGAAAAGTGAAAAATCCATTTGCCTTACAAGCATTTGTGATGTTTTACTTTTTTACCTTTTTACTTTTTTACCTTTAAAAATGTTTTCTCACTTTCTCACCATCTCACCTTTAAAAATATGGTTTCAGTCTACGATTTGCACAAGCAGTACGGCCGTGTCAATGCTCTTCGCGGCTTGACCTTCAGCGTCGGCGAAGGCGAAATATACGGCATAATCGGCCCTGACGGCGCAGGCAAGACGTCGCTATTCCGCATATTGGCGACGCTGCTGCTTCCCGACGGCGGACGGGCCACGGTTGACGGACTCGACGCGGTACGTGATTACCGCGAGCTGCGGCGGCGCATCGGCTATATGCCTGGCAGGTTTTCGCTCTACCAAGACCTCTCGGTGGAGGAAAACTTGCGGTTTTTCGCATCGGTATTCGGCACAACAATCGAGCGGAACTGCGGCTTGATACGCGACGTTTACAGCCGCCTTGAGCCGTTTAAGACGCGCCGCGCCGGAAAATTGTCAGGCGGAATGAAGCAGAAGCTCGCTCTCTGTTGTGCGCTAATCCATGCTCCGCGCGTACTGCTGCTCGACGAACCTACGACGGGCGTCGACCCCGTGTCGCGCCGCGAGTTCTGGCAGATGCTGAAACGCATAAGCCGCGACAACGGCATAACAGTGCTCGTGTCAACGCCATACATGGACGAAGCGTCATGGTGCGACCGCATTTCGCTCATGCAATGCGGCCGCCTGCTGCAGACGGGTACGTCAGCAGAAATCTGCGAAAGCTATTCCGCCAACCTGTTCGCCATGCGCAGCGACGACATGCACCGGCTGCTCCTTGACTTGAAGGCATGCCACATCGCAACGTCGGCATTCTCTTTCGGCGACAGCATTCACGTTACGTTGGACGACGTGATTGCCCCTTCTGCATTGTCGGAGTATCTGCAACAGCGCGGACATACAGGTGTTGAAGTGAAGCGGATACGGCCTTCTGTGGAAGATTGCTTCATCTCGATTACCGGCCAATACGTAAAACAATGATTTTACACAGTGACACAATATCGCGGCAAATGCTTTCACATTGTTCTGCTTTGACGTGCTGACAATCGCGTATAATTTTTCTGAAATAATTTCGGCTGAAATACGCCATTCTCGCGTGTGCAACTTTAATCTGTTGATGTATAATGACTTACATTGTAAATTTGCCAAGTGTGCAACGATTAACCATAGTTAAAAAATCGTGCAGCCGTTGCACGACAATCGTGCAGTGCTTCCACGATAATCGTGCAACCGTTTCCCGATTGCCAAAAAGCCGTTTCCCGATGTTGAAAATGCCGTTTTTCGACATGAAAAAGCATGTTTTTCAAAAATTAAGTAGTCGTTTTGCAAAGTCTGCATTGCACTTTTTCTTTCGCCAATTTCTATTTCATCAAAAATCAGTGAAGCTTTCAATATGTCATTATGACAGTGTTTGTTGCCGTTTAGGTTTACATTTGTAACTTTTATAGTATATGTTTATGACTTGTGAAAATATAATATCAGCCGACCGCCTGACTAAGAAATTCGGCTCGTTCACCGCCGTTGACAGCATCAGCTTTGACGTTCGGCGAGGCGAAATCTTTGGTTTTCTCGGCGCAAACGGTGCCGGAAAGACAACTGCAATGCGCATGCTCTGCGGCCTTAGCCGACCTACGGCAGGACGTGTCGAGGTGGCCGGGTTCGATGTCGGCATGCAGCCGGAGCAGGTAAAGCGGCACATCGGCTACATGAGTCAGCGTTTTTCGCTGTACGACGACCTCACCGTGACAGAGAACATGCGCCTTTTCGGCGGAATATACGGCATGGACGGTAAGATGATAAGGCGCAAGACTGACGAGTGCCTGCACTCGCTCGGGCTTGAAGGCGAGTGCGACAGCCTTGTAGGCTCGCTGCCCCTCGGCTGGAAGCAGAAGTTGGCCTTCACAGTTGCGACATTCCATGAGCCTGAAATAGTATTCCTCGACGAGCCTACGGGAGGTGTCGACCCGGTGACGCGCCGCACGTTTTGGGAGCTGATTTACCTCGCCGCCGACCGTGGCACTACCGTTTTCGTCACTACGCACTATATGGACGAGGCCGAGTATTGCGACCGCGTGTCAATCATGGTTGATGGTCGCGTCAAGGCTCTCGATACGCCTGCAAAGCTGAAACAGCAGTATGATGCAGATAATTTGTATGATGTTTTTTATGAGATTGTGCGCTGATGAAGGTAATAACTACCAAAGCCAACCTGATACCCACCACAAGCCAACCTGACACCCACCCCAACCCTCCCGAAGGGAAGGAGCTTGGTATGATTTTGTTATTGAATTATTAATATTTAAAAGTGTGATATATAATGAAGTTCAGAATGCCAAACATATTACATAAATCATCTATTGCAAATCAAACTCCCTCCCTTCGGGAGGGTTGGGGTGGGTATCACAAGGAGTTTCTGCACATCATTCGTGACCGTCGCAGCATGCTCATACTGCTCGCCGTGCCTGTCGTGCTGCTTCTGTTGTTCGGCTATGCAGTATCTACAGAGGTTAAGAACGTGCGCGTGGCGGTGCTCGACATGTCGCACGACGAGCTTACGCGCAAGGCGTGCGACCGACTGGCGGCCAATCCGTACATGTCGCTCTGCTACGGCGTGACGGGCATTGACGATGTGTACAGCTTGTTCCGCCAAGGCAAGGCAGACGTGGCGGTTGTCTTCGGGCATGGCTTTGCATCTGATTTGGTACACAAGGGCACGGCCGAAGTGCAGCTGCTCGTTGACGGAACGGAGCCTAACCAAGCCACAATACGCCTGCAATACGTCATGCAGGTGCTTGCCTCCATGCGGCAGGACGCCGTGTCGGGCAATGCCGATAACGTGCGGATGAACATCGTCCCGGTAACGCGGATGCTCTATAACCCGCAGCAAAGGAGCGAGTACAACTTTGTGCCGGGCGTAATGGGCATGGTGCTCATGCTCGTGTGCGTGATGATGAGCAGCGTGGCAATAGTGCGCGAGAAGGAGACGGGCACGATGGAAGTGCTGTTGGCATCGCCGCTCTCGCCTGCGTGCATCATCCTGTCGAAGCTCGTGCCCTACTTTGTCATTTCATCGTTCAACGTTGCTACGGTGCTCGTCCTTTCACGTTTCGTGCTCGGCGTACCGATGGCAGGCAGCCTGTGGGCATTCTTCGGCGTTACGTTTATTTACATTCTCGTCTGCCTTACGCTCGGCCTGTTCGTGTCAACGCTTGTCCGCACGCAGGTTGCAGCTATGGTTGTGTCGATGCTGTTCATCATCCCTACCGTCTATCTGTCTGGTCTCGCCTTCCCAATCGAGAGTATGCCGCCTGTGCTGCAATACATTTCCACAATAGTTCCGGCACGCTGGTATATCGACGCTGCGCGCCGCCTGATGATACAGGGAGTTGATGCGCAATACATACTGACCGACGTTTGGGTGATGTGCGTCATGGAGGCGGTGCTGCTTGTGGTCGCGCTGAAGAAGTTTAAAGTAAGAATTTGATTAAAAGGAGAAAAGGAGAAAGGAGAGAAGAAATAAGTAGAAATGCTTGTTGAACTGAATAATCAATGAATGTCGTATAATATTTGTTAATGTAAGTCAGCGCAGGTAATCTACTTACTCCTTCCATCCTTACTCCTAACTACTAATAAATAAAACAACTATGACAATAAAATACTTAATCCAAAAGGAGTTCCTGCAAATCCGCCGCAATGCTTTCCTTCCGAAAATATTTGTCGTGCTGCCAATCGTAATGCTCTTGATAGTGCCGTATGCGGCAAATCAGGAAATCCGTAACTTGAAGTTCTGCGTCGTAGACAACGACCGCAGCACAATGTCGCGGCAGCTCGTCGACAAGCTTGACGCGTCGGATTATCTCGCGCTGACATCCGTCGAGGGCGGCTATGGCAGTGCGCTCGCACAGGTGGAGCAGGGCACGGCCGACATAATCCTTGAAATTCCGCACGGCTTCTCGTCTGATGTTGTGCGCACGGGCGAGGCCGCCGTCAATGTGAACGCCAACGCCGTGAACGGCGTGAAGGGTGCGCTCGGACAGGCATATATGCTCAATATCATATCAGATTTTGCCTCCGCGCAGCGCACGGAGCGAGGTGCCGGGGTGGGGCAGGGCGAGAACGGCGGCGTAGACGTGCGTCCGCGTTTTCTCTTCAACGCTTCGCTCGACTATAAGGTGTACATGGTGCCGGGCATCATCGCCATGCTGCTGACGTTGCTCATAGGCTATCTTCCGGCGCTGAACATCGTAGGCGAGAAGGAGAAAGGCACCATCGAGCAAATCAACGTGACGCCCGTAAGCCGCCGCGACTTCATCCTTTCAAAGCTCATACCTTACTGGGTAATCGGCCTCTTCATGCTTCTCTGGTCTATGCTGTGGGCATACGTCTTCTACGGCATGTGGCCGCGCGGCAGCGTCTGGCTTATAGTCATGTATTCCCTGCTGTTCTTCCTCATCGTGTCGAGCCTCGGCCTCATCGTCTCCAACTGCTCCTCAACCATGCAGCAGGCCGCCCTGCTGATGTTCTTCTTCCTCATAATCTTCGTCCTGATGAGCGGTCTGCTCACGCCAATCGCCAGTATGCCGCGCTGGGCGCAGGCCCTGACATACGCCAATCCACTGCGCTATTACATCGAGACGCTGCGCGCCCTCTACTTGAAAGGCAGCACCCTGGCCGACCTCCAGCCGCAACTCGTCTCTATGACCGCCTACGCCGCAGTGTCGTGGGCAGGCGCGATATTGAGCTATAAGAAAACAATTTGATTTCAATCTAAAATATCTTTCAATCTTTCACCATGCTTGTATGTCATTGAATGCCAGCTGCTTGCATGGTGAAAGATGTCCTCTCAATCCTTCACCCGTCTTTCACCGCATTTCGTCGGGTGAAAGATGGTGAAACATGCCGCAGCGTATCTTTCACCGCCTAACCTGTTGACCTTCACCTCCTTACCCTGCCCGGTGAAAGATTGAAGGTTCTGCCGCACAATATTTTTGTATTTGCAATTTTACAATATGCCATTTGTCACTTTGCAATATGCCGCCAATCGCATTGCAAAACACGGCCTTTCATGCTGCATAAGATAGCCTTTTGCAAAACAAAAGGCTACCTATTGCTGCGTAATATATAGCTTTTCATGTTGTGATATGAGACCCTCTCGTTGTATATTTGATGTCTCTAATGTCTATTTGTGTATTTTATGCTTGATAAATAAAGATTTCTACTTTCATATTTTTGTGAAACATCTTTTTTTATTATTTTTGCCATTGGGTTTGCGCTCTATGTACATTCCCAAGACATTGTTGGTAATTAATTAGCGTTCGCTATTTATTCAACATCCGAGAATGTAGGAGTTTAAGGATGAACTTGTGTTCAAGTTGGATAGATAATGTGAATGCTCACGCGATAGCGTGGGCTGATTTATCTATTGAGCACAGGCATCTCCTACAGCCTTCGGATTAGATATTGATGCTCGCGCTCTTTTTATGTAGGATTTTTATAAACCTTTTAAAATTTAAGAAAATGAAAAACGTATTGTATTTAGTAGTTGTTGTTATTGCATTAGTGTCATGCGATAAGTCTCCAGAAGAAAAAGCAGAGGCTTTAATAGCTAAAAGTACCAAAACAACATTGTTTAAGCCTGAAACCTATGAACCTGTGGTGACTAATTTGGACAGTGCGTTTGCTCCCTATGACTCGCCTTTGCTTTTCGATAAAGTTCACGAATTGTATAAAAAGTCTTTGGAATTTGATGAATGTGAGAATAAGGCCAAGTTTGCTAAATCGTCAATGAATATTTGGAAAAGCTCATATATGAGTGAATATGCGAAAAATGAATATCTTGAGAGTAAGGACGAATTCGAAGAATATACGGAGAAATCGGATGAAATACAGAAAGAAATGGAAACCTTGGAAACGGAAATCAAGGAACTTCTTGATGGAGAACGGCAATTTGTTGGTTTTAAGGCCGTGCATCGTTTCCGGGCAGAAAATAATATTGTATGGGGCACAGAACGAAACGTATAATGACGGAAAAGACGTAAAATGGTGGAATGCTTTGAGTGCCAAAGAGTTACGGGTATAGCGCCAGGGTGACGACGCAAAACGAAACGTTTACATGGGCCTAATTTTGGTTTAATTTTAGGCAAAGTTGAGGCTTGTCAGGACTACACAATGTTTATAAGTGGCTTGCATGAGATTTACATGGGTGGATTGGTGGGTGGAGTGACGACATGGATAGGTGGTGCAGACTGCTTTTTTATATCCATTTATAAAATATTATTTATGATTTTATTCCATATAATTATTATTTGGTATATTTGCAGATGTAAAATATAAGGATATGGCAAAGGTTATACACGTGCATCTGATACATGGAATAGAGGGAAGGAAACGTAAGGACTGGTATTTCAGCAGTATTTCAGCGGTTTATACGGTTCTGACGGCCGAACAAGTTGGCGCGACGAAGAACTACCTGCTACACGCCGGGCTATCAGGAGGCGGCTCAATTATCACAAAACGAGCTGTAATTAAGCAATCTACGCTTATTTCATGTAGCCGTGGCGCATTGGACAAGGACTGATTTTAACGGCGTTAGAAACGAAATAAAACGCCATTACGGCGATGTTATGAACGGAGGCTCACAAGGCCTCTTTTTTTGTGCCCAAAATGAGGCTCATCAGGGGGTGGATATTCAAGTGGATATTCAAAGTGGATATTCACTTAGGGGGTAACTGGATATTCAAAACAGGGTTTTTAGGGTGTGCGATAGAGAGGGGGTAACATACCATTTTTTTTACGATAGCCCCGAAAAACGAGCCGATAGATACCCCCTAAATGCCACCTCTTTTTTGGAACCAGCCTTGGAAAAGCCGCATAAACAGGGGCTTCCCGACCATAAGCGGTGTGTAAATGCAGGGGGAAACACGTTTTCTCATGGATTCCGAGGGTATAAAGGGGAACATTTTGTTTTACACGATGCGGACGAGGCCGCGGACGAGGGCGACACCGTGGAACTGGTCTTTGGAAAGTTCAAAGGGTTCATAAGCGGGATTGTCGGACACAATAAGAACGTGGTTGTCATCAGAGCCACGCCGGATGCGTTTGATGAGCGGCCCTTGGAGCGTATCGAGGACATACGTTTTGTTCCACTGAAAGAATAAGTCATTGAGTGGTATGCGCTGGCAAGCGACGAGGTCGCCGGAATAATAAGTGGGCTGCATGGAGTCACCGCTGACTTGCATCAGGAAGTCGGCACCCTTGAAAGCAGGGATGACATAGCGTTCGCATTCATATTCCATGACCGAGATGTCATCGGTAAAAGCCCCGGCCATTGCGCTGATGGGCAGAAGTGGAATGCCCTCACGGTTACCTTCGGGGACATGATGGGCCGGCTCGGTAGAACGTTCATCAATGGGAGTGCTGGGAGAACTGGGAGATTTGAGCATATTGCCTTTGCCAGATAATAGCCAGTCGGCGGAATATTGGGGATAATTTTCAACTACAACTTGTAGCCATTTTGATTGAATGTCCGTACCGTTATTTATTGCACGAGATAACACACCTTTGCTTGCCCCAATTATACGTTCGAGAGCTCCGATTGTTATTCCCTCATTAGAGGCTATTTCTTGTATTCTTGATAAAATAGTACCCATAAGTTGAAAATAATCCCTTTAAAATTTTGATGGTTGAAAATTATCTACTATCTTTGCAGCGTGTTAAGTAATTAACGAGCGGCCAAAGATACGAAAAAGGCTTGAGATTAACGAATATTTAAGATTAAAGAATATGAACGAGGAAATCAAAGGATGGAAGACGCAGAGCTACAAGTCACGTGTTGCCCACCTGCTGATGCTGGACTGCGTGAGCTTCAGGTATAACGAGGAGGACGGCATAGTGTTCACTGCCCCGGCGGAGTACGTGGAGAGGCTGAAGAGGGTATTGGTAACGTGTTACGGATGCAAGAATGCGCCGGTGATAACAGAGTATTAACGAATGAAAGGGGCGGCACGGACGGAGCGGCCGGAATGTTGGTATAAGCTGAAAGCGAAAGCGTAGGACAGCCGCCGAGGTGCAATTCCTCGCGCCCCACGAAAGTATTAACGATTAAAATAAAAGAAAGTATGAAGAATCACGAAAGCCAAGAGATGTACGCTGTACGTCTTAATACCGCAACAATAAGACATGATCACCGTAGTATAGGACATTCCTGCTCCACGTTGGATTCGGGACAGCGTGAGTTATTGCAGCGGCTGCTTGACCGCCGTTGCAACGAGATATACAGCGACTATATGAGAAAGCGTGAAGACGCCTTCCAGAAGTTCATTCGGGCTTCAGGCAAGGCGACTAAGGAAACTTTATCTCGATACCCTCTTGCCGGCACCGCTCCTCATGAGCGCGTCTTTCTTGCTCTAACTTCAAGGCTATCTCGACGTTGCCATGACGAGCTGCTGCGACTGTCAGCCATTTATAAAACTCTTGGTCTAAGAACCAACTACCCTCTGCGTCGTGTTCTCGGATATAATGCTCAAGGGCACAAATCCGTGCTTCAAGACGTATTAAATCTTCGGTAGTATATTTTATTTCGTACATAACACAATGTTTTAGTGCGCTACAAAGTTAGCGAAAAGCCCGGAAGTCCGGGAGAATACCCGGGACATTTTGAAGTTAAAACCCATAAAATTTAAGATTAAGATATGAAAAAGTACATTCATGTGACGAAAGAGACGCGCGAGCTGTTGGAAAAGACGTTCGGTGTGACAAGTACGATGGTGTGGTACGCATTGTCGTTCAACCCGAGCCGTGGGCAGTCAGACCTCGCAAAGCGCATAAGGAAAGCCGCGCTGGAGCATAGGGGCATACTGATGGCCGACGAGTGCGTTTTAGAGAACACCCTGTTTGACGCGGACGGCTATATCCGCCACTACCCGACGTTGGACACGATGCTTGAGTTCTCGCGCGAGGACGGCGGTTGCGACGTATTCCACAAAGGCAAGAAGGTGCGCCACTACGACAACGTGGCGATAGCCGACATCAAGGACATACAAAACTGGGCAAAGGCGATAAAGTAAGAAGGAGGCGGACATGTTAGGTTATTACGGAAACAAACTTTGCATTCCGGCGCGTGAACTCGTTGAGTGCGGTATTATTACGGCGTCCACTTACCGTAATTGGACGAACCGTAACCGCATCACCGTGGTGCGCCGCGGTGGCGGAGCGAAAGGGCAATGCGCCCTTGTTGCCGTAGATAGCCTTCCGGCACCTTGCAGGGAGAAGGTCGAGGAGAAGTTCGGCTGCGACGAGGCGCGCATCAGGGGCTGGGTGATGTCGAACTACGAGCTTGACCAGGCCGCGCTGGCCTTCTTCATGGACTGGGCGGCCGGCCACAAGAGCGACCACGCCACGGCGGAGCTGGCGCACAAGTATGCTGTGAACGCCTCGGTGTTGAACACCTGCATCAGTCTGTATGAGCGCGCGAAAGACTGCGCAAGGCTGTTCGGCGAGAAATACGACTGGGCTAAGATGGCGAAGGCCATCGAGACGTTACGCGAGGAGTTGGGGCACGACATGCCGGCCAGCACGCTGCGCTTCCGCAGGAAGGTGAACGACTACAAGAAGTTCGGTTACGAGTGCCTGATTACAGGCAAGTTCGGCAACCAGTGCGCCCGTAAGGTGGACTACAAGACCGAGCGGCTCGTGTTAAGCCTGCGAGTGCTGCCCAACCAGCCATACAGAAGCGACGTTCATGAGATGTACATACAGTTTGTGTGCGGCGAGCTTGAGGCCTGGGACTTGGAAACCGGCGAGATATTCAACCCGGACGACTTTACCAACAAGAACGGGGAGCCGAAAGAACTCAGCGAAAGCACCATCCGCAACATCCTGAACAAACCAAGCAACAAGCTGCTTGTGGAGCACGCCCTGCGCGGCTATACCGAATTCATGCACGAGCAGATGCCGCACATGCACCGCCACGGCGGCGAATGGTCGCTGAGCCAGGTGGAAAATATAAAGTCACTTGACCCACTATTATAGACACTGTCCAAAATTTTGTGTAAATGGAAACAGGATTCAGTTATAAGTTTCTT
>CAKZVT010000008.1 GCA_937922435.1 uncultured Prevotella sp. | reverse complement strand
ACACACACACACACACACACACCCACACACACACACACACACACACACACACACACACACACACAGAAGCCTCGCGCGTCAAGATAACAAATTTTATTCAACCTGCAACCACCCCGCAGCGCCTTTTGCGCCGTGAGGTGCGCCGCCGTGTGCCCTTACGCCTGGGGCACGCCTTGTACCTTTATTATAATGCAAAATCAAACATGAGATTATGAGAATAAAACTGATTAGCTTTCTAATGTGCCTTTGCGCCGCAGTCCTGGTGTCGTGCGGCGACACCGACGGGTTCGAGCCGTCGGGCGAAGGCGGCCTTGTCGTCGGCCTGAAGGAACAGCCGTCCACGCCGCCCGACAGCCTGACGCTGTACTTCTTCTCCGCCGACGGCGGCATGGCCGTGCGCTAGGGCTACGCCGGCATCGGCGAGTTCTATCCCAACTACACGTCGCTGCCGCCTGGCGGTTACACCGTGGCGCTTGTGGCAGGCGTTCCCCTGTCGGCCCAGCCGGCGCGCCCCACGCTGCAGGAGCTTGGCGAATGGCTTAAGTCCGCCGCCTCGGTTTATCCGGGCATAATGACGGCCATGGCCGACGCCACGGTGTCGGCCAACAAGGTAGGCCGCCTGTTCCTCACCCTCGCCGCAGGCACAGGCGGCATGGCGTTCGCCGACGTGCGCCTGCTGCTCACCGTGCCGGGGCTCGACCTCGCTGCTTACGACGGCACGCGCTCCGGCGGCAAGCCGCTGCGCTGCGTGGTCGAGGCTGACAGGGCCGACGGCGGCGGCCACACACTGCACCGCGAACTGTCGTGCCGGCAACAGGCTGACGGCACTTACCTGGCCGAACTCTCCCTGATGCCGGGCGACTACGACCTGCGCCTCTGGGCTGACTGGGACGGCGGCTACTACAACGCCGACGACCTCGGCAAAGTCCTTGTCCTCACCGATAACTACGTAGCCAACGGCGAGACGGACAAGAAGGATGCGTACTATGCTGCCACTTCCATCTCCGTGGCAAGCCAAAGCTCCCCCTCGGGGGAGTTGAGGGGGGCTTCTGTTGCTTTGTCTCTTGAGCGTCCTTTCGCCAAGTACCGCCTGATTGCCACTGATGTGGAAGCGTATTATAACCTGATAGAAAAGGGCGAAGCCCTGCCCGACATTGAGGACTTGCAGGTGCGCGTCACCTACGAGGGCTTCTTCCCCACGGGCTTCAACGTGGCCACGGGCAAGCCCAACGATGCGCTCAACACGGGCATACATTACACCTCCGTGCCTACCGTGGCCGAGGGATATGACGCAAAAGTGAACCGGCAGGTGGGCGCGGACTTCGTGCTGACCAACGGCGAGGAATCGTTTGTCAACGTCACCATACAGATGGTGGACACGAACACGGGCGAGGCAGTCGCCACCGTGCAGCACGTAAAAATCCCCTACAAGCGGGGCCATCTCACCACCGTTACGGGCCATTTCCTCACGGCAGGAAAGACGCCGGGTGGTGTGCAGATTGACACCGAGTGGGGCGAGGATATTGTGATTGAATTTTGATTGATTATTTATTGAATTAAGGGAAATAAAATGAAACAACTAAGATACATATTTATGGCGTTTGCGGTGGCTCTGCTGGCTACTTCTTGCAGTCAGGACGAGCTGCCGGATGACGGCGGTACGGAGGAGGTGCCTGTCACCTTCACCGCGATGGTGGATTATGCCATCGAAACACAGGGTGACGATACGGCAGGGAATATGAAACAGGCCGCCACCCGCGCCACATCCACCAAGGATGATGCTCCCACCCGTTTCTATGCGCAGGCCGTTTCCAACGGGACGCTTTCCAAGGTGGTTGAAGGCACAAAGATTAACGATAACACCTACTCTTTTACGCTCCAAGTGGCCAAGGACACGAAGTCTGATTATATGTTTTGGGCGGACAATGCCACCACTGACGAAGAACCTACCGACCTTCGGAGCGTACCATACACGATGGGCGGCATCGCTTTCGCGGCCACAGCGCAGGGTACACCGGAAACCGTTGGTAAAACCGTTGAGTTGAAGCACGTTGTGGCAAAAGTGACGTTAAAGACCACTACCGATGTCACTTCTGAATACAGTAAAAACATTAGTCTCATCGCTTCGTGCGCATCTAAATACAATGTATTGACAGCTTCCGCATCGGATTTTTCAGACAAGAACGCATCCAAGGAAATGACCGATGCAGGTCTTCCAGCAAACAGTGAAGTGCTGACAACCTACATCATCCCCAATCCAGAGGACAAGACAGTCACACTCAGCGCACATGAGATGACACAAGCCATTAGCGATGTGCCTCTCGCAGCCAATACAAATGTCACCCTGCAAGGCGATTTGTCGGAAAGCAGTTCCAAATGGGGGAATCCAACGTCTGCCTATATAGAAACCAAGTTCCAATCATATTTCTTTAATGAAAATGACCAGCCAAAAGGATATAACGATGGTAATGATGATAATTACTATATTGACAATGCAACTAATGAATCTGTAATCGCTTTGTTCAAAGAGATAACTCGCAGCAATTCGTTTCAATTACCTGGAGCAGATTCAGAAGCAAAGATAACAAATAACTTATCTATTATACCGAAGTTTTCAAACGACATTTACATTTTTTATAAAAATACAATATTTATTATATATTTACAAGATATGGACCAACGCTATCCAGACTTCCCAAGCATTTATCCAGGAACAAACATAAATTAGGATAGGCGCAAGAAAAAAGCCGCCCTTCATAACCCACAAGCGACTCAATCAAAACAGGCATAAAATTTTTGGAGATAACAAAAGTTGATTTATTGACGAATAAAACAAAGATGAAGAAAAGACAGAATTTCTTGATGCTGGCAGCCGCAGCGTTGCTGGCATCCTGCAGCCAGGACGACGCGCTGCAAAGCACAGTACTCAACAACGAGGGTCTGAAGCTGATGACCATCACCGCCTCCCTGCCCACAGGAGGAATGCAGACACGCGCCACAGACGACGCAGCCGTAACGCGCTGTTACGTGCAGGTACTCGATGCAGACGGCAACCTTTTGAGTGGTGACAACTCCAATGTGAAGCGAATGACTTCTGCAACAGGCGGAAGCTTTGCCACCACGGTGTATTTGAAAGAGGGCGTGCAGTACGACTTCCTCTTTTGGGCGGACACGGAAGATACCCAAGCCCCTGCTCCTACAAACTTGAAAGAGGTGACATACAACACCGACGGGAAAACCATCGCCTGGGCAGGACGTTTCGACAACAAAGCGTGGGACGATAAGGGCGTGGAAGCAACTTTGCAGCACATCGTGACCCGTGTTACCGTAGTGAATAGAGAAACAGCCCTCACCGTCAGCGATGCCTGGCCACTGATTATCACATTAGATAACACTTACAATACGTACAACGTGGAAACGGAAGAAGCGACGGGGAATGCCGTCAGTTATCCTTTCCAGGCTGTTAACGGAAATTACGATGTCAATGAGGAAGTAGGATATTTCTACGTGCTGGGCAACAAACAAAACCAGAAACTTACATTGTCTTATGACGGCCCGTTGGGAAATAATCCCATTTACATCGAGAATGTCCCTGTTTTACCCAACTATCACATCACGCTGAGCGGCGACATTAAAAATTCCGGACTTGTTGAAGGTGCTGTCAACGCTACCGTGGAAGATGAGTGGGGCAAAGACTGGACAGAAGAGTTTATTAACGACTAATGCCCTGTTATCCATTGGTAGCCAAGAAACGAAGCATTGCCGGATAATGAGGGTTTTGATTACGCGAGAGCAAAAGCAAATTTATATGCTTTGCCAAGCGTGAAAAACGTGAGATGACCCAGGGTGTGAAGCAATCGCCACACCCACTTTGACATAACATAAAAAATAAAAACAAGCAATGATAAACAAGAAAATCTTATCACCCCTGATGCTGGCAGCCGCCGTGCTGCTGGCATCCTGCAGCCAAGATGAATTGATGACGGACACGGGGCCTGACGGCCTCGTGCCTGTCACCCTCTCGGTTGCCGTGGGCGACGGTGTGCAGACGCGCACTATTGATGCGGACGATGACGAAGATGCAACGTATTGTTACGTGCAAGTATGCGACGAACAAGGAAACGCATACAGAGATAACGACTATGCCACGCCCACTCGCCTGACTGATGAAGACAAAGACGGAACTTTTACAGGCAACATTTTCCTGAAGCCGAATGACACCTACGTATTCCTTTTCTGGGCTGACAATGCGACAAGTGATATTCCGGCGGACTTGCACAACGTGACGTACCAAAAGGGAAGCATCGCCTTTGCCGACCGTGTGGAACAGACCATCAGCAGCGATGGCCCCACGGTCAAAGCCACGTTGCAGCATGTAGTGGCGAAAGTAACACTGAAAACCACCACGAATGTGGAGGCAGGCAGTATCACCGTCACCGTGCCGACCACCTACTCGACATACAACGTAGCCGCTGGAGACGTTATTCAGGAAACCAAACTCAAAGATACTTCTTTTGAACATACGGTGACCAATGCCATTACTGGCACAGAAGAAGGTACGGAAGTATTCTCGTTCTACGCCTTGGTGAAAGATGAGACGCAAAACATCACCCTCACCAACGGCACAAACAGCCAGCGAGTTTCCAACGTGCCGCTTGGCCCGAACAAGCACACCACCCTCGTGGGTGACGTGAGAAACCTCGGCCTGACTGACGTGACTTTCACGGCAAGCGTCCAAACAACTTGGGGCAGTACGGAAACCATCAAAGAGCCCACGTTGCAGCGTCAAAACTGAAACATATTCTAAGAGGAACAGCAGAAGAATGCTGTTGTTCCTCTCTTTGTTCCGGCGGATTTGCAATCCGCCGGTTCTTATTATAAGGATTTGCAATCCGATTGACTGCTCATTGTTTGCAGACGGCAAAGCGTGACGGTTTGAGCGGATTACAAATCCTTATAGTATAGTTCGGCGGATTACAAATCACGCCGAAACGCAGAAGAATCAAACGAAACACAGAAACAAACGAAACCCGGTTCTTATTATAAGGATTTGCAATCCGATTGACTGCTCATTGTTTGCAGACGGCAAAGCGTGACGGTTTGAGCGGATTACAAATCCTTATAGCATATTTCGGCGGATTGCAAATCACGCCGAAACAAAAAAACGCAGAAGCCATAGAGGCAGCCGAAATTCGATATTTTATTCCGAAATGAAACAAAATTATAATCGAATATATTACAACCAATAAAAAACATTAACTTTGCACTAAATGCCGACAGAAACATGAGCAACAGCAGAGCAAGTTTTACGTTACATGAACTGCACTTCATAACAATCACAGTGGTAGACTGGATTGACATATTTACACGCCCTTTGTATAAACATATAATAACAGACTCTTTGGCGTATTGCCAGCAAAACAAAGGCTTGAGGATTTTCGCATGGGTTTTGATGAGCAACCATCTTCATGCCATTGTTGATGCAAGCGGAGAACTGTCAGTTGCCGACATCATAAGGGATTTCAAGAAATACACAAGTAAGAGATTGTTGAAAGAAATACAGACAAACCCTAATGAGAGCCGACGTGAATGGATACTCAACCGCTTACGCTATGCAGGCAACAATGACAAAAAGATAACCAACTATCGCTTATGGCAGGACGGTTATCATCCAGAACAAATTTATACCTATGAATTTTATAAACAAAAGTTGGACTACATTCACTTGAATCCTGTCCGGCAAGAACTTGTTGCCAAGGCCGAAGACTACTTGTATAGTTCGGCTACTGATTATGCTGGTGGAAAGGGCTTGGTTGATGTTCTCGTAATTTGATTACAGATATCTTTATGTTCTGTTTGTTCCGGCGGATTTGCAAACTTTGTTCCGGCGTGATTTGCAATCCGCCGGTTCTTATTATAAGGATTTGCAATCCGATTGACTGTTCGTTGTTTGCTGACGGCAAGGCGTGACGGTTTGAGCGGATTACAAATCCTTATAGTATATTTCGGCGGATTACAAATCACGCCGAAACACAAGAAACAAACGAAACGCAGAAATAAGCGAAACACAGAAAAGACCGTAAACAGAGGACGGCAAACGGCGCTGCAATATGCCATGTTTTACGCTGCAAAAGGCCGCATATTGCCGTGCAAAACATGGCCTTTCATAAGGCGAAAGGCCACATATTGGGTTCATCCGCAAATCCGTTGGATGAAGTAAAAGCTCTATTAATGAAAACACCCTGCTTTAATCCAGGCAGTCGGTAATTGTCATGCCGCACTCCGATGCGG
>CAKZVT010000007.1 GCA_937922435.1 uncultured Prevotella sp. | reverse complement strand
CGGATTGCAAATCCTTATATTAATTTTCGGCGGATTGCAAATCCGCCAAAACACATTACCGACAGCCTGGCTTGCAGCAGGATGTACACATAAAATGCAATCACAAAGACAAAAGAAGGTACAGTAATACTATACACCAGATTTGCGTCTGAATTCCGAAAGGCCATCTTTTGCCTTCCAAAAGATGGCCTTTTAGCGTGCAAAAGACCACCTTTTGCACGCTAAAATACGGCATATTGGAAAGTCGCTGTAAGCCAGGCAGATAGCCGTCGCTCCTCCGGCGGCATGCGGATTGCGGCCGCCTGCCGTATCATTTTTTGCATTTTCATGTTAATTTTATCAAAAAACGTATTGCCGTATCTTATAAAATTTGTATATTTGCAGCGGATTGAAAAGGCAATTTGTATTTACCAACGACAATTTGCTGTGGGTATTGAACTAGAATTTGTCTGTAAGATTACAATGCAAAGACGCTATTGGACATTAAGAGGCATTATGAACTTACGTTCTTCAGGGAGTTTAGGATTAAGCCCCCTGACGGCTTCTGATACCCTCCAATTTACCCCCCCATACATTATTAAATAAAGCCGCCAGAGGGCTTTGTTTGGCGTTTACGGCTATGTTTGCAGCTGTGTGCGTCACGTCGCGTAGCGATGTGGTGCGCACTGTCTTGTCGTGCCTTGTTGTAAGGTACGACAAGGACCGCCGTCTTTGTGCCATGGCGGCATATATAAATAAGGTGAGCTGGGTGGGTATAGCGGCGTCTTATCGACATTTTTCAGATAGGATAATGTTTAACTAAACAGCTGCGACATGAAAAACGTTATATTCCTGATGCTCGGTATGGCGGCAGTGGCCATATCGCCTTGCAACAAGACCTACGCGCAAGAGTCCATACGCGACTCTGTGAAGATATATTTCCGTCAGGATTATTCTACCCTTGACATGTCGATACGCGACAACAAGGCCGTGCTCGACAGCATCACCGGCAGGCTCAAGTCCGACTATGCCGACTCCGTGTACAGGCTGCAGAAAATCCTCGTGGTCGGCGGCGCGTCGCCCGAGGGTACAATCATGCACAACCGCAGGCTTTCGGCCAACCGCGCAAAGCGCATATTCGACTACCTTGAGCAGTACGGCGAACTGCCCGACTCACTCACCGTATTCCAGTTCCTCGGGCGCGACTGGCGCGGACTTGTACGCCTCGTCGAGGCCGACCCCAACGTGCCTTACCGCGAGGCGACGCTCGAATTTCTGCGCGACATTGTGAGCAGGCTCGACGGCGGAGAGAAAGTGGCCGACAACAATGTGGGCCGCCTGTCGCGCTTCAAGGGCGGCAAGCCTTACAAGTACATGTACCGCGTGCTCTTCCCCGAGCTTAGGGCGTCGAGCATGTACCTGTGGTATCAGCGCGTGCTCAACCCTGTAAGGATTACGCCGCTGCTCGTCCTGCAAGACTCCATAACCCCGCCGCCGGCTCCGCCGCTTACACCCATAGTAATGCCGGTGGTGATGAAAAAGCCGTTCTACATGGCCGTCAAGACCAACATGCTGTACGACGCGCTCCTCGTGCCCAACGTCGGCGTGGAGTTCTACCTCGGCAAGGACTGGAGTTTGGGCGGCAACTGGATGTACGGCTGGTGGAAGTCCGACCGCGCACACTGGTACTGGCGCACATACGGCGGCGACATCACGCTTAGAAAATGGTTCGGCCGCGCGGCCAAGGAGAAGCCCCTCACCGGCCACCACTTGGGCCTCTACGCCCAGGTGCAGACCTTCGACTTCGAGCTGGGCGGACGCGGATACATGGGCGGAGTGCCCGGCGGCGACATCTTCGACCGCGCATGCTTCGGCGGAGGCGTGGAGTATGGCTACTCGCTGCCCATAGCGCGCAGGCTCAACATCGACTTCTCGGCCTGCGTGGGCTATCTTGGCGGACGGTATTACGAATACATACCCGTAGACCAGTGCTACGTATGGCAGGCCACAAAGAACCTTCGCTACTTCGGACCTACCAAGCTCGAAGTGTCGCTCGTGTGGCTCATAGGGCGCGGCAATTATAACAAAAAGTGAAAGGAGGTGGAAAAATGAAAAGGCTGTATTATCTCTATTTGGCTGCAATGGCCCTCGTCCTCGCGTCGTGCGAGCACAAGGAGCTGTGTTACCACCATCCGCATACTGTCACCATAAGGGTGGAGTTCGACTGGAGGGACGCTCCGCAGGCCGACCCTGACGGCATGTGCGTCTACTTCTATCCCCTTGACGGAGGCGGCGGACAGCGCTTCGACTTCAACAACACCACCGGCGGAGAGGTCGACCTGCGCGTCGGCAAGTACCGTGTGCTCACGTTCAACAACGACACCGAGGCCGTACAGTTCTACAACACCGACGACTTCGCCACCCACGGCGTGTTCACACGTGAGGGCAACGTGCTCGAGCCAATCTACGGCAACGGAGCCAACTACGCCCCACGCGCCGCCGACACCGAGGACGAGCGCGTGGTAATCTGCCCCGACATGATGTGGGGCTGCACCGCCACCGACATAGAGATAACAGAGTCCGGCGTAAGCTACGTGTGCGTGAAGCCGGGCGAAGACGACGTACAGGTAAGCAACGACGAGCTGGTCATAACGCTCTTTCCGCACGAACTGGTTTGCACGTACACCTACGAGGTGCGCAACGTCACCAACTTGAAGCACATGACGCAGATGTGCGGCTCAATATCGGGCATGTCGGGCGTGCTCACTTTCTCCACCGAGGAGCTGGGGCGCGAGTGCGTCACGCTGCCCTTCGAGGCGCATGCCGACGGCGAGTCGACCGTGGTGGGCAAGTTCTACACCTTCGGCCACCACACCGAGAACCCCGACCCGCACAAGATGGTGTTCTACGTCGTCATGGACGACGGCGCGAAGTACTGCTACAAGGACGCCGACAACCTCGACGTTACCGAGCAGGTACACAACGCACCCGACTTCAGGCATGTGCATCTCATCATCGACGGACTCAACCTGCCCGACCCGATTGAGAACGGACACGGATTCGACCCGTCTGTAGACGACTGGGAAATAGTAGAAGAGGATATTATACTTTAATGGTTTTACATGTTTAATTTTTTAATTTCAAAAAGATGAAAAAGTTTTATTTCTTAGCAGCAGGACTTATGCTGATGCTCGGGTCTTGCTCACAGGATGACATCGTCGACGTTAACCGCGACGGAGACGAAATCCGCTTCACGGCCGTAACCAACGGCTCTACCCGTGCTGCGGATATTTACGCTCCGGACAATATGCCGGCGGGATTCAAGGTTTCGGCTATGAGTCAAAACAAGGTTTACATCTCTGGTGACTCTATTGTGAAAAGCGGAAGCTCATGGGAGAACACCACTGGTACGCGTTACTGGCCGGAGGATGCCGTTGACTTCTATGCTCACGTAAATGCAGGAGCTACATTTGCCTTGAACGACGGCGCTCCTACATTCAACGACTTTGTTGTGGAATCGGCAGTAGGCAGCCAGGTTGACCTTCTTTATGCAGTGAAGACAGGACAGACTAAGGAAAAAACTCCTGTAACTCTTAACTTCCGCCACGCCCTTTCGCAGATTGTGTTCAAGGCAAGGAACGAGAGCGAGAACATCTTTGTGCAAATCAAAGGCGTGAAGGTTATGAACGTTAAGGGCAGCGGAACTTATACATTCCCGACTGCGGACACAGACGACAATCTTCCCGAAACCGACTCTCCAGACCAACCAGCAACAACAAGAGGCTCTTGGGATTTGACAGACACTAACGCAGGCTACGAGGTTGACTTCAGCCTTAAAGATGTCAATGGAAAGAAGGGTGCGACTAATGCTGATGCCGTTAACCTGACCGACGAAAAGGGTACAGCCCTGATGCTTATGCCGCAGACTACAGAGGCATGGGTTCCTACAGAATATGCGGCACCTGATGCTGCAGAGAACGCCAACTCTTACCTTCTCGTAGACTGCGTGATTTACAATGTTTCAGGCGAAGGTTCAGACCTTCCTGGCGACAATGTTTGCCTTTGGGGTACTGAAACAAAAGAAGGAGACGTTGTTAGCTATACGACCAAGGAGCTTGCTATTCCTGTCAAGTTCGACTGGAAGGAAGGCCATAAGTACACCTACACCCTCGTATTCGGCAACGGCAACGGCGGTTATGACCCAGACCCCGAAGACCCGGACAACCCGGAACCAGTACTCGTTCCTATCTCATTCGAGGTTACTGTTGACGCGTTCCTTGACGGCGGTAACTACGACGTAGAGTCTCCTAACGAACTTGGCCAGTAATAAGCTGGGAAGCCTGAAAAGGGAAAACTACGGGTGCGCAGACATAAAGTGACGCAACCCAGGCTGGGCGGGGTTGAATGTTCCCCTCCCAGCCACGATAAAAGCAAGCGCGGTGATAAAGACAAGCGCAGTATATGTAAAGACGGAGGAAATGCGAGATGAAGAATAACAGTTTGCTGATTAAGGTATGGGCGCTGGCCGTGTCGTCCGCGGCGGTGGTGTCGTGCGAGGTCATGGACGACTATATGCACGTTGACAGTAGTGTTATCAAGTTCGGCGTGGACGCTGATGCCGACGGCGCGCCATCGACGCGCGCCACGCAGTATGCCGACTCCCCAGTGGTGATGCTCGGCGAGGGCGGCAGCGACACGCTTTATCTCCACGCGTCAATAGATGTCAACACGGCTACGGTGAGCAAGGAGGCGAAGGCCGGCACGCGCGGCGTTCCCATCAATTCGGACAATTTCCAGTCAGTGTGCAAGAACTTCGGCGTTACCGCCTACACACAGGGCGACGGCAAACTGTTCATGAGCGACGAGGAAGTATCCAATTACGCCAACGGAGCATGGTCGCCGAGCGGCGGCGCGCGCTACTGGCCCGAAGACGAGACGCTCGACTTCTACGCATACGCTCCGTATTCGTTCAAAGACGAAAAGCTGTTTGAAGACGCGCCAAGCATAAACACGACCGACCACACGATGAGCTTCAGCTACACCGTGCCAACCACTACTGACGGCAATGACGCCGTGGCGCAGCCCGACATAATGTTCGCATACGCCGCATGCAGCCGCGCCGACACCGACGGCAAGGGCACCGTGCCCCTGGAGTTCTCCCACGCCCTGGCCGCCGTCAAGTTCGTTGCCAACGACATAGCTGGATGCACCATAAACAGCATCACCCTGAAAGGACTCTACGGCGCAGGCGACTGCACCTTCACGCCAACCGGTGAAGAGGGGGTAGGCGAGAACAAGCCAAGCGGAACGTTTGCCTGGACTTATATCGGTGAACAAAACAAAGACTTTACGCAGACGTTCGATGTACCGCTGAAAGACCAGCAGTCAGGCGAACAAAAGATAACTGACGTAAATCCCGAAACCACATTCATGATGATTCCCCAGCAGCTCGCCGACGCTACGGTAGAGGTTGAGCTTACAACCAACGACGGTGTTAAGCAAGCGGTTGAAGGCAAGCTCGCCAGCGGCAACCTCACTGAATGGAAGGCAGGAAACATCTATACATATAAGATTTCCACAGAGTCAATCAACTGGACGTATGTGTTTGAAGTAACGCCAGAGATAAAATTGCCGCTCGGCAAAACATCGGATGTTTACAAAGTGAAAAGCTACCGTTACCGCACGCAGAACGAGTCGGTAATAGAGGCTGTGCCTTGGGAAGTAACAGGGGTAACTGCCACCGATAAACCAATTACATCGGCAGAAAAACCATTGAGCAATCCTAAAGATTACGTCACCGAATTTACGTACAATGGCAGTGGTACGAATAACGGCCAATGGCAAGATTATGACATTGGTGTCGCTAAAACAGTGATGCACACGACTTGTGATGCTGATACAAAATTGAAGGACGCAACACCTAAAGGCAGTCCCGAAAGTCCACACGACCTATCTACTGAAGGAGGCAGCATGACGACGGCCAACTGCTACGTGGTAAATGCCGCCGGTACTTACAAGCTGCCGTTGGTGTACGGCAACGCAATTGTCAACGGAAGTACTAACTCACAAGCATACAATGACAGCCATTTTGTTGATTACAATAACAGGCATATAACCGACCCGTGGATTAAGAAAAGCGGCACGCCTAAAGATGCCACGCTCGTATGGAGCGACGGCTTCTATATGTTCACGGATGTCCATCTTGAGGGTGATTACCTTGTGTTTACCATCAACAAGGAATACATGCAGCAGGCCAACGCCATCGTGGCAGTGCGCGATGCCAACGGCACCATCATGTGGAGCTGGCATATCTGGGTGACAGAGCGTGACATAAACCTAACTCACGAGGTGGATGATTATAAAGATAGTTCGACGAAATACCAGATGATGTCAAGCAACCTTGGATGGGTTGACGGCAAGCAGGTTTACTATGACCTGCGCGAGTTGAAATTTACTTTCACCCAAACCAAGACCAACGATGTTAAGACAATGACCGTGACGCAAGAAGGTGCAACGTTTGACTATAAGGATGCAGGCTCTACTTATTACCAGTGGGGACGCAAAGACCCGATTGTAGCATTGATGAACCGCGACAAGACAGGAGTTGATGATTACAGGCGGTTGGATGTGCCGACTAACGACTATTTATACAAGACACAATCCGGCTGGGTGACAAGTGCCGAGGGTATTAAGCACCCGAACGTTTATTACGTCCAAAATCAAAATTCTCCGAATAAAACTGAGTGGCTCACAGATGCCGCATATTCTCCCAAACTTTGGAACGTTGATGGCACGAATGGGGATATATGGGTGGCAAACTCAAAGAAAACAGTGTACGACCCTTCGCCCAAGGGCTTTAAAGTGCCTGTGCCAAGAGCTTTCAGTGTGTTTGTAGATGGTGGTGCGACATCGGACAATGTATGTGGTACATTGAACGGTTATATCGACCCGGCACCAAACAATTATCAGTATCATGTCTATACACAGAAAAACGACGTTGGCGAGCTTATTCCGTTTACCGCTACTGGGCAGCGTTCTAACCGTGGCGACCTTGGAAGTGGTCCGGGCAGCTTGTGGGCGATGTACGGTGTATATTATTGGACTAACGCGGCTCAGAAAAACGGAACATCATATTCTTTTGTCATACGACGTGAAGACGAAAAAAATCAAAACGGTTCAATTACTGAAATAAAATCATATTCCATCGGTTTCCAAGGTACACAGACGATGGCTCGCCCCGTGCGCTGCATAAAGGAATAGTCAGAAGCTTTATAAAGAGCACAATAAATTATTTTAACTAGAACTCTTGACCCGGTATTGTCGTGATGATAAGGCCGGGTTCTCTTTCCCGTGCGTCCGATGAAAGAGAGATAAAAGAATAATGCATAAGCATTATATATATCAGTAATTCATTTTATGGCCCGGTGTTGTCGTGATGACAATGCCGGGCTTTTTGTTACTTTGTTCCGTCTTTGTTCCGTCGGATTTGCAATTTCTGTTCTGTTTCGTTCTGTCGGATTTGCAATCCGACAGTTTTTACTATAAGGATTTGCAATCCGCTTACGTCCTTTTTTCGGCCTGCTCGCGTGTGCTTTGAGCGGATTGCAAATCCTCATAATATATTTCGGCGGATTGCAAATCACGCCGAAACACGGGTCCTCGAAGAGGGCGAATAGCTGCCAGTCGTTCTCAATTTTGTTCTGTCGGATTTGCAATCCGACAGTTTTTACTGTAAGGATTTGCAATCCGCTTACGTCCTTTTTTCGGCCTGCTCACGTGTGCTTTGAGCGGATTGCAAATCCTTATAATACATTTCGGCGGATTGCAAATCACGCCGAAACGCTGGAACGTTTTTGCAATTTTGCTTGTATAATACGCCTCCTTCGTTCCTCTTTGTTCTGTCGGATTTGCAATCCGACAGTTTTTACTATAAGGATTTGCAATCCGCTTACGTCCTTTTTTCGGCCTGCTCACGTGTGCTTTGAGCGGATTGCAAATCCTTATAATACATTTCGGCGGATTACAAATCACGCCGAAACACGGGGGCTGAATTGCAAGAGGCGGGTCATCCGCAGTTCAGGTGTATGCCGTATAGGTGCCTATCCCGTCCCCGAAGGGGGCGAACTATGCTTAACCGCATGTGTAGTGACCGAAGGGAACGGAACTTGCGGTAAGTC
>CAKZVT010000006.1 GCA_937922435.1 uncultured Prevotella sp. | reverse complement strand
CGCTTCGCTACACATGCGGTTAAGCATAGTTGGACGTCTTCGACGCCCTGCTGCGTTTTGATGCCATCCAACAGATTTGCGGATGAACCCGTTTGGGTGCCTAACTCCTGTTAACTCCCGTGACTACTTGTCTCTTTGAGGATATTCATTTATTTTTTAAGTATTTGCTTCTGTATTGTTATAATACGGTGAAAATAGCTTGTTTTTCCTTAAAATTACCCCCCCCAATTCGGTAAAAATGTCTATATTTGTAGGCAAATACGTGTTGGTTATCTAAAAAAACGGTTTGTTATGAGCAAATATCTTTCGCTTCTGATGCTGCTTGCCGGCATGTTGATGGTAAGTTGCAGTCTGGACAATGACGACGAGCCGAAGGACGTTGTGAAGGAAATCAGGATGTCTGTGTCGCACGAGACGGGCATAACTTACGACCTTTTCGACACCAACGCGGAGTATCCCATAGAGTGTATGCTCGTGAAGGAAGAGGGCGGAGACGGGCAGTGGACGACCTTGGCGTTTGGCGCAATAGAAGGTTTTACTTACGTGAAGGGGCACAGTTACGAGCTGCGAGTGAGGAAAACCATCCTCGCCAATCCGCCTGCCGACGGCTCGAATTGCAGGTATAAGCTGATAGAGATACTTGACGACCGGGAAGTGACGGAGCCGGAAACGCCGGAAGAGCCTGTTATTGAGAGTGAGGCGGACATAGAGTATTACGACCTGTGCCCGTTTGACAAGTACGCCATAGAGCCTGAAATGAAGGTGAACAAGGACGGCGACGTGCTCGTGTATGGTGGCACTACGGCGTATCTGCCGTATGAAAGCAAGCGCATTTATGTAGAAAACGTGCTCCCGAAGGACGACCCTGACTGGGTGTTGTTCAACAAAGTTCCATATCAGGCATATTACGCCTACGTCATTTCGCCGCTTGCCGACGAAATCAAGCTTGTCCGCGCGTCGGGCGGCCCGATGCTGAAGGATGTCATTCCGGCTGATGAATACCGCACGGTAATCGAAAAGGCGGCACAAGGCGAGGTACTGGAATATGCGCTTATCCTTGCCAACATATATAAGTACGGTCTTCAGAAGCTGGCGTTCACCGTCAGCATGGGGCAGTGACTTTTGAGTGAAAAACACTTAAAAGTTTTGCCGTTACGCATTAAAGCGTTATCTTTGCGGACGTACTCAAAAGGTGGTGCCACGGGCTATGCTGAACGCGGTCTGCGGCTGAGAAGATACACATTGCACCAGTACGGGTAATGCCGACGCTGGGATTTTGGTGACATTCTTTCTTTTTGCGCATAACAGGAGTTTATGCGCTCCGTCTTTTCCAGTACAAATAGTTTACGGTTATAAGGTCTTACGGTTGTAGGGTTTACGGGTTTTAATGACTTGAAACACCGCACAACCGCATAACCTCAACACCGCATAACCGTATAACCTGAAACACCGCACAACCGCAAAACCGATGAAAAGATACGCAACGGCACTGACCATCGCAGGCTCAGACCCTTCCGGAGGAGCAGGACTGCAGGCTGACTTGAAGACGTTTTCAGCCCTTGGCGTGTATGGCGCTACGGCCATCACCGCCGTAACCGTGCAGAATACGCAAGGCGTGAAGTATGTACACAAGTTGCCGCCGCAGGTGGTTTACGACCAGATAGCCGCCGTAATGGAGGATGTCACGGTGGATGCGGTGAAGGTGGGCATGGTGAACGACGCCGCGACGCTCGACGCCATAGTGCGTGCGCTGACGGCGTACAGGCCGAAGTTCCTGGTGGTTGACCCTGTGATGGTGTCTACGAGCGGATGCGCCTTGATGCAGCCCGATGCCTTGGCAATAATGAAGGAACGGCTGCTGCCCATGGCCGACTTGGTTACGCCTAATCTGCCCGAGGCTTGGACTTTGGCCGGTACGGACACGTCGGTGGACGATGCGGCGCAGGCCATATTGCGGCTTGGCGTTAAGGCGTTGCTCATAAAGGGCGGTCATGCCGAAGGAAAGACGAAGACCGATTACCTATATATATATAAAGGTGAAGGCGTGAAGCGTGCGGAGTTCACGGCTGAAACGGTTGACACGGTGAACACACACGGCACGGGATGCACCCTTTCGTCGGCCATCGCGGCCTTGTTGGCCTGCGGCAACGGCCTTGAAGACGCCGTGCGCAAGGCCAAGGAGTATCTTACGGAGGCGTTGAAGGCTGGTGCCGACGTGCATGTAGGCCGCGGCCACGGGCCTGTTTGCCACTTTTATGCAGATAGGGTTATGAGGTTGTGCGGTTATAAGGTTGTACAGTATGACCGTAAAACCTCAAAACCGCATGAACTTAAAACCGCCTCACGCCTGCAATTCATCACCCATTTTACCGATAAATATTCATATTACGACTCGGCGATGATGGCTCTCGATGGCGGTTGCCGCTGGCTCCAGCTGCGCATGAAGGATGCCGATGAGGCCGAAGTCGAGCGCGTGGCGCGGCTCATTCTGCCTGAATGCAGGCGCAAGGGGGCGGTGTTTGTCATCGACGACCACGTGGAGTTGGCTCTCCGTGTAGGGGCTGACGGCGTGCATTTGGGCAAGAACGACATGCCTGTGGACGAGGCGCGCCGCCTTGCAGGCGACGGTTTCATAATCGGCGGCACGGCGAATACGTTTGAAGACGTGCAGAGGCTTGCCGCGCAGGGTGCCGATTACATAGGTTGCGGCCCGTTCCGCTTCACCACGACGAAGAAAAACCTTGCCCCGATGCTTGGCCTTGAGGGCTACAAGCGCATCCTTTCGCAAATGAAGGAACACGGTATAGGGCTTCCTCTAGTAGCCATCGGCGGCATAACCAGTGACGACATACCGCAGCTTATGGCCGCAGGAGTGTCGGGTATAGCCCTTAGCGGCAGCGTGTTGCGTGCCGAACAGCCCGTGGAGGAGATGAAAAGTATTGTTGAAATATTGAATGCAAAAAATATAGAACATGGAGAATAACATAAAAATCACTTATCCGGGGTCGGAGAAAGTCTATTTGAAAGGCTCTCTTTATCCCGACATCAGGGTCGGGATGCGCGTCGTTCATCAGTTGCCGACAGTGACCATTGAGGACGGAAAGAGGGTGGAACACCCCAATCCGCCGGTTTATATCTACGACACTTCAGGGCCTTACAGCGACCCGGACGTGGCGATTGACGTAAAGAAAGGGCTTCCACGCTTGCGCGAGCCGTGGATAATGAAACGCGGCGGAGTTGAGCGTTTGCCCGAGATTTCGTCAGAATACGGACGCATGCGGCGCGACGACCGCTCGCTCGACCACCTGCGTTTCGAGCATATTACGTTGCCGCTTAGGGCGAAGCAGGGCTGCCAGGTAAGTCAGATGTACTATGCCAAGCAGGGCATTGTAACGCCCGAGATGGAGTATGTTGCCATCCGCGAGAACATGAATTGTGCCGAACTGGGCATCGAAACGCACATAACTCCCGAGTTTGTGCGCGACGAAGTGGCCGCAGGACGCGCCGTAATACCGGCCAACATCAACCATCCCGAGGCCGAACCGATGATTATCGGGCGCAATTTCCTCGTCAAAATCAACACCAACATCGGCAATTCGGCCACTACTTCAGGTATAGACGAGGAAGTGGAGAAGGCCGTTTGGAGCTGCAAGTGGGGCGGCGACACGCTCATGGACTTGTCAACAGGCGACAACATTCACGAAACCCGCGAGTGGATTATCCGCAACTGCCCCGTTCCCGTGGGCACGGTGCCGATGTATCAGGCCATGGAGAAGGTCAAGGGAAAGGCCGAAGACCTTACCTGGGAGCTGTTCCGCGACACGCTCATCGAGCAGTGCGAGCAGGGCGTTGACTACTTCACAATCCATTGTGGCATACGTCTTCAGAACATACACTTAGCCGACAGCCGCATGACGGGTATGGTAAGCCGCGGCGGAAGCATTATATCGAAGTGGTGCCAGATGCACCAGAAGGAGAGTTTCCTGTACGAACACTTTGACGACATCTGCGACATCTGCGCACAGTATGACGTAGCCCTGTCGCTTGGCGACGGCCTCCGTCCCGGCAGCGTGTACGATGCCAACGACCGTGCGCAGTTCGCCGAGCTTGACACTATGGGCGAACTCGTGGAGCGTGCGTGGGCAAAGAACGTGCAGGCGTTCATCGAAGGGCCGGGACATGTGCCCATGCACAAAATCCCGGAGAACATGCAGAGGCAAATCGAGAAGTGCCACAACGCGCCGTTCTACACCCTCGGGCCGCTTGTTACCGACATTGCGCCGGGCTACGACCACATCACCAGCGCCATAGGAGCTGCCCAAATAGGCTGGCTTGGCACGGCCATGCTGTGTTATGTCACGCCGAAAGAGCACCTTGCATTGCCCGACCGCGACGATGTCCGCGTGGGAGTTGTCACCTATAAGCTGGCCGCCCACGCCGCCGACCTTGCCAAGCAGCATCCCGGGGCGATGGTTCGCGACAACGTGTTGAGCAAGGCCCGTTACGAGTTCCGTTGGAAAGACCAGTTCAACTTGAGCCTTGACCCCGAGCGTGCGCTTGAATATTACAAGACGGCCAACCACGTTGGAGGCAAGTATTGCACGATGTGCGGTCCCAACTTCTGCGCGATGCGCATCAGCCAGACCATCAAGGACGCAGAATGTGACGTTGAGTAGTCGGCTCATTCGGCATCTTTATTTCTTGGAAATATGAAAATTACCGATTAAATAACAAATAAAAATGATTGAAAAGAAAGTTTCACAGGGTATCATCAGTACCTATTTCGAGAAGTTGGAAAGAAACCTCGACCTCGACGTCGCCATCGTTGGCGGCGGTCCGTCGGGCATTGTTGCGGCTTATTATTTGGCTAAGGCCGGGTTGAAGGTGGCCCAGTTTGACCGCAAACTGTCACCCGGCGGCGGCATGTGGGGCGGCGCAATGATGTTCAACCAGATTGTTGTTCAGGAAGAAGCAATCGACATTGTAAAAGATTTCGACATCAACTATAAGCCTTACGGCGACGGACTTTACGTCATGGACTCTGTAGAGAGTACGTCGGCACTGCTCTATAAGGCTGTGCATGAAGGCGCGACAATCTTCAACTGCTACTCTGTTGAGGACGTTGTGTTCAAGAACAACGTTGTAAGCGGCGTTGTAGTAAACTGGACTCCGGTGCTCCGCGAGGGTCTGCACGTTGACCCGCTGAACATAATGGCTAAGTGCGTAATCGACGGAACAGGGCACGACAGCGAGATGTGCAAGACCGTTGCGCGCAAGAACGGCATCCGCCTGGCTACCGACACGGGCGACGTTATCGGCGAACGTTCGCTCGACGTAGTTGCAGGCGAGGAAGAAGTGGTAAACGGAACAAAAGAGATTTACCCCGGACTTTACGTCTGCGGCATGGCAGCATCTGCCGTCAGCGGCACACCACGCATGGGACCAATCTTCGGCGGAATGCTCATGTCGGGCAAGAAGGTGGCCCAGCTGATTATTGAAAGACTGAAAAAATAATATTAAGCACCCACCCCAACCCTCCCGAAGGGAGGGAGTTTAGATTGCTTTGATGATTATTATAATATAGGTAATCAAGCTCCCTCCCTTTGGGAGGGTTGGGGTGGGTTTCTATGCTATGCTTTGGCTTGTAATAACTTCCCCTACATTCTTTCCCGGCGAAGCCGCGTTCATCCACCGTTTGTTCGCTCACGGCGTAGACATTGTGCATCTGCGCAAGCCTGGAGCGACGGCAGACGACTGCGCGAGGCTGCTTGACGGACTGACAAGCGACGACCGTCGGCGCATCGTAATACACGACTTTTTCGAGTTTGCACAACCTTACGGCCTGCGCGGAATACACCTCAACGCGCGGCGCAGCACCGTGCCTGACGGTTACGAGGGGCACGTAAGCCGTTCGTGTCACTCTTTGGAGGAAGTAAAACGATATAAAGACGCTTGCGATTATGTCTTTCTTAGTCCGATTTTCGATAGTGTTTCAAAGCAAGGTTATGCCTCGGCCTTCACTGATGAGACGCTGAAACAAGCGTCAAGTGAAGGCATAATTGACAATAAGGTTGTCGCCCTTGGCGGCGTAACTCCCAACAAAATCGATTACTTACGACAATTAAACTTCGGCGGAGCGGCCATGCTCGGCTGTGTGAACAGCCTCGCCGCATTGCCTGAAAGCAGGCAAATCGAAGCTTTGGAGGCTTTTAGGCGGAAAATCACAGGTTGACGGCTTCACTTTGTTTTTACGGTACTGAAACTAATACAAACCGTGTTCTTTCACCATATTCTAACTCTTTTGAATATCGTCTTATCTTATTTTTGCCATTTTCAGATGACGAAACAGTGTTTTCGTAATATAAAGAACCAAATATTTTGAGATAATCAGGCTTTTTAGGCCAAAAGATTTTGAGATATTTGGATGTTTGATTGAAAAACATTTTGAGATTAGTTGTAATATTTATATTTTTGCATTGTTAAACAAATGATAATCAGGAGTTTATGGAAAAGGCAAAGGTTATATTCAAGCGCAAGCTGTATGAAAAGATGCTTCAATGGAAAAACAATGACAACGGGCGGACTGCTATTTTGGTGGAAGGGGCAAGGCGTGTAGGAAAGTCTACTCTTGTTGAGGAGTTTGCAAGGCGTGAATACTCCTCATACATATTGATTGATTTTTCCAAAGCGTCAAAAGAGGTAATGGGCCTGTTTGAAGATATATCAGACCTTGATTACCTTTTTCTTAGACTACAGCTATTGTTTAATGTCAAACTTCACGAGCGTAAGTCGGTAATAATATTTGATGAAGTACAGAAACAGCCGTTGGCGCGCCAGGCCGTAAAGCATCTTGTGGCAGACGGACGCTATGATTATATCGAGACAGGTTCGCTTATTTCGATTAGGAAAAATGTAAAAGACATAATAATACCAAGTGAAGAACGTAAGTTTTATCTTCATCCACTTGATTATGAGGAGTTTCGTTGGGCTTTAGGTGATACGGCAACAGTTCCGTTGATGCGGTCAGTATTTGAACGGAAAACACCTGTTGGCGATGCCGTTAACAGGAAACTTTTGCGTGATTTCCGTCTGTATATGCTTGTAGGGGGAATGCCGCAGGCGGTCAGCGCATATCTTGAGACAAACAATCTGGCTGAAGTAGACATTGTAAAGCGTGACATCATAACATTGTATGAAGATGATTTCCGAAAGATTGATGGCAGCGGCAGGATGTCGATGCTTTACGACGCCGTGCCGTCAGAGCTTAATAAAAATGCCTCAAGATACCAAGTGTCAAGCGTGATAGGTGGTGGTGTCAGCAAGGCTACTGTCGAACAACTGACCGCCGAGATGAAAGATTCGATGACGGTTAACGTCGCTTACCATGCCAATGACCCTGGGGTGGGCATGTCTTTAAACCGGGACATAAACCGCTATAAGATATATGCGGCCGACACCGGGCTTTTTGTTACTCTTGCATTTAAGGATAAGGATTTCACGGAAAATGTGATATATCAGAAACTTCTTAGCGACAAGCTTGATGCGAACCTTGGGTTTGTATATGAAAACATTGTCGCGCAGACGCTTGTCGCCAATGGCAAGTCGTTGTTTTATTATACATTCCCTACGGAAAAAGGCAATCATCTGTACGAAATAGATTTCCTTTTGCCGCAGGGAAACAAGGTTTGTCCTATCGAGGTGAAGTCGTCTTCATATAAGCGGCACGCTTCATTGAACGCCTTTTGCAGCAAGTATTCAAGTAGGATAGGCAGCCGTTACGTGCTTTATACCAAAGACTTGCATAAGGAAGGCAATGTGTTGTATCTGCCGGTTTATATGGCGCAGTTCTTGTAAAACTTAGGTTTGCCGCCCTTTTTATTTGCTATATTATTTTCATCTGTTGTCAACCGTTTTGATTACCCGGCACGGATTGCCCACGGCCACGCAGTTGTCGGGCACGGAACGGGTCACTACGCTGCCCGCGCCGATTACGCTATTGCGGCCGATTGTCACTCCGGGCAGCACTATTACGCCGCCGCCCAGCCATGCGCCGTCGCATATTTTCACGGGCTTTGCGTATGTAAGGCAAAACTCGCAGCCGTCAGAGCCGTCGTCGGGCAGCATCCGTTCGGCGTAGCGGGTGGAGTGCGTGGCGGTGTAAATCTGCACGTTTGAGGCTATGAGCACGTCGTTGCCTATTTCGATGATGTTGTTGTCAACGAAGGTGCAGTTCATGTTGATTATTACGCGGTCGCCTATGAGGATGTGGCGGCCGTACTCGCAATGGAAGTCGATGTCTATATGCACGCGCCGCCCCACGCGGCCGAACAGCCGGCGCATGATGTCGCGCTTCCTGTCGATGTCCGTATAGGCGGTGTCGTTAAGCTCGCGCGTCAGGCGTTTGGCCTTCTCCGCAATCGCGGCGATTTCCGGGTCGCCGCCGAAAAAAGGCTCTCCAGCGAGGCATTTTTCAAGTTCGGTCTTCATGTTTAATTGAGAATGGATAGTTGAGAGTTGAAAATTGTGATTACCTGCAAGGCTTTCGAGAATGCAAATATAGCGAATAATGGGGCAATTAGACCACGTGGTGTGTTGATTTATGTTAAATTTTCGGGGGGGGTAAACGGCGGAAAGCCGTTTTTCGAGTTGCGTATTACGCATGATTTTCATACCTTTGCGCTGCTGAAAACGGGGCGTTCGGGCGGTATGATGCCACCTCTGCGTAAGCCGTTGATAATCAGTGGCTTTGCAAAAGGCCGTCTTTTGGGCTGCAAAAGGTGGCCTTTCAGCGTGCGAAAGACGGCCTTTTGGAAGACGATTTGCCGTCAATTACAAATAAAAACCGGCTCTGCCGTGTAACATTTTCACGACAAACTACGTCTAATTGATATTAAACATCACGACAAATGACATTTATGAACACATTTACCAGACTCTCCGCGTTGTGCTGCTGCGCTCTTTTGGCGCACTCGTTGGCGGCGCAGACGGTGACGGGACGCGTCGTTGACGGCGGCGGACAGCCCCTGCCTTACTCCAACGTGGTAGCCCTCTCGCTGCCCGACTCGGCCTTCGTCTCCGGCGTTATGACCGCCGGAGACGGCTCGTTCACCCTCGACACCAAAGGCGAAGGCAGGCTTTTAAGGTTCTCTTCGCTCGGCTACAAGACGGTTTACGCCGACCGCCGCAGTGACATGGGCACGGTGCGTCTTGAAGCAGTGTCGCAAGTGCTGGGCGAGGTCGTGGTAAAGAGCGACATGCCCAAGACGCGCCTGAAGGGCGAGGGCATGATAACGGGTGTGAGCGGAACAATACTTGAGCACGCCGGAACCATCGAACGCCTGCTCGACCGCATACCGAACGTGTCGGCCAGGAACGGCGAAATAGAGGTGTTCGGGCGCGGAAAGCCCGAGATGTACATCAACGGCCGCAAGGTGAGGGACAACTCGGAGCTTGACCGTTTGAGCGCGGACAATATAAAAGATGTGGAGGTTATAACGAACCCCGGCGCACGTTACGACGCCAGCGTGACCTCCGTCATTCGCATTACGACGAAGAAGGCTGTCGGCGACGGCTTCAGCCTTGACAACCGTCTGTTCGGAGAATACAACGATTATGACTACTTGGCAGGCGAGGACAACCTCAACATGAACTACCGCACGGGCGGACTTGACGTCGGCGCGACGCTCCGCGCCTCGAAATGGGCCAGCCCCGACCCCAAGACCATCGAGCAAATCACACACCTTGAGGACACTTGGCGGCAGCGCAGCGAAATCGACCAGGTGTACAAGAACGAAAACCTGTACGCGCGGCTAGCCGTAAGCTACATGTTCAACCAAAACCATTCCGTAGGCATAAGCGCGAGCTACCGCCGCCAGCCGTGGAACAAGCCGCGCGGCTACATGGAGTCAACGTTCACGCAGAATGGCACTCTTACCGAGCAGCTGCGCAGCGACTACACGGCCTCCACGCAGGCTACCACGCTGCAAGGCAATGCCTATTATACCGGCAAAATAGGCCAGTGGAACATCGATTTCAATACAGACTGGATGTACACTAAGTCGGATGCGACGATGAACACCGTCGAGGACTATACCGAGACGGGGCAACCAACGGAGCATAACGACGTGACGACGAACACCGTTCCGCGTAGCAACCTCATCGCTTCCAAGCTCGTTGTGACTGCTCCGCTCTTCGGCGGCAGCCTCTCTTTCGGCGGCGAATACTCTTATTCTACGCGCAAGTCGGTGTACACGGTGCTGCCCAAGGGCATCATCGACGACGACCGCAGCCACACGGAGGAGGGCCTTGCCACGGCGTTCGTCGAGTATGCGCGGCAGTTCGGCCCAGTCAGCGCGCAGCTCGGACTGCGTTACGAGGACGTAGACTTCGACTATTACGAGGACGGCAAGCGCATAGCGGAGCAGAGCAAGACGTATGGCGACTGGTTTCCGTCGGTAGCGCTATCGGCGATGTTCGGCAAAGTAGGTTTACAACTCGGCTATTCCGCCGACATACGCCGCCCCTCTTACAACCAGCTCCGCAGTAACATAAACTACGACAACCGCTATACCTACGAGGGCGGAAACCCCTTCCTCGTGCCTACAAAGTCGCACAACGTGAACTTCGCGGCCTCGTACAAGTGGCTTATGTTCAGCGCGGGATACTCCCATATCATTGACCCCATCCTCGATAACAGCGAGACTTACAACGACGACCCTGCCGTCGCGCTCTTCCGTCAGGTTAACGGCGAAGCCTATGACAACGTGTATGCCTCGCTCAACCTCCGCCCTACGTTCGGCATCTGGCATCCTTCGCTCATGCTCGGAGTGCAGAAGCAGTGGTTCAAGATGGCCGTCCACGGCCACAATCCGCTTGACAATCCCGTGGCGACGTTCCGCTTCGACAACACCGTTGAGACCAAGTGGTGCGAGATTTCGCTCAACATGCGCTGCAATACGACCGGCGCAGAGGAGAACAACTACATGCGCAAGCCGTCGTTCCGCGCCGACCTGTCGCTCTACAAGTCGCTGTTGAAGGACAAACTGACGCTCTCGCTCTACGTCTCCGACCTGTTCAAGACGGGTAAAACAGACATTACGATGTTCTACGGAGCGATGCGTGAGGCCATATATCATGCTCCGGCTATGCGCGACATCAACCTTACCGTGCGCTACAAGTTCAACACTTCGCGCAGCAAGTACAAGGGGACGGGCGCCGGAGCCGGGCAGAAGGGCAGGCTGTAACGTTCAAGAACATTGTTTTTACATTTTCAATAAAAAACGGAAAAATATTTGCATGGAAGCGATATTATTGCTACCTTTGCAGCGTTCAGTGGAATGAGGGGCTTCAAAAAGCTCCTCATTTTATTTTAATAACCCTTTTATGATAGACAAGAACGTAGTTAGAAATTTGGTGGAAGAGTGGCTGAAGGACAAGGAGTACTTCCTTGTCGACGTGGAAATCAGCGCCGACGACAAGATTGTGGTTGAAATCGACCATGCCGACGGCGTGTGGATAGAAGACTGCGTGCAGTTGAGCCGCTACATCGAAGACCATCTCAGCCGTGACGAGGAAGACTATGAGCTTGAGGTGGGAAGCGCCGGCCTGGGCCAGCCTTTCAAAGTGCCGCAGCAGTACGAGAACTATGTCGGCAAGGAAGTGGAGGTGCTCGACGCCGCCGGAAAGAAGCACCGTGGCACGCTTACGTCGGTAGACGGCCGGCAGTTCACCGTCACCGTGAAGGAGAAAGTGAAGAAGGAAGGCGCCAAGCGCCCGGTGGTCGAGGACGTGGAAAAGGTGTTCTCGATGGACGAAGTGAAGTACACCAAGTATCTGATAAGTTTTAAGTAACAGCCCCATCCCGGCCTCCCCGAGTGGAGGAGACAGGGCAGCACGGGCGAAACGGCATTCAGGCCCCTCCCCTCGGGGAGGCAGGAAGGAGGCTTTTTCATAGGAAACAACAATAAAAATATATGGCAACAAGAAAGAACGGTGAAGAAACCGTAAGCATGATTGACACCTTCAAGGAGTTCAAGGACACGAAGAACATCGACCGCACCACGCTCATGAGCGTGCTGGAGGAGAGTTTCCGCAACGTCATTGCAAAAATCTTCGGCAGCGACGAGAACTTCGACGTCATAGTGAACCCCGACAAGGGCGACTTTGAAATCTACCGCAACCGCACCGTCGTGGCCGACGGCGAGGTGAAAGACGAGAACAAGGAAATAGCGTTGGCCGACGCTTTGAAAATAGAACCCGACTATGAGGTGGGCGAAGAGGTCAGCGAGAAGGTGGACTTCAGCAAGTTCGGCCGCCGCGCAATACTTAACCTTCGCCAGACGCTGGCCTCGAAAATACTCGAACTTGAGCACGACAGCCTGTACAACAAGTACAAGGACCGCGTCGGCCAGGTAATCAGTGCCGAGGTGTACCAGGTGTGGAAGCGCGAGGTTCTGCTCGTGGACGACGAGAACAACGAGCTAATCCTGCCCAAGTCGGAGCAAATCCCGCACGACGTTTACCGCAAGGGCGAGACCGTGCGCGCCGTCATCAAGGAGGTGAACAACGAGAACAACAACCCCAAAATAATACTTTCGCGCACGAGCAACATGTTCCTCGAGCGCCTGCTTGAAGCCGAAGTGCCCGAGATTGCCGACGGTCTCATCACCATAAGGCGCATCGCACGCATGCCCGGCGAACGCGCGAAAATAGCAGTGGAAAGCTATGACGACCGCATAGACCCCGTAGGAGCGTGCGTCGGCGTAAAGGGAAGCCGCGTGCACGGCATAGTGCGCGAGCTTAACAACGAGAACATCGACGTGGTGAACTACACCGCGAACATCAAGCTCTTCATACAACGCGCGCTCAGTCCGGCCAAAATATCCAGCATCAACGTTGACGAGGAGAACCGCAAGGCCGAGGTTTATCTCCGTCCGGAGGAAGTGTCGCTCGCCATCGGACGCGGCGGAATGAACATCAAGCTGGCCAGCATGCTGACAGAATACACTATTGACGTGTTCCGCGAACTTGACGAAAGCGAGGTGGACGAAGACATTTACCTCGACGAGTTCTCGGACGAAATCGACCAATGGATTATCGATGCCATCAAGGCTATCGGTCTCGACACCGCCAAGGCCGTGCTCAACGCGCCGCGCGAAATGCTCGTAGAGAAGGCCGACCTTGAAGAGGAGACCGTAGACAACGTGCTGAAAGTGCTTAGGGCGGAGTTTGAGTAATTCATAATTCATAATTCATAATTCATAATTGGCTGCGCATATACAATAGCAAATGTCAATTATGGATTATGGAATGAAATTCGACTACGCCGATACTGAATTATGAATTATGAATTATGAATTATGAATTAAAAAGAGTATGAGCATCAGATTAAATAAAGCAATTCGTGAATTGAATATAGGACTTCAAACGGCAGTTGAATTCCTGAAAAAGAAAAGTGACCTCGGCGAAGTGAGGGACGACCTCAGCTTCAAGCTGAACGACGCCCAGTACAACGCCTTGGTGGAAGAGTTCAAGTCTGACAAGGAAGTCAGAAACCAGGCTGAAAAGCTCTTCCCGAAGCACACAAAAGAGAAGAAACGCCCTGAAGGCGGAGCCAAACCGTCAGTTCAGGCCAAGCCGGCGGCAACCCAAAAGTACACCGTACTTGGCAAAATAGACCTTGACAGCTTGGGCAAGAAACCGGCGCAAGGCAGCAAACAGGCCGGCGCCGACAAGCCTTCAGAACCGGCAAAGGAGCAAGCAGCGGCGCAGAAGCAGGACGTAACACCCGCAACTGAACACAAGCCGCAGGGCGGCAACGAACAGGCTGCGCCGCAGAAACAGGCCGAAGCCCCCAAAGCCGAAGAGAAACCGGCTGTAAGGCAACAGCTGGCCGAAAGCGTGCCGGCCGCCGACAAGCCAGTTGAAGAACGGAAAGAACAAGCTGCAACGGAAACTCATGCAGACGAAGAAAGCAAGATTTTCACCCTAAAGAGCGAGAAGAAGCTCGCCCCGAAGGTGAACGTCCTCGGCAAAATAGACCTCGACTCGCTCAACCAAAGCACGCGTCCGAAGAAGAAATCGAAGGAGGAACGCCGCAAGGAACGCGAGGAGAAGTCGGGTCAGACGCGCGCCGACGGCAAAAAAAAGCGTTCGCGCATCACTAAGGAACGCGTCAACATAGACCAGGCGGCCAAATCGGTTGGCGGCCAGGGTGCGGCTGCCGACAAGGGCGGCTCTAAGAAAAAGAACCGCAAGCGCGGCCACAAGCCGCTCGAAGTGAACGAGGAGGACGTTGCACGCCAGGTAAAGGAGACGCTCGCACGCCTTACAAGCAAGGGGCAGAACAAGAAGGGCGCGAAGTACCGCAAGGAGAAGCGCGAGGCCGTACAGGAGCATCTTAAGGAACAGCGTGCCGAGGCCAAGGCCGAGAGCAAGACGCTGAAGCTGACCGAGTTCGTGACGGTGAGCGAGCTGGCAAGCATGATGAACGTGTCGGTCAACCAGGTAATAGGCACCTGTATGAGCGTAGGCATCATGGTGTCAATCAACCAGCGCCTCGACGCGGAGACCATAAACCTCGTTGCCGAAGAGTTCGGCTTCAAGACGGAATACGTCAGCGCGGAAGTGTCTGAAGCCATAACGGAAGAACCTGACGACGAGAACGACCTCGTGCCGCGCGCCCCCATCGTTACCGTGATGGGTCACGTAGACCACGGAAAGACGTCTCTGCTCGACCACATACGTAACACCAACGTCATAGCCGGCGAGGCCGGAGGCATTACGCAGCACATTGGCGCGTACAACGTGACGCTCGCCGACGGCCGCAAAATCACCTTCCTCGACACCCCGGGACACGAAGCGTTTACCGCGATGCGTGCCCGTGGAGCGCAGGTTACAGACATCGCCATCATCATTATCGCAGCCGACGACAGCGTGATGCCCACCACGCGCGAGGCCATAGCCCACGCACAGGCGGCCAACGTGCCGATGGTGTTCGCCATAAACAAGATTGACAAGCCGGGTGCAAACCCCGACAAAATACGTGAAGACCTGGCCAACATGAACCTGCTCGTGGAGGACTGGGGAGGCAAGTACCAGTGCCAGGAAATCAGCGCGAAGAAAGGCATCGGCGTGGACGAGCTGCTTGAGAAGGTATTGCTTGAAGCGGAGATGCTCGACCTCAAGGCAAACCCCAACCGCAAGGCCACCGGCAGCATCATAGAGTCGTCGCTCGACAAGGGCCGCGGCTACGTATCTACGGTGCTCGTAAGCAACGGCACGCTCCACGTGGGCGACATCGTGGTGGCCGGAACGACATACGGACGCATCAAGGCAATGTTCAACGAGCGCAACCAGCGCATCGAACAGGCAGGTCCGTCTGAACCGGCAATCATTCTCGGACTCAACGGCGCGCCCACCGCAGGCGACTCGTTCCACATACTCGAGACCGAACAGGAGGCACGCGAAATAACCAACAAGCGCCTGCAACTGCAGCGCGAGCAGGGTCTGCGCACGCAGAAGCGACTCACACTGAGCGACATCAGCCACCGCATTGCCCTCGGCTCGTTCAAGGAACTGAACATAGTCGTCAAGGGCGACACCGACGGCAGTATCGAGGCGTTGAGCGACTCGTTCATCAAACTCTCGACGGAGAAAATCAAGGTCAACGTCATCTACAAGGCCGTCGGCCAAATCTCCGAGAGCGACGTGTCGCTGGCCGACGCTTCCGACGCCATCATCGTGGGCTTCCAGGTGCGCCCGTCAGCCGCGGCGCGCAAGCTGGCCGACCAGGAAGGCGTTGAAATCAACACCTATTCCGTAATCTACGATGCCATCGAAGACATCAAGTCGGCAATGGAAGGAATGCTCGACAAGGTTGTCAAGGAAGTCGTTACAGGCCAGGTGGAGGTGCGCGAGGTCTACCACATATCCAAGGTGGGCACCGTGGCCGGCGCATACGTCACCGAAGGCAAGGTGCACCGCTCCGACAAGGCGCGCGTAGTGCGCGACGGCATCGTCGTACACACGGGCGAAATCAACGCCCTCAAGCGTTTCAAGGACGACGTGAAGGAAGTCGGCGTGAACTTCGAGTGCGGTATCAGCCTCGTCAACTTCAACGACATCCAGGTAGGCGACATTCTCGAAACGTTCACCGAAATCGAGGTGAAGCAGAAGCTCTGACAACCTCGTCCAAGGCTTAATACATACGTGCAGGCAAGGCTGTAAAACCTTGCCTGCACGTTTTTTATGCCCCAGCAGTAAGCGCCTGCCAGCCAACCGCTTGCAGCCACCGTTCCAAAAGGCCGTGTTTTGCGTCGCGAAACACGGCCTTTTGCATTGTAATTGACGGCCTTTTGCAAGGCGAAAGACGGCCTTCTGCATCGCGGAAAACTGCCCTTTGAGGATGCGGAAGTTTGCCTTTTCATGTGCGGAAGATGCCCTTTTGAAATGCGGAGTCTATCTTTCACACAACCGTCGGCGTCGGCAGTCATTGCCGACGGCCAAAAGCTGACTGTCAAGCAGCAAAGTCCAAAATCACAATGTAAGCAAAACGCCGCATTCGGTGACAATATGTCACATTCCGTCCATTGTCCTTTTTGCCTGCCTAAAGACACACTTTTATCTCTAATTTATTTAATTAGAGAGAGTATTTATGGAAAAAAGACTAACAATGATTTTGGCC
>CAKZVT010000005.1 GCA_937922435.1 uncultured Prevotella sp. | reverse complement strand
ATTCTTCATTTTTCATTCTTCATTTTTCATTCTTCATTTTTCATTCTTCATTTTTCATTTTTCATTTTCCCCCATGCGCTGTATCATGCCGTCGAGCGGATTGTCCTTGCCCTTGAAGTGCATCAGCCAGCAGTAGCGGCTGAACATCGACGTCTGGCGCACGCCCTTGCGGTTGCGCGCGTTGAAGGCCATGGAGTAGGGGTTGGCAGGCAGCGTAACGTGGAGCACGGCGCAGGCTCGCTTCACCAAGCGCATGAAGCCGAAGGGACGGCCCTGCGAGTCGAGCAGCAGCTCGGTCATGTACACCTCGTGCGAGAGGTCCATCAGGTCGGTCACGGTCTCCATCCAGTAAAGGTTCTCCGCCGGCGAGCGTCCCAGCAGTTCGGAGAAGTCGTGCGCCAGCTTCTCCCTGGCCTCGCGCCTCTGCTCGCGCGTAAGCGTCTGTGCGTACTCTGTTGCGTGTCCCGTGCGTGTGTTCTTTTCCAAAATTGATGTCATTTCATTAAATTGTTAGGTTTGTTAAACGTGTTACTTGAAAAACAATCGGGTGCAAAATTAGCAGTAATCCGTGCACAATAAGTTCACAACACTATATACTTTTCCGCCGTTTTGCTAAAAAACGTGAAAGCGCGGCATGCCTGCACGCCACGCCCCATGAAACCGCCGCCGCAACGGCCTGAAAGCCAGTGCGTTGCCGAAGGCCGTCTTCCGCGCCGCGTTTTGCCGTCCGTTGCGGCGCGAAAGGCGGCAAACGGCAAGGCTGAAGGCCGCCTTCAGCTGTGACGGACGCAACGTGCTGGCAGTCAGGCGGTTGCAGAATGTCATGCGCTCCACTCCTGCGATGTACAGCGAAGGGGCTTGGAGGTATGCGTTTTCCGCCGTACCTTTGCCGACGCAAGATGCATCAAGCAAACAACAAAACAAAGTAACAAACAATTTTCAATTAACAAACAAACTTAAAAACTTAAAACATTATGGCAGTATTTTACAAACTTTATCAGGACAACAGGAGAACTTCGACTCATCAGGGACAATGGTACGCACGCGCCGTACACACCGGCACGGTTGACATCGACGACCTGGCAGAGGAGATGCAGGCAAACTGCACAGTGAAACGGGCGGACATTGTAGCGGTGCTAAGCGAGCTGGTGGAGACCATGCAGAAGCACCTGCAAATGTCGCACCGCGTGAAGCTCAACCGCCTCGGCACGTTCAAAATAGGCATGTCGACAAAGCCCGCGCTTAAAATAGAGGACTTTACCGCAGGCAACAACGTCAAGTCGGTACACGTGCTCTTCCAGCCCGAAACGAAAATAGAGAAGGACAAGACCCGCGTGCGCGCCCTCTTGACCGGCTGCAAGGTGCAGGAGCTGCCCAAGAACGCCGTAGGCACGGCTCTCGACGACACGGAGGAAACAGCGTAAGGGAAGGTGAGAAGGTGAGAAGGTGAGAAGGTGGGAAGGTGAGAAGGTGAGAAAGTGAGAAAGTGAGAAAGGTAAAACCGTTAGACCGCAAAACCGCAAGACCGCGCGGATAGGGTAGGGCAGGCGCCGCCCACCCTCCGCCATGCCGACGGCCTTAACCAGCCTTCCCGAAACTCGCAGCCCTCCCACAGCTCCCAGCACTCACAGTCATCCCTAAAAAACAAACAACTTAAAAACAATCTACTAAAAACTATGAGCAACAAAGGAAAGAATACAGTATCAATAATATTGAAAATCATCGCCGCCGTGGCTACCGCCATCCTCGGAGTGTTCGGAGTGAACGCGGCGATGTTGTAAAAGGTGAGAAAGTGAGAAGGTGAGAAAGTGAGAAGGTTGCTTTCTCACCTTTTTGCTTTTCTCACCTTCTCACCTTCTCACCTTCTCACCCTCTCACCTTCTCACCTTTTTTACTTTTTCACCCTCTCACCTTCTCACTTTCTCACCTTTTTTACTATCTTTGCATCTTGGATTATTGCATACAACAAAAAACAAGATAAGAAGCAATGGAATACAACTTCAACGAAATCGAGAAACGATGGCAGAAGAGGTGGGCCGAGGAGAAGACCTACCACGTAACCGAGGACAAGGACAAGCAGAAGTTCTACGTGCTCAACATGTTCCCTTACCCCTCCGGGGCGGGCCTGCACGTGGGCCATCCGCTCGGCTACATAGCCTCCGACATATACGCACGCTACAAGCGCCAGCAGGGCTTCAACGTGCTCAACCCCATGGGCTACGACGCCTACGGACTGCCGGCCGAGCAGTACGCCATACAGACCGGGCAGCACCCGGCCATAACCACCGAGGCCAACATCAACCACTACCGCGAGCAGCTGGACAAAATAGGCTTCTCGTTCGACTGGGAACGCGAGGTGCGCACATGCGACCCACGGTATTACCACTGGACGCAGTGGGCCTTCATCAAGATGTTCAACTCCTACTACGACAACGTGCAGCAGAAGGCCAGGCCCATCGAGGAGCTTGAAAAGCATCTCGCCGGGCACGGCACTGACGGGCTCGACGCGGCCTGCTCGGAGGAGCTGACGCTCACGGCCGAAGACTGGAACGCCATGACGGAGCACGAGAAGAGGCAGACGCTGATGAACTGGCGCCTGGCTTACCTGGGCGAGACGATGGTAAACTGGTGCGCCGGACTGGGCACGGTGCTGGCCAACGACGAGGTGGTAGACGGCCTCTCGGTGCGCGGCGGCTACCCCGTTGTGCAGAAGAAGATGATGCAGTGGTGCCTGCGCGTCAGCGCATACGCCCAGCGTCTGCTCGACGGCCTCGACACCGTTGACTGGACTGACTCGCTCAAGGAGACACAGCGCAACTGGATAGGACGCTCCGAGGGTACGGAAATCGAATTTGAAGTGAAGAACGAAGAACGAAGAACGAAGAATCAAAATGCAACAAGACAAGACGATTCTTCACTCTTAACTCTTAACTCTTCACTTAAATTCACCATCTTCACCACCCGCGCCGACACCATCTTCGGCGTTACGTTCATGGTTCTCGCGCCCGAAAGCGAGCTGGTGGCTAAGGTCACCACGCCGGAGCATAAGGCCGAAGTGGACGCTTACCTGGAGCGCACGAAGAAGCGCACGGAGCGCGAGCGCATCAGTGACCGTTCTGTTAGCGGCGTGTTCTCGGGCTCGTACGCCATAAACCCGTTCACGGGCGAGGACATACCTATATGGATTTCAGACTACGTGCTGGCCGGATACGGCACGGGAGCCATCATGGCAGTGCCTGCGCACGACTCGCGCGACTACGCCTTCGCCAAGCACTTCGGCCTCGAAATACGTCCGCTCATCGAAGGATGCGACGTAAGCGAGGAGAGCTTTGACGCAAAGGAAGGAACAGTTTGCAACTCGCCAAGGAAAGAATTAATTGAGAATGGAAAATTGAGAATGGATAATTATGATAACCAGCATAAAGGCAACGAGGGTAATCATAATTCTCAATTCTCACCTCTCAATTCTCCATTAATCCTCAACGGCATGACCGTCAAGGAGGCCATCGCAGCTACAAAAAAGTATGTGCAGGAGCACCGCCTCGGCCGCGTGAAGGTGAACTACCGCCTGCGCGACGCCATCTTCTCGCGCCAGAGGTACTGGGGCGAGCCGTTCCCCGTGTACTACAAGGACGGCCAGCCTTACATGCTGCCGGAGGACTGCCTGCCGTTGGAACTGCCCGAGATAGACAAGTACCAGCCCACGGAAACGGGCGAACCGCCGCTCGGACACGCCAAGAAGTGGGCGTGGGACACGGCTAACAAGTGCGTTGTTGACAAGTCTTTGGTTGACAACACGACCGTGTTCCCCCTCGAACTGAACACCATGCCGGGCTTCGCAGGTTCGTCGGCGTACTATTTAAGGTACATGGACCCGAAGAACGACCACGCCCTCGTAAGCCCCGAGGCCGACCAGTACTGGCGCAACGTCGACCTGTACGTAGGCGGAACGGAGCACGCCACGGGCCATCTCATCTACTCGCGCTTCTGGAACAAGTTTCTGCACGACCTCGGAGTGTCGTGCGAGGAGGAGCCGTTCAAGAAGCTCGTCAACCAAGGTATGATACAGGGACGAAGCAACTTCGTGTACCGCGTGAACAAACCAGCTAGCCAGCAGCCCCCCGAGGGGGGAAGCCAGGATGGCAACGAAGGCAACCAGTCATCCCCCCTCGGGGGGAATGAGGGGGGGCTGTTCGTCTCCCTCGGCCTTAAAGACAAGTACGACACCACGCCAATCCACGTCGATGTGAACATAGTGCACGGCGACGTGCTCGACATAGACGCCTTCAAGGCATGGCGGCCGGAGTATGAGAACGCCGAGTTCATACTGGAAGACGGCAAGTACGTGTGCGGCTGGGCCATCGAGAAGATGTCGAAGTCGATGTACAACGTAGTCAACCCCGACATGATTGTCGAGAAGTACGGCGCCGACACGCTGCGCCTGTACGAGATGTTCCTCGGCCCGGTGGAGCAGAGCAAGCCGTGGGACACCAACGGAATAGACGGTTGCCACCGCTTCCTAAAGAAGTTCTGGGCGCTCTACACCGACAAGGACGGCATGAAAGAGCTGACTGACGGCGAGCCTACGCCTGAAGAGCTGAAGAGCCTGCACAAGCTCATCAAGAAGGTGACGCAGGACATCGAGGCGTTCAGCTACAACACGTCGGTGGCCGCATTCATGATATGTGTAAACGAGATGGCGCAGATGAAGTGCCGCAACCGCGGCGTGCTGACCGGCCTTGTGAAGCTCATAGCGCCCTTCGCGCCCCACATCGCCGAAGAGCTGTGGCACAGCCTGGGCAACGACGGCACGGTATGCGACGCACAGTGGCCGGTGTACGACGAGAAGTATCTCGTAGAGTCGACCGTTCAGATGACCGTGTCGTTCAACGGCAAGGCGCGCTTCCAGATGCAGTTCGCCGCCGACGCTGACAACAAGACAATCCAGGAGGCCGTCATGGCCGACGAACGTTCGGCCAAGTACATCGGCGACAAGAGCGTCGTCAAGGTCATCATCGTGCCCAAGAAGATTGTGAACATAGTGATTAAGTAAAAACAAAAGCCCAAAGCCCCCCTCAAACTCCCCCGAGGGGGAGCTTAATTTGCCGGCTAAACAATTAAAAGCTCCCCCTCGGGGGAGTTTGAGGGGGCTTCCATTATACCATGCTAAACCAAACAATTAAAAACGAGCTGAAGGACTACCTGAACATTACGCTCGGCCTGATGCTCTACACGTTCGGCTTCACAGTGTTCCTCCTGCCATACGAAATCGTGACGGGAGGCATAGCCGGAATAGGCGCGGTGGTGTTCTACGCCACGAAGTTTCCCGTGCAGTACACGTTTTTCATCATCAACGCCGCGCTCATAGTGGCCGCGCTGAAAATACTCGGCTGGCGGTTCCTGACGAAGACCATCTACGCCACGTTCATGCTTACGTTCCTCCTTGAGGTGGCGCAGGACGTGGTGATGCAGCCCGACGGCACGTTCTACAAGCTGCTCGGCGAGGGCAACGACTTCATGTCGCTCGTCATCGGCTGTATGATGACGGGCACGGCGCTGGCCATCGTCTTCCTCAACAACGGCTCGACGGGCGGCACCGACATCATAGCCGCCTCGGTGAACAAGTACCGCAACATATCGCTCGGCCGCGTAATCCTGCTAATCGACGTGTGCATCATAGGCAGCTGCTTGTTCATCGACACGTTCGGCCCTGTCGAAGTACGCTGCCAGAAGGTAGTGTTCGGTTTCTGCACCATGTTCATCGAGTGCTCCATGCTCGACTACGTGATGAACCTCCAGCGGCAATCTGTCCAGTTCTTCATCTTCTCAAAGAAGTACCAGGAAATAGCCAACGCCATAGCCAAGACCACCGACCACAGCCTAACCATACTCGACGGCCACGGATGGTACAGCGGCAAGCCCACCAAGGTAGTCTGCCTGCTGGCCAAGAGGCGTGAGAGCGTGACAATATTCCGCCTCATAAAGTCAATCGACCCCAACGCCTTCGTAAGCCAAAGCTCCGTAATCGGAGTGTACGGCGAGGGCTTCGACCAAATAAAAGTGAAAGTACCGAAGAAATTAAAAATGAAAAATGAAAAATGAAAAATGAAAAATGAAAAATGAAAAGTGAAAAGTGAAAAATGAAAAATCCATTACTCTGGTACTCACAGCTCTCCTATCACTCCCAGTCCTCCCAGCACTCCCACAACCCAATTATGAATTATGAATTGTGAATCATGAATTGTAAAAAAATAGTTTTCGCCACAAACAACGCCCACAAGCTCGCCGAAATACGCGAGATGCTCGCAGGAAGCGGCATAGACATCCTCTCGCTGGCCGACATCGGCTGCCACGACGACATACCCGAGACGGCACCCACCATCGAGGGCAACGCCCTGCAAAAAGCCAAGTACATATTCGACAAGTACCACACCGCCTGCTTCGCCGACGACACCGGCCTCGAAGTGCGGGCACTCGACGGCGCGCCCGGCGTCTACTCGGCACGCTACGCCGGAGGACAAGGCCACGACAGCGAGGCCAACATGGCCAAACTGCTCGGCGAAATGCGGCCTTTCACCGACCGGAAGGCACGCTTCCGCACGGCAATCTGCCTCATATTGGAAACCGCCTCACAGCCAGTCACTTTCGAAGGCGTGGTAAACGGCCAAATCACCACCGAACGCCACGGCTCCGAGGGCTTCGGCTACGACCCCATATTCCAGCCCGACGGCTACACGGAAACATTCGCACAGCTGGGCCACGAGGTGAAGAACAAAATATCGCACCGCGCCTTGGCCGTGGGCAAGCTCGTGGAATACCTCAAGGGGAAGGCGAGAGAGTGAGAAGGTGAGAAGGTGAGAAAGTCGGGAAAGGTAAAAAGGTAAAAAAGTAAAAAGGTAAAAAACACAACCGCACAACCGTGAGAAAGAGAACCACATACATACGCGCCGCGCTGCTGGCACTGCTCTTCATCGCGGCGGCAGCACACAACGCCGCCGCACAGGGCGCAGGCCGATGGACGCTGTACCCCAGCTACGCCGACATAACCGAGATAGAGCCGGCCGGCAAAAACGTGTTCGTGCTGGCCTCGGAAAACGTCTACTCGTACAACACCGACGACGCCTCGATAACCACATACGACAAGACCCAAGCCCTGTCAGACACCGGCGTGGGCCACATAGCATGGTGCGCACAGGCCAGGAGGCTCGTAATAACCTACGGAAACTCGAACATCGACCTGCTCGCCGACGACGGCACGGCGCTCAACGTGCCCGACCTATACCTGTACGACACCACCCAAGACAAAACCGTAAACAGCATTTACATCTACGGACAGTACGCCTATCTCGCCACGGGCTTCGGCATAGTGAAGCTCGACGCCGGCAGCGGCGACATGGACGAGAGCTACCGCCTCGGCTTCGCCGTGGACTACTGCTACATAGACGGCGGCCGCATATACGCCGCGTCGCGCTCAAACGGACTGTACTCGGCCGTGACAAGCTCTAACCTGCTCGACCCGTCCAACTGGACGCGCACCGGCAACTACGTGGAACAAGGCACTGACCGCACCAACGTGAACGACCCCTCGACAGGCCGCTGGTGGACAAAGACCGACGACGGCAAGCTGACCTGCTACACCGTCGACGCCGAAGGCAACCGCACATACCTGACCGAAGGCGTGGCACCCGACGGCCCGGCCTCAAACAACTTCTACCGACTGTACCAGCACGGCGGCAGAATATACGCCGTGAACGGCGGATGGAACCAAGACCTCGACACAAGCCGTCCGGGCGAGGTACACGTATGGGACGGCGAGGAATGGTCGGAGTTCGAGCGACCTACAGGCGAAGCAGCAAACCAACCGTATATAGTTGCCTTGTGCATGGATTTCGACCCTACGAAGGAAGGACACGTGATGGTTGGCGCGAAGAGCGGCATGTACGAGTTCCAGGACGGCAAATTCATAAGAAATTTCACCGTTGACAACAGCCGACTGGAATCACCTTGGACTGACGAAGCACGCTATAAGTACACCATAGTGACATCGATGAAATATGACGAAAACGGTACATTATGGCTGCTTAACCCGTTGACCAACAATAGTTTGAAAAGCTACGAAGGAAGCACCGGCGAATGGACACTATGGCCTCACGACGAACTGACAGGCGCAGGAAACTACGACCTGCAAAAGCTCTTCATAAGCCCGACTAACGGCAGGATGTGGTTTGTCAATGTACGCTTGGCAAACTCCAACCTCTACTCATACGACCGCGCCACCGACCAGCTCACCGTCTACGGCCCGGCCTTCACCAACCAGAACGGCGCAAGCCTCGGCAACCCGAAAGTACACTGCACAGCTGAAGACCTTGACGGCAACGTATGGATAGGCACCACCGCAGGACCTCTGTACCTCACGCCCGAGGCCATACGCAACGGCTCGCAGGTGTTCACGCAGTACGTAGTGCCGCGCAACGACGGCACAAATCTCGGCGACTACCTGCTCGCCAACGCCAGCATACGCTCTATGGCCGTGGACGGCGGCAACCGCAAGTGGTTCGGCACCAACGACAACGGCGTGTTCCTCGTCAGCGCGGACAACAACACGCAGCTGCAGCATTTCACCACCGAGAACTCGCCACTGCCCTCCGACATCATCAACGACATACTCGTTGACGGACGGACGGGACTCGTCTACTTCGCCACCGACAAGGGGCTGTGCTCCTACCTGTCTGACGCCACCGAGCCGTCAGCCGAGATGACCAAGGACAACGTCTACGCTTACCCCAACCCCGTGCGCCCCGACTACACCGGGCCAATAACCATCGTCGGCCTGACATACAACGCCGAGGTGAAAATAACCACCTCGAACGGTACGCTCGTGGCTGAAGGACGCTCCACGGGCGGCACGTTCCAGTGGGACGGATGCGACACGGAAGGCCGCCGCGTAGCCAGCGGCGTGTATATGGTGCACACTTCGACAGCCACAGGCGACAAAGGCACTGTCTGCAAAATAGCAATAGTAAACTGACAGACGACCAACAGAGATGCCACATAACGACCAACACCTCCTGTCACGCGAGAACACGCAATGGATACAGGGAGCGGCAGCACTTAAGATAATGGTGTTCCATTTCCTCATGCATACGGAATATTATCCTCGCATTTTCAACATATTGTCCTTTACGGTAACAGTTTTCATATTCATATCTGGCTTCGGACTGAATGAAAGCTACAAGAAAAACGGCCTGGCGGGCTATTGGCGCAAACGTATATTAAGGGTTTTCATACCATGCTGGATAGTATTCCTGTTCAGAATACCGTTCGTTGAAAGCTTTGATGCAACACAACTTATAAAAAACCTGCTGTTCACTGGTTCGGAACTGTGGTTTATGGACTTCATAATCCGCTGGTACATAGTCTACTGGTTAGCAAGAAAATTCTTTCCGAAGCATACTACAGCCATACTCCTGGCTTATTCCTTCGTAAACATATTCAAGGAACAGTTCATGAGCCAGCAGGCTTTCACCTTCCTGTTAGGCTACTTGGCTTCAAAACATTACGACAAGATAAGGCAGTGGAACAAGGCCAAAGTGCTGAAAATTACAATATGTTCGGTATTATACGCTTCAGCTTTCACTTTGTTAAAGACTTACCCCCCCATACGGGAATTTATCGGTACAGTACCGTTCAACCTTATCCTGCTAAACATACAGTTTCCATTCGCGACGATGATTATCGCCACTCCGTTCCTGCTGCCGTGGGTAAAGAAAATCCCCGGTATCAACTGGTTCGGCAAGGTGAGCTACGAGACATACATAGTCCATTTCACATTCATGCCATACGTTACAGGATTGCTGTCAATCTTCACATATTCGGCGTACTCAACAGCCATCAGCGCAGTCTTCTACAAAATCAACATTATGCTTAAGGAAAAAGGGAAACTCGTGCCGACGCTGGCCGCCGTGCTCTTCATTGGCATTTGTTACACACTGTCGCTGAAGTATGTAATGAGGGTGACAGACCACTTCGGATATATCTGCCTGGCGTATGCCGTGGCGTTGGGACTGGCTTATACAACAATGTCAAGCAACATATCTGGCAGGCTGAAATATGGAAAAACGCTGTTTTGGACAATCCTCACCTTACTCGTAATTACTATGCTGGCCGTGCAGTACCATTTCGACCCGATGCAGAACCGCGTAGACCGCTGGTCGGCCATAGCCAATCCGCTTAGTGCGCTGTTCCAAGGCGAGTTCCCATACCTCGCCGAAACCCATTTGGGCGGCAACGCGTCGCCTTTTCCAGTATGGATGGTGCTGCACATACCGTTCTGGGCATTGGGCAACGTCGGACTTTCAGAAATTGTCACGGCGGCTATATTCGTCTACAGCGTGAAGATGCTCGGCGGATACAGGGCTGGCACAATGTCTGCCATACTGCTTGCTTTAAGCGTGAACCTATGGTATGAAACGGCTGTAAGGAGCGACTTCATATCCAACTTCCTGCTGTTATGCGCATTCATAAACATCATTGAAAGCAGGAAAATTGACTTCACGTCCCATCCTTACGCCCTGTCCGTAGCCGCAGGACTATGGCTGTCAACGCGCGTAAGCACGGTGTTTCCGCTGTTCATACTTTTCTTTCCATACTGGCTTAAGCTGCCTGCAGACAAGAAAATGGCTACAGTCATTCTCGCCGTCGCCACATTCTGCCTAACCTTCCTGCCGCTCGCCGCATGGGATGCCGACAGCCTTTTCTTCGCTGAAAACAACCCCTTCTCGCTGCAAGGAAGGCAGGGCAGGCCGATAGATTCCGTGATAATGGCCGCAATAGCTATAATAATGGCTCTCAAATGGAAAAGCGACTTCAGGCTGATGATGCTGCTTTCAGCTGTAATGCTCGTGCTTGTACCTGTAATAGCTTACGGCCACAGCATGTACATATACGGCAACTGGACTGACATTTTCAACCCAATATACGACATAACATACCTTGACGCCGCTCTGCCGTTTCTCATAACGGCCATAACCCTGCACTGGCATCAGCCCATGCAGACCAAAGTTCCAACCTTATAAAACTTCAAGAGCAGCAACGAAGGCCTGCGTCCTTCAAGCATTTTCCGCACACGCTTGCCTGAAAGCCTGTACGCCAGACGGACAACAGGCTGTAATCCAGCTTTGCGCAGCAAGGAACAAAGCCTTAGCAAAGGCGAATATCCTTGAAGTTCCGCCGCAAAATTGCGCAGGGTCAAAAGAGCTTCGTCAAGCTTGTCAAGATACCTTGCATTACCCTCGAACGACGTATAGGCCACAGGGTTGTCAATGTGCAACACGCGTATTCCGGCCTCCTGCAAGGCTTTCCCGAGCAACACGTCCTCATATCCGTAAGTGGTTATGCGCTCGTCGTAAGGCACGCGCTCCAACACCGAACAGTGGTGGAAAAAGTTTGTTGTACGGAATGCGGCATAAGGATTTTTCATCCTTTCCTCTACAGTATGTTTTTTCTCCTCGTGCTTTTCATATCTGAATCGCAGATTTTCACGGTAAAACCGCGGTGTGTCCGCGCCTCCGTCGACACATACGCCGCCCAATACCACCTCGCCAGGCATTACGCCGCTGTCAAGATAACGCCTTATGAAGTCATCATGCACCAAACTAAGCCGCGCGTCTACCATCAGCCTCCACTCATAACGTCCCTGACGCGCCATGTCGTTGCGCATGGCCGAGCGGCAGGCATGCCTCATTCCACGTACATAACGGCAACCTGGCAGGGTGCAGGCGGCCTTGTTCATCGCTATGGCTTCGGTGTTGTCAGAACCGTCATCATATATGATTATTTCATACTTCAAACCTTCCACGGCCTCCGCTTGCCGCCAAAGCTCGTCCACGAGCGGTGCGGCCACGTCGTTGTACACAGGGATTAGTATGGACAGTCGGGTTATCATGACTGCAAAAATAACTTTTAGAATTAAGAATTAAGAATTAAGAATTAAGAAAATCATCATTGAAAGCATATTTTCTTAATTCTTAATTCTTAACTCTTAATTAAAATATGCTATTTTTGCATACATGAAACTTAGCATCATCGTGCCGGTGTATAATGTGGCGGAAACGCTTGAGAGGTGCGTGCGGAGCATCACCGGGCAAGGCTACCGCGACTTCGAGCTGCTGCTGGTCGACGACGGCTCGACCGACGGAAGCGGTCTTTTGGCCGACAAAATGGCGCAAACGGACGCGCGGTTGACGGTCTTTCACAAGGCGAACGGCGGCCTTTCAGACGCGCGCAATTATGGGTTGGAGCGTTCGCACGGGCAATACGTCACGTTCGTCGACAGCGACGACGAGCTTGCCCCGGGCACGCTGGCCGCCGTGATGGCCGTCGTGGCGGCGCACAAGGACTACGACATACTGGAATATCCCGTGACGGAGAGGCCGGGAAGGGCGGACGAACACCTGTTCAACCCCGGCGACGAGGAGTATGCCGACGCCGCCGACTGGCTCTCGGAGCACGGCCTGGCGCACTGCTGGGCTTGTAACAAGGTGTACAAGCGGTGGGTGTTCGACGGCATAAGGTTTCCCGTAGGACGCAAGTTCGAGGACGTTCTGACGATGGGGCGCATCGTAGCCAAGCGGCCTTTCATAGCCACCACGGGGCAAGGCATGTACCTGTACCACTGGAACGGCGGCGGAATAATGGCACAGTCGCACGGCGACGGGCTGCTGCCGCTGCTTGAAGCGCAGGTGGAAACTGTCGTCCGCCTCGGCTTGGACACGCGCGACAGCCGTTGGCACAAGCTGTACATGGACATGTTCACCATCCAGCTGCACACATACCGCGCCACGGAACGCATCCTGTTGCGTCCACAACGTGTGTCGCTGCGCCGCAGCTACGGCGCGAAAGGGCTTCTGAAGGCCGTATTGTTGAATGTATTGGGACTTAAAACGGCGTGCCGGCTGTTCAAAATCATAAAGCCATGAAGATAGCTTATCTTATAGAAGACTTCTCAATGAAGGGCGGCGCAGAGCGCATTATAGCGCAAAAGGCTGACCTACTGGCAGAATTTTACGGCCATGATGTAGCCATAATCTCGATATTCCACGACGACAGGCCACCTGCATATCCGCTGCATGGAGTAAAATTTGAAAGTCTCGACGTACCGTTCGCCGTGAAAAAAGGCGGCATAACGCGCAAGACGCTGTCGCGCACAAGAGTGCTCATGCAGACAGCAATGCGCTTCAACAAAGCAATGGCCGCCTTCAAGCCTGACATAATCTTCTTTACGCTCGGTATCGGTGCATTGCTCTTGCCGCTATACAGAGGCAAAGCAAAGCGTATATATGAGTCGCATTCGGCAAGACGGTTTACCCCTTATCACAGTTTTTTCATCCCAATGGAACTGAAGGCCGACGCCATAGTGTGCCTCACGGACGGCGACGCAAAAGAATACAGGCACGCAAAAAGGGTAGAGGTAATACCAAATTTTGTCGAGCCTTTTGAAAAACATGCGATAAACTACGCCGTAAGGCGCGCCATTGCCGTAGGAAGGCTGGAGCACGTCAAAGGCTTTGACAGGCTGATACGCTGCTGGAAAAGAGCCGCAACGAGCTTTCCAGACTGGCAGCTCGACATCTACGGCGAAGGCTCGTTGCGCGAGACATTGCAACGACAGCTCGACGACGCCGGAATAAACGGAACTATAAGGCTTTGCGGACGTACGGAAAACATCATGCAGACATACCCAGAATACAGCCTTAACCTAATATCTTCGCGCTATGAGGGCTTCTCCATGACCTTGCTCGAGGCGCAGGCCGCCGGACTGCCTGCCGTCACCTTCGACTTCAAGTACGGCGCACGGAGCATAGTAAAGGATGGCGTCACGGGCATAATAGTGCCGCAAGACGACGAAGAGGCGTTCACAAAAGCGCTGGAAAGGATGCTTTCAGACGAAGGGCTTAGGAGAAAATACGGCACTGAAGCAGCCAAGACGGCAAGCAGGTTTGCATGTACTGAAGTGATGAATAAATGGAACAGCCTTATAAACAGTTTTCAACGCTGAACATGCTCCTTGTACATTTCTATGTACTGCGCCGCAATTTTGCGGTATTCATGATGCTTCCTTACAAACTCTACGCTCTGACGTGACAGCCGGGCGACGTTGCCTTCAGGAATAAGGGCGGCCTCGATGGCCTTGACGTTCTCCTCGAACGTCTTTTCAGGGCTTACGTTTATGATGGGGCGCAGTTCCTTTTCGCCGATAAAATCATAATATTCCTCCTCGCCGCCGCCTATTACCACCGTGCCGTTGGCCATCGCCGCCAGCGAGTTCATCGACGGGGTGAAGCTGTAAAGCTGGTCCACCTGCACGTCGGCCTCGGCCAGCATGGCGCAATACTCGTCATACGGCACGTTCTCCACATACCTTATGTCAAGCCGTCCGGGATGCCTCCTGCCGACTTCCTCCACCATCTTGCCTATAAGCCGCGCCCCTTTAAGGTATTCACGGTTGCTGTGCACGCCTACAAGCACCTTGATTTTATCGCCCGTTCCCTTAACCTTCACACCGTCGGGAATGCGCATGGGCAGCGGCATATAGTGCGACTTGTCGGCGTAAGGTCCCTTGCTATAGGCCAGCCAGTACTCGTAAAGGCAGGGAGTTATGACATCGGCCTTGGCGGAAACCTCCTTCCAGCAAGCAATGCTCTCTGGGGCGGCATGGTAGCCGAAGCGTACGCGATTCTCGTCCATGTTGTGCAGTTGGCCGTTCCAATACACCTCGGAGTAACGCGGCACGCCCTTCACGAGCATCTCCATCACTTGTGGGTCGTCGCCGTTGCATCCGGCGATGATGTATCGGTTGTACTTCTTGAGGTAACGCAGCAGCCTCATGTTCCACTTCGCCCTCAACGGCACGATGTTATAGCTGTATATAAACACAATGTCGTAGCCGCGCAGCCTCCGCGCGTTGCGCACGAGCGTCCACAGCACCTTCAGTCCGCCGAGCTTTCCGTAACGCATGTCGCGCGCGACGTCAATGTCGCGCGGCACGTTGCGCGCTCCCTCGCCGTCAGAAACAAACACAACATCATGCCCAAGCTCGGCAAAAGCCTGCCTCAGATAGTAATGTACGAAGCTGTAATCGCCTACAAGCAGTATCCTCATCTTTTCAATTCATAATGCACAATTCTTAATTCATAATTCATAATGCGCAATTCATAATAAGGCATACGCCGCGGTAGCAGTCCGCCAGGCTATTATGCATTGTGCATTATGCATTATGCATTAAGAAAGTTCCAGCATTCTCTTGATTGGCTTGACGGCCTCGCGCGCTATATCTTCGGGCACTTCGATGGCCGGGGCTTCGTCGCGCAGGCAGCGGTAGAGCTTCTCCAGCGTGTTCAGCCGCATGTATTCACACTCGTTGCAGGGCGTGCCGGCGCCTTCGGGGGGCACGGGCAGGAACGCCGTACCGGGGCACTGACGCTGCATCTCGTGCAGTATGCCGGCCTCGGTTGCCACGATGTATGTCTGCGAGGGGTGCTCCTTGGCGTAGGCGAGCATGGTGGCGGTAGAGCCTTTGACGTCGGCCATGGCGAGCACGGAGGGCGAACATTCGAGGTGGGCCATGACCGTGGCTTCGGGGTGCTCGGCCTTCAGCGCCGTTATGGCTTCGGGCGTGAAGCGTGCATGTACGTGGCATCCGCCTTGCCAGAGCAGCATTTGGCGGCCCGTGACGGCATTGATGTAGGAGCCGAGGTTGCGGTCGGGGCCGAAGATTATTTTCTCGTCCTGGGGCAGCTGGCGCACTATGCGCTCGGCGTTGCCGCTGGTCACGACGATGTCGGTCAGCGCCTTGACGGCGGCTGTGGTGTTGACGTAGCTTATTACGGTGTGCCCGGGGTGCTCGGCCTTGAAGCGGCGCAGCTCTTCGGCCGTGCACGAGTCGGCCAGCGAGCAGCCTGCCTCGGGGTCGGGGCAGAGCACCGTGCGGTCGGGGCAGAGCAGCTTGCACGTCTCGGCCATGAAGTGTACGCCGCACATCACGATGATGCGTGCGTCGGTCTCGGCGGCCTTGCGGGCCAGTGCGAGCGAGTCGCCGATGAAGTCGGCCGTGTCCTGTATTTCGGGCCGCGTGTAGTAGTGCGCCAGAATGACAGCCTGCTTGTCGCGGCAAAGCTGGCGTATTTCTCTCTTTAATTCTTCTTTATTCATTGCATTTTTATTTTTTATAGGCCCGTATGGGGCTGATTGGACAAATAAGCCCGATGCGCCCAAGCGGCAAAATCATTCCAAGCTCCCTCTCCAAGGGAAGGGTCGGGTCGGGGCTTTTATTTATCCACACCCGATATCATTATTTTATTTTTTCTTTCTTTTTTGAAAAAACAAGATGAACGGTTATGATATGCCGTGGATTTGTGCAAAACTTCCGCCGTGTTTCCTTGCTTTTTTGGTTGTCAACGTTTGTGTGCTGTCTGTCAACATGGTTGTTTTATTTTTTATGCCTGACTGTCAGGCTTTAACGTCGGTTGTCAACAGTAGCTCATACGGTTGCAAAATTAATAAGTTTATATCTTTTTTTGCCACGTAAGTGTGTAAAACTTGTGTATTTTCCAGTAATAAAGCTGTGGATATCCACGTATGTCCGTGCCGTCGGCTGTCGGCTGTTGATATTGGCATGGTTTTCCACAGGGTTATCCACATGTTTGTGAACAAGTTGCGTAAGATGCTTTTCGGCATCGCAAAAGGCCGTCGATTGTAATGCGAAAGGCGGTCTTTCAACGCATGAAAGACCGCCTTTCTGATGTTGCACCACGCTTGGGTGATTTCGTGTTTCTGTGGTTTCAGTGTTCCGGTGTGATTTGTAATCAGCCGGAATGAAGAGTCAGTTAATTCTTAATTAACGTCAGTTCGGCATAATGATATCGTGATTGTAATATTGCTTCAAGCGGCGTTTGCATTTTGTCATTCCGCGCTCCGACGCGGAATCCAGTACACAAACAAGGCAAAAACAAGGCCGTTTACACTGGATTCCGCGTCGGAGCGCGGAATGACAAAATGCAACTGACCGCTTGGATAATGATTATAGCGGTAATAGTTTTATGCCGAACTGACGTTAATTAAGAATTAAAAGTTTACTCCGAAGTTGAGCGACAGGCATCCGTTGTGCGACGTGTCGAAGGTGTCGTGGCAGATGTTGGCAAGGCCGATGTCGTATGACAAGTCCATGTAGAACAGGTCGTAGCCTATGCCGCAGCCGAGGCGCAGTCCGCCGTCGAATCGCTTGAATGTGTCGTCGGAAAACGATTTTTCCGATTTCCTTTCGCCGTAGTTCTTTATTTTTCCGCTTATTCCGTATGCCAGGTATCCGCCGAAGAACGGTTGCAGCGTGAAGTGTTCGTCGAGCGGATAGACGTATTTCAGTGCGATGGGTATTTCAATATAGTTGAGGTCGTATGTCATTTTCTTGCCGTTGTCGAGCCGTTTCCGTCCTCCCTTCTCGGTGTATTGCAGTCCGGCCTCGAGGTAGAGCGGCACGTTCTGCGACAGCGGCAGTCCTACCAGCGCGCCAACGGTAAGTCCGGTCTGCCAGTCGCCGCCGTCAAGGTTCGAGTCGTCAGAGTTGACAAACGAGAACGACGGTCCTATCCTCAGTCCGTAATACATGTTGCCAGTGCCCAGTCCGCTGTCGTGCCGTCCGTAGTCGAGCCGTCCTGTTTCGGGGTTGTAGTACCTGCTGTATTGGTAGTCTTGCGCCTTGGCCGGCATCAGCAGTGCGGCAACGGCCAGTGCGGTGATGATGAGTCTTTTCATGTCTTCTTATGTTTTTGCCTGCAAAGTAAATGCTTTTGTGTTAATATTTGAAAGGAAAAAGCCTAAAATTGATGGGGAAAACCCTAATTAATTCATAATTCATAATTGTTTTTTTATAAATATGAGTCTAACACACCGTCACCCCAATTGTGTGCATTGTGAATTATGAATTATGAATTATGAATTATGAATTAAAAAAGCGAGTTGGTAAATTACAATTCCGGCTGTCACTGACACGTTGAGCGAATGCTTTGTGCCGTACTGCGGTATCTCCAGGCAGCCGTCGCAGGCGTCGACTATGGCCTGGCTGACGCCCTTCACCTCGTTGCCCAGCACCACGGCGTACTCCGTGCCGGGGTCAGGACGGAAGTCGTCCAGCATCGTGCTGCCCTCGCATTGCTCCACGGCCATCACCTTTACGCCCCTGGCCTGCAGTCCGCGGACGGCCTCCAGCGCCGACGTGCAGTGGCGCCAGGCCACGCTGTCCTCCGCTCCGAGCGCCGTCTTGTGTATTTCGGGGTGGGGTGGGGCGGCCGTGATGCCGCACAGCAGCACTTCCTTCACGCGGAAGGCGTCGCACGAGCGCAGCACCGAACCCACGTTGTACATGCTCCTCACGTCGTCGAGCACTACCGTGAGAGGCGTTTTCTCCGCCGCCTTGAACTCGTCTACGCTCATGCGGCCCATCTCTGTTACCTTTAGTTTGCGCACTTGTTAAAGGAAAAGTTAAAAGTTAAAAGTGAAAAATCCACATGTCTTTTTATTTGTTATTGGATTAATTCACATCCTTGCAAAGCATGTGGATTTTTCACTTTTCATTTTTCATTTTTAATTATTCATTATTCATTATTCATTATTCATTTTTAATTTTATAAGCCTCTGCGTACAGCTTCATCTGCTTCAGCATGGCCAGCAGTCCGTTGGCACGGGTGGGTGAGAGGTGCTCGCGCAGGCCGATGCGCTCGATGAAGTACAGGTCGGCTTCGGCTATTTCCTGCGGAGTATGTCCGCTAAGCACGCGTATTAGCAGCGATATTATGCCCTTCACAATGAGCGCGTCGCTCTCCGCCGTGAAGTAAAGCAGGCCGTCGTGCATGTCGGCTTGCAGCCACACGCGGCTCTGGCAACCGTCTATGAGGTTGTCCTCGGTCTTGTATTTGGCGTCGAGCGGCTGCAGCTCGTTGCCAAGGTCAATGAGTAACTGGTATTTGTCCATCCAGTCTGTAAAGTCGGAAAACTCCTCGATTACCTCATCTTGTGCTTCGTTGATTGTCATAGTCTATTTGTTTTTTAGGAGAGAAGAAGTAAGGAGAGGAGGAGTAAGTAGACATGTTTCAGAGTAATAGAAAGTTTTTGTAAAAGCATTTGTACTTACTCCTCCACTCCTTACTCCTTTACTACTTTCTGAATTTTGAACAGCTTGTCGCTCGGTCTTACCTTGTCGGGCACCTTGAAGGCCACGCGAGTGCCCTTCTGCGCCGTCTGGACGGAGTGCGTGTCGTCGTGGATTTCCTCCACCGTGACGTACATCACGCCCGTGGTAGGCCCTGTTATGAGCATCTTGTCGCCCACGGAGAACTCCGCCGCCTCACAGGTGAACTCGGCCACGCCCAGCTTCGAGAAATACTTTACGCCCTTGCCCACGTACACTTTGCGCTCGGTGGCGTTCGAGCCGTAGTTCTTGTTCCACTCGCCCAGCCGTTGTCCCTGGTAGTATCCGTCCCAGAAGCCGCGGTTGAACACCGTCGCCAGCCGCTCGTCCCAGCGGTCTTTCTTCTCCTCGGTGAACGTGCCTTCGAGTACCGAAGCTATGGCTTCCTTGTAACACTTGACTACGGTGTACACGTATTCAGGCCCTCGGGCGCGCCCTTCGATTTTGAAGACGCGCACGCCGGAGCGCATCATGCGGTCGATGAAGCGCACGGTCTTCAGGTCCTTCGGGCTCATTATGTACTTGTTGTCTATTTCAAGCTGCGTGCCCGTCTCGGTGTCGGTGACGAGGTACGACCGCCTGCACAGCTGCATGCACTCGCCTCGGTTGGCCGAGCGGCCGGCGTTGTCGAGGCTCAAGTAGCACTTGCCGCTCACCGCCATGCACAGCGCGCCGTGGCAGAACATCTCGATTTTCACTCTCTCGCCCGATGGGCCGCAGACGTGTTGCTCCTCTATTTGTCGGTGGATGGCGGCCACCTGGTCGAGGTTAAGCTCGCGCGCCAGCACCGCCACGTCAGCGAACTGCGCGTAGAACTTCAACGCCTCGATGTTGGATATGTTTAGCTGCGTCGACAGGTGCACCTCCATTCCCACGTTGCGGCAGTACATTATTACGGCCATGTCGCTGGCTATTACCGCCGAGATGCTCGCCTCCTTGGCCGCATCGACTATGGTGCGCATGTCGGCCATGTCGCCGTCGTAGATGACGGTGTTCACCGTCAGGTACGTTTTTATGCCGTGCGTGGCGCACGTGGCGGCTATTTCGCGTAGGTCGTCCACGGTGAACGTGTTGGCCGAGTGCGCCCTCATGTTGAGCCGCCCGATGCCGAAATACACCGAGCCCGCTCCGGCCTGTATGGCCGCTTGCAGGCTCTCGCGGCTGCCCACGGGCGCCATGATTTCAAAGTCGTTGATTGTCTCTTTCATTATTGGGGATTAATGGGAGGACTGGGAGAGCTGAGAGAACTGGGAGGATTGGGAATATCCCAGCTCTCTCAGTGCTCTCGGTTCTCCCAGTCCTCCCTGTAATATTATCTAATGAACAGCAGTTCGCGGTACTTTGGCAGCGTCCACAGCTCGTCGGCGACTATGAGTTCCAGCTTGTCTATTTGATAACGGATTTCCTCCATCTTGGGCGCTACCGTGTCGTGGTAGGCTATCGCCTTCTCGCGTTCGCTCTCAATCTTGTTAGCCACCTTGCGTGCGTTGATAAGTTCTTCCACGCCCGTCTCAATTAGCTGCGTTCGTTCGGCTATTTCCTCGATTAGCTTCATGTTTCGTGCGCACAGCTTTTCGGCCTTTTCCACTGGGAAAATCTGGCGCATGTCCATCACGTTCTTGGCCAACCGGCTCTGGTAGTGGGTGGCTACGGGCACGATGTGGTTCATCGTGATGTCGCCCATTACGCGCGCCTCGATTTGTATGCGCTTGGTGTACGTGTCCCATTTCACCTCGTTGCGCGCCTCAAGCTCCTTGCGGTTCATCACGTTCATCGACTCGAACATTCGCACGGAGTCCTCCTTCAGGTAGTTGTCGAAGATGAGCGGACAGCTCGTCTCGCAGTCGAGACCGCGACGTGCGGCTTCCTCTTTCCACTCGTCCGAATATCCGTTGCCGTCGAAGCGTATTGGCTTGCATGTCTTGATGTCGTCGCGCAGCACGTCGATGATGGCGTCGGTGGTGTCCTGTCCTTTTTCGATTAGCGCGTCGACGCGGCTCTTGAAGTCGGTCAGAGCCTCGGCCACGGCGGTGTTCAGGGCAATCATCGCGCTGGCGCAGTTGGCCTCCGAGCCTACCGCGCGGAACTCGAAGCGGTTGCCCGTGAATGCGAACGGCGACGTGCGGTTGCGGTCGGTGTTGTCGATGAGCAGCTCGGGAATTTCGGGAATGTCGAGCTTCATGCCCTGTTTGCCAGCCACGTTGAACAGGTTGTCCTTGTCGCTCTTCTCTATGTGGTCCAATAGTTCGCTAAGCTGCTTTCCGAGGAACGACGAAATGATGGCCGGCGGAGCCTCGTTCGCGCCCAGTCGGTGAGCGTTTGTGGCGCTCATGATGCTTGCCTTGAGCAGTCCGTTGTGCTTGTAAACGCCCATAAGCGTCTCCACCACGAAGGTTACGAAGCGCAGGTTGTCCTCCTGCGTCTTGCCGGGAGCGTGGAGCAGCACGCCGGTGTCGGTAGACAAGCTCCAATTGTTGTGCTTGCCCGAGCCGTTGATGCCTGCGAAGGGCTTTTCGTGCAGCAGCACGCGGAAGCCGTGCTTCCTTGCCACTTTCTTCATAAGAGACATCAGCAGCATGTTGTGGTCGTTGGCTATGTTGGTCTCCTCGAAGATTGGAGCTATTTCAAACTGGTTTGGCGCCACCTCGTTGTGGCGCGTCTTGCAGGGGATTGACAGTTCGAGAGCCTGTATTTCGAGGTCTTTCATGAACGCCTGCACGCGGTCGGGTATTGTTCCGAAGTAGTGGTCGTCCATCTGCTGGTTCTTGGCCGAGTCGTGACCCATGAGGGTGCGGCCCGTCAGCATGAGGTCGGGACGCGCCGAGTAAAGTCCCTCGTCTACGAGGAAATACTCCTGTTCCCAGCCCAGGTTGCACGTCACCTTCTTCACTTTCGGGTCGAAGTAGTGGCAAACTTCGGTTGCTGCCACGTTCACTGCGTGCAGTGCGCGCAGCAACGGAGCCTTGTAGTCTAACGCCTCGCCGGTATATGAAATGAATATTGTCGGTATGCAGAGCGTGTCGTCCATGATGAACACTGGCGACGTGGGGTCCCATGCGGAGTATCCTCGCGCCTCGAAGGTGTTGCGTATTCCTCCGTTGGGGAACGAGCTTGCGTCGGGCTCCTGCTGTACGAGCAGCTTGCCCGAAAACTCCTCAATCATTCCTCCCTTTCCGTCGTGCTCTATGAAGGCGTCGTGTTTCTCGGCCGTGCCTTCGGTGAGCGGCTGGAACCAGTGCGTGTAGTGCGTCACTCCGTTCTCCTCTGCCCACTGCTTCATGCCTGCTGCCACGGCGTCGGCTATTGAGCGGTCGAGTCGCGTGCCGTTGTCCATCACGTCGATTAGCTTGTCGTAGACGTCGGCCGGCAGGTATTTGTACATCTTGGCGCGGTTGAACACGTACTTGCCGAAATACTCCGACGGACGTTCTACCGGGGCAATCATTTCGAGAGGCTTCTTCTTGAATGCTTCCTCTACAACCTGAAATCTTAAGTTTGCCATTGTTTTATGTGGGGTTATACGGTTTTGCGGTTATGGGGTTATACGGTTTTTGGGCTTTATGGTTGTCTGGTTATGTGGCGCGGCCGTAAGACCTTATAACCTTAAGACCTTATAACCGTAGAACCTTATAACCTTAAGACCGTACAACCTTAAAACCGTACACCGCTGCAAAGATACGTTTAATTTTTATTTTATTTTTGGTTTGAGGGAAAAATGTTGAGATTTGGTAGAACTGGTTTTATCTTTTCATCCATTCCCTCATTCTCTTCAGGGCTTCTATGCACTGCTCCCTGTCGCCGAAGGCGGTGAGGCGCACAAAGCCTTCGCCGCTCGGGCCGAAGCCTACGCCCGGCGTGCATACCACCTGTGCGCCGTAGAGCATCTGCTCGAAGAACCGCCAGCTGCCTTCGCCGCCCGGCGTCTTGACCCACAGGTAGGGGGCGTTCTCGCCGCCGTACACGGCCAGTCCCATAGCCTTCAGCGCCTCGCGCATCAGCCTGGCGTTCTCCATGTAATAGCCGATGACGGCCTTCACCTGCGCCTTTCCCTCGGGCGTGTATATTGCCTCGGCTGCTCGCTGGCTGATGTAGCTTGTGCCGTTGAACTTGGTGCTCTGCCTGCGCAGCCACATCTCGTTCAGGTTGTACCGCTCGCTGCCGTCCATGCTGGCTGCGGTCAGCTCCTTGGGCACTACCGTGTAGCCGCACCTTACGCCCGTAAAGCCCGCCGTCTTGGAATAGCTGTGAAACTCCACGGCCACCTTCTTCGCGCCCTTTATTTCGTAGATGGAGTGGGGTATGTCAGGGTCTTGTATGTAAGCCTCGTATGCCGCGTCGTAGAATATTACGGTGTCGTTCCTTAGCGCGTAGTTCACCCACTGCCGCAGCTCGTCCCTTGTGATGGCGGTGCCCGTGGGGTTGTTGGGGTAGCACAGGTAGATTATGTCGACGCGGTGGTCGGGCAGCTGCGGCTTGAAGCCGTTGGCCTCATTGCACGGCAGGTAGGTCACGTTGCTCCAGCGTCCGTCCTTGAGCGTGCCGGCGCGTCCGCACATCACGTTCGAGTCGATGTACACTGGGTAGATGGGGTCGGTCACACCGAAGTTGTTGTCCCATCTAAGCAGTTCGCCTATGCTGCCCGTGTCACTCTTCGCGCCGTCGTTGATGAACACCTCCGAGGGGTCTATGTGTACGCCGCGCGGCAGGAAGTCGTTTTTCACGATGGCCTCGCGCAGGAACATGTAGCCCTGCTCCGGCCCGTAGCCGTGGAATGTTTCGGCGTGGGCCATCTCGTCAACGGCCTTGTGCATGGCTTCTATTACCGCAGGGCAGAGCGGCTGCGTCACGTCGCCTATGCCGAGACTTATTACGTCGGCCTTGGGGTGCGTGGCCTTAAAGGCGTTCACCTTCTTGGCTATGTCGGCGAAGAGGTAGTTCTTCGTCAGTTTCAGGTAATGTTCGTTTATAAGGGCCATGTTTTTTAGAAGTTAAAGAAGTTAAAGAAGTTAAAGAAGTTAAAGAAGTTATCACTCGCTGCGCTCGTTAGGAGTTAAAGGCAATACCTTAAATCTTATTGGGCTTATCTGGCTTATTAAGCTTATCGGGCTTAATGGAGTTCATGAGCCTAATGAGCCTAAGCATGCCAAGCTCCCTCCCTTGGGGAGGGTTGGGGTGGGTATTTGGTGTTGGGTGTTTGGTATTTGGGTGTTGGGTGTCAGCTGATTTCCCCCTCAAACACGAAGTCGGCGCCGCCGGTGAGGAACACGTGCTCCGTAGCCTCGTCCCAGTCTACGCGTAGCGTTCCGCCGTCCATCGCCACCCTTGCGCTGCGCCCGGCGCGTCCCGTCAGCGCGGCGGCTACGGCTGTGGCGCACGCCCCCGTGCCGCATGCCTGCGTCAGTCCGCTGCCGCGCTCCCACACGCGCACGCGCAGCGTGTGGTCATCCACGACCTCG
>CAKZVT010000004.1 GCA_937922435.1 uncultured Prevotella sp. | reverse complement strand
CAATTAAAGGAGCCTACGCATTTCCGCCTGTTGCGGATGACCGTCAACGACTACAGGCGCAACAAACAGGCCATAAGGGACCTAGCCGAAGGCAAACGGACGGACGCGGTAAGAGAGTTCCTTAAGCGTTATGAAATTCGTCCGAGGAAAGAAGTTAAAAAAGAAAAGACAAATCAAAATCAAGAAAAGGAAATGGCAAAGAAACAACAGTTGCAACCCGAACAGCAGACGGAGGTGCAGCAGGCCGCACAAGGCATGGAGCAACAGCCGGCGCAGGAACAGCAAGGGCCGGCGTACCGCTACAACGAAGACATGGTGGACTGGGACGCGCTGAAAAAAGTCGGCGTGTCGAAAGAACTGCTTGAAAACATGGGCGTGCTTGACGGTATGCTTAAGGGGTATAAGACCAACCGGACAATACCCCTGACACTGAACATCGAGGGTCTGATGACGGCCAAGATTGACGCGAGGCTGTCCTTCCTGCCGAGCGACGGGCAGGTGGTATTAGGCGTGCACGGCATACGCAAGGAGCCGGAACTCAGCCGCCCGTACTTCGGCCACAACTTCACGGAGGAGGAAAAGAAGAACCTGCGCGAGAGCGGCAACCTCGGCCATGCCGTTGACCTGAAGCTGCGCGGCGACAACTACACCCCGTGCCTTGTGTCGATAGACAAAATCACCAACGAACTGGTGGCCGTAAGGCAGGAACACGTCTATATTCCCGACGAGGTGAAGGGCGTAAGGCTCGACCCTGACGAGATAACGAGGCTGAAAAACGGTGAGGCCGTATTCGTGGACGGTATGGTGTCCGCCAAGGGAAAGGAGTTCAGCGCGACCTTGCAGTACAGTGCGGAACGCAGGGGGCTGGAGTTCATCTTCCCGAAGGACAATCTGCTCAACCAGCAGACCATCGGGGGCGTAAAGCTGACGCAGGACGAGGTGAAAAGGCTCAGCGAGGGGCACACAGTGCTCGTCGAAGGCATGAAGCGCAACAACGGCGACACATTCTCAGCCTTCGTCACAATAGACCAGGTTACAGGCAGACCGCAGTACACCCGCAGCAATCCCGAAACGGGCGAAATTTACATCCCCAACGAGATATGCAAGACCGCGCTGACACCGGAGGACAGGGAGACGCTGCGCAAGGGCGGCGTGGTGTTCCTCGAGAACATGATAAACCGCCGCGGCGAGGAGTTCTCGTCGTTCGTAAGGCTCGACATGACCACCGGCAACCCGCAATACTCGCGCACCCCCGACGGTTTCGACGAAAGGCAGGCGCCGAGGATACCCACCGAGGTGTACGGCCACGCCTTCACCGGCGAGGAAAGGGCGCGCCTGCAGGACGGCAAGGCCATACTCGTGGAGGGCATGAAAGGCCGCGGTGGCAAGGAGTTCTCGTCCTACATAAAGGTGAACCCGAACACGGGCACGCTCAACTATTACCAGGAAGACCCTGACAAGCCGCGCAACACACGCCGCAACGCACAGGCGGAAGCGGCACGCGAGAACACGACGGCACAGAAGAAAGGGGCCAAGCAGGCCGTATAACAAAAATTCAAGCAAAACAAAAAAGGAACATACAAATGGGACAAAGACAGACAAAAGTGTTCGATGCGGACGCACTCGACTGGACGCGGTTAGGCAAAATGGGCATAGACAGGCAGGCACTTGAATCCTCCGGCGAACTCGGCCGGCTCCTTGAAGGCAAGGAGACTGGAGTTATGGCGCTAAGGCTCAAGACGGGACTCGTGGATATGACGACCGACGCGACGCTGCGCATAGTGACTGACGGAGAAGGAAGGCCAGTGCTTCAAGTCAAAGGCGTTGACAAGGCTAAAATGTAACTTTAATTTCAAACAACGTTTCCCCGCAGGTTCTTGTACCTGCGGAGGAACACAAAAAAACTGATAAAAATGATAGCTATATTGACAGACAAGCCCAACGTGGGCAAGGAGTTGGCAA
>CAKZVT010000003.1 GCA_937922435.1 uncultured Prevotella sp. | reverse complement strand
ACATTTGTTCATTATTTAATCATTACCGTCAATGAATTCATCATATTATAATCCAGGCGGTCGGTAATCGTCATGCCGCACTCCGATGCGGCATCCAGTATATGCAGCCTGCATCATTTGCAGTACATAATGTTCTCTGGATGCCGCATCGGAGTGCGGCATGACAATTACCGGCTGCCTGGATTAAAGCAGGGTGCTTTCATTAATAGAGCTTTTACTTCATCCAACAGATTTGCAGATGAACCACCTTTCGCGCCCGATTATGCCCCAACGGGTCAAGCCGCCGATGGCAATCCCTATTTGAACGGGTGTTTGCAGACAAGCCGGATACATGATTTTCAAGTTATTCTTGGAAAATTCCAACAAAATGATATTTTTTAGATGATTTTAGTTAATATGTCGTTATTTTCACTATCTTTGTATCCGAATTTACCATCAAACTTGTTATTAACCAAAAAAATCATCTCATGAAAAGACTTCTTTACGCGCTGGCGGCGGCATTCATGATGTCGTCGGCGGCAGCCGCACAAGAGCGGCAAATGTACAAGAGCGTTACCGGCGAAGGCAGCCGGACGGTTCAAGTCATGTTGCAGAACGGCCGACAGGCTTCAGTAAACATCACCCCACGAGCGGCGGCACGCCTTTTTACCCCCCACAGGCACTGCCGAGGATATAATCTATGAGCCTGAAGGTCAGAAGTTTACAGACCTTCTGCGCACAGACATCAGCATCAACAACTTCATGGGGTCGCCGGAAATCCTTGAATATCCGTCGGCCATCAGCGAATACGTCATCGGCGACGACGGCACAATCTACATCCAGCCCATCACAACCTACAAGACCGGCGGCTACATCAAGCTCGAAAAGCAGGCCGACGGCACCTACACGGCCCACACCCCACAAGTTTTCTATGACCAGGCGAACCCCGACGGCTCGCACATCCTTGCCTGGGCCACACGCTTCATACTTAAACAGACTCCCGACGGGGCGTATTATTACGACGCCGAAGAGACCGGCGACGGCGGCTACAATACCGACATGAAGTTCACCTTCGTGGACGGCGTGCTGCAACAGGCCGACATGACGCTTGACGAGACGGGCCTGCCCAAAGAGCTGCTCGCCATGACCGACCCCGACGGCAACTGGGCTATCTACGGCTCGGGGTGCATAACGATAGCGCCGCTGCCCGAAGGCGACAAGCCAGCCGTGCTGCCCGACGACGCCGAGGAGCACTCCGCTGTGTTGCTTTACAAGGACGTCAACTCCACCACGGGCGAGCTAATAGACATGGACAAGAAGCTGCACTACGCCACATCGCCATCCGAACCCGGCACGGTTTACCTGAACAACCCGTCCGACCGGTTGCCTGACCAATGGATAAAAGGCCAGGTAGAGAGCGACGGCAGCTGGACTTTCAAGCGGCAATACCTCGGCACATGGCCGCTGGCCAACGCCCACGTATGGTTCATACCAGGCACTTACACCATCGGGACGGAAACCCAAAACGGCGTAACTTACTACGGCGAGCTGTACACCCTGACCGACGAAATGACACTGAAATACGACGACGCCAAGCAGGCTTACACCAGCGCGGACGACGAGGCCATGCTCATCAACATTTCAACGGAAGAGCCTTGGTACGTCGAAGCATTCGACGCGCCTGGCATACAGCAGATACACGACGTGGCGGCGACACCCGCCGACCCGACGATACTCACCATACAAGGCAACTACGGTTCGGGCGGCTACTTCTCGTTCACGCTGCCCGGCGAGGACGTTGACGGCAACTTCATCAACACGGACAAGATGTATTACCGCATTTACACCAACGGCAACGAGACCGCTCCGTTCGTGTTCACCCCCGAAGAATACAAAAACCTTACGGAAGACATGACCGACGTGCCGTATGAGTTTACCGACATGTACGACTTCATGCACAGCGGCACAACCTGCGGCTTCTACTTCTACCATGAAGGCATATACAGGCTGGGCGTACAAAGCGTGTACATGGGAGGCGGCGAGGAGCACGTTTCCAATATAGTCTGGAGCGACGTGCCCGGCACGGGCATCAGTTCCGTAACCACGGACGAGGCAGCCAAAGTGGAGTATTACGACCTGCAAGGCCGCCGCGTAAGCAATCCTACCAAGGGAATATTCATCAAGAAGACAACGACGGCCGACGGAACGCGAAGCGTCAAAATCATGAAATAAGCACAAATCATCCTAATACAGGCTACGCCCCGCCGCATTATCCTTAGCGATAAGCGGCGGGGCGTAGCCCGTTTTGCGCACGGCAGGGCGTGAGCCTGATGCCTGCGGTTTTACAAGATGCGGCCTTTCGCGTTCTGAAAGGCCGCAAACGGCACGCTAAAAGGCCGTCTTTTACACGCTAAAAGACGACCTTTCGCATTGTAATTCATGGCCTTTTGGAATGCGAAAGGCCGTAGATTAGGTTCATTCGCAGTTTAGACTATATGGGCAATTATTTCTTCTTTTGCTTTTGCCTTTGCATTTCGTGTACACATTCTACTGTAATTCAGGCGGTCGGTAATTGTCATGCCGCACTACGATGCGGCATCCAGTGTATGCAGCCTGCATCATTTGCAGTACATAATGTTCTCTGGATGCCGCATCGGAGTGCGGCATGACAATTACCGACCGCCTGATTTATAGTTGACAGATGCTGTTTTCAATCCTGATGCGGCACACACCTAAATTGCGAATGAGCAACATACCGGGAAACATCTGTTTAGAGTTCGTCTATCAACTCGTCTGCGGTTTTCAACTTGATTTTCCCCTCCATGTGGTCTTTCACCTGTTGCAGGGCGAGGCGAAGCTCCTCGGTCAGGTCGCGCTTGCTCACCACGGCGTCCTCCGTCTCTACCGGCGTGAGCTTGAAACTGCCTGACGAGCGCGACTTCAAGATGACGTCCTCGCCGCCACGGGCCATGTCGAGAAACTTTGTCTGGTTGGCTCTGAAATCCCTTGTGCTGATTACTATCATGACATTCTCCTTTCTTTTAAATATTGTTCTGCACTGCGAAGATAGGCAAAAGACCATTGGATACCAAATTGGACGCATTGTTTTGCACGACATTTAACAACATTTCACGGAAGGAGCAATGACAATACGCATGGCAAAAGAAAAACGGCGCAGCATTGAGCCGCGCCGTTTTGTATGCTGAATAATCTTAAAACAGCCTTCAAGCGAAGGCCGACAGCAGCGTCAAGGCTGCTTGCCGATGTAGGCGAGGATGCCTCCGTCTACGTAGAGTATGTGGCCGTTGACGAAGTCGGAAGCGTCGGAAGCGAGGAACACGGCCGGCCCCATCAGGTCTTCAGGCGTGCCCCAGCGCGCCGCCGGAGTCTTGGAGACGATGAAGCTGTCGAACGGATGGCGGCTGCCGTCAGCCTGACGCTCGCGCAGCGGAGCAGTCTGCGGCGTGGCGATGTAGCCCGGGCCGATGCCGTTGCACTGTATGTTGTGGCCTCCGAACTCGGAGCAGATGTTGCGCGTGAGCATCTTCAGGCCGCCCTTGGCCGCCGCATAGGCAGACACCGTCTCGCGTCCCAGCTCGCTCATCATCGAGCACACGTTGATGATTTTGCCGTGACCCTTCTTTATCATGCCGGGGATTACGGCCTTGGAGACGATGAACGGCGCGTTGAGGTCGATGTCGACCACCTGGCGGAAGTCATCGACCGACATCTCGGTCATGGGTATGCGCTTGATTATTCCGGCGTTGTTGACGAGTATGTCGATTACGCCGAGCTCGCGCTCGATGTCGGCCACCATCTTCTTTACGTCCTCTTCGTTGGTAACGTCGCAGATGTAGCCCTTCGCGTCGATGCCCTTTGCCTTGTAGTCGGCCAGCGCCTGCTCCATGTGGTGCTGCGAACGGCAGTTGAAGGCTATTCTTGCGCCAGCCTTGGCGTAAGCCTCTGCTATGGCGAAACCTATCCCGTAAGCGGCTCCCGTGACGAGAGCCACCTTGCCTTCAAGGGAGAAATTCTTTGAAAATGTGTCCATTTTGCTATACTATTATTTACCCACCCCCGCCCTCCCGAAGGGAGGGAGCTTGACATGCAATGCTAATTTATTGCAGGCTTTATCGCCGTTTGAAACCGTGATTTTATTCTGCCTATATGCAACGGCATATTAAACTCCCTCCCTTGGGGAGGGTTGGGGTGGGTGTTAGTTACTATTTCAAGTCCGTAATCTTCGAGAAGTCCTGGTCGCCATAGTCGAGATTCTCGCCTCCCATGCCCCAGATGAAGGTGTAGTTGTGCGTGGCCGCGGCGCTGTGTATGCTCCACTCTGGCGACAGCACGGCCTGGTCGCCGCGCATCCAGATGTGGCGCGTCTCGTCGACCTGCCCCATGAAGTGGCACACGGCCTGCTCCTCGGGCACCTCGAAGTAGAAGTATGCCTCCATGCGGCGGCTGTGCACGTGGGCCGGCATGGTGTTCCATACGCTGCCGGGGGCAAGCTCCGTCATGCCCATCTGCAGCTGGCATGTGGGCAGCACCTGCGATACGAGCATCTTGTTGATGTCGCGCTCGTTGCTCATTTCGAGCGAACCCATGTGGGCGACTACGGCGTCGGCCTTGGTCACCTTCTTGCAGGGATACTCCTTGTGGGCGGTGACGCTGTTGAAGTAGAACTTCGCAGGCTTCTGCGCGTCCGCGCTTGCGAAGAACACGTCGCGGTCGCCGCGGCCTATGTAGAGGGCCTCCTTGTAGCCGAGGGTGAATGTTTCGCCGCCCACCTTGACCGTGCCTTCGCCCTGGCCTACGTTGAATATGCCGACCTCGCGGCGCGTAGTGAAGTACGGGGCTTTAAGAGGGTCGATGGCTTCGAGCTTCAGCTCCTCATTGACGGGCATCGCGCCGCCCACTATCATGCGGTCGTACATTGAATAGACCATGTTCACCTCGTCGGCGGCAAACACACGCTCGATGAGGAAGTCGCGGCGTATGCGCTGCGTGTCGTAGCTCTTCGCATCCTCGGGATGCGCAGCATAACGGATTTCGTAATTTGTCTTCATATCGTATGTTTTGTTTTAGGTAGTTTCTTTGCGAACTCTTACAGTCCTTGCAAAGTTACTAAAAAAAATCGCACTCGTTATATATTAAAGTACGATTAATGTATGAATAATACTTAAAAAAACATTTTCAGCCCCGCGGCATGAAGCCTTTTGCGCCACGGCCTGCGGCCTGCGCCGCAAAGGGCGCTGCCGGGCGGCGTTGCAAAAGGTGGCCTTTCGCCGTGCAAAAGGCCGTCTTTCACACGCTAAAAGGCCGTGTTTCGCATTGCAAAACACGGCCTTTTGCACGGCGGCTGGCAGCCGGCGCGCAAGTCGTTGACAGCCAGCGGCTTTACTGCGCGGCGTCGTCCTTCAGGTCTTCGCCCCAGTGGGTTACGGCCTCGCGTGCCTCGCGCTCCTGTATCTCGTGCGCCTTCTTGGGGTAGAATATCATTCGGAGCGACTGGTTGTAGTTAAAGTAGTTCCACATCCAGTTGAGCATCACCACCACCTTGTTCCTCACTCCGAGTATGGAGCGCAGGTGTACAACGAGCCACATCATCCACGCTATGAAGCCGCTGGTCTTCACCGTTGAAAATTCGGCTACGGCCTTGTTCCTTCCCACGGTAGCCATCGAGCCGAGGTTCTTGTACTTGAATGGGCGCATCTCCTTGCCCTTCTCCAGCCGGCGTATGTTGCGCGCCAGGTTCTTGCCCTGCTGTATGGCCACCTGCGCCAGCTGCGGATGGCCGTTGGGGTAGTCTTCGTCGCCGCAGACTATGCACTGGTCGCCGATGCAGAACACCGAGTCCATGCCTTCCACCTGGTTGAAGCGGTCAACCTTGATGCGCTGTCCGCGGCCAAGATGCTCGCGGCCGATGTTGCCCACAGGGCTTCCGGCCACGCCGCTCACCCAGATGAACGTCTTTGTGGCGATGGAGCTGCCGTCGGCCAGTATTACCTTGTGGTCCTGGTAGTCGGTCACCATCTTGTTGAGCAGCACGTTCACGCCCATGCGGCGCAGGAAACGCTCCACCGCGGCCGACGATTCGGGCGACATTCCGGCGAGCAGCCGGTTGCCGCCTTCTATGAGGTATATGTTCATGAGGCTGGGGTCGAGGTCGGGATAGTCGTGCGGCAGCACGGTGCGCTTCATCTCGGAGAGCACTCCGGCCACCTCGACGCCCGTGGCTCCTCCGCCCACTATGACTACGTTAAGCAGTTCCTGCTGCTCCTGTTTGGTGGCGCAGGTTATGGCGCGCTCGATGTTCGCCAGTATGGCGTTCTGCAGTCCCATTGCCTCCGAGACCGTCTTCATTGGCATGGCCTCGGCCTCCACGTTCTTGTTGCCGTAGAAGTTGGTTGTCGTTCCGGCAGCGAGTACGAGGTAGTCGTACTCCACCTTGCCTATTGATGTCTGTATCAGCTTCTTCTCGGGGTGCACGGAGCGCAGCTCGGCCATGCGGAAATACACGTCGCGGCTGTGCTGGAAAATCTTTCTGAAGGGGAAAGATATGGAGCTTGGCTCCATGCCTGCCGATGCCACCTGGTAGATGAGCGGCGGAAACTGGTGGTAGTTGTTCCGGTCGATAAGTACGATTTGCATTCCCTTGTGCTTCAGCCTGTTGGCCACTTTAAGCCCGGCGAAGCCTCCTCCCACGATGACGACGCGCTTCTTGTCGCCCTTTTCGATGTTCAGACTCATGCTGTGCTACTTGGTTTTTTGGTTGAAAAAATGTTACATTGACTAAGACTACGACAAAATTAGCAATTTCCGCGCTTACGGCATGCCGTAGGCATGACTTTTTTGCGTAAACGATTGTTTTATTGATTTAGGTAAATTCCGAAGCGGCCCACAGCCCTTTTCCAGACGCGCCGCAGCCGCTTTCACGGCGGCCGGAGGCAAGCCTGCAAGTGCCTGATAATCAAGGGCTGCGCAAAAGGCCGTGTTTTACAGTCCAAAAGGTGGCCTTTTAGCGTGCGATTGACGGCCTTTTGCATTGCGAAAGACCGTCGATTGCAAAGCCGACGACGGCGGCCTGAAATGCGCACGGCCTGAAACGGCTGAAAAAACAGGCCGCCGCGATTAAACCAACGGCCGCCGCAAACGTCAAAGCATATAATGGATTATGCGCCACCGGGAGGCTTTGCCGACGCACGGCGCGCACACTACAAATAAAAACATCTACAAAATGAAAATCAAGACAATGGCCGCCGCGCTGGCCGTGATGCTGCTTACGGCACTCACGGCGCAGGCACAGGACGGCAAGGACGGCGAAAGCCTTAAGACAAAAAGCTGGACGAGCGCAGCCCCGAAGCTCGGCGACGCGTTCTTCACCACAGCCGAAGCCCGGCGCATCGGCGACAACCTGCTGTTCTACCAGCACCCGTCGGGCGGATGGCCCAAGAACATGCGGCTGCAAGACGAACTGACAAAGGCCGTAAAAAAAGAGGTGGAAAAGAAAAAACAGGGCAAGCGCTACGCCACCATCGACAACAAGGCTACGACCACGGAGATAGCTTACCTGATGCGGCTGTACAACGCCACCAAGGCGGAGAAGTACCGCGAGGCCGCAGTCAAGGGCTTCAACTACCTGTTCGAGGCGCAGTACGACAACGGCGGATGGCCGCAGTTCTACCCTCTCTCGAAAGGATATTACACGCACATAACGTACAACGACGACGCCATGATTAACGTGCTGAAGCTCATGCGCGACGCAGCCAAGGGCAAAGAGCCTTACGCCGCACTGCCCGACAGCCTGAAGGCCAAGGCCGAGGCGGCCCTCGACAAGGGCGTGGACTGCATTCTGAAGACGCAGGTGACGCAGAACGGCGTGAAGACTGTATGGTGCGCACAGCACGACGAGCGCACCTTGCAGCCTGCCCCGGCACGAGCCTTCGAGCTGGCGAGCCTCAGCGGACAGGAGAGCGACGACATAGTGCTCTTCCTGATGTCGCTGTCCAAGCCGTCGGCGGAAATCCGCCAGGCCGTAGAGGCCGCCGTGGCGTGGTTCAAGAAGAGCGCCATCAAGGGCAAACGCATCGAGAAGTTTACCAACGCCGACGGCAAGAAGGACTACCGCCTGGTTGACTGTGCGCAGGACGACGCGCCCTGCCCCACGCTGTGGGCACGCTTCTACACGCTCGACGACAACCGTCCGTTCTTCTGCGACCGCGACGGCGTGATGAAGTTCAGCGTCTCCGAAATAGGCTACGAGCGCCGCAACGGCTACGACTGGTACAACGACGACGGCCTGGAGGTGCTAAAGCGGTATGAGAAGTGGCAGGAAAAATACGGCATAGGGAAGTAAAGAATATGGACTTTTTCATCATAAAAGACAACAAGCAGCGAGGCCCTTACACGCTGGAAGAGCTTGCCGGCATCGGAATAACGTCGGAAACGCTTGTCTGGCGTGAAGGACTTGGCACGTGGAAGCCTGCCTGGCAGGTGGACGAACTACGCGCCATTCTTGACGGAAAGCCTGCGGACGCTGCGGCTCCGCCGCCCGTCGAGGAGAAGGAAGACGACATAGTGCATGACGAAACGCAGCCCGACGAGGCCGCGGAAACCGCCGACGAGGGCATCAGCACCGCCGACAACCACGCCAAACGCCGCCGCAGGCGCACCGCCAAGTGGCTGGCCGCGGCCGCAGTGGTGTTCTTCCTGCTGCTCATCACCTGCCCCGGCGAGGAGAAACACCGCCAGACGGTGGTTGACGAAATAGCCGAGGCGGCGCAAAGGGAGATGCCCTGGCAGAGCGGAGACGACGGACTGCTGGGCGCTTTCGGCGAAACGCTGGGCAACATGCTCGTGTCGCAGTTCGCCGACGCTGTCGTAGGGCAGTTCATGAGGGTAGATAACTACGTCATCTTCTCCGTCGGCAAAATACGCTACGGCGGCGAGACGAAGACCGTTTCGTTCGGCATTCTCGGCCATGTGTTCACCTTCGACGCCGACGACATCGGCAAGGCGATAGAAAAAGAGCAGCCACAACCCGACACGATGGCGGTATGACAAAGGGCAACCCAAGCCCTAAAAACCAAACACCCACCCCAAACCCCTCCCCAAGGGAGGGGCGTTGACATGCAGTGCAGGCAGTTTGGGCGGAACGGGCGCATAAAGCCCATTAAGCCAATCATGCCTATTTCCCCATCCGGCGCATCCGGCTCATTAGGCCAATCCGGCCTATCTGTAAAAAGAAAAATTGTCGTTAATTATCAGGATAACCAGTCACACGCACCCTGAAAGCCATCCAAGCCCCTCCCTTGGGGAGGGTTTGGGGTGGGTATAAGGGGTCTGCGTTTGGGCGTTTTACATTTATTCTATTATGAAGAAAAGCTTAATAGCACTTGCATTCGGCACTCTCGCTCTCGGGATTGCCGAATTTGTGATGATGGGCATACTGCCCGACGTGGCGCAGAGCCTCGGTGTAAGCATACCCGAGGCAGGCCACCTGATTTCGGCCTACGCAATAGGCGTATGCTGCGGAGCGCCCTTGTTGGTCGTAGTCCACAAGTATCCGCTGAAGAGCATACTGCTCGTGCTGGCGTGCATCATACTCTTAGGCTCCACGCTGGCCGCCCTCTCAGTGAACTACTGGATGCTCTTGGCGGCACGGTTCATATCCGGCCTGCCCCACGGGGCTTACTTCGGCGTGGGCTCCATTGTGGCCGTGCGCCTGGCCGACGAACGCCACAAGACGGGCGCGGTGTCAATAATGGTGGCCGGAATGACCGTGGCCAACCTCTTCGGAGTGCCCCTGGCTACGGGCTTGAGCGCGTCGGTGTCGTGGCGGCTGCCGTTCATCCTCGTGATGTTTGTCAGCCTCATAGTGCTTTACTATATATGGAAGTGGGTGCCGTCGGTGGGCGCGTTGCCCGACAACGGCTTCCGCCACCAGTTCGCCTTCCTGAAAAACGACGCGCCGTGGCTCATCCTTGCGGCCACGATGTTTGCCAACGGAGGAATATTCTGCTGGTACAGCTACATCAGTCCGCTGCTCGTCGAAGGCGGATTTGCAGCCGACGCGCTGCCCGCCCTGATGATAGCTGCAGGCTTCGGCATGGTGGCCGGCAACCTGATTAGCGGACGCCTGTGCGACCGTCACCGGCCGGGGCACGTCGTGGCGGTGACGCAGTGCATAGCCATAGCCTCGCTGCTGGCCGTCTTCTGGCTGGCCGATTACGGCTGGGTGTCGGCCGCGCTGATGGTGGTATGCACGGGATGCCTCTTCGCGGTGAGCAGTCCGCAGCAGTTCCTAATCCTCAAGCACGCCCCGGGCGGCGAGCTGCTGGGCGGCGCGAGCATACAGGTGGCCTTCAACATGGGCAACGCCCTCGGCGCGTTCTGCGGCGGACTGCCAATAGCCGCCGGCCTGCCGCCGCGCTATGCGGCTCTGGTGGGCGTGCCGTTCATCGTGCTCGGCCTGCTGTCGTTCATCATTTTTTGCAGGAAATACGAGCGGAAGGCGTAACATATTGGCATTCAACGCTTTGCAAAAGGCCGTCTTTTAGAAGCTAAAAGACGGCCTTTTGCGTTGCAATTCATGGCCTTTTGGAATGCAAAAGACGGCCTTTTGAAATGAGAATGGATAATTGACAATTATGATTAGCTTTGTCGGCAAACAGCCTTGAAAACAGGCATTATTTTTCATTTTTAATTTTTCATTTTTCATTCAACAAACCGCCCACCCCAACCCTCCCGAAGGGAGGGAGCTTGATGTGCAATGCTGGTTTTGCCCTTGGCGCATCAGGCTTATTGGGCTTATCAGGCTAATTTGGCTCATCTTCAAGCGTTCAACTTCTAAAAAAATAACTATCTTTGTAGCCGTGGACAACTATTCATCATCACCCATACAGTACCTGCGGCAGCTGCGGTTGCTGCTCGAAATGGAGTACGCCTGCGAGAAGGAGGAGTTCCGCCGCCAGACCGAAGCCATGGGATTGCAGCGCAAGGTGAAGCGCGGCGACGCGTGGATGCCCATAAGCGTGGGGCGCAGCTACTACAACTCGCTCAACCAGCTGGCCGTAGAGGTGATGCGCACGCAGGACAAGGAGATTGAACACAACTTCGAGTTCGGCCGTCCCGTGGTGTTCTTTGAACAGAAACCAGCCCCCTCCCGACCTCCCCGAGGGGAGGGGACTGACAGGCAAGGCAAGCCAAACTCATCCCCTCGGGGAGGCCGGGAGGGGGCTTCCGAGAAGCAGGGAGGGGCTAACTTCCTCTTCACCGGCACCGTGAGCTACGTCGACGGCGACCGCATGGTCGTCGTAGTGCCCGACAACGCGCCGCTTACAAGGCTACAGACGGCGGAGAACGTGGGCGTACAGCTGTTCTTCGACGAGACCACATACCGGCTGATGTTCGAGGCATTAGACCGCGTCATCAGCGCGAAGGGCAACCGGCTGGCCTACCTGCGCGACCTCTTCGCATCGCGGCAGAAGGCCGAGACGTTCTCGTTCGACCCAATACGCTTCCCCTGGCTCAACCCTGCGCAGGAGCAGGCGGTGAACAACGTGCTGCGCGCCAAGGACGTTGCCATAGTACACGGGCCGCCGGGCACGGGCAAGACGACGACCCTCGTAGAGGCCATCTACGAGACCCTGCGCCGCGAAAACCAGGTATTGGTATGCGCGCAGAGCAACATGGCCGTCGACTGGATTAGCGAACGGCTCGTTGACCGGGGCGTGAACGTGCTGCGCATAGGCAACCCCGTCAAGGTGAACGACAAGATGCTGTCGTTCACTTACGAACGACGCTTCGCCGACCATCCCGACTATCCGCAGCTGTGGAGCATCCGCGAGGCCATACGCAAGCTGCGCCAAGGCCGCAAAAGGCGGCGCGACGACGGCTACCACCAGAAGCTCGAACGCCTGAAAAGCCGTGCCACGGAGCTTGAAATACGCATAAACGCCCAGCTCTTCGGCGAGGCGCGCGTCATAGCCTCGACCCTTACGGGCAGCGCGAGCCGCCTGCTGATGGGACAGAAGTTCGGAACGCTCTTCATAGACGAGGCCGCCCAGGCTCTCGAAGCTGCCTGCTGGCTCGCCATACGCAAGGCTTCGAGGGTAATACTGGCCGGCGACCACTGCCAGCTGCCGCCCACGGTGAAGAGCATTGCGGCGTTGCACGGCGGACTGGGCGTCACGCTCATGGAGCGCATCGTGCACCAAAAGCCCGAAGTTGTGACGCTGCTGAAAACGCAGTACCGCATGAACGAGCACATAATGCGCTTCTCGAGCGACTGGTTCTACGGCGGAATGGTCGAGGCCGCGCCGCAAATCAAGTACCGCGGAATACTCGACCTGGACGACCCGATGACGTGGCTCGACACGGCGGAGGTGGAGGGCAAGGAGGAGTTTGTAGGCGAGAGCTTCGGCCGCATCAACCGTGCCGAGGCCGACCTGACGCTCGACACGCTCGAAAAATACTTCGCCAAAATAGGCAAACAGCGCATTCTCGACGAGCGCATCGACGTAGGCATCATATCGCCTTACCGCGCCCAGGTGCAGCTGTTGCGGCGGCTCATCCGCAAAAAGGAGTTCTTTAAGCCCTTCCGCAGCCTCATATCGGTCAACACGGTGGACGGTTTCCAGGGACAGGAGCGCGACATCATCGTAATCTCCCTTGTCCGGGCGAACGCCGACGGACAAATAGGCTTCCTCTCAGACCTGCGCCGAATGAACGTGGCAATAACCCGGGCACGCATGAAACTCATAATACTCGGCGACGTGCAGACCATGACGCGCCATCCGTTTTACAGGAAATTGTGGGAATATACGAATGGAGAAAGCCCCTCACAACCAACGAGAAGCCCCCTCCCAACCTCCCCGAGGGGAGGAGAGGCAGACGCCATTATGATATAGATTAACAATTAAAAAATTAACAATTAACAACAACCTGCAAAGGTAATTACAACCCCCTCCCCTCGGGGAGGCCGGGAGGGGGCTTCCTCTTTGCCGTTACAGGGTTTCACATTATGCTTCAACGAGACTACATACAGCGGCTTATCCGCGAGTTCATGGCCGCCTTACAGCGGCTCATAGAGAAGAAAGAGGCGGGCGAAAGACAGGAGGAAGTGCGCCGCCTGTTCACGCAATACATGGGCGACTACGCCTTTTTCCACACCGCGCCGCTGGACGACGTGATGCAGTGGTTCGAGCGTTACCCCGAGGAAGAACGCTTGGAACGCATATCGATGCTGGCCGAACTGTACTACGCCGAGGCCGACACGCTGGGCGAACCAGTGCGCACGGAGGTGCTTGACAGAGCCTTCATGCTGTTCGACTTCGTTGACCGGCACAGCCGCACGTACTCGCCGGAGAGGCTGAAGAAGATGAATGAAATAAAAACATATAACGGTAAAAAGGTAAAACAGTAAAAAGGTAAAACAACAAACAAACATGATACAGCACCAAGCAGTCACGTTTTTTACCGTTTTACCTTTTTACTTTTTTACCTTTCAATAACCTTTTACCCACATGACGACACACCCATTATGGACAGACGAATGCTGGCTGCCGCTGCTCAAGCTGTATTTCAGGCGGCCGGAGGGCGTAAAGCCCGTGTTCTCGCGCGGCATGGTGGAGCTTGCACTCGGGCTGCACATACTGCCGCAAGTGCTATACGCGCAGATGTTCCGACTGCGCAGGCCCGACACGCCGAGCCTCATGCGCCTGAAGGAGCGCTACGCCGGCAACCCGAAACGCCTCTCGCGCGACATCAAGACGCTGCGGCGCATGAGCGGACTGGGCAGCAGCGGCGTGTTCTACGACGGCGTGGAGGTGAACGAGACGTTTGAAAAGGACTTCCGCCCGATAGCCTCCCACCCTTCCATACTGCCCATAACGCTCATCATAGTGCTCGACCTGTACTTCCGACTCACGCCTGCCACGATGGTGAAGGAGACGCCCGAGGTGGCCGAAGCGGCACGGCTGCTGCGACTGAAGGCCGCCGACATAGTGGGAATACTCGACTGCTTCCAGGTCTGCGACCCTTACCTGAAGCGCGCCACGCCTACGGACAGCCCCCTCTACGCCGCCTGCCGCGACATATGGCAGCGTTACGGCAACGGCGACCCGCAGGCTCTCGCCGCCACAGCCGCACAACTGAAGGAGTATTTTCTGTAAAAACAAACCAAACACCCACCCCAACCCTCCCTAAGGGAGGGGGCTTAGTATGCTTTGCAGGCAGCCTTGGCGCATTGGGCTTATAAGGCTTATTGGGCCTATAATCATGATTAGCCCGATAAGCCGGATTAGCCCGATAAGCCACACATGCAGCAACGGTAATTAAGCTCCCTCCCTTCGGGAGGGTTGGGGTGGGTGGCTTGTTGAATTAAAAATTAAAAATGAAAAATGAAAAATTAAAGATAATGCCTACTTTCAAGGCTGTTTGCCGACAAAGCTAATCATAATTGTCAATTATCAATTATCCATTCTCATTTCAAAAGGCCGTCTTTTAGAAGCTAAAAGACGGCCTTTTGCGTAGCCGCTGACTGTCAGGCACTTACACGCCGGCCGCGGACAGCCCCGAAACAGGAGTGAAATCGTTACATCAATCAGTAAAACTGGTAATGCCACATACGGTTTTTCTTCATACTTTTGCACCGTAGACAAATACCTCGAAGCATGAAACCAGTATGTAAAACATTGGTTGCGGCCGCGCTGGCAGTGCTAGCCTGCAACCCCGTAAAAGCTCAACAGAATATGGAAAACGTACTTAACGAGCGGCAACAGTGCATCGTTGCCATTTCAAGCCTTGAAGCCAAAGGCGACATCGACGGCCTCAAGGCGGCAATCAACGCCGGTCTCGATGCCGGACTCACCGTCAACCAAATCAAGGAAGCCCTTTCGCAACTCTATGCCTACACGGGTTTTCCGCGCAGCCTTAACGCCCTCGGCGCATTGCAGGGCGTGCTCGAAGAGCGCGGCAAGAAGGGAATAAAGGACGAAGAGGGCAAGGATGCCAGTCCCGTGGCCGAGGATTACGACGCCCTGAAGCAGGGCACGGAGGTACAGACACGCCTCTCGGGCCGTCCGTTCAACTACGCCTTCGCCCCTGCTACGGACTATTACCTGAAGGCACACCTCTTCGGCGACATCTTCGCCCGCGACAACCTGACCTTCGCCCAGCGCGAACTTGTCACCGTGAGCGCTCTCGCTGCGCTCGAAGGGTGCGGCTCGCAGCTTAAATCGCACGTCAGCGGAGCGCGCAACATGGGTCTTTCAGACGCTGAAATACGCTCTATCCCGGCGGTGCTGGCCGAGCGCGTGGGCGAGGTAGAGGCTTGGCGCGCACGCAAGGCAATAGCCGAAGTGTACGGAGAGGAGTTTACCGAGGGCCGTCCCGTCAGCAAGCCGATGTTCCCCAAAGGCCAGCCCAACACGGCTTACGCCAAGTATTTCATCGGCGAGAGCTACCTCGCGCCGCTCTCTACGGGCAAAATTCCCGTCTCTAACGTCACCTTCGAGCCTCGCTGCCGCAACAACTGGCACATACACCACAATGGCATCCAGGTGCTCATCTGCGTCGGCGGCACCGGCTGGTATCAGGAGTGGGGCAAGCAGGCACGGCCGTTGAAGCCCGGCGACGTGGTCGAAATACCCGAAGGCGTGAAGCACTGGCACGGCGCTACGCGCGACAGCTGGTTCCAGCACGTCACGTTCACCGTGGCCGGTGACGGCGCACGGAACGAGTGGTTGGAGCCTGTGACGGACGAAGAGTATGACAGGCTATAAGTTATACACCCAACAGCCAGAACCCTAACACCCAACAGCCAGCACCCTAACACCCACCCCAACCCTCCCCAAGGGAGGGAGCTTGAATAGCTTTTGAGGGTGATGATATAATAAAAAGTCCAATAAAGCCATTTGCTTTATTGGACTTTTTCATTAACAAAGCATACCAAGCTCCCTCCCTTGGGGAGGGTTGGGGTGGGTGTTAGGGTGCTGGCTGTTGAGTGTTAAGGTGCAGGCTGTTGGTTTGTTCCTTTCTTATTTCAGCCTCTTCATCATCCACTCCATCTGCCGGTACTCCGTTTCATCCGACGTCCAGTGCTCGTTTATAGGTGTCAGGAGCGCCTCCTTGGGGCACGTCAGGGTGTTCCATACGGCGTAGGAGGTGGTCGGAGGGCAGGTATCGTCGTTGTAACCCCACGTCATGTAGGTGTCGGCCTTGACGTGACGGGCGAAGTTCACCACGTCGTAATACGCCATAGTGCGCATGTTCTCATCGGTGAACATTCCCTTAACCTTGTTGAAATGAGGGTATCCGCCGGTGTGTCCTGCGGCGTAGGCGGCCATGTCTGAGAGTGCCGGATGGTTCACGATGCACTGCGTAACGCGGCTGTCAAGCGCGGCGGCGACGATTGACAGCGCGCCGCCCTGGCTTCCGCCCTGCACTATCAGGTTGCGTCCGTCCCACTCGGGGAGTGCCGTCAGCAGGTCGAGACAGCGCACAAGGGCGAGGTAGACGCGCTTCATGTAGTAGCGGTCGCGGTCTTCAAGGCCGTTGTACAGGTAGCCGTTCTCGCGTCCGTTGAACGCTCTGGTGATGTCGTCGAACGCCTCCTGCGGCAGCCTTGGGTCTATTCCATGTATTTCCATCTCCATCCTTATGCAGCCGTTCTCGGCATAATACTTGTGGCGCAGCGGCTCCTTGATGGTCTTTATGCCTGCTCCGGGAGGGCAGAGCACCACCGGGCACGAGCCTTTCTGCGCGTTCTTGGGATAGAAGAGGTAGGCGTAGACCGATTGTTTCTGCTTGTTCAGTTGTACCTTCAGCAGGTAGCAGTCCACCTTGTCGGTGCAATACTCCTCGGCTTTCTCCTTCGTGTAGGCCAAGGGAAACGCACGCATGGCCTCTGTGTTCTTGCTCCAGAAGTCGAGGAAGTCGGCCGGTTCCTTGACGTAAGGCCGTATTCCGTCCACGGAGAAGCCTACCTTTATATGGTGCTTGTACGTCTTTCCGCCGACGTTGGCCGACAGCCGGAGGTCGCGGAAACCGGGAGTGGTGCGCGTGCCGACGTCTATTAGGGCGCGGCCTTGCTTCAGACGGACGCTTCCTTTGCGGTCTGACGGCATCATGTCGTCGGCTATTTCATACTTCACTTCAGTGTCAACGGGCACGCCGTAGCGGTACAGCTGCACCTCCACCTTTGCCTTTTCACCTTTATCATATAGCCAGTCGGCATGGTCGGGCACGGTCACCCAAAGGCAGTCGGAGCGGTAGGGATAGTTCTCGGCGGCGGCGTTTATGCAAAGGGCGAGCACCGCCAGCAGGCTCAAAAGTAGTCGTTTCATTTGTCTAAGGTTTTGATTTGCAGGGACAAAGGTATGAATTTAAATTAAAAATGAACAATTAAAAATTAAAAATCAGGCTGCGCCGTCGCACTGATTGTTCATTTTTTAATTTTTAATTGTTCATTTTTAATTATTCATTCCCCCTGTATTCCTCGGGCGTGCAGCCTGTTGTCCTCCTGAAAACGGCGGCGAAGCAGCCTGCGGTAGAGAAGCCGAGCGTCTCCGCTATGCGGCCTACGGGCGTGTCGGTGCCTATGAGCAGCTGCTTGGCCATGAGCAGACGGCGCAGCTGCAAGTACTCGGCGGCGGTCTTGCCGGTCTCGCTCTTGAGCATGTCGTTCATGTATTCGGCCGACATGTCGAGCCTCTGTGCCAGGCGCGAGGCCGTGGGCAGTCCGTCGGTAGCGGCCCTACCCGACTTCAGGTAGCCGTCGATGGCGCCGTCGAGCGTGGCTATTGCGGCGGCGTTGGCCTCATGACGGGTGATGAACTGGCGGTTGTAAAAGCGGCGGCAGTAGCCCAGCAGCAGGTCGATGGCGTTGCTTATGATGTCCTTGCTGTAGTCGTCGACACCCCAGCACAGCTCGTCCTGTATGCAGCCGAGGCATCTATTTATTACCTTTATCTCGCAACACGATATGTGGAGCGACTCGTCCTGGCGGTACTTGAAGAACGAATACTCCTTCAGCCGCAGGCCGAGCGGCGTGCATTCGGTGAGGCTCGGGTGGAAGATGAGCATCTTGCCGTCGGCCGTCGCGAGGTCGATTTCCTTGTCGGGGGTGACGAAGAGCAGCGTGCCGTCGGTGAAGTCGTAAGGCCGCCGGCCGTATCTTGCGCCGTCACCGGCGTCGTGCCTGAACACCACGGCGTAGCAGTCGGTCTTCATCTTGCCGCGCTCGCAGGGCGACGACATGTCGATTAGGCTGACAAGAGGGTGCAGCGTCTCGGCGTGGAAGGCGCGGTTGCACTGGCAGACACCGGTTTGACAAACGTCCTCACACCCAACACTGCTGTCCTGACACCCACCATCGCTGTCCTGACACCCACCGCCAGCATCCTCACACCCACCCCAACCCTCCCCAAGGGAGGGGGCTTGATATGCTTTTGTGGTGTGTTCGTCCATGCCGCCTTTATTGATGCTCTTCATATTTCTGATAAAATTAGTATTAATATGCCACTCTCCCAATGCTTCAAAGCATACCAAGCTCCCTCCCTTTGGGAGGGTTGGGGTGGGTGTGAGTTGCCTTACTCCGCCGCCACTTTCCTGTACTCGCTCGGCGTCATGCCGGTGCTGCGCTTGAAGTAGCGGTTGAAGTGCTGCGAGTATTGGAAGCCGAGGCCGTAGCTTATCTCGTTGACGGTCTTCGTAGTGCCCAGCAGCTCGTCCTTGGCCAGGCCGATAATCTTGTTCTGGATGTACTCCTGCGGCGTGCGGCCGGTCTCCTTCTTGATTAAATCTCCGAAGTAGTTGGGCGACAGGAAGCAACGCTCGGCGAAATGCTTTACCGTGGGCAGGCCGTTCATTACCGCCTGGCGGTCCTGGAAGTAGCGGTCAAGTTCCTCCTCGAATTTCGCCAGTATGTCCCTGTTGGCCGTCTTGCGCGTGATGAACTGGCGCTCGTAGAAGCGCATGCAGTAGTCGAGCAGCAGCTCTATGTTGCGGCAGATGAGCTTCTTGCTGTGGCCGTCGATGGGGCGGTTTATTTCGATGCGTATTTTGTCGAGGCAGTCTTTGTAGATGGCCTTCTCTTGTTCGGACAGGTGAAGGGCCTCGCGCGAGGTGTAGGCGAAGAACGAGTACTGCTTTATGTCCTGCCCGAGCGACGTGCCGCGGATGAGGTCGGGGTGGAAGAGCAGACCCTGCGAACGCGGCTTGAAGTCGGGTCTGAACTTCACCTTGACCACCTGTCCCGGGGCGAAGCTCGTCACCGTGCCCTCCTGGTAGTCGTAAGGCATACGGCCATAGGTCATGTCGCCGCAGTAGGTCTGCTTCAAGAACAGCGCGTACACGCCGTACTGGTAAGTCACCTCGTCCTTGAACGGGAACTGCTTTACGTCGTCTTCGTTGATGACCGTCACCAGCGGATGCCTCGTCTCCAGTCCCATCGCGCGGTTGTAGTCGTCGATTGAGTCTACTCTGAATGTCGTTTCCATGCGTGTATCCTCCTGTTTTATGCTTTTGCAAAGATAATGCAAACGAGTGGAAAGTGAGCTTGCTCACAATTTCCCGAGTGCAGCTTATCTTCTGCAAAGATACGTTTTATCGGCCGAAAGCCGTGTGCATCTTTTACAGATTTTGTTAACTTTATTACGTTTTCAGGCTTGCCGCCAGGCCATCGGCGGCAAGCTTGTAACTATTTGATAATCAGCGGCTACGCAAAAGGCCGTCTTTTAGCGTGTAAAAGACGGCCTTTTGCATTGCAATTGACGGCCTTTTGGAAGGCGAAAGACGGCCTTTTGAAATGAGAATGGATAATTGATAATTGACAATTATGATTAGCTTTGTCGGCAAACAGCCTTGAAAGTAGGCATTATCTTTAATTTTTCATTTTTAATTTTTAATTCAACAAGCCACCCACCCCAGCCCTCCCGAAGGGAGGGAGCTTGATTACCGTTGCTTTATTGGGTACATATTAGGCTTATTTGGCCTATCTGGCTAATCGAACTTATAGGCCGGATAAGCCTTATTAGCCCAATAAGCCCGATGCGCCTTGCCTGAAAACCAACCGGCAAGGCATACCAAGCCCCCTTCCCTTCGGGAGGGGTTGGGGGTAGGTATCATACCAAACTCCCTCCCTTCGGGAGGGTTGGGGTGGGTGTCAGGTGTGCCTGGGGTGGGTGTCAGGTGTCTTTTAGGTTGATGTAGGTTCTTATTTTTTCTTCTCATAAAAGTGCTTCCACAGCGGCGCGGCCATCAGGCTTTGCAGTATTCCGCCCTCCTTGAGCAGGGCGAACACATCGTTTTCAGCCATCAGCAGCACCTCGATGTCCTCCGTGCGGTCGAGGTGCTGGCTGCCGGCAAGCTCCACGCCCGTGGCAAGGAAGCAGTGGCAAATGTTGTTCATGGTGCTCGTGTTGGCCGATACGGTCATCACTTCGCGCCACGTGCCGCCGCTGTAACCCGTCTCTTCCATCAGTTCGCGGCGCGCGGCATCCACAGGCTGCTCGCCCTCTTCGCACACCCCGGCCACGATTTCGGTGCCCGTGCGCCCTATGCCGTGGCGGTACTGGCGTATCATTACATACTCGCCGTCCACCGTCACTGCTATTACGTTCACCCACGTGGGATATTCCAGCACGTAATATTCGTCGTTCACCACGCCCGTTGGCAGCTCCACGGTGTCACGCCGCGCCGTAAGCCACGGCCTCTTGATGATGTATTCGCTCTTGAGCGTCTTCCATTTCATGTCGCGTTGCATATTCGTAGAAGTTAAAGAAGTTATTGAAGTTAAAGAAGTTAGAGGCAAATGCCTGGTAAATTAAAAATGAACAATGAATAATGAAAAATGCTATGGTATTGAAAGTTGCTTCTTTTTGGTTTCACCTTTTTACTTTTTTACCCTTTTACCTTTTCTCAAAACTCCGCCCGCCGCTCGAATTTCATCGCCTTGCCGGTCACGGGATGCGTGAACTCCAGCTGCTCGGCGTGCAGGCAGAGGCGGCCGTGGCCGTGGCCGTAGAGGCGGTCGCCGATGATGGGCGCGGCCAGTCCGGCGGCGTGTGCGCAGTGCAGGCGCAGCTGGTGGGTGCGTCCAGTGTGGGGGAAGAGGGCCACGCGCGTGGTGTTTCCCTGCGTTCCGAGTATTCGGTATTCAGTTACGGCCTCCTTGCCGTTGGTAAAATCGACTTTCTGATATGGCCTGTCGAGCGGGTCGGGGCGCATGGGCAGCCTTATTTCGCCGTGCATGGGGCGGCTGGGCACGCCGTCCAGCAGGGCGACATACCGCTTCCTGACCTCCCGGCGGAGGAATTGCGCCTGGAGCTTCTTGTACGTCGCCATGTCGAAAGCCACGAGGAGCAGCCCCGATGTGTCCATATCAAGGCGGTGTACAAGCGTAAGCTGCGGCTTGTCGGGGTGACGGCGGCGCATGTCTTCGAGCACCGACTCGCCTCCGCCGCGCCCCGGCACGCTCTTCATGCCTGCCGGTTTGTCGACCACGGCGAGCCTATCGTCTTCGTAGACAATCTCAAGCGGTTCGCTTACGGCGGCTTCCGGGCTGCCTTTTTCCACCTCAAGACCCTGCAACATGTGCCCGAGTATGGGCAGGCACTTGCCCCGGCAGGCCGGGTAGAAGTGCAGGTGGTGGCGCACTTCGCCCTTGGGCGACTCGCCCCACCAGAACTCCGCCATGCACACGGGGCGCATGCGGTTGATATAAGCGTACTGAAGCAGCTTGGGAGCGCAGCAGTCTCCTGCTCCGGCCGGCGGCACGCGCTGCGGCGTCTGGGCGAAGATGTCGCAGAGGTCGCGCCGCTCTCCGCGTGCGTTGAGCATGGAGTATTGCGAGAAGAGCCAGCGTTGCAGCGCATCGGACATCTGCCTTCGCCGCGCTTTCAGTGCCTCAATTTCGTCCTCAAAGACCTTTACCGCTTGCTCCTTGGCGGCCAAAAGCTCCGCGCCGCGCCGTTTCAGGCGGCGCAGTTCGGCCTTCATGTGCAGGCTCTCGCGTGTCATCGCCGCCTCTTCCTCCGCCGTCAAGGGCTGCGGCGACTGCCTGCGTGCGTCGCGCCGGGCCTTCGCCTGCCGCATGGCCTGCCTGTATTCGTCCTCCGCCGTGGCGTTCCTTTCCGCGCATAAAGCCTTCTCGCGCAGTGCCGCATGGTAGCTTTCAGAGCTTTGCAGGCTGTCGATGCGCCTGTTGACGGCTGAAATTTCGGCCTCATGGGTCTTGAAATAGCCGTCGGGAGGCGTCGCGTCGAACACCGGCGGCACAAAGAACGCGTGGTCGTTAGAGCCGCCCAGCAGTCCCGAGAACGCCGCGAGGTAGCCCGTCCGGCCGTCATCCGTCTCGACGACAAGCACCCCGAACATCTTGCCTTTGTCCGCTTCGGCGCGCAGGCAGCTGTCACCGGCGATGTAGTCCTGCAACTCCTTGGCCGCCGCGAGGCACAAGGGATGCGGCTCGTAGCAGAAAGGGTCGGTGAACTTGGCCGGCCGTGGCAGCGCGGTATGCAGCAGATGGAAGTGTGGAGACATTTGTTTTGTAGGAAGTTAAAGAAGTTATAGGAGTTAAAGAAGTTAAAGACAAATGCTTTGTCGGAGCAGTTTTTGGGGGTGTTAGGAATTAAACGGGTTAAAGCCGACATCCCGGTTGCAGGATGGCGGATGGTTGGCAAGGGTATTGTCTTTAACTCCTTAGCGACCGAAGGAAGCGGTAACTCCTTTAACTTCTTTAACTCCTTAATGAATAAAGGCTGTGCGTGGCACAGCCTTTATTCATTAAGTATGTATTGAAATATTACTTCAGCTTAGCGTATCCGTAACGTGCAGCCTCGCCAAGCTCCTCCTCGATGCGGATGAGCTGGTTGTACTTGGCCATACGGTCGGTGCGGCTCATAGAACCAGTCTTAATCTGACCAGAGTTGGTAGCTACCGCGATGTCGGCGATAGTGGTGTCCTCTGTCTCGCCAGAGCGGTGAGATGTAACGGTTGTGTAGCCGTGGCGGTGAGCCATCTCGATAGCGTCGAGAGTCTCGGTGAGCGAGCCAATCTGGTTAACCTTGATGAGGATAGAGTTGCCTGCGCCCATCTTGATGCCCTTCTCGAGGAACTTCACGTTGGTAACGAAGAGGTCGTCGCCTACCAGCTGGCAACGGTCGCCGATGGCAGCGGTCAGCTTAACCCAGTTGTCCCAGTCGTTCTCGTCGAGTCCGTCCTCGATGGAGTCGATAGGATATTTGGTTATAAGCTCTTCGAGGTACTTGATTTGCTCCTCTGCGCTGAGCTTCTTGCCGTTGGGGTCCTTCTTCTTTCCGTCCTTGAGCTGGCGGTAGTCATAGTACCACTTGCCGTCCTCGCATACAGCGAACTCGCTGGCTGCGCAGTCCATTGCAATCTTGACGTCCTTGCCCGGCTCGTAACCTGCGTCCTTGATGGCCTGGCAGATGCTCTCGAGAGCGTCCTCGATGCCGTCGAGCGCGGGAGCGAAACCACCCTCGTCGCCTACTGCGGTAGAGAGTCCGCGTTTCTTAAGCAGCTTTGCAAGAGCGTGGAACACCTCTGCACCCATGCGTATAGCTTCCTTCTCGTTGGGAGCGCCTACGGGGCGAATCATGAACTCCTGGAACGCGATGGGCGCGTCAGAGTGAGCACCGCCGTTGATGATATTCATCATGGGCACGGGCAGAGTGTAGGCGTTGCAGCCGCCGATGTAGCGGTAGAGAGGCATGTTCAGAGCCTTTGCAGCAGCCTGTGCGGTAGCCAAAGATACGCCGAGGATGGCGTTTGCGCCGAGCTTGCTCTTGGTGGGAGTGCCGTCGAGGGCGAGCATCTTGTGGTCGATGGCGCGCTGCTGGAACACGCAGTCACCCTGCAATGCCGGCGCGATGATATTGTTAACGTTCTCGACAGCCTTCAGCACACCCTTGCCGCCGTAGCGGTTCTTGTCGCCGTCGCGAAGCTCGAGGGCTTCGTTCTCGCCTGTAGACGCTCCTGAGGGAACGGCTGCACGGCCCATAACGCCGTTTTCGAGGGTTACTTCAACTTCAACTGTCGGGTTGCCTCTTGAGTCGAGGATTTCTCTTGCATGAACTTTCTGGATTTTCATAATTACATTAAGTTTTTATGAGTTGTAATTTATGTGTCTCGATTTACGGGTGCAAAGGTACTGCAAAATCGGGAATAAAGGAAACGTTACGGCGGCTTATTTCGGGCGATTTAATCTTTATTAATATATATAAGGTGTAGCGGGAGGACCGGGAGTGCAGGGAGAGCAGGGAGGACTGGCAACAAAGCGGACAACGGTTGGCGCAAGGGGCTGCGGCAGGCCGTTTTGCGAAAGGCGGTCTTTTACATTCCAAAAGGCCGTCAACCGCGTTGTAAAAGGCCGTCTTTTAGCCTGCAAAAGACGGCCTTTTGCAACGCGCTGTGCCACAAGGCGTTACGCAGGCGGTTTTTCAGCGTTTTATGAAAAATTATATATAACCATGTGTTTTGTTCACCATAATTCGCTATCTTTGCAGAAAAGAAGTTGCATTCGGGAAATTGCAAGCAAGCTTGCATTCCGCTCGTTTGCATCATCCTTATAGGAGATATGGAACGTGAAGTGCTGATAGAACGCCTAAAGGGGCTTGCGCGCGCCACTATGCCGGCAGGAAGCTCGCTGCTGCTGTATGGTTCGCGTGCGCGTGGCGACGCCCGTGAGGATTCCGACTGGGACTTGCTCATACTGCTCGACAAGCCCCATCTTGAAGCCGACGACTACGGCGTGGCCTATCCTTTCCGTGAACTGGGTTGGAGTGTGGGAGAAGAAATAAACCCATCAGTGTACACCAAGAACCAATGGGAGGCATGGAAATACCAGCCTTACCATAAGAACGTGGAACGCGACAAAATCGTATTGAAATGAGTTTGACTGAGGAAGAGCGGAAAATTATTGTGGAATTGGAGCTTGAAAAAGCGCGTAACACCTTCGGACAGATAGAAGAGTTGCGCAAACTTGGCTATTGGGACACGATAGCCAACCGTCTTTATTATGCCGTTTTCCATGCGGTCTCGGCATTGTTGATACGGGACGGCCATCAGGTGAACACTCATAAAGGCGCGATTTCAGCTTTCGGACTTCATTATATCCGTACCGGCGTGTTGCCGCAAGAGCTTGGCAGGCTGTATTCCGACTTGCAAATAATGCGCAATAACAGCGATTATAACTGTTCTTACGATGTGACACGGGAAGAAATTGAGCCCAAGATAGAGCAAGCCGAAAGGTTTATCACCAGAATATCCGAACTTGTAGGCGATATTTGAAAATTCAGTTAAAAACCCCGTTTTGTTTTGCCATGATGTTGAAAAGGCGTAACTTTGCAGCCATTTACAAACAAAGCGAGGTAATATGTCATATTTGTTTTCTTCAGAATCAGTGTCGGAAGGACATCCCGACAAGGTTGCCGACCAAATATCGGACGCCATACTCGACCAGTTCCTGGCCTATGACAGCCATGCACGCGTGGCCGTGGAGACGCTCGTAACCACGGGACAGGTGGTCATCGCGGGCGAGGTGCGCTCGTCGGTGTACATCGACTTGCAGACCATAGCGCGCCGCGCAATCAAGCGCATCGGCTACACGAAGTCGGAATACCAGTTCGACGGCGACTCGTGCGGCATACTGAACGCCATCCACGAGCAGAGCGACGACATCAACCGCGGCGTCGACAACGGCGACGAGGAGCAGCAGGGAGCCGGCGACCAGGGCATGATGTTCGGCTACGCATGCAACGAGACGGAGAACTACATGCCCGTGACGCTCGACCTGGCACAGCTCATAATGCGCGTGCTGGCCGACATACGCAAGGAAGGAAAGCTGATGACTTACCTGCGCCCCGACTCGAAAAGCCAGGTGACCGTGGAGTATGCCGACGACGGCACGCCGCTGCGCATCACCACAATCGTGGTTTCGACGCAGCACGACGAGTTCGACACGGACGACGCGCGGATGCTGGCACGCATCGAGGACGACGTGAAGAACATCCTGATGCCGCGCGTAAAGGCGCAAATACACTCGGAGAAGGTGCTCGCACTGTTCAACGACGACATAGAATACCTGGTGAACCCTACCGGCAAATTCGTCATCGGAGGCCCCAACGGCGACACCGGACTGACCGGCCGCAAAATCATTGTCGACACCTACGGAGGCCGCGGCGCTCACGGCGGAGGCGCATTCTCGGGCAAAGACTCGAGCAAGGTGGACCGCTCGGCGGCATACGCGGCGCGCCACATCGCCAAGAACATGGTGGCCGCAGGCGTGGCCGACGAGATGCTCGTGCAGCTTAGCTACGCCATCGGCAGGGCCGAGCCTGTAAGCGTCTACGTGAACACCTACGGCAAGAGCCGCGTCAACATGACCGACGGCGAAATAGCCGCGAAAATACAGCAGATGTTCGACCTGCGCCCCAAGGCCATCGAGCGCGAGCTGAAGCTGCGCCAGCCCATGTACGTGGAGACGGCGGCCTACGGCCACATGGGACGCCGGAACGAGGTGGTGAAAAAGACTTTCACCAGCCGTTACCACGAGGAGAAGACCATCGACGTGGAGCTGTTCACATGGGAAAAGCTCGACCTTGTGGACAAAATCCGCAGCGAGTTCGGCTTGGGGAATTAAGAGTTAAAAATTAAGAGTTAAGAAAATATGCCGTCCACGGCTGCGGCCTTGGCGGCATGTCGCCATACCATAAGAGGCTCATTGGGCTTATACGGCTCATTGAGCCTGTTCGCCTTATTATAAACAGTACCGATGTTGTCACTTCAAGCAGACACGCTCAGCCAGGCACACGCCGCCGCAAGAACCGACTCCGCCACCGTGGAGCCGGCCGGGAAACCTGCGCCGAGCGTGGCGGAAGTCATCGCACGCCTGCCCGAAGACGCCACCCCGGCGCAGCAGGACTCGGCGGTGCAGGCGGCAATCCACGTTGAGAACACCCACCTGAGCACACGCCCCGACACCCTGTCGCTGCCCGGCGTGAAGGAATGGACGCGCCCCGGCGACGTGAAAGCCCCGGAGCACTACGTGGAAACATACCTCGGGCGCGACACGACGCTGTTCCCCGGTGCGGCATGGGGACGCAGCGGAGTGGCCGGCGACCCGGTGCCGTATTCCATCCGCGGCGACGACGTGCTCACGGCGCTGCTCATATCATGCTTCATCATAGCGCTGACGGCATACAAGGGCACGCGCCGCTTCTTCGCGATGCAGGCAAAAGCCTTCTTCAGCAACAAGGACGCCGACGGCAACGACATGCCTGAAACGTCGGCCGAGCTGCGCTCGCAGGCGTTCTTCATGCTGCAGGCGTGCCTGCTGCTGGCCCTGGTGTCGTTCATTTTCACGCTCGAGACCGTGCCCGGCACGTTCATACTGTCGTCGCAGTACCAGCTCGTGGCGGTGTTCTTCGGCGTTTACGCGGCGTATTTCGCCGTCAAGATGCTGGTGTACTGGCTGGTGAACAACGTGTTCTTCGGCCGCCGTCGCAGCGTGGGATGGCTCAAGTGGCTCATGTTCGCCGTGTCGGTGGAAGGCATCGCGCTGTTCCCGCTGGTGCTGCTCATGTCATATTTCGACCTGTCCGTGCAAAAAGCCGTGGCTTATGTCGCTTTTGTCACCGTTTTGGTCAAAATCTCTTTACTTTACAAGAGCTTTATGCTGTTTTTCCGACAGAAGGTCTTTTTTTTACAGATAATTTTGTACTTTTGTGCCCTCGAAATAACGCCCTTGCTCTCGCTGTGGGGTGTACTCGTAAAAGTAGTTGAACAATTGAAAATAAACTTTTAGGATATAGGCAGATGGTAAGAAAGATTTTAGTGTCTCAACCGAAACCGAGCAGTGACAAGTCGCCGTATTTCGAAATGGAGAAAGAGTATGGCGTAGAATTGGTCTTCCGTCCGTTCATAAAAGTGGAAGGGCTGTCATCAAAGGAGTTCCGCCAGCAGAAAGTCAGCATACTCAACTACACCGCCGTGGTGTTCACATCGCGCCACGCCATCGACAACTATTTCAAGCTGGCCGGAGAGATGAGGCTCGAAATCCCGGAAACGATGAAATACTTTTGCGTTACCGAGACAATCGCCCTCTATATCCAGAAATACGTGCAGTACAGGAAGCGCAAGGTGTTCTTCGGAAAGACCGGGAAGATAGACGACCTGCTGCCTACAATGGTGAAACACAAGAACGAGAAGTACCTCATACCTATGAGCGACGTGCACGACGACAGCGTAAAGAAACTGCTCGACACGAAAAAGCTCAACCATACGGAGTGCGTAATGTACCGCACGGTGAGCAACGACTTCACCGAGGAGGAGGCTAAAGCGTTCGACTACGACATGTGCATATTCTTCAGTCCGTCGGGCATCAACGCCTTCAACGCGGCGTTCGGCGACTCGAAAAACGAAAAAGTGGTGGTAGGCACGTTCGGACCGGCAACGGCGAAAGCCGCCCACGATGCCGGGCTAAAGGTCGAGGTAGAGGCTCCAACGGTGCAGCATCCGTCGATGACAAGCGCACTCAAGAGCTTCCTTGAAAAGAACAAGTAATATAATATATGTCGGGAAACGGCATGATGACATTCCGCAAGGAGGAGCGCCTGTGCGGCATGACACTGACAGAAAAGCTCTTCCATAGGGAAGGCAGCCGCTCGATGGCCGCTTTCCCGTTGCGTCTTGTCTACATGAAGACCGACGCCGGAGAATCGGAAGCCTGGCCGAAAGTGCTCATAAGCGTGCCGAAGCGGTGCTTCAAGCGCGCCGTCAAGCGCAACAGGGTGAAGCGCCAGGTGCGCGAAGCGTACCGCAAGAACAAGCAACGGCTCGTAGAATGCCTGCAAGGTGACGGCGGACAAGGACTTGCAATGGCCTTCATCTGGCTCGACGACAAGCTATGGGACACGGCCGATGTCGAACGAAAGGTATGCAACCTGCTGCAAAGGCTCACCGAAAAGATGACGCGCTGATGAAGCAGTTGTTGCGTGCCGTGTCAAAAGGACTGGTGTGGCTGCTCTGCCTTCCTATCCTTTTCTACCAGAAGTGCATATCACCTTTCACGCCACCCTCGTGCAGGTTCACCCCCACTTGTTCCGAATATGCCAAGCAAGCACTGAAGAAGCACGGCCCGTTCAAGGGGCTTGCCCTCGCGATATGGCGCATATTGCGCTGCAATCCGTGGGGAGGCAGCGGCTACGACCCGGTTCCTTAGGGAGTGAAGAATTAAGAGCGAAGAGTGAAGAATTTATTGGCGTCCCTTTCATCTCCCGTTAATCCCAGTCCTCCCGGTTTCCCCATAATTCCCAAACGACAATAATCAAAGAAACAACATACGATGAACAAGAACTTTGTTGAAGAACTAAGGTGGCGCGGCATGCTGGCGCAAATCATGCCGGGCACCGAAGAACTGTTGCAGAAAGAGCAGGTTACGGCCTACCTCGGCACCGACCCTACGGCGGATTCGCTCCACATCGGCCACCTGTGCGGCGTGATGATGCTGCGCCACTTGCAGCGTTGCGGCCACAAGCCGCTGGCTCTCGTCGGCGGCGCAACCGGCATGATAGGCGACCCCTCGGGCAAAAGCCTTGAGCGAAACCTGCTCGACGAGGACACGCTCCGCCACAACCAGGAGTGCATCAAGCGGCAACTGGCCAAGTTCCTCGACTTTGAAAGCGACGCGCCCAACCGTGCCGAGCTTGTCAACAACTATGACTGGATGAAGGACATGGGCTTCCTCCAGTTCGCCCGAGAGGTGGGCAAGCACATCACCGTGAACTACATGATGGCCAAGGAGAGCGTGCAGCAGCGCCTGAACGGCGAGGCGCGCGACGGCCTCTCGTTCACGGAGTTCACCTACCAGCTGCTCCAGGGCTACGACTTCCTTTACCTCTACCAGCACAAGGGGTGCAAACTCCAGATGGGAGGCAACGACCAATGGGGCAACATGACTACCGGAACGGAGCTTATACGCCGCACTCTCGGCGCGGAGGCGGAGGCTTACGCCCTGACATGTCCGCTCATAACGAAGGCCGACGGAAAGAAATTCGGCAAGACGGAGACGGGCAACATCTGGCTTGACCCGAAGCGCACGTCGCCCTATAAGTTCTATCAGTTCTGGCTGAACGTGAGCGACGACGACGCCGAACGCTACATAAAAATATTCACAAGCCTTGAAAAGGAGACAATAGACGCGCTCGTAGAGGAGCACCGCCAAGACCCGGGCCGCCGCACATTACAGCGACGCCTGGCCGAGGAAGTGACCGTCATGGTACACTCCCGCGAGGCTTTGGACGCCGCAATAGAAGCGTCTAACATCCTGTTCGGCAAGTCTACGAAGGAGAGCCTGCTCAAACTTGACGAACAGACGCTGCTCGACATCTTCGAAGGCGTGCCCCAGTTTGAAATAGGTAAAGACCAGCTGGGCCAGCCGGCGGTAGAAATCTTCACCCAGGCGGCAGCCGTATTCGCCAGCAAAGGCGAGATGCGCAAGCTCGTACAGGGCGGAGGCGTATCGCTGAACAAGGAGAAGCTGGCGGCGTTCGACCGTATAATTACTGCCGACGACCTTATAGACGGCAAGTATCTGCTTGTACAGCGCGGCAAGAAAAACTATTACCTGGTGACCGTAAAAGGCTAAAAAACAATGAAAAGTTTTGGTAGTGGCGTAAAAAACCACTACCTTTGCACCCGTGATTGTCCAATGGTGTAATGGTAGCACAACAGGTTTTGGTTCTGTTTGTAGTGGTTCGAATCCGCTTTGGACAACATGATTGAACATCAAGCCCTCGCATTGCGCAATGCAATGCGAGGGCTTTTGTTTTACGAAAGGCCGTGTTCCGCGCTGCGGAACACGGCCTTTCAGCATGCAGAAGACGACGCCCAAACAAAAAAACCGCCGCCGTAAGCATCACGCTACGGCGGCGGAAAAAATGAAAACTTCTACTCTTTACTATACCAATTCAATCTTATCTTATCACAATCTTTTTGCCTTTGTGGATGTATATGCCCGGCTGTGACGGCTTGCTTACGCGCACGCCGCTGATAGTATAATATGACTCGTCGGTGTTCTTGGTATCTTCTACAACCACATCGCCATCGATACCTGTAGAGGGCGTATCGCCTTCAATAAGCGAAACAGCACCTACGAGATTCTTGTTCAGCGGCTGGCCGAGCTGGTCGTATTCAAGTCCATATTCCTTAGCCAAAGCATCAGCATTATCCATAACATTGGTTACCGCATAGCTATCAGCCTTCAATGGGAAGTAAGAGTCGTCTACCATGTCACCGAACAAATTGACTGCATCAAGCAAACCTGACTCTACACCATAAGCTGCACCATTGCCGTTGCCGATTTTCGTTCCTTCGTAGTTTATGCCCGAATCCGGGAGCTTGTTCTGGTCGTTCAAATCACGGATAAGGCAATTACGCAAGTTCTTGATGCTCTTGCCGAAGTTGTTATTACCATCAATCTGTATGCGGAAATCACTGTTTACTTCTGCACCTGCCTGCACACCCTTGTTGCCCGAAATAATCGTATTAATGACGTTCACCTCTGTAAGCTGCTTTGAACCGTCAGGTGACATCGGCTTACGTGCAATGTATATACCTCCACCGTTACCGCCGCCTGCACTTGTGATTTTGTTGCCTGTAACAGTACAGTTCACGATGTTCACGCGCACGTAACCGTTCGCATTTGTTGCGCCTTCTTTAGCCTCGGCGAAGAAGTCGATGGCACCGCCGTTATTGGTCGAAACGTTGTTGGTAAATGTGCTCGACAAGATGTTCACAGTCGCCGCACGCTCTGCCGCTATTTCTATAGCACCACCACGACAATCCTTACTCGGCCTTTCGGTCAATGTGTGATTACCATTAAAAACACATCCCTCTATCGTGAACACATTGTTCTCGTAATCAGCCGTAGCTGCGTCTGCACCAGTAACCAAGCAGATAGCGCCTCCTGTACGTTTTGCAGAGTTATTGATGAACTTGCAGTATTTGAACTCGAATGCCTTGGGCGTAGCACTGTCCCAACGAGCAAACACCGCACCGCCGCCGCGACCGTCGTCATTGTTGTTCACCATCCAGTCAGTACATATTGCCTCATTGTCCTCAAACACGCAGTCGTAGAACGAACCTTGGCTGTTCTGACCACCGATGGCACCACCATGGAAGCCAGAATTGCCAGTGAACGTAGTGCTCTGTACATACAGTTTGGCATCAACGGCATGTATTGCGCCGCCGCCGTCCCAGTTTTGCGGCTTGTCCTGTGCGCCACCATTGCCGTCATGCGTAACATGGTTGTTGACAAACTCGCAACCGTCTACCGTCAAGATACCTCCCTGTATCCTTATGGCACCGCCCTTTTCCTGGCCTTGCACATCGTCGTGATAGGCATTCTGGAATGTCATGTCATTAAAAGTAACCTGTGAATTGTCAGCGATTTGGAACAAAAGGGTCTTGTTCTGACCGTCAATCACACCTCCTTCAATAGTGATGATTTTCTTGCTTATTGCAATCTTCTCATCAAGTTTGATGGTTCCATTAACGGTAATTACATCATTATCTACAGCCTGCTCGATGGCGGCCTTCAGACCGGCGGCATCCGTGACGGTCTGGTTTTCTGCCGAAGCGGTGTAGGCGAAGCCCATCAGCATGGCGGCAGACGCGATTGTTAAATGTAAAGATTGTTTCATGATAGTTTTGTTTTTAGTTAATACTTAGTTCAGGTTTCCGATGTGGGCAAAGATACGCGCGCACGATTAACAAACGTGTTAATCGCTTATTAACCGCGTGGTTAAAATTCGCTTAATCGTGTTTTTATGTCGTCCGCGCGCCGTTTTTCGGCGAGGGAAGCGGCACGCATGCAAGTGGCTGGCAGCCAGCGCGTTGGCGAAAGGTGGTCTTTTGCATGCTAAAAGACCGTCTTTCAGCGTGCAATTGACGGCCTTTTGTCATGTAAAAGACCACCTTTCGCAGTTCATCCGCAAACCTGTTAGATAGCAACAAAGCGCAGCAGGGCATCGAAGATGTCCAACTATGCTTAACCGCATGTGTAGCGAAGCGGAACTTGCGGTAGGTATGCGCTAATAACTTCGTCCTCGAAGAGGGCGAATAGCTGCCTATTGTTCGCCCCCTTCGGGGACGTTTGAATTGCTTTCGGCTTACCGCAAGTTCCGTTCCCTACGGTCACTACACATGCGGTTAAGCATAGTTCGCCCCCTTCGGGGACGGGAGTTAACGTACACATACATCCAACAGATTTGCGGATGAATCCCTTTCGCAGTTCGTCCGCAAACCTGTTGGATGAAATAAAATCTTTATTAATGAAAGCATTTGTTCCGCCGGACTTGCAATCCGGCGGTTTCTAATTGCGGATTTGCAATCCGCACATGCCCATACATTTATCTCATGACAGTGTAATTTGAGCGGATTGCAAATCTTTATATTCGTGAATTCGGTATAAGAAACCATCCTTTGTAGGGAGTTTCCGCTGTTTGTGAAAAATAGAAGTTATGTCGAACTCACGTTATATTAAATTCCGACAGAAAAAAACGCCGCCTCCCGACGGACGGAAGACGGCGCTTGGAAAATATGATTACCATTACTTTGCCAGCTCGCAGAGCATGTTTGCCAGCAGTCGGGCGGCCACAGGGTCGGTCGGAGCTTTCTCCGTACACATCGTCGAGACGATGGCACGGCCGCGGCCGTCGGCTACTTGCAGCATCGTAAGTCCGCGCATCGACTCTATTTTGGCGATGCGGTCCTCGGGCTTGCCGCCGTCTATATAGGCATGGATTTTCATCTGGCCGGCCAGTTCGGTCACGTTCGCGTGGCGCACGGCCTTGAGCGTGGCGTTGCATGCACGCGGCATCTCGCGCAGGTTGTTGTTGAAGTAGCGCAGGTCGAGCGGCCCGAGACCGCTGAACACAGGCGCGTCGCTGCGTTCCATGACGACGATGTCGCCCTCGGTGGGGTTAATCCAGCTGGTGATATACTCGGGGAAGACGGCCTTTGCGGCTTCCTTGCAGCCCAGCATGAGCACCCTTCCGCCCTTGGCTATGTAGTTGCGCAGGGCTTTGGCTTGGTCGGCTGGGAGTTCCGGGAGAGCGGAAAGCACCGCGATGCCTGTCTTTCCGGCCTTCTTGATAAGGTCGCTGACGCCGGTAGCGGCCTCCGCCTCAACGCCTGCGGCGGCAAGCGAGGCCGTTGTCTGCGCGTCGCCGAGCACTACGATGCGCTTGTCCTTGGGCGCATCGACCGCGCTCCACTGGCGCGTTGCCAGCAGCAGGTCGTACTCGTTGGCCGATATTCTGCGTCCATTGTCAAAGAGTTCCAGGCGCAGCTTGCCGTCCACGCGCGGCGTGGGCAGCGTCTCGGGCACGGTGATGTTCGGCTCGATGTACTCGCGGCCATAATACTTGACCGCAGGAAAAGCCTCGATGCCGCGTGAGAGCACGTTGCCGTCGGCATCTGTGAAACTCCACGTCAAGGTCATCGGGCCGAGGTCGCGGCCTGCCTCGTCGTCGTTCACCACGTAGACGCGCGTCTTCAGAGGCTCGCCTGCGTAGAGGTTGCGCCCCCACAGTTCGGCGCTGACGAGCACGGGCTGCAACGCACGCTGCAAGGCGAAGTACGTAGGATAAGGCTGTATGCCGTCCTTGTCGTAGCACTGGCGGAACCACGTCATGTAGGCGAAGTGCATTATGCCCGACGCCTCGGGGCATGTGCGGCGCAGGGCCTCGGCCAGCTCGCCCGTGATGAACGACTGCACTTTGAGGAACGAGGCCGGGTTGGCCCAGTCGTATGCCTCATATCCTATGAGCGAATACGGGTTCTGGTGGATTAGCTGGTACGAACGCGTGGGGTGGCCGGTCTCGGCGTTGGGGTAGCCGGTGCTCATCTCCTGGCTAATCAGCGGTCGGCCGGGGGTCTTGAAGTCGCGTTGGAACTCGCCGTTGAAGAAGCGGAACACCGAGTAGTCGTACCAGTTGTAGTAAGCGTGGTTGTCGTCAATGTCGCCGTCGTCAACCGTCGCGATGAAGTCCTCGCCAAAACGCCTTACGCCGCTGCGGCGCATGTAGTTGGAGTCGAAGCTGACGGGGCGCGTGGGGTCTACCTGGCGCATGTCCTTCACTGTGTTGGAGATGATGCGGAACTTCTCCTTGGCGCGCTCCTTGTCGGCGTCAAGGTCGTAGAACTTCATCTCGTTGTTGACCGTCCAGAACACGAGCGAGGGGTGGTTGCGGAACTTCCTCATCACTTGCAGCCACTCGTCGTGCCACAGCTTCAGCGTCGACGCATTGGGTATGGGCGTGGAGTGTATCATCAGCCACGACCATGTGCCCTCGAAGCTGACGGCTATGCCGTTGCGGTCGGCGGCGTCCATCCACAGCTGGTTCCACGGAGTGGTGTGCGTTCGCGTGGCGTTGACGTTGCCCTGGCGCATCAGCTGCATGAACTTGTCGGCCAGTTCGCGGTCGTTCGGGCGAAGGGCGAAGGGAATGTGGTTGCCCCCTCGCAGCCAGAACTTGCGCCCGTTAAGGTAAAGGTAGCCGTCGCCGCGGGCCTCGAACGTGCGGAAGCCTGAAGTAACAGTAGTTTGGTCTATAACGTCCTTGCCGTCTGCAACGCTGAACGTAAAGTCGTACAGGTTGGGCGACGACGGCTCCCAAAGTTTCGGTTTAAGTCCGTCTACGGCGCAGGTCAGCGTCTGCCGCGCTCCCTTGCCGAGCTTTTGCTTGGCCAGGAGAGTGCCCTCGTAGAGCAGGCTGCCGTCCTGCTTGTCGGTGATGCGCACACTGATGTCGAGCTTGCGGTTCTTCTTCGAGGCGTTGCTTACCGTCACGTCGAACTCCGCTCCCTGCAACGTGGGCTTTATGAACACGTCCTCCACCTTGACGGGGGCGGTCACTACGAGCTTCACCGGCTGCCATATTCCGGCCGGGTTGTCGCCGTAGAAGCCGTGGGGAATGTCCGTCAAGACCTCTTGGTTGGCCTGCTTGTCGTCCTTGTTGGCGGCAATGTCCTTGCGCACCGACGAGTAGTAGTTCTCCATAGCGTCGCTGGTCTGCGCCGCCGCGCCCTTTATGTCGCGCACCACTTTCAGCGCGATGAGGTTGCGCCCGGGCCTGACAAGGGCGGTAACGTCCACCTCGAACGCGCCGAACATGCCTATGTGCGAGCCTGCCTTCTGTCCGTTCACGTACACGTCGCACATCTTCGACACTGCGTCGAAACTAAGGACGAACTTCTTGCCCTCGATGTCCCCGGGCAGCTCCAGCCACTGGCGGTACCACGCCGCGCCGGTTCTGCGGTAGTCGAACGTGTAGTTCTCGCAGCGGTCAGACTCCTGTTGGAAGTACGTGTCAGACACTCCCTTCGCCTCATGTCCGTTGGGCGTGGGCATCGTTTCGCCGTGAAGCCAGATGCGTATGGGCGTCCAGAAGTCGGGCACGGTCATCACGTGCCAGTCCTCATCGGGCGTCGCCGCGCTCACGGCCTTGGCCTCGTCCTTCATCTGATACTCCGGCATGAAGAGCCACTGGCCGTCAAGCGACAGCTCGGTGCGGCCGTCGGCCAGCGCGGCGAGCCGCTTCGGGGCGTACTGCGCACGCTCCTTAACGCGCTTTTCCTCCTTCTGCTGCGCGTTCATGCGGCCGTCATACTCGGCGCGTTTCACGCCCTTGAAGAAGTCGGCAGGCAACGGGCGCACTTGAAGGTCGTCATACTCGGTGTCGAGCCAGCCGCCGCCGAGAGCCACGCCGCCCGTAGGCGCGAGGCCGGAGTTCTTGTCCTCAACGTCGATGAGCGGCTTCTCGCCGTCGCCGACGAACACGCGGATGCGGCCTCCGGCCACCTGCACGCGCAGCCTGTACCACTCTCCCGGCACGGGATGGAAGCCCAGCTTGCGCACGCCGAGGAACTCGTCAAGCCCCATGTAGCCCGTGCGCATGAGGTAAAGGTCGTCCTGAAGGCCGCCCTTGATGCCCACCACGTAGCGGTCGAAGCGGTTATACGTGCGGAAACCCGCCCAAATCTGCACCTGCTCCGCCGTCTTCGGGGCGCGTGCGCGGAACGAGAATTCGTAGTCTTTCCACTCGTTTCCGCCGAACACCGCATACGCGTCCTTGGCGCGGAGCACGCCGTCGGCCACGGAGCACGTGCCCGTACCCGTGACGGCGAGCGTCGCCGCCGGGTCTGAAAAGTCGTTCTGGTAAGCGTCCTGCGCCGACAAGGCGACAGGCGCAAGCAACGCCGCCGCGGCGAGGAACGCGGTAAGTTTAAGTTTCATAAGTCAATATTCTTTTAATTATATATCATTGGTTAAAAACACACTATCGGTACGACCGGTAACGGTTTGACAGCCAGAGCTTTGCAAAACGCGGCCTTTCGGCCTACAAAAGACGGTCTTTTACACTGCAATACACGGCCTTTCGCACTGCGTTTTGCCGTCGTTGGCAGACCGCGCGGCGGCAGTAGCCGCGGCCGCCCCTGCCCCGTCAATTGTCGGCTTCTATCAAAATGCAGTCCACATCGACCGTTCCGCGTGCGCCGCGCCACTCTATGTAGTGCTCGCCCGGGGTGAGCCTTACGTTCTTGACGACCGTGTCGCCCCACTCTCCGGCAGGCGTGCCGACAGAGAGTTCGTTGCGCTCAGTCCAGTATCCGTCAACGCCGAGGCGGAACTTGGCCTCGCCGCCGCCGGCGTTGCGCATGCGTATGGTGACGCGGTACGTGCCTTCGTCGGCTACAAAGAACGAGTAGCGTGCCCACTCTCCGCGCTCCATCGAGGCTATGTAGGATGCTGCGCCGTCGGTCTTGACGCTCATCTGGCCGAACTTTGCGTCGCCCAGGGTGAACGTCTGGTTGTCGGGACGCTTGAACCAAGCCGTCTGCAAGCCGCCGTCGTTGTAGTCCTCGGCCTGCAAGGTGAGCCGCTTGCCGGGCATGAGCATAGGCAGGAGTCCGCCCTTGGGCATGCCCCACGTGCGCACGATGTTGATGCGGCCGTCGGGGGTGAACGTCAGTTCGTCGAAGCATACCGAGCGCAGGTTGCCCGCTCCGCTGTAGTCGGCGGTATGGTAGAACTGGTACCACTTGCCCTTGTACTCCACCACGCTGCCGTGAGCCGTCTCGTGGCCGTGCGGACGCATATATACGCCCATGTCCTTCCACGGCCCGAGGGGCGAGTCAGACACGGCATACATGAGGTTGTTGCCGCCAAGGTCGTTGGGGTTGTTGTCTGAATGGGTGAGGTAATACCGCCCGTCCTTCTTGAAGACGAACGGAGCTTCGTGGAAGTCGCGGTTGATGCCTTCCATGGGCTTCATGCCCTGCTCCAGCTCAAGCCAGTTGTCGTCCTTCAGCTTGCCGCCCCAGCAGCCCTTGCCGCCGCCACCGGCATAGACGTAAGCCTTGCCGTCGTCGTCGATGAAGATGCAGGGGTCGATTGTGCTGGGCACTCCCGGTATGTAACCCTTCACCTTGAACGGCCCTGCGGGGTTCTTGCCCGTGGCCATGAACATGCGCCAGAGGTCCTCGTCGTCGCCGTACTGGGTGGCCTTCTCGGTGTGGGGGAAGAGGAAGTAGTACAGCCCGTCCTTCGGGTTATAGGCCGCGTCGGGAGCCCACATGAAGCCCTCGGTGCCTATGCCCGTCTGACGGCGCACGTCGTCGGCGTTCAGTATTTCGCCGTGGTCGGTCCAGTTGACCATGTCCTCGGTGGAGAACACGTGGTAGCGGTCCATGCGGTCGCAGCCGCGCGCTGGCTCCATGTCGTGCGAAGCATAGACATAAAGCACGTCACGGCCGTCGATGTGCCACACGCGGGCCGTGGGGTCGGCGGTGTAGAGGTTGCCCGTGAAGGGGCTGCCGTACATCTGCGAGGGGAACGACAAGAACAGGGGGTTGTGGCCGAAGGCCTGCGTCATGGGGTAATCGTAGTCGAAACGGCCGGGCAGCGCACCCTTAACGTAGTCGCCGGTGCGCGTAATGACGAACTTGTCGACGTTCATGCCGCCGTAGGTGTACCACTGGAGCACGTGCCTGCCCTTCTTCAAGGGTATGCCGTCGACGGTCACGGGGGCGTACTTGTCCCACCCCCGGCCGGGCACGCGCTGCACGCGGCACATCTGCCCGCCGTCAACGCGCAGCTCGAAGCGGCCGTTGTCAACGCCCGACGAGCACACCGTGGCTACCGAGTACATGCCGCTCTCCTTGACGTTGACGGTGTAGCACGTCCAGTTGCCGTCGTCGTTGCCGCCCAAAACAATGCCGCTGCCGCCCGAGGCAAGGTTGACAGGGTCGAGGCGGTAGGCGCGCCGGTCGCCCGAAGAGTTGTTCTTATAATGGAAGGCCGTGCCCTCGCCGCCAAGGTCGTAGTCCTCGGCCTCGACGGTACACGGCACGTTGTGTTGCTTGTAAGGCTTGCCCTTGTACTTGCCGGCCAAGGCGAAGGAGGGGGCAAGGAGCAGGCAGGACAATAGGAAAATGCTTTTCATGTGCTAATCTGCTACAAACTTTTTAACGAATTGATTTCCAACGTTTTGCAAAAGGCCGTCTTTCGCGTTGCAAAAGATGGCCTTTTGGTTGCTAAAAGACGGCCTTTTACAATGCTGTATGCCGCCTCTTAAGAATTACATACTTTATCCAGAGGTTGTCCTCAAAAGCAAATCCGCAACTGCGTCACGGGGTTATTTCATTAAAAGGACTGGAAAATGCCAGTAAAAACAGGGAGACACGGCACAAGCCAATGCAGGCCTGCGCCTGTCTCCCATCACCAACACTTATCCATACACTTATTAAATCTTACTTATAATCCTCAACATCACCAATAAGTTGGGTCGAGGCGTTAGTCCATCTGAACCTGTCTTTCAGAATACCTGAATGCTTGTAATCCTCCTCTGGGGTTGATTCTATCCATCCAGGGTCGGTAGCCGTAAGACTCTTCAACAAGTCGGCAAGATATAACGACTCACAATTCTGTGGGTCAGGCTCACGATACATGTCAATATATTCGTTTGGAACGTGTATTCTTGACTTCTTATGCTGGTCGTCCTTGAATACCGTACACCATGTACGCTTAGAGCCAGAACCTGAATCTCGTACAACTTCCATGCACTGTACAGGCTTTGAACGCAGATAAATATCAGTAAGCGACTCCTTGATATTGTCAAACACATAACCATACAAGTACTTAAGGTTCTTTGGCAACCACACTTCCTTGAGTTTCAAGCAGTTCTTGAAAGCATGATGGTCGATGTAGACAGCACTTGGAACATCAGCAAATGTCAGCTCGTCGCATCCGCCGACAACCTCGACAGGCAAGTATTCAAGATTACCAGGGAACGTGATGCTCTTCAGCAAGTCGCACTCCGAAAACGCCTTTTCCTTCATCGTGGTGTTGGTAACCTTCTCGAGGTTGAGCGTCTGCAAGTTGTACTTCTCCGCGTTGCCTTTCGTACACATGGTCTTAAGCAGGTTCCAGTCGGCATCGCTAAGCTGCCCGGCCAGTTCGAGGGACGTTACGTGCTGCCAGTCAGAGAAAACATGCTGTTCTATCATCCTTTCAATGCTCTCCTTCAACGAACCTTCAACAACGAGTACTGTGGACGGAGCCTGGGTCACGGTAACAACGTCGGCGTGAGCCTCGTCGCCCTTAGGGAAGAGCTTGATGTTGGCAAGACGCGCAGTCATGTCAGGGTTGGGTTCACAGGTTACGATAGCCTGATTGGTCAGAAGGTTGTCAACGTGAATCCAGTCAACGGGCTGCCCGTCAACGCCTACTACCTTGGCCTCGACCTCGTCGACAAGCGACTGGTACTTGACGCTGAACGTAGCGCCTTCAGCATCAAACTGCTCGCGCAGGTCTTCCTTGTTGGTTATCATAACGGTGATGCCGTCGGCAGCCTCCTGCGACACTTCTATCTCGTCAGCTATGCTGTGGTCGGCCTTCGCGCATACCGATATCGTCGTAGAACGCGAGCCTCCCTGGTTGGGGTCTACATAAAGTACAATACCCGTATAATCATCGTTGTAGCTCCAATAGAGCCAACTTGCGTCGGCCGTTGGTATTTCGAGGGTAAGCTGCTCTATGCTTGCAACATTCTCAAGAGCAAGTTCGATAGGTATTTCAGCACCCTCGTTGGAGATGTTGGCAAAGCTTTCAGGATTGGTAACGTTTATTACCGGCTTGGCCTGTCCGTACTGGTAAACCATCAGTTCGGCAAAAATGTTCTCGTCGGCGTTGGAGGTAATGGTAACCTTTCCTGTGCGCACGGTGAAACTTGTGTTCTCATTGATGTGCAGCCACACGGTGTCACGCTCCATGGCGCGTGTGCCGTCGTCTACGCTTATCCAACCAGCCGCGCCGCCGTCAATCTCTACCGTAGTCTCGCCAGCGTTGGTGTCAAAGGCCAACGGCATGATGTGCTCGTCGCAAGACAGGTTCTCAAACGCCTTCGGGTCGGTAATGAGCACGGCGTTGAGCTGGCTTTGGAACACCTCGAACTCCTGCGTCTGCTCGCCCGACTTCAGGTAGAACGTTACGCGGCGGTCCTCATACTTCTCGTTCTGCGCGGCCGCCACCCATACTGAGAGGCTGTCGCCGCCATGGCCTGCACGGTCGAACAATGTAAGCCATGACAAATCCGTGCTGTCAGGGTTCAACACTTCAATCTGCCAGTCGTACGGCGTACTGAAGAGCAATTGCTGCGCCTGGTTGCCCACTGACGAGAAACTGAACGTATGCTCGCCTTCAAGCGGCTTGTGTACGGTAAGCTCCGTGACCGACGTTACCGGCAGGTCAGGCTCCTTGGAGATTGTCTCGTCGTCGCTGCAGGCTGTCACCAGCGCTGTAATCCCGACAAAACAGAGCATCCCCGTCTTTATTATGTTTTCTAATGTTTTCATGATAATCAGTTTTTATCTAACCTTGAATTGTTGTCTTACAATGTCGAGTATTTCCATTCCGTAGCCGTTGCCGTAGTTGGGGTCTGACGGTTCCATGGCGTTTCCGTAGTCCCACTTGTTGAAACCATCGATGAACACGATGCGGTTGTCACCAAGGTTCATCTTCGCCACATTACACATATCGGTGAACAGCTCCTTGTCGTAGTAAACAGGCGGATAGTTGTAGAACTCCGTAGTAGTGTTTTGCCTTACCCAACGCACGAACGACGGGCAGATGGCCGGAATGAAATCAATACCGTAGTTCTCCTTGATGTACTGGCGGTTGTACTGGTAATTCTGGTCTATGCACTGCGCCCAACCAAGATGTTGAAGCGTAAAGTCTGTGGTATCGAACATATTGTCCATGTACACAGCGTCCACGCCGCCACCTATAAAGGTATTTATGTAACGTGCCGACGGCGACCACTTGTCCTGACGTGCCACGATGTACATCTCCTTGCCTGTATATTTGAACACTGTGTCACGAAGGTTCTGGTAAAGCTGCTTGGTGTCCTTTGAATAAAGGTTCTTGGGATTGAGAAGCACTACAAGCGGCTTACCGTCAACATAATAGTAAAGCGAATCATTGATGAAGAAACGCTCGCCAAGACCCTTGAAGTAAGTGTACAGACGCTCCTCACGCTGCGACACGCCGTTGGCGTCAAGGTCAACGCTCTCTATCGGGTTCTGATTTGACAAGCCACTGGTAAAATTGTTCAATTCTACGCTGACACAATACTTAAGGTTGCCCCACTTCATCATGCCATAAGAATTGACATGCAAACCTTCCATGTAATTGACAAAGTCAACCGCATGGGGGCTCAAGTGATTGTACTGGTTCTGGTCCTCGTTGATTTGCGGCATGATAAAGAAGTCGATGCCTGCCTCGTTGGCCCAGTCTATATGCTGTTGGAACAACGGCACTGCATTAGAGTTGTTCAAATCCATGGCGTAACGTCCGAGCACAGGACGGACATTAGGACACAGCTGCGGATACGCAGCATCAGCGTCGTACTCGCCGATAAGCTTCTGATAATACTTGTCGTCAATACCGTTGGTGCCCAGGTCGGAGTAGAAAACTCCAACCGGGATGTCCGACGATGGATTGATTTGCGGAATATCATAGTTAAGGAAGTAGTCCTCAACCGAAGGGCCTTCGTCAGATGGAGAACATGAAGCAAAGCCCAATGTAATGGCCGCAAAGCCCAATATTCTGATTATTTTAGTATTCATATCTTTTTATAATTTATCATTCTACAACATAAGTGCCTATTTCTTGCCTGATTTCAAACCAGAAGGCTTCGGTCAAGGCTTCCTCGTCATTGTCTGTTATACCAGTCTTCTCGCGTGCTGCGCGCACCAAGTCCTCATAAGTGTCACCATACTTGTGGGCTTGCATATCCATATTGAAGTCAACGTAAGACATACTTTCGTAACGTGCAATGGTCTCCGCCTTGTTAGGCACAGGCTTTGCAAACTGCAATACGGTGTACACATTGTCACCCCAACGAGCATCATTCGGCTCCGGGCTGTTTGACTGAAGTATGTCTATTGCATCATAATAAGCGTTGACGTTGGTGGTACGCTCCGCATCAGGGAAGTAAAGACGCTCAGGATAAGCATAGTAAACATTGCCACCCTCCTCAAAAGCCTCCGAACCGTTATGGAAGAACGGCGGCAGGTTCAACGCCCTGGTACGACGTTCCATACGCCATGCTGAATATCCGTCGAGGAAGTCGGCGAACCAACGCTGCTTGTAAATCTGCTCCAGCTTGCCCTCGTCGCCGTTCGCGCCGTCGATATTTCCGTTCATAAGGCGGCGTGTATCATCGAACGCGTCAAGGCGGCTCGTGCCCCATTGTATGCCGGGCTGGTTCATGTAAGCGTCAACACTGCCGCTGATGCCCCACTCTTCGAACGAAGCACGGATGCCATCCTCATAATACTGCTGCGCCGTCTTCGAGCCAAGTCCGAACTTCACACTGGCCTCGGCTGCAAGGAAGCAGGCATCGCACCAGCGCAGAAGTGGCAGGTTGATATCCATTTGATAGAAGCGCTCATTGATGTAACAACGCTGAAGGTCGTTAGCTGTCAACGGGTCTTTCTTATCCAATGTACCATTCGGGTCGGTCGGGTCCTTCTCTACCAACCAGCCAAACGGCCTTCTAGAACCAGGACCGTCAGCCGTCGGCACATAAGGAATGGCGTAAAGCACGCGGAGAGAATCACGGAGAGAATGACCTTCCGCCATCTGCTGCAAGTGCTCGGCACGCTCGTCTGCTGTACATTCGCTTACATCACAGTCATGCGCCCTTGTAATGACATCTTCCATTTGGTATGGTACGGCGTCCTCGTCGTCGTTAAAGTAATTTGACGGACGGAAGTAAACCTCCATACGCGGGTCGTTGTAAGAGAACATATACACGGCAAAGTATTCGTTCATTGACGGGATGTTGCCGTAGTTGTTCTTTGTGATGATTTCGTTCTTGTTCATTCGCGTATAATAATAGGAACAGTCTACACCGTCGACCGTACCGTACTTCGGTGCGAATGCGTCTTCAAGTGAAGAGAACAGCCAATCTTCATGAGCCATTGACTTGGCAGCGTACTCACGTGCCTTTTCCTCGTTGATGTTCTGAATGTTCATCGCAATTTCCAAACGCAACGTATTGGCAAGCTTACGCCATCTTTCTATGTCGCTCTCACCTCCGTCCCCATATACAGGGTCGCGTGCAAGCCTGTCCTCGCTGTCAGGGTCAAATAGCTCCACAGCCTTGTCAAGGTCATCAAGAATTTCGTAGTAAGCTGTCTCCTCCGAATCGTAATAAAACTCGCGCTTGGACATGTCATCAAAGTCGGCTTTTGTAAGCCCTACAGGCCCATAAAGAGAGAGCAGCTGATAATAGACAAAAGCCTTCCATGTCTTTGCTATGGCATTAGTGTTAGGCCTTGCCGGGTCGTCATTGGTAGCTTTCTCAAGAGCCTTGATGTCACGAAGTATCTCGACATAATATTGGCGGTAAATGCCGTCACCCTTCTCGCCCCATTCCTTTTGGAACGCAACAACAACCACTTGACGTCCATAACTCCACAGGCGGTTATAGTTAGTCTCACTAATGACGTTCATTGTGCGGTAGACCGTACCAGGCAGAATGCTCTGAACGTCGACCTCATAAATTTTGTTGGGGTCTTGGTTGACAGTCTCGAAGCCGTCGGTACAGCTTGTAACAACACCGGCCACGGCCATCAACGCAAATATTTTATGTTTCAGTTTCATATCTTTATATTTAGAAAGTAACCTTTATGTCAAATCCGTATGTAGCCTCGGGTAGGTTGAAGCCTCGCTCGTAACCCTGTGCGTTGCCTGTAGTACTGGTAGACTGTGGGTCGAGACCCTTCGGGCTATTGCTGAACAGCGTTGCAACATTACGGCCTACGGCAGAAAGCCTGAGAGAACGAATAGGAGTCTTAGCAAACCACTTCTTCGGGAAGTCGTAGCTTACCGTGATTTCACGCAGCTTTATGTATGAAGCATCGTAAACGAAACGCTCGATGTTGCGGCGTGTATAGTGCAGCCAGTAGTTTTCCGGAGTAGCCCATGCGCCGGTTACAGGCTTGCCTGCCAGTTCCGGGCCTGCGCTCTCGTCATAAACGCAGTTCTCAAGCTGTACACCCTTCGGACGCGCCCAGTCTGGATAGACCTGTGAATATGCCGCATTTGTCATTGCGTCAGAAGCACTAAGGAATCCTTTGCGCTCGTCATCATTCTCGTTAAGAATCTTGCGCGAGAACAACTGCCAGTCCCTACCGTAGAGCGACTGGATGGTCTGGCCGTCAGTAGCTCCAAGAACGCTTGTCTGCGAAAGGAACTTGCCGCCCTTCTGGAAGTCAATCATAATGGAAGCGGAGAGATTGCCGTAGCGGAAAGTGTTTTGCCAACCGCCTCGCCAGTCTGCCTGTACCGTACCAAGACATTTCTGCTCAGAACCTTCCATCGGCGAACCGTCAGCCGTACAGAGTATATGTCCTTCCTCGTCACGCTTGAAAGTATTGACATACATAACACCGAAAGGCTTGCCCACCTCGGCATATGTCCTCGTGTCATACATTCCGCTACCTATCTGTATCTTGTCTACACCGTCGGGAAGCGACTCTACCATTGAGTTGTTCTTCGACCAGTTGAGAGTGGTGCGCCACTCAAAATTCTTCGTCTTGACAGGCGTTCCAGATATAGAAAGCTCCCAACCCTTGTTGGTTATCTCGCCAGAGTTAATTACCACTCGCTGATAGTTGGAGAGGTAAGAGAGCTGCGCATCCAAAATCTGGTCGCGTGTAGACTTTGAATAATATGTAACGTCCAATGTCAAGCGGTCATTAAGGAAATGAAGCTCGGTGCCGACCTCGGTAGAGGTTGTGGTCTCAGGTTTCAGGTTGGGGTTCTTTCGTGTATTATCACCTGTGAACCAAGCCATGTTGGTACGGAATATGCCGCCATAGCTGTAACCGTCATACAAGCGGTCGAAACCGGCATCATTACCTACCTTTGCGTAAGAACCGCGCAACTTGGCAAACGAAAGCACCTTGTTCTTGATTTTCGGGAACATATCCGTAAGCACCCAAGCGCCACTTGCAGACCAGTAGAAATAAGAATTGTTGTTCATAGGCAATGTACTCGACCAGTCATTACGGAAACTACCGTCGATGTAAGCACCCTTCCAACCAAGAGACACCGTTCCGAACACACCCTGCTTCTCCTTGCCGCTGTGTCCCTGTGTGGCTGTTACGATAGACGCATTGTTAGACAATGATATATTGTCAGGTACCGCAAGAGAATTGACAACGTTTGTAACCTTGTCCCAACTGTTTTTCTGCATTGAAGCTCCCAAGCTTGCATTAAGCGACAAGCCGTTATCCCAGTTGGTATTATACATGGCCACAGCCTCGAACTGGTCGTTCTTTGACGACTCGTTAAACAATTCATAACGGCCGTCGATGTCCCACATTGTATAATAGTTGTCAAACTTCCAACCCTTCTTGTTGATGCGCTCCATAGCTCCGCGCAGACGGAGTGTGAAACCCTTGAAAGGCTTGATGTTGAACGTAAGGATGCCGCGGAATGCGTTGCGGTCGTCAGCGTTGGTACACTCATTTAGCAACCAATAAGGATTGTAGAAGTTAGCCGCACCATATGTATAAGGTGAACCGTCTTCCCTCTTATAAGGCAGAAGCTCGTCCAAGGTCGCATCACGAGGCATGTTCATCACGGCACGCAACGGGTTACGGTTAGAGTCGCCCTTGAAGTCACGATTGTCAACATCCTCGAGCTGATAGTTGAGCGACATGTCGAAGCTCAGCCATTTTGCCAACTGCGCATTTGCGTTAGCACTGAAGTTGTGACGCTTCATGTCGTTGAAGTTCTTGAGGATACCGTCATATATCGTGCCTGTATAGCTAAGACGGATGGCAGCACCATTGAATACCTTGTCAATAGATACACTATTGGTAATTTGCATACCAGTCTCATACATGTCGGTTATAGACTTCTTTGCCGGTGAATAACTACGTATTTCGTTGTTACGTCCTACTACGTCGAAGCCAAGCATGGGCAATCCCCAAGAACGCTGGTCGTTGTTCTTCCAGTTGTAGACATATATGCCATAAGGAAGGTCGGAATTGTAACCGTAACCGTTCTTACCTTCATCATTTCCATTATAGCGGTTGTACGCATCAGCTGCACCGAAATTAATAGCTGACACTGTTCCGTAGACATTTTGGTAAGTAGGATATTCACGCAGGAAGGAGAACTGCATGTTATAGTCGTAAGAAATGCCGAGGCCAGGACGTTGGGAAGCCTTCTTCGTGGTGATGAGGATTACACCGTTGGCAGCCTCTGAACCGTAGAGTGCTGCCGCGTTCGCACCCTTGAGGACTTCGATTGACTCGACGTCGTCGGGGCTGATGAACGATGCCGGGTTACCGTAGTCGAGGTCGCCAGACTCACCCATGTCGTTCATAATTGGCACACCGTCGACAACGTAGAGCGGCTGGTTGTTACCTGTAATAGAGTTGTTACCGCGGATTTCGACACGGGTCGAAGCCATCGGGCCACCGTTCGAGATGATGTTCACGCCGGATACCTTACCGCTCAAGCTGTTGAGCAGGTTGGCGTCGCGCGCGTCGAGCAGCGACTCTGTGTCGACGCTCTGCCGTGCATAACCGAGCGACTTGGCCTCGCGGCTGATGCCGAGTGCGGTCACTACGACGTCGTCAAGCTCCTGCGAGTCTTCGGTGAGCATTATGCTCATGTGGTCGTTGGCCGCCTGCGCCCTTACCTGATGCGGCTTGTAGCCGATGAAGCTGAACTGCAAGACGGCGTTCTGCGGCACGTCGATTGAGAACTTTCCGTTGATGTCGGTTGTCGTCCCAAGGTCTTTATTGCCAACGACTGATATCGTGGCGCCCGGCAACGGGTCGCCGTTGCCGTCGACAACAGAGCCGGCGATGCGCTTGTTTTGCGCCGACACCGCGCACACGAAGAGCAGCAGCATGGCTATGGCCGCGCCTAATCTCCGTCTACACGTTTCTGATAAGAGTTTTTTCATAAATTAGAGATTTTGTCGTTAATTAATAAATCTTTTGGTTTTAAAGGTAATGCGTCCATGATTGTTAAACTACCGCAAAATTATATTGCCTCAAATAAAAAAGCGTAAAATCGGGATTAAACACACAATTAAAATTCGCATAAATCGACAATTAATCGTATTTCCAAGACATTTAACACTTTCCCGAAACACGAGGCTGCATCCTGCCGCAATGCGAAAGGCCGTGAATTGCGGTGCAAAAGGCCGTCAACGGGAACGTAAAAGGCCGTCTTTCATCATGTAAAAGACGGCCTTTCGCAAGTCATTGATTGTCTAATGGTTTATGAAGATGTTTATTTGATGCTTACTCCCGACGGCGGAGCGTCCTCCGGGCGCGCGCCCCACTGCTTGTTGGCGGTGTCGCCCATCTCGAGCACGAGCCGTCCGCCGTCCTTCACGTCGCTGTGGGTCAGCCAGGGCTTCGACCACTCGCGGCCGTCGAGCCGTGCCGACTGTATGTACTTGTTGTCGCGCGACGCCCCGCGAGCCTCGATTTCAAACACGCCGCCGCCGTCAAGATGGATTCTCACCAGCGGGAACACGGGGCTGCCTATGTTGTAGACGGGCAGGCCGGGGGTGACCGGGTATATGCCCATCATCGAGAACACCACGAAGGCCGACATGCCGCCGCCGTCCTCGTCGCCCGGAAGGCCCATCAGGTCGGAGCGGAACCACTCGTCGAGCAGTTTCCTCACGCGCTTCTGCGTCATCCACGGACGGCCTGAATAGTTATACAGATAAGGTATGTGGAGCGACGGCTCGTTGGCCATCGAGAACTGGCCCACGTTGCCTGTATGGTCGGGAATCATGGCGTAGAACTCGAACTTGCTGCGCCCCAGCGGCTCGCGGAACGTCTGGTCGAGGTCGGCGTTGAACTGCTCCGCGCCGCCGTGCAGGCTGATGAGGTCGGCAATGCTGTGCGGCACGTCCCAGCGGTACACCCAGCCGTTGTTCTCGCCGTAGTAGTCGCGCGCGCCCATGCCGCCGTCGAAGGCGTAATCGAGCGGACTGATGAAGTTGCCCGACGAGTCTTTCGGGTGGAAGAAGCGCGTCTCGGGATTGTACACGTTGCGGTAGTTGAGCGAGCGGCGCTCGTACTTGGCCTGGTCTTTCTTGTTGCCGAGGTAGCCGGCTATGCGCGAGAGGCACCACTCGTCGTAAGCCGTACCCAGCGTAACGGCGATGGGCTGGCGGCGTTCGCCGGGGTTGACGTCGGGCAGCCACTCCTTCTCTCCGGGACGGAGCGAGGGTATGTAGCCGTGCTTTATGTAGAAGCGGTTGAGCCATCCGCCCGGGTTTGTTCCCGACCAGGGGGCGAGCGACTTGTAGTATATGCCGCCTATGCAGGCGCGGTAGGCCGTCTCCACGTCGAAGGCGGTGATGCCCTTGCACAGAGCGTCGGCCACTACGGCCACGCCGTGGTTGGAGTTCATTCGGCGCGAGTCGCCCGTCGACTCGGGGAACGTAGGCATCCAGAGGCTGTCGCCCTGCACGGCCATCGTCACGAGAGAGTTCACTATGTCGGCCTCCTTCTTGGGTTCGAGCAGCGCACGCAGCGGATGGGCTGCGCGGTAAGTGTCCCACACCCAGTCGTCGGTATAGTAGGGACGGCCTCCGTCGTCGTGCACGCGGCCGTCGGTCGCGCTGTAATAGCGGCCGTCCTCGCTCATGCAAATCTGCCGTTCGTAGTAGCGGTACATGGATGTGTAGAACACTTCCTTGTCCTCACGGCTGCCGCCTACCACCTCGATGCGGCCCAGCGCCTCGTTCCACGCGCGGCGGCCGGCGGCCTTCACCGCGGCGAAGTCATACGAGGGGATTTCCCTGTCAAGGTTGCGCGCGGCCTGCTCCTCGCTGATGAACGACACGCCGTAGCGCATCTTGACCTTCGAGCATCCGCCGGGCATCTCGACGGCGAGGCACGCACCGCGCCCCTCGGCCTCGCTGCCGGCCACGGCCTTGCCGTCCTTGACAACGTAAACGGCCGCCGGCGTCTTGTCAAACTCGGCGTGTATGTACACCTTCGTGCGCTTGTCAAGGTTCTGCCAGCCGCTTACGGCGTTGCCCTTGGCGGCCATGCGCCCGTCAGCCGAGCTTAACATTATATATGAAGGCTTGCCGCCCTTGCGCAGGCCGAGGCGGTAGATGGCCGCCTGGTGCGACACGGCGTAGTCGACATCGACCTCGGCACTGTCAAGATATACGGAATATGAATACGGATTGAGCCGCTCGTTGTCATACGTATAGCCGGAAGGACGCGAGCCTACGGCCGCCAAGTCGCCCTGGTACACCTGCAGGTTGAAGGCCGAGCGCTCGCGGTGGTGGGTAACGATGAGCGGCAGTCCGCCCAGCTGGTCGGCTGTATAGTCCGCCCTTACGGGATAGACGCGCAGCATGCTGTTGGGCAGCTGCACCGTGGGGAACGTCGGCACGAGCAGGTGGCTGATGTTGCCCATGTAAGGGTTGACATAGTCCACCGGCGTTTTGTCCGCCGCCATGGCCGCCCCCGAGAGAGCGACGGCCATGATGGCGGCGGCCGACTTAACGAAGAGATAATGTAAATGTTTCATTTATAAAAGGTATAAGGTATGTCTTTTCATGTCGGTTGCAAAATTATCCACCCGTGCATAATATACGCAGAAAATACTGATTAAAAGACGGTTAAAAATCGATTAAGCGAGCCACTTTGCCGCTTTTTCGGCAAAAAACATACAAATCAGAACTTTTTTATATACCTTTGCAATTGGCTATTTGCACGCACACAGGCATGCGGACACGTCCGCGCCGCACAGCGCGCGCCGCCATATGACATTAATCAAGCTACCAATTCAATCAGTAACGTTACTGACCTGACATGAAACACTTTTACATCAAGGCTGCAATCTGCCTGACACTGCTCATGGCCTGGGCCGCAGGCTGCCCGGCCGCTAACGACGGACTATACTTCAACTCGCACTCGCAACCCGTGGCGAAGCGCACCACGCTGTCGCTCAACGGCGGCAAGCCCATCGGCGTGAAGGACGGGCTAAAGGTGGAGTTCGCCATGGATTTGCGCAAGGGAGAGCCTTTCTTCGGCAACGTGCTGTGCGTGAAGACCGACGACGGCCAGCACTTCGACGCTATATTCTCCATGCCGAAGCTCAACGACAACCGCCCGGCCATAGTGGTGGACAAGAAAATCTATTACTTGGACTGCAACGTCACGGGCGGCGACGGCATAAAGGCCAGCCTTACAATCGACAAGAAAAACAACAAGCTCACCTATGAATACCGCGGCAAAAAGGCCACGGTGAACGCAGACTTCAGCAAGACAACAGAGGTGACAGTGGCCTTCGGCGTGCACACCGACGACCCCAACTACGTCGACGTGGCGCCAATCAACGTGCGCGACATAACCGTCAGCGGCGGAGGTAAGAAGCTGTACCACTGGGACTTGCGCCTGCATGAAGGCGACACGAGCTTCGACGACCTGCAGAACGCGCCGGCGACGGCCAGGAACGGGCAGTGGATACTCGACAACCACACGAAGTGGAAGAAGGTGCTCAGGTACAAGTCGAAGGAAAGGGTGCAGATAACGTTCAGCCAGGCGGACAACGTGTTCTACATCGTAGACGGCAACACGGTAAAGACATTCAACCCCGTGACGCACAAGACATCGGACACAAGCGTGAACGGAGGCTACCGCGCCATGGAATACTCCAACTACATTGCATACAACGACGCGCACCGCGACCTGTACACTTACAGCACGGAGCACGCCACCGTGTCGCACTTCGACTTCGCCACAGGCACGTGGAGCAAGGCCACGCCTACCGAAGACGAGCCAAAATACTTCAACCACACATGGGCGGTAGCCACAGACACCGCGGCTTACGCCTTCGGAGGATACGGCTTCTACCGGTACCACAACAACCTGTTCCGCATCAACCCCGTGACGGGAAGCATACGCGAGCTTGAATACTCGCCGAAAATCACACCGCGCACAGGCGCGGCAGCCGCCGTGGCCGACGGCCACCTGTACGTGTTCGGAGGCTTCGGCAACACCACGGGAGAACAGGAACTGCCCTATACTTATTATTACGACCTTACGCGCATCGACCTCAAGACGATGAAGGCCGAGAGCGTATGGACATCGGACGGCGAACAGCAGACGAGCTTCCTGCTGGCCAGCGAGATGCTCTACAACCCCGAAGACCACACCTTCTACGCAGCCACGACCAACAAGGGAGGCCGCATAATCAAAATATGGATTGACGAGCCGAAGTGGAAAATAGTGACCGACGCCTCGGGAAGCATACCCGACTACAAGGACGTGGCGCTGGACATGTACCACAGCACAAAGGAGAACAAGATATACGTAGTGGCCAACTACAGGCTCAACTCGCTCGAGCACGACGTCATAATAGAATCAATCGACCTGCCGCTGCAAGACGACTACACCGAGGCGGCGGCCGCGCCAGCCGCCGACAAAGGCTCTACGTCAACGTACATCGTGCTGCTGGCGGCTGTGGCGGCGGTCACGCTGGCCTTAATTGCCATACGCCGCAGGCGCAACAAGCCCGTGCAGGCTGCACAAGAGGAGCACACGCCCGAGGCGGAAGAAGAGCCGAAGGAGGCCGAACAGAAGGAAAAGAAAAAATACTACGAGCCGAAAGGCGGCAGCATAAGCATTCTGGGCAAGTTCGTCGTGCGCGACAAGAACGGCGAGGACATAACGGCCAACTTCACGAAACGCACGCGCAACCTGCTCTTCATCCTGCTGCTGTACAGCGAGAAGAGCGCCAAGGGCATAGAAATACACACCCTCGACGAGGCTCTGTGGCAGGAAATGAACGAGAACTCGGCACGCAACAACAGGAACGTGTACATGCGCAAGCTGCGCATGCTGCTTGAAAGCGTGGGAGGAATAGAGGTGGTGAACGACAAAATATACTACCGCCTGGAGACCGGTAACGACGTGTTCCTCGACTACCACGAGGCACGCACGCTGATAAACCGCATGGAAGCCGGCGACGACAGCGAGGAGACGACGGCGCGGACGCTCGAGCTGCTGCTGGAAGGACCCATCCTGCCCAACTACTCGTTCGAATGGCTCGACGAATTCAAGTCTGACTATTCCAACGCGGCCATCTCGCTGCTCACACGCCTGCTGGACAAGAGCATGCAGAAGGGTGACGACGACACGTCGCTCGAAATAGCCAAGACCATCATGGCGCACGACCCCTTCAGCGACCGCGCATTGTACGTACAATGCCAGATATTGTGCCGCAGGCACAAGCGTGGCATCGCCAAAAACGTGTACGACAACTTCTGCAAGAACTACGAGGCGTGCCTCGGCGAGAAATACGCGGTAAGCTTCGCCGACGCATGCAAGGCTTGACAGCATAACAGCCTGGAAACAAGCGCATTATGAAAGGCCGTCTTTTGCATCGCAAAAGACGGCCTTTTAACGTCTTAAAAGCGGCATCTCGCCGCCCGAAAGACGGTCAAACTAAAACCAAACTATTATTTCTTTTAGAAGTTAAAGGAGTTATAGAAGTTATCACTCGCTACGCTCGTTAGAAGTTAAAGACAACACCTTAAATTCTATTAGCCTTATTAGGCTCATCAGGCTTATTAAGCCCAATCAGCCCGATGAGCCTAATGCGCCCCAAGCATACCAAGCCCCCTCCCTTCGGGAGGGCTGGGGTGGGTGTCGGGTGTCGAGTATCGGGTGTCGGGGTTGGGGCGAGTGTTTACTTGCCAGTCTGCTTCACCACCTGGATGCTGCCGTCGGGGTTGTAGTAGAGCTTGTCTACGCAGATTGAGCGCAGGTTGCCCTGACCCGAAATGGAGCAGTTGTGGTAAAAGGCGTACCACTGGCCCTTGTACTCTACGATTGAGCCGTGGCTCGTGTCGCAGCCCGTAGGCTCAAGATATACGCCCATATACTTCCACGGGCCGAGCGGACTGTCGCTGATGGCGTAGTGCAGGCGGTTTGCGCCCTTGCCGTTCTCCGTATGGTTGTCGGCATACGAGAGGTAGTAACGCCCGTTGTACTTGTGCACCCAGGCAGCCTCGTGGAAGTCGACAAGCCCCTCCATCGGGCGCAGCGGCCCGTCAATCTCGGTCATGTTGTCCTTGAGCGGCGCGCCCACGCAGCGGCCACCGCCGCCGTAATAGAAGTAAGCCTGGCCGTCGTCGTCGGTGAAGACGCACGGGTCAATCATGGCGAACACATCGTCGCCAAGCCCCTTGAGCTGGCCTACCGACTTGAAGCCGCCGTCGGGACGGTCGCTCACGGCTACGCCCACGCGCCACGTGTTGTTCCAGTCAGTGCCGCTGGGATGGGGGAAGTAGAAGTAATACTTGCCGTCGCGGTAGGCACAGTCGGGCGCCCACATGAAGCCGCCCTCTTCGCGCCCCCACTCCACCTGCGACGAGTTGAGGATTTCGCCGTGGTCAGTCCAGTGCACCATGTCGTCGGTGGAGAACACATGGTAACGGTCCATCAGGTCGCATCCGCGCGGAGGGTCGATGTCGTGCGACGGATATACATACAGCCGCCCGTCCGTCCATACGTGAGCCGAAGGGTCGGCGCAGTACATGTGGGTGACGAACGGATTGGGAGCCATGTCGCCCTGCTGCTGTGCGGCGGCGGTCATGGCGCAAAACATACTTGCAATTACTAAAAACTTTTTCATTTTATTTTATGGTTATAAGGTTATACGGTTATGGGGTTGTAGGGTTGTGGGGTTGTACGGTTATAAGGTTGTACGGTTGAAAGTTACTGCAACGGTGTTTTACCTTTTTACTTTTTTTACCGTTTTACCCTTTTACTTTTTTACCTTTTCCCCTCCCTCGGGAGGGTTGGAGAGGGGCTTTCACCTCACCGGCATTTCCTCGCTCACAGGCAGCTCGCCGCGCAGCATGCGCCCGGCCTGGCCGGCCTGCCAAAGGTAATTGTCGCTGCTGTCGTCAGGCTCGATGGGCACGAACGTGCTGCCCGGCGACGGCACCGGCACGCGCTTGGCGCACTTGAAGATGGCCGTGCCCTCGTCAATCTCGTCGAACATGGCGATGTAAAGCATCTCCGCGCCGGCACTGATTGAAGCCGAAAGCTGCTGCCAGAAGAAGCGGCCGCCGTCGCGCCCGATGCTGCCGCGGCTGCTGCCCTTCATGTTTGCCCACGAGAAGCCGGGGAAGCACAGCGGAGCATAGTCTACGCCGTTGGCGTCGGCCCATTCCTTGTCAGCCGGGATGCGCGCCTTGAAATCCTCGTAAGAGCTTTGGTTGTAACGGCCGACGAACCACGGCATCACCACGTCGCACCGCCTTATCAGCTCGTGCAGGCGGGGATTGGCCTCGGTGTCGTTGCCAAAGTCGCGCCAGTAAGTCGGCACGCCGAGCATCACGCTGAAGCCCATGCGCTTCAGGTTGTCTACAAGATACTCCGCGTCGGCGATGGTATACCTGCGCCTGTCGTTGAAGCCGACACCCCACAGCGTCACAAGCGGCCGCCCGTTATGGTACAGGTAGGAAGGGTTGTCGTCACGGCTGAACAAGTGGAACTCGTCGGCAACGCGCCTGATGTCGACCAAGACAGTGTCGCGCCCGGCCGAACGCATGCCGCTAAGGTCGTACATCACGCAGATGGCACGCCCGTACTTGTTGGCCGCCGTCATGGCGTTGGCCAGCACCTTGTTGAAATGACGCCGGCCGCTCTCACCGCTGATTTCAGACACGAAGCGCTGCATGAACACCCCGTCCAGGCCATACTCGCGCATCCAGCGGAAGTGGGTGTCCACCGTGCTGTAGTCATACGACGAGAAGGTGTATGCCGGACTGCCGTCGGCAAACCTGAACTCCGTCTTGTACAGTTTCTCGTACTCCCCCGTTTCGGGCCAGAAGTCGACACTGGCCGACCCCGGGCGGAAACCGTTGCGCCCCTTGTAGTGGTACCAGCCGCGGCCGGCACCGTCGTCGGGAGCGTTGAACCACCCCTGGTATCCGGCCATGACAAGCCCCTTGTAAGAATCATACGCCTTACGCCCGGCGGTGCCGCCCTCCGCCTCCCACGCGTTGGCGTGGAAGGGGACGAGCGACACCGTCACAAGAAGCATGGCGAAAAACACTTGATATGTCTTTCTCATGTCGCACAAAGATGAGAGATGTTATTTTTCTAAAGCTATCTTCCTTACTACCATGCCGTCAGCTTTCTTGACCGCAACGATATACACGCCGCTGTCAAGTCCGCCAAGTTGCACACACTCCTGGCCACGAACCTCTATTTTTTTGACACCGTCAAGAGCAAAAACAGCTATTCCGCCGTTCTCTCCGGCATAGAGAACACCATCAACGATGCTTATTCCGTCATTCTCGTCGGAAGTAACCTCGTCAATACCTGAAGCAAGTTTGGAATTGTTAGTATAGTATATCTCGTGTATAGACCAGTAGCCGCTGCTCTTAGTCTCAGTCTGGGTTATTTTCACTTCGTCCACAAGTTTAACTTCCTCGTTGAACATGATAAGAAGCATACCACCACCGTTGGTTCCTTCGGCAACGGTCTTCCATTCGCCACGACGGGTACCCACTTCAACCTTATATCCATCAGGACCGTCGTTAGGCGATGCTGAAGCGTCAAGCAAAATGCCGCACATTGTTACTGTTTGAGACTCACTCGTCAACTTAAACCACTGGCCGGCTGTCTGGGCTGTTCCTGTGTCCCATCTTGTCGACGCATTGTTGTCAATAGCCCTGTTGGCGTTGGCTGCATTATCACTTGCATCAGCTGTCCAGCCGCTGAAATTAGAGAAAACATCCTTGTTGCCAATTTTCCACTGGACAGAAAGGTTATCCTCATAATTAGCAAAATCCATTGAACTTGAGCCAGTAGTGTCGAGTATCGAACCGGCTACAGAAATCCGGGCCTCATCATCACCTGCTGTCTCAACCATGCTTGTAACCGACTTGAAGTATGCATCGGCAATGTTAAACTTAGCCCCTTCGGCTACATTGGCTGTATAAACCGAACCAGCGGCAGCCATATTGGCCAACACAAGGTTTACAGTACCGCCATTAACCTCGGCAAAGTGGTCGCCGCTACCCCAGTTATTTGATGAAAGCAAGTCTGCTGTACCCTTGAAGTTCGGGCCTGTTGTGACGAAATAAGCAGACAAAGGCTCATGTCCCGGAGTAATCTTGGAATCATCGCCGTCAGTATGGTTGAGCGCGACAATCTGCGAGTTAATCAACGGGAAGCTGCCTTTCAAGCCATTGTAAACAACAGTGTTCACAGCTCCGTCAACCGCATTGCCGAGACCTATTCCTGTAGCGCCGCCATTGCCGTCATCCTGAAATACGATACCCTTGTTGCACCCGAAAAGGAAGTTGTTGTAAAGCACCTGGTTTGTACAGTCGCCAACAATGAGGAAGTCAAGACTTTCCTTATTTTGTCCGTAAGTATAAGGACGCTTGATATCGTCATGATTGGCAGGGCTATTCGGCCAAAAGCCGTATTTCGTCTCATATCCGTTCGAGTAAGCTATGGTATTGCACTGTATGTTGGATATTATACCGCCGTCACTTCCGCCACCTACACGGATGACATTTCCGAAACTGTGGCCTGAAATATAATCTACGTAATGATTGTCGCACTTATTGGTAAACAGGTCAACACCATGATACGTGGCACGCAAGGCAAGGTTGACAATGTACACTCCTGCATTTCCGCGCACGGCATATGGATATTTCTGCACGTTGGCAGGGTCGTTCTGCTCGGGATAGTTTATAGTAATGCCACGCAATCCGCTGTTCGGCTCCATTGTGATAAACGGTGTTCCGTTCTCATTGCCCTTGCCAGCATACACTTCAAGTATAGCTCCGTTTCCACGTGGAACTGACGCTATGTCACTTGAGCCTTTAAGCTCCACACCCTCAGGAATAGTAAGATTGCCATTCATACGATAATGGCCTGAAGGCAGATACACGATTCCACCGCCGTTGGCTTTGGCCGCGTTGAGCGCATTCTGTATGGCATCTGTATTGTCTTTAGCCGAAGCAAGGCCGTCAGGGTTGACTTTCGTATTCGTGTTTATAGGCTCTGCACCATAAGCTGCGTCCGTAACCACAAACAAATCTTCTTTCGCAGGCTTCGTCTCCGGCACTTCCATCCATTCCTGCTTGAACTCTGGCAAAGGCTGGGAATATGTCTCTTGTTCACTTACAACGCATTCGTAAAGAGAATTGTTGTTAAATTCGCCATTGAAAGTATTGCCCGTAAAAATCGCACGCGCAGCCGGAGCTACATAAACATCACCGTCAAATGTTGTGCCATCCGCCATCAACTGTCCGCCATTGGCATTGACAGCTCCATCTATCACACAGTCTTTCAGCATCAAGGGAACACTTGCATTATCAAGCATATCAACAGTTACGCCCGTTGAAGCAAAGTCGCACTCATAGAATTGGATTGGTCCTTCCGCACCGCTTCCAAGCCTGACAGCTTCCGTACAATCGTCAACATTGATACGGGTGAACATTATACCGCTGCCCGAAGAAGCCGTCACGTCAATTGCATACTGGCAATCTGTAACGTTGAAGCCATAATTGTGACCGTTAGGTCTGCCTCGGCTACCGTCATCAATAGCTACACCGTCCGGCCTCGTAGCAGGAGTCCACTCCGTGCGGAACGCCGTATGATAACCATCGCAGTCATAATTGCAAGTGTATGACCAGTCGTTACGACGCATTACTATGCCTGTTGAATTATTATATGTATAGTTTTTGATTGCTCTTTCGCTGTATTCAGTGCCAAGTCCGGCGTTCGCCCAATATGAAGGGGAGAAGTAAATATGGTCAAAACGTCCAACGTCTGCTATGCGGTCCATGACAACACCCTGGTAAAGCGGTGTACCGTAGATTCCGAAAATGTTAGGACATCCGCCACCGTTGTATGAACTGAACAATATAGCCGTATACGGATTGACAAACGTCACGTTGCGCACGTTGCAATAGTCGTTACCGAAATATCCATGCTGTCCGTACACCACTGCAGGCGGATATTTGGACACGTTGTTCGGGTCTTGCTCGGGATAATAGATTGACAGGTTGCAGATTTGCGTTGAAGGCTGCATGGTGAAGAGAGCCTTAAGCTCGTCGTCGTTGCCTTTCTCGCCATATGCAAGAATCACAGTACCTGCAACAGCCTGGCCTGCTTCAGGCTTTTTCCAGTCACCACGCAAGGTTACACCGCGCGGCATCATTATCTGTCCGTCAATACGATATTTACCTTCCGGCAAATAAAGCACGCCGCCAGTCAAGTTTTCCACTGCACCACGATTTCCGATTCCTTGGTCTGAATTCTTATCCGGATTGGTTACATTCGCCAGCTTGTCCAGCAGTTCCTGGATTTTTGCGGTGCAGTCCTGCTGGCCGGTGGGGTCAAGTCCTTCGGTGATGCCGTTGAGCGAGGCAACGCCGAGGTCGGTCGTGGGGTACGCCGGGTTGTTAATCAGCTCATACTTGAAATCATCTCCGGCGGCGAAAGCCCCGCCGGCCGCCATCGCCGCGAGGCATAGCGCGGCGAGGCGGTTGGTCAGTTTTTTCATGGATATAAGTTTTTTAGTTTTCATTATATTTTCATTTTCGGGGTTGTCACTTGTCCTCGGGGTTGACGAAGGCAGCCTTCAGCGTGGGCATGTACTCGGCGCGGTTGTCGCACTTGAAGTAAGCCTCGAAGCCACCCTTGTACTTCGCCGGGATGGTGAGCGTCAGCTTGTTCCAGCCCTGCTTGAGGGGTATCTCCTTGAACTCCGTCTCGTTGTTGCTCTTCCAGCCTATTTTGAGGGCCTTGCCGCCTACGGTGAGCTGCGGCTCCATGGCCTTGAGCCTTAGTGTGAGCTTCGGCACGTTAGGCTCGATGAAGAGGTCGTCGAGCGGACGGTTGCTGTACACGTAGAAGTCGAGCGTGCACTGGTCGCCCTGCTGGGTCATCTTGTCGCGCACGGCGGCGGGGAACATCAGGTGGTTGTCGCGCAGGAAGAACATCTCTTCGGCGTTGACTACGAGTTCGCGGCAGGCCACTCCGGCTGTGGCGAGCATCGTGCGGAGCGTGTTGAAGCCCTTGTCAGAGTTGGCGAAGTCGGTCAGCGTGCTTACATAATAGGTGGAAGCGCCCTGCTGCATCTTGGCTATTACGGCCAGCGATGCCGTACATTCGTTCTCGCTGCGCAGCACGGCAGCCGTCTTTATTTCCTCGGCGCGCTTGTTCCAGCGGCGCCAGTCGGTGCGGCATGCACGCAGGAGCACGTCGCCCTCGTCGACGAACTTGCCCTTGACGGTGTACTCGGCGGCGTCGGAGTTCTGCAGTTCGCAGAAGTAGAAGTCGCTGTTGTTAAGGCCGTAGGTGAGCGATTTCTGCTCGGGCAGGAACGACGAGCGTTTCAGCTGGTCTACGCCTACCTCCGCCGGGAGCACTGCCGAGATTGAGGCGGCCGTCTCGGGCGTCAGGCCCCACACGAACACGTCGGCACCCTTGGCGGTGTTCTTGCGCACCATTGCGGCGTCTTCAGCCGAGAGGGGCTGCGAGCCGTCTATTATTATGAGAGAGTTCTCGGGGTCTTTCACTTTCTTTGAGAAAATCACTCCCTGCGCGTCGAGCGTAGAGTAAGCGCGGCCTTCGGCATCGCCCACGAACACAACACTGGCGTACTGCTCCTTGGCTGCCACGGGCTTGGGCGCGGCGTACTTGGCCTTGTCGGCCACGGCCCACTCTGACCATGCAGGCTCCGTACCAGCGTTGACGGCACGCAGGGCCTCGAACATAGGCCACGGACGGTAGAGGGGCAGCGAGGGGTCGTAGCCGGGGTTGAACGTTGTGCAGTAAGGGCCCATGCGCTCGGGCTGCACTCCGGGCTGGCCTTCCTTGTATTCGGGGAAGAATATGCCGTCGTCAAGCGTCGGCGCGGTGGTTATGTCGTGCTTGCCGAGTGGCAGGGGCTGCAGTCCGTACCATGCCATGTTGAACACGCAGCTGTACGACGCTCCCATCTCGCGCATGTCCTTGATGAGTCCGTAGCACTCCGTGCCCACGCCTTCCATGCGGCCGAGCATGCTCTCGTATGCGCGTTCGCCGTTGACCTTGGCTATCTGCTCGGGAGTGCCGTAGTAGGCCATGCTCGTCTCGCCGATACCCCAAGGCTTGCCTATCTCTTTCCAGCGCTTCATCGAGTTGAGGTCGCCGTAGTGGCCTACGGTTACGGGCAGTATGCCGTCGCCGTCGTCCTCGCCGTCAGACGATATCCAGGGGCGCGTCGAGTCGTTGGCGCGTACTATGTCGCGCCACTCGGCCCATGCCTTCTTCTGCCCTTCCATGAGGTCGGGGCGCATGAACACATATAATATGACGGGCTTGTTCTCGTTGGATATACTCCATCCGAAGACGGACGGATAGTTGCGGTCGCGCTTCACGAAACGTGTGAGGTGGTCGCGCGAGTGCTCCCAGAAGGTCTCGCTGTCGAGCTTCGGGCCGCCGTCGCTAGCCCAGTTGCCTGTCTCGCCGAGCACGCAGATGCCCATCTCGTCGGCCATCTCCATGTACAGGCGCGGATAAACCATAGCGTGCAGGCGCACGGCGTTGCCGTTCATGTCCTTTATTGCACGGTACCAAGAGTATGCGTAGCGGCGCGTCATCTGGGGAATGCCCATGAAGTGCCACGAGTCGCCGCGCAGAGGATAGGGCTTGCCGTTAAGGCACTGGCGCGTTCCGTCGAACGTCCACTCTCGCCATCCGAAGCGCTGGTACTTCGTGTCGACCTTCTTGCCGTCGGCCGTTACGCTGACGAGCATTGCGTTGAGGTTGGGATGCTCGGGCGACCAGAGGTCGAGCGCACCCTCCTTGACGGGTATTTGCATGGTGAACACGCGCTCCTGACCTGCGCCCACCTTCTGTGCGGCGGCCTTGCCGGTGAGGAGCTTGCCTCCCAGCTCCCATGTGGGCACGGGCGCGCTGTTCACGTCGGTGCCTGCCAGGTTGAGCCATTTATATATGTCGGCGTCGAGCTTCACCGTGGCGGCCTTGTCCGAAGAGTTGCTTACGGTGACGTCAACCTCGAGCACGCCCTTCGATACGAGCGGCTTCACGTACACGTCGCTCACGCGCACCTTCGGAACGGAGAGCAGGTAGACGTCCTGCCAGATGCCGTTGATGTTGTTAGTCCACATCGAGCCGCCCGGAACGATGCGGCGGCCTACGGTGCTGCGGTCCTCGAAGAGCCACTGGCTGCGCACGCCCACGAGTATCTCGTTCTTCTGTCCGGGCTTGATGATGTCGGTCACGTCGAAGCTGAAGGGCAGCATCAGGTCGAAGTTCTCGCCCACTTTCTGCCCGTTGACATACACCTCGGCGTCGCCTGACACCGCCTCGAAGTACAGGCGCACGGCCTGGCGGCTCCAGTCTGCCGGCACGTCCACCGTCTTGCGCATCCACGCCATCTTCACACTGTTCCACTCCTTGGGGTACGACGGGTAGTTGCGGTGGTCGGGTCCTTCAAGGTTTCGGTACGCAAAGTCGTTCACGTTCCAAGGAGACGGGATTTTGATGCGCGTCCTGTCCCACTTGCCCTCAACGGGTTTGGTCAGCGCGGGGGCCTTGCCCGAGCCGTACTTGAAATCCTGGGGCGTGGCGACGGGCTGGAAGTCCCAGTAGCCGTTGAGGCAAATCTCCTCTCGGTACTGCGTCTCCGTCCTGTTTACCAGGCCCTCGCTCGGGGCGAACACATGATTGTAAAAAGTCTTCTGAGCCATGGCCGTCAGCGCGGACGACGCCGCGGCCAAGAGAAAGGTTAGTGTAAGTATTTTCTTTTTCATAATAAAACAGGTTGTTTTCACGCTGCAAAGAAAACATTATATAATAAAAAAGCGCAAGAAAGCACGCTTAATTTGGGATTAATTTTAAGTAAAACGCCATTTTAAGCGTGCAGGCACGCCTGCGCAGCCCTTGGCCGCACGCACGGCGCGGCGCACCCGTCGCCCAAACGCCCACTGGCGGAGGCCGCCAAGAAAGGCCGTCGTTTGCATTGCAAAAGGCCGCCTTTTGGCGTGCAATTCATGGCCTTTCGGAAGGCGAAAGACGGCCTTTTGGACACCAACCCCAACCCTCCCGAAGGGAGGGAGCTTGAATACCATGCACAATTCTGCCTGTCAATGCACAACAACCTGATACAATCCAATCGGCCGGTAACTGTCATGCCGCACTCCGATGCGGCATCCAGCGCATGCACCCTGTACCGTTTGAAGCCTTGGATGTTTTATGGATGCCGCATCGGAGTGCGGCATGACAGTTACCGACAGCCTGGATTACAGAAGGATTTTTTCATTAACGGAACTTGTGTGCCATCCAAATAATTTGCGGATGAACCCATTTTGGAATGTATTGTTCACACATTAATTAATATATACATCATCTTTGCGTAAGGAACACTGCCTTTGTAGGGACATAATTCCAACACCCCGGCAACACGCACGCAGGCGGCCTTAATCTTTTTTAGCCATAAAAAATTGCCCGTTCGGAAAACAATGACTATCTTTGCAGCCGGAAAACAAAGAAAAGACATAGGGAACAGAACGGGGATTCCGACATTCAGGAAAATGTCGGAATTCTCTTTTTGTCTTTCCCTGAAAACGATAACTAAATACATTCTTATTATGGCTTACATGTCACAAGAAGGCTATGACAAGCTCGTGGCCGAACTGAAACACTTGGAAAGCGTGGAACGCCCCAAGGCGTCGGCCGCCATCGCCGAAGCGCGCGACAAGGGCGACCTGAGCGAGAACTCGGAGTATGACGCCGCAAAGGAAGCGCAGGCACACCTCGAGGACAAAATCAACAAACTGAAGCTGGCCATCTCGGAGGCGAAAATCGTAGACACGTCGCGACTGAGCACCGACTGCGTGCAAATCCTCTCGAAGGTGGAGATGACCAACCTGGCCAACAAGGCCAAGATGACCTACACCATCGTGAGCGAGAGCGAGGCCAACCTGCGCGAAGGCAAAATATCAATCAAGACCCCAATAGCACAGGGACTGCTCAACAAGAAAGTGGGCGACGAGGTGGAAATCAAAATACCTCGCGGCACAATCAAGCTGCGCATAGACAAAATAACGGTTGAATGATTGAGAGTTGAGAATGGAGAATTGAGAATTATGATTACCTTTGACGCTTGAAAGCCAGCAAAGACAATCATAATTCTCCATTCCCAATTCAACACTTTCAATTAAAGGCAATCATAATTCTCAATTCTCCATCCTCAATTATACATTAAAAAACAAAAGCCATGGACATATTCTCGAAAATAGCAGCCGGCGAAATACCGAGCTACAAATGCGCCGAGGACGACAAGTTCTACGCCTTCCTCGACATCAATCCGCTGGCGAAAGGCCACACACTCGTAATACCGCGCCGCGAAGTTGACTACTACTTCGACCTTGACGACGACGAAATAGCCGAAATGGCGGTCTTCGCCAAGCACGTAGCAAAGGCCATCAAGGCCGCCTTCCCCTGCCGCAAGGTGGGCATGGCCGTGCTCGGACTCGAAGTGGCGCACGCACACATACACCTCGTGCCCATGCAGACCGAGGGCGACATGAACTTCGCCAACCCCAAGCTCAAGCTCACCCCAGAAGAGTTTGAGGAAACGGCAAGAAAAATCAGGGAAAACTTTTGAAAAGGTGAGAAGGTGAGAAAGTGAGAAGGTGAGAAAGTGAAAAAGTGAGAAGGTGAGAAACAAATTTCATTGAAAACGAACAATGATGTTTCTCACCTTCTCACTTTCTCACCTTCTCACCTTCAAATAAATTCCTCTCCGTACTTCACCTGCACCTCGTTGACATACTTCCTTATCAACGCCGAGGAGTCCTCCTTCTTGCAGATGAGCAGCACGTTGCCCTCCTCCGCCACGATGTAGCCGTCAAGGCCGTTGATGATGCCGAGGTGGTCGGCAGGCAGCTTCACGATGTTGCCATGACTGCCGTCAGCTATGACGCGCGAGCCTATTACCACATTGTCGCCGCCCCCCTTGCTCATGCTCTCGTAGATGGAGTGCCACATCCCGAGGTCGGCCCAGCCGAAGTCGCACTTCATCACGCACACGTCCTCGTTCTTCTCAAGTATGCCGTAGTCAATCGACAGGTTGGGGTAAGACGGGAAGTTGGCGTCGATGTACTCCAGCTCCGCCGCTATGCTGTAACCCCCGGCGGCGCCGCCCTTGAAGTTGCGCAGCACGGGCGGAAAGATTTTCGCCAACGCTTCGCGCAGATACTGCACGTTGGCAAGGAACAAGCCCGTGTTCCAATAGAACTCGCCGCTCTCCATGAACATACGGGCGAACTCGCGGTCGGGCTTCTCCGTGAACGACTTTACCCGGTAAACGTCGGCCGCACCAGCCGCCTCGCCCACCTGAATGTAGCCGTATCCCGGCTCCGGGCGCGTAGGCCTGACGCCCATCGTTAGCATGCAGTCGTGGCCGCCGACAAAGTCAAGCCCCTCATCGACGTTCCTCCTGAACTCCTCCTCCTTGAACACCGCCTGGTCAGACGGCACTACCACGAGCCTCGCGCCTGCGTTGATGTTCATGATGCGGTGCGTAGCCCACGCCAGGCTCGGCGCGGTATTGCGGAAAATCGGCTCACTCAAGATGTTCTCCTTGGGCAGACAGGGCAGCTGCTCCTCGACGAGCGGAGTGTAAATGCGGTTCGTGCTGACATATATGTTGCCTGCCGGAATGAAGGCGGACATGCGGTCGTAAGTCTGCTGCAACAGCGTGCGGCCTGTCGAGAAGAAGTCGAGAAACTGCTTCGGACGCTCCTCCCTGCTGCACGGCCACAGCCTCCGGCCCTTGCCTCCGGCCAAAATCAGGCAAAAGTTATTTGTGTTTTCATTCATATGTCTTACAGATTTGGTTTCACGATACGAAGATAATCATAAAAGCCCTTACAGCCAATTATTTTAAGTTTTTTCAATTAAAAATTTGTCAATTCGGAATTTCTACTTATCTTTGCACCGCTTTTTAAGCCCAGATGGCGGAATCGGTAGACGCGCTGGTCTCAAACACCAGTGGGGCAACCCGTGCCGGTTCGACCCCGGCTCTGGGTACAAACAAATCGGCTAAGTGATTGAATATCAACACTTAGCCGATTTTGTTTTATGCTCGTTGTCCCCGTTTTGTTCCCAATTATCCTACACAATGTTACTTTTATACGGGAATCAATAAGATTAAGGCTATTCTATTTTTGCCCTAACATTCTTTTCCGTAAAACGTAAAAAGGAAAGTACAGTAACAGGCGGACAACATTAAAGTATATACCAACCTTGTCTTTGTATGAGTAACCTTTATTTTCAGGGTTACACAATATTGTTCTTAACGGTTGCATTTGATATGAATTTTATCTCCCATATTACTTGTAATCATTCATTAAAAGCACAAGCTTATCCAGCGTTCATCCGACATCCCCCCCCACAGAGAGAAATTACGATGTAAAGGATTATGGCCGAAGCCAACCACGCCAATACGAATACGATAATTTTCTTTTTCATTTGTTTCCCCTACAAAATCTGTTTTCAATATTACGTCGCGCTATTTCCTCTGTCCCACCGAAATAGGTTATTTCCCAAAACAAGCCGGCGGCAAGCTCTTGCAGCGTAAGCTCGATGTCATCTTCAAGCAAGCTTACCTCCATGCCGACGGTTTCCTGCCACGACGGATAACATGCCACGGGGCAATCGCGCCTACCGTCGGTTTTTGCGTAAACAGAGCAGTTCATGTCTATCATCGGGCTGCAATGCTCCCAACGGCTTACAAGGCCGATGTAATAATCTGAGGGTATCGGCTCCAACGCCTGTACCTTCTGATATATCTTTTCCCACTTGTCGAGGTCAAGCCGTCCGGCCAACTTTGGCTCGTTGGTTCGCCACAAGTGCAAGAAAGGTTGCTTAATTTCAGCGAAACCGTATTGCGTAAGTAAATCTTTGAATGTCATAACGCCTGTTGTTTTCAGATAAGACAAAAATCCCCTGACCTTCCCTCGCCCTCACATTCAAGCGTATACCATCGTGGATGCAAGAAGCTACGCCTTGTCACGTCAAATCAAGTCTAATGCGTTCAGTTCTTGTAAATTGCGTGACTGATGGCGCAAAATTATGCGTATGGTATGCCGAATCAAGGCAGAAGATGGACTTTTATCGCATATTTTTCAGTTCCATGAAATATGACACGTTGCAGAAGGTCGTTCCGCCGCACTCCATTTGCATTCCGCCTTGCGAATGTACATGGCCGAACAGGTGATATCGTGGCCGGCGTTCCGTGACGATTTCTTTCAGCAAGCCGCTGCCACGGCCGTCGTCAAGGACGCCTTCGGGCGGAAAGTGGGTGACAAGAAAGTCCGTGTCGCCAGGTATCCGGGGCACGTTCCCCGTCTGCAACGCCTTCATTGAAACGCAGTAAAAGGAAATGTCTTGGTAGAGGAAGCCGTCGTCCTCCAGATAAACAATATTGTCGGGCACCGCCGCCCTTGCCGCCTGCGGATAAAAGTTGAAGATGATTTCGTGGTTGCCTGCGATGAAAATGCGCAGCTGCGCCGGAACGTTTGAATACCATTCAAGGAAGTCAACCATGTTGTCTTTCGAGAAGTCCGGCGTTCCGTCGCCTGCACAAACCAGTATATCGGCACCGTCAGGTATGCTTAACCTGCGGTGCATCCCGTGTGTATCAGAAAACGCGAAAATGTTGTGTCCCTTATAATTAATGAACATCGTCTATACGGTTTAATACATACCTCATTCATTCTGTACTTATTCCGTTATTCAAGTTGTATGCCCTTCCTATCCAATTCGTCCAAAATCATTTCAATCTTTTCCTTGATGTAGTCTACGAATTTATCCGTGTGTTTCACCATATAGGCAAGAGTGTTCATGTCCCAATGTCTAAAGGAATCCATCCATGCATTACCATAAGGCCAAAATTCATTCGGACTGTCTTGAAAGACATCTAATTTTTGTTGCGGTTTAGGGGTTTTCCCATCAAGAGACACTATCCCATAATACAAATCACGAATATCACTTTTTCTTTCAGACATAAACCGTATTGCCGTGTATTGCCAACTGGAACTACGAAAAGTAAAACTTTTCCCGTCATGATTCTGGCATGTCATGTTATAATCTTCATACAAAAGCCCCTTTTCATTTGCCATCTCCTGCAATTCGGGGCGTATGCGGTTTTCCCATACGTATTTAATGTAATCACCCTGATTATTGTAAATCTCGGCCACTACTTCCGCATTGTCGGCCATCAGTTCCAGCAGTTCGTTTTTGCTTTTCGTATCCATCGTTTGGTTGGTTAGTTCTTTAATAAGGTTGGCATATTGTATCATCGTTTCACGGATAAGCGGCTTTTGCGCAGAAATTTGAATGCAACGCTCAAGCCACTTCAGCACTGTGTCCTTGTAAGATATGCACGTATAGTCCACGCCTTTGCCGCTTTGCTCGCTCGCCTCGCCGCCCCAAAGAGTAAGATAGAGTATTGCGTAATTACCTGCGTGGTATTCTTTCAAGGCGAAATCGTTGTAACGCTTCAGTTGCTCCCATTGGTCGTCGGCGTAGATTTTGTTCTCTATAATGACGGCTTGCCCCTTGGTGTTGGTGATTAAGATGTCCAGACGGCCGTCGGGCGTATGGCTTTCAGTGGCGACCGACGCCGTAGACGTGTCAAAGGCAGTAAGAAATTCATTATTTCCGATGGTTGACAGAAATTCCTTCAAATACGTATCGCCTTGTCCGTGACTGCCGTCTGGATTCAGGAACTCGGCAATGACGGCCGAATGGATGGTTTCGTAATGGTTCACGCCACTTACATGGAAAATGTTAAACTGCTCTCCGCGCAGGCGGCTTTCCATGCGTGATACCTTGACCCGTTCTAGAATCGACTTCGCTTGGCTTAACAAATTGTGTAATCCGCTCATAAAACGTATGTTTCTCTACCAAGCAAAATTAGCTAAAAAGCATGACACAGGCAAACAAAACTTCATATTATTTCAAGCAATGCCTTACATCGGCACAGGGCGTTGCTTACTTTGCACCGTGCAAGGCAAGAGCCGATGAAAACCGGTACGTAACAAGGCGCTATGCAAAAGGCCGCCAATCGGCCTGCAAAAGGTTACCTTTCAGGTTCTAATCTACGGCCTTTTAGAAGGCAAAAGACGGTCTTTGGGAATTGGTACCCGCAGCCTACGAAATTAAAGAGACTGGCAGAAACTAATGGAAATATGTATTAAAATAGAAGCACTGCTATGACACTGAAAGAACTAATAACACAAGTTAGCTTCGACGAGCTGCTCCCCTACTTGAAGGAACACGAGAACAAGCATCTTGACAACATCTACGCTTTCCGCGAGGCTTACGACATTCTGCGCGGCATGAAGCCTGACCGTAACTTCCACGGGGAAGCCCGTGTGGAATGGTCGGGCGGCAGATACGAGGGCGAAAAGGGATGGGTCGGCGTGTATCATTTAGACGATGTGTCTTGGGAAAAAGCACTCGCAAAAGACATAATCGTGGCCGACGACGTGAACGCCAGCACCGAGGAGCTGGCCATGCGCCGCCTTTGGGAGATTACCTACTGGGGATTTTCGCCACAGGACATAAGCGAGAACTTCAAGAGAAAGTTTGGCCGAGTAAAGCCGAAGAACAAATACGAAGAGGCTTTAGACAGACTGGAGGAAAGCATTTGGAAACGCCAGACTCCGCGACGGCTGCGCTTCCGAGGTCCTGACGGCGAACGGCTTACCCGCCTGGAGCTTCCGCTAAAGTTTGGAGAGAGACGCAAAAACCGCGCCAAGCGCAAGCGTGAATATCGCCAGGACAGGCGCGAGGAACACCTGAAAAGGATGTCAGCGCGCGAAGACCTTGTGCAAATGCTCTCCGCCGAAGGCAGCAGCTTCACAAGAAACGACGTCAGCTTCCTGCTCGATATTGCCTACGGCACTCGTTACGACTATCGTTCGGTCACTCCAAGCGGCGGCCTGCGTGCGGCTTACGTGCTTGAGTCGATGACCCGTTACCAGCAGCTCGACCTTGCGAAGTACGACTGCGCCGTGGTCTTCGTCCGCCATTCGTCGCGTTATCCGCTTGATGAATCGGAACTTGAAGCGTTCCGCCGCAGTGTAACCAAATACTTCGGATATGCCGACATCCTGTTCGGCGCTATTGCTGAAGATGATGAAGAAAAAGAAATCAGGGTCACACTGCTATTGAACAAGAGGCAAGTTGAATAAAAAGAAAGGGGCAACGGATATGCCGTCGCCCCTTTCTTTTTATATTGACGCTATGCTTACTCCCACCATTCCCTCATCTTGTAAAGGCGGATTCTGTAATAGAGCCGCTCCATTTTGCGCACGTATATTTTGCGGCCGTAAAAAAGCCGGTCGGGCAAGCCGTATTCAACATCCTGCTGTATCGGTGCGTCTTCGTAATGGTCAATAGTACACTGAGATACGATGTCGCCCACGTTGTGGACGTTCATCTGCTCAATCTGTTTTTCGGATATATTTATTCCGTCATCTTTCAAATGCTGTAACAGGCTTATGCAGATGTCAATCCAGCGGTTGAAGCCGAAGTTCCCGTCTTTGTCAGCTATCAATGAATGTGAGAAATAAGCCCTCATGCAGCGCAGCTTAGCGTACTCTAATTCGTAAAGATACTGCCAGTCGTATTGTGGGTCGTTGGCGGCGTGCTCCGTAAGTTCGTCAACCAGCGGCTGAAGATGTTTCTTCTTCCACTTGTTGAAACGTTTGCTGTGATACCACAGACCGCGCTGATAGCTCGCCGTCATCATCCTTTCGCGCTCGATGTCCTCGGCCGTCGGTTCGTAATCGTCGTCATGGCTGTACGTATTAAGCTCGGAATAAAGCGTCACCCACGGCTCAAACTCCTCGTCGGAGTGCAGCTCTTTAGGCCGTTGCAGTCCTCTGCGGAGCAGGTCTTCCTTCTCTTCGGCCGACAGGTTCGACACGTCCGCAAGCGGATATTCATAGTTGTCGCTGTTCAGTCCCGTCAGTATCTTCGGTTCATCCATGTCGTTTTACTTTAATCATAACAGATGTACATAATCTCCCAATCCTTCTTATTAAAGAGTTTTTGAAGCAATGCATTTGTCCTTAACTCCTTAGCGAACGCAGTGAGCGATAACTCCTTTAACTTCTTTAACTCCTGATGAATGGAAGCTTTGCGGACATTCATCCTGTTTATTCCGCCGCCTTGAAGTTGTAAACGGGTTTGATGACGTTCACAACGGTCACGGTGTCACGAATGTTCTCTATTATTTCTTCCTTCGGCTTGTACACGATGGGAGCCTCGTCTTTCGTCTCCTCGTTAACGCTTTCGGTGTATATGCCCTGCATCGAGAGGGCGTAATCGTCGAGGCTGACCGTGCGGAAAGCTTCGGCGCGGCTCATCCGGCGGCCCGCACCGTGGGGAGCCGAGCAGTTCCAGTCGGCGTTTCCCTTGCCAACGCAGAGCAGCGAGCCGTCACGCATGTTCATCGGTATGATGCACCGCTGCCCCTCGTAGGCTGCTATTGCGCCCTTGCGGATGATGTTGTCCGGGCCTATGTAGTTGTGTACGCTCTCGAATGGCTCTTCGCGGCACGCCTCCGTGTCGGCGTAGCCTTGCTCCATGAGCCAGTCGGTAATCAGCCCCGTGATAGTGCGGCGGTTGATTTCAGCCCAGCGTTGGCACAGGCGCATGTCGTTAAGATAGTCATCACGGTAGCGCCCTTCGAGGTAAGACAGCTCCTGCGGAACGGCCGGACGCCGCGTCTTGAACGAGCAGTGAAGCTGGCGTATGGCCTCTTGCAGCTCGGCCTTGCGGCCCGCCGCCTTGTATTCGGCTATCATCCGCTCCTGCTCCTGCATGAGTTCCGCCCAGCCCAACTGGCACTTTACGGCCAACTTCTGGTAGATTTGAGCCACCTGCTTGCCGAGGTTGCGGCTGCCGGTATGCACCACGAGGTAATGCATCCCGGCCTCGTCGCGGTCTACTTCGATAAAGTGGTTGCCGCCGCCGAGTGTCCCTACCGACTTATACAGCCGCTTGTTCTCCTTCAGCTCGCGGTTGCAGCGCAAGTCCTTGACTATCTCCTTCGCCTCGCGGTAGCCGTCCATGTACTTGTCGGCCAAGGCCGCGTAGTCGCCGTTGCGGTGGTTACGGCCCGACGGAACGTTATGAAGAATGAACTCGTTAAGCGCGTGCCAGTCGATGTCTTTCTTGCAAACGAACGGTCTTACATATATTCCGCAGCCTATGTCAACGCCCACAATGTTGGGAATCACCCTCTCGCCGAGGTCGCCAGTGAAGCCGATTACGCATCCAGCCCCGGCGTGTACGTCGGGCATTATGCGGATTTTGCATCCGCCGAACACGTCTACGGCCAACAACTGGTTTATCTGTTCCACCGCGCTCTGCTCTATGTCGTCGGTGAAAACCTTTGCGTCGTGATTGTCTATCGTCATCATTGCTTCCATACCTTTATATTATTATACGGCGCAAAGGTAACGGTACGGTGTGCAGAAACAAGGCAGAGGTGGAGGTTTCATTAAATGAATTCAAGAATTTTCCTCGTTCAGCAGTTCGTCAACCTTTCTGAACAAGTCTGTCATTTCAGGTGTACGGATTTTATCAACTTGTTCCATTATCTGCCGTGCAACGTTATCCGTGTCGTTACCAGCATGCCATGCGAATGAACGTACCATTGCATCCCAACTCCGATTGTTGAAATCTTTAGAAAAATTAAAAATAAAATGGGCATCCCACGGAACTTCACTTGGCTTTTTATTTATATTCACCAGTTCATAAAAAGAACACATTTGCGAAAATCTCACATCACTTTCCAAATACGCATAAATTTTCTCTCGTGTCTCCTCATCAACATTCCTAATCCACAAACGGCAATTAAATCCTGCCCATGTATGAAATGAAAGATATTTATTGTCAAAACTTTTTAACCTCCATTCTATATCCCAATCGTTCCAAATACTACATATCCATTCTATATGTTCATCGTCCGCAAAAGACAGACTAACCAACTTTTGTTGTAATTTCTTAAACCATCTGTTCCTAATAAAATCCCTTTCAAGAGATAGTTCCACAAACGCATTCCACTTCTCCGGCGTGTCAAACAGCGTCATCGCTTTTTGTAACATTTCTTCGGTCATAATCTATTGTTTTATTTATAAGGTTTTACATTTCATCTGATATTGTCTTAAAAACTCACGCAGGGCGTGGTTTGTCGGCGGCAAAGCCTGCTTGCAATCCTCCAACCATTGGTAAATAAAGTTGTCAAAAGTTCTTACATCCACTTTCATCGGCAGCGTTGTAGGTAATGTCTTTGGAAAGTAATGTGGCCGCTCTTTAGTCTGTGCGCTTGGCATCTTGCCGTCATTAGGAGCAAGATACACGACACGAAAGCGCGCATTCTCCCTTTCGTAAAAGCCACCGTCTGTTTCTCGTGTTCGCGAATATATTGCGTAATGCCAATAGCGGTATAATTGATTAGGTTGGTCAACTGCCCAATTTGATTTGTTTTCTATCACGACAACGGCTAAAGGATTGGCTCTTGTCAAGAGCAAATCGACTTTTCCGTCCTCACTATGCACTGTCCAACGCTCCTTGTCGAAATCATCAGAAACACCGATGTTCAGCTTTCTCAGAAACAATTTGAGAAAAAGGTTGCCTTGCCCGTGCATTTCATTAGGTTCAAGTAAGAATTTCAATATACGGCTTTGGTTGGTTTCGTCAATTTTCACACCGCATAATTCCAACAAGTTAAAAACGTTGAAGTTGTGCCCGTCTGCCGTATTCGCATTCCTGTCATCATCTACCATCTTCGCAAAAGATGGTAGAGATGTGGATAAATTACGCAAGGCCGATATATACAACTCGTCTTCTACAACTTGAAGTGAATAAAAATCATTAACGACATTTCCGTATTCCGACAGTTTTCTGTTTGACAAATCACAGTATAATCGTCCTATCCCATCAATAAAATCCTTTTGTCTTTCACTTGCTTCGGTATTTATTGTGACAAAAGGATTTATCACTTCGTCAAACAGAACGTCAATGTTTATATTTTCTTGTTCCTGCATAGTATCAGTTGTTTATGATAAAAACACGGCATATCTTAGTTTAAGTAAAACCGTGTTGGCTGCTAATTGCAAAAATAATGAAAATTCAAACGCTACCCAACACAATTAAAATATTATTTTTCAAGGGGCATTTTATACATGTTCATTTCACCTTACAGTAAACACCGTGCATATTGTAAGCAAATAACCTCATATTCCTTACAATCTAAAATGCCGCCTTTCATAGCGCGAAAGGCGGCATTTTGCATTGCGAAAGGTGGCCTTTTGGAAGGCCGTTTGCGGCGTTTTTACGAATACATGCGTATCTTCAGCTGCTTCTTCTCGTCCTCAACCATCTTGTCCCAGAGGCGCGAGCTTTGCAGCGCTGAGGCCGGGATGCGCTCCTGGAACTTTTCGTAGAAGGCCGCGCCGTACATCTCGTCGCGCCCGTAGCAGTCGATGATTTCGCCCCAGTCCCAGCGGTCGGCAAACTGTTCGAGCAGTTCGTCGGTAAGCTGCAGCGACGAGTTGCGCGACAACTCTCGCCAGTTCCACAGGTTCTTGTAACGTTCAAGCAGCTCGGCAGTGAACAGATGCTCGTTGTCAGAGCCTGACAGCTCGTCCCAGTTGACACGCCCCTTGAACTTCTCAAGCATAGGCACCGTCCAAACCATGATGCGGTTGGTCGAGATTTCCTTCCAGTCAACCTTGTCCTTGTACTTTTCGAGCAGCTGTTCGGTCCACGGCAGTTCGCCCGAAAGTTCTTTCCACGCCTTTTCTTCCAACACTTTCGCCATGAAGTCGTTGCTTAAATTCATTGTTGCCATAATCGTTTTGTTTTATGTTTGACATTGTTTACGGATGCAAAGAAACATACTGGTAATGCCAAATCATGGCAGAACAGGAAAAATTTTGCATCAAAGCAAAAAATATTCAGCTCTGCCTTGATTTTTCATAGGCAAACCGTTAACTTTGCATAAGATAAGCTGCGCTCTGGAAACTGCAAGCAAGCTTGCTTTCCACTCGTTTGCATTATCTTTGCAACACAACCAAAACAATAACGACATGGCGGCAAATCTTTTCGGACGGTACGTATGGCTGGTTGACATCCTGCTGAGATACAGGCGGCTGACGTATCAGGAAGTCAGCGACTTGTGGAGGAATAGCGGACTTAGTTACAAGGAGCCGCTGCCACTGCGCACGTTCCACAACCATCAGAAGGCGATACTCGATATCTTCGGCGTGGAGATAAAATGCGATGCCGGCGACGGTTACCGCTACTACATCACTGAACCAGAACGACTGCGCGGCAACAGCCTACAAAGCTGGCTCATAAGTTCTTACGCCACGCTGAACCAAATACAGGCCGACAGCCGCCTGGAAGAGCGCATCATCTATGAGGACATTCCCTCTGGGCAGACGTGGCTCACGCAAATAGCCGAAGCCATGAGAGCCGGCCGGGTGTTGCGCATAACGCACCAGGGGTTCGGCAAACCGTACCCAAACACGTTCGACATAGAGCCTTACTTCCTGAAAGTGGTGAAGCGGCGGTGGTACGTTGTGGCGCGCAGTCCTTACTATTCAGACCGCAACAGGACTAAAGGAATAAAGCCGAACGATGTTTACCGTGTGTACGCGCTCGACCGAATATCCGACATTGAAAATACCGACAAGACGTTCAAGATGAAAAAGAACTTCGACATTGACCGCTACTTCGAGGCTGTTGTGGCGTAATCACATCAGATGAGCCCGTCAAGCGCGTTGTGCCCTTGGCCTACGGCGGCTTCGCCGACTACCTGCGGACCTTGCCTTTGCACGAGTCGCAACGCGAAATAGAGGGCGACGACGAGTCCACGCTATTCGAATACCACATCAAGCCGACCTTTGACTTTTACCAGGCCGTGCTGGCACAGGGCGACCAGGTAGAGGTGCTTGAGCCCAAAGAGGTGCGCGACGAGATGCGGAATTTCGCCCGGAACATGTTGGACTATTATACTTATAAGGAGGACTGACCGATGCAAGGACTGGATTTCATAGCCATCGACTTTGAGACGGCGACAGGAAAGCGCGCCTCCGTGTGCGAGGCGGGCATCTGCGTGGTGCGCGACGGACACGTCGTGGAGACACGCTCGTGGCTCGTGCGGCCGCAAGGCAACATGTACAGCTACTGGAACATGCGCATCCACGGCATACGCCCAGGCGACACGGAGCGGTCGCCCGAGTTTCCCGAGGTGTGGAGTGAAATATCCGAACACCTCAAGCAGTGCCCCGTACTCGTGGCGCACAACGCCGCGTTCGACATCGGCTGCATACGCAGCTCGCTCGAGCTGTACGGCATACCGAAGCCCGACGTGACCTATTACTGCTCGCTCCGCGCCGCACGCCGCCTCTACGACTTCGGCTGCAACACGCTCGACTACCTCTGCAACCGGTTCGACATTCCCTGCGGACGGCACCACCGCGCCGGCGACGACGCCGAGATGTGCGCCCGCCTGTTCCTCAAGGAGGTGAAGGACGCCGGCTGGCCGGAGCTGGAAGAGATGGACTACTGCAACGGGAGGCTGTGAAACGGATTTGCAAAACATGGCCTTCCGCGCGGCAGAAGGCCGTCTTCCACCTTGTAAAAGGCGGCCTTTTGCAACATGAAAGGCGGCCTTTTGCAGATGTAACAAAATGCGCTTAAAATGTGACATATCGTGATTTTAGCCGGAAATTAAGCGCAAATTCACGCCATTTTTCACCTGTATGCATTATATTTGCACTACCGTTGGCGGATTTGTGTCCTCCATACGGCAGTGAAGACACTGTTTACCGATATACAACAACCTAAAAAACATTTGCCTTAAGATGAAAAACAGACTATTGACAATCATCCTCCTCATGGCCACGCTGTGCTGCCATGCGGAAGACCTGAAGCTGTGGTACGGCCGCCCGGCGGCCGAATGGACCGAAGCCCTGCCCGTGGGCAACTCGCGCATGAGCGCGATGGTGTACGGCGGAACGGGCCAGGAGACCATCCAGTTCAACGAGGAAACGTTCTGGAGCGGCTCGCCTTACAACAACGACAACCCCGAGGCGCTGGCCTCGCTGCCCGAGGTGTGCCGCCTAATCTTCGCCGGACGGGAGAAGGAGGCCGAGCAGCTGATGTCCAAGACGTTCATGGCGAAGAAGGACGGCATGGTGTTCCTGCCTGCCGGCTACCTGCGCCTTGACTTCCAGGGGCACGACGGCGCAGCCGACTACCGCCGCGAACTCGACCTCAAGACGGCTACGGCGACGACGGCATACACCGTCGACGGCACGCGCTTCGAGCGCACGGTGTTCGCCTCGATGGCCGACAAAGCCATCATCGTACACATCAAGGCCGACAAGCCCGGGGCGCTCTCGTTCAGCGCGTGGATGGACAGCCGGCTCGAATACAAGGCCGGGGCGAAGGGCAAGGAGCTGTCGATGCGCTCCGAAGGGTACGCCCACGAAGGTGTGCCCGCCGCACTGCACGCCGACTGCCTGGCACGCGTGGCGACCGACGGAAAGACGCGCTGCGCCGACGGCAAGCTCACAGTGAGCGGCGCCACCGAGGCCACCATCTACCTCGCGGCGGCCACCAACTACGTGAACTACCACGACACCGGCGCCAACTCGCTCAAGCGTGCGCGCCAGCTGCTCGCCGCCGCCATGAAGCACGGCTACGAGGACGCCCTCCAGCGGCACACGGCGAAGTACCAGGAGCAGTTCGGCCGCGTAAGCCTCGACCTGCCGCAGACCGACAAGTCGCAGAAGGAGACCGACCAGCGCGTGCGCGACTTCAACCAGGGCGGCGACCCGTCGCTGGCCGCGCTCATGTTCCAGTATGGCCGCTACCTGCTCATCTCCGGCTCGCAGCCCGGCGGACAGCCAGCCACGCTGCAAGGAAAATGGAACGACAAGCCCGACGCTCCCTGGGACAGCAAGTACACAATCAACATCAACACCGAGATGAACTACTGGCCGGCCGAGGTGACCAACCTCACCGAGACCCACCAGCCGCTCTTCAGCATGCTTGAAGACCTTGCCGTAACGGGCGCGAAGACAGCCAAGACTTACTACGGCGCGGACGGCTGGACTGCCCACCACAACACTGACTTGTGGCGTATAGCAGGCCCGGTGGACGGCGCCAGCTACGTATGGCCCAACGGCGGCGCATGGCTCGCGCAGCACTTGTGGCAGCACTACCTGTTCACCGGCGACCGTGCGTTCCTCCGCCGCTACTACCCGGTGCTCAAGGGCACGGCCGACTTCTTCCTGACGTTCCTCACCGAGCACCCCAAGTACGGCTGGATGGTCAGCTGTCCGTCGATGTCGCCCGAACAAGGGCCCAAGGGTACGGGCACGATGATTACCGCAGGCTGCACCATGGACAACCAAATAGCCTTCGACGCGCTCAACAGCACGCTGCTGGCCGCCAAGACGCTCGGCCTCGACGAGGAATACCAAGGCAAGCTGAAGGCCATGCTCGACCGCCTGCCGCCCATGCAGGTGGGCCGCTACAACCAGCTGCAAGAGTGGCTGCAAGACGTTGACGACCCCAAGAACCAGCACCGGCACGTGTCACACCTGTACGGACTTTACCCCTCTAACCAAATCTCGCCATACAGCAATCCCGCGCTGTTCCAGGCCGCAAGGAACACGCTCCTGCAGCGAGGCGACGAGGCTACGGGCTGGAGCATAGGCTGGAAGGTGAACTTCTGGGCGCGCATGCTCGACGGCGACCACGCCTACAAAATAATATGCAACATGCTGAAGCTGCTCCCCAGCGACAAGGTGCAGGGCCAGCATCCCGACGGACGCACGTACCCCAACCTCTTCGACGCGCACCCGCCATTCCAGATTGACGGCAACTTCGGCTACACCGCAGGCGTGGCTGAGATGCTGCTGCAAAGCCACGACGGCGCGGTACACCTGTTGCCTGCCCTCCCCACGGCGTGGAACGAGGGCCAAGTGAGCGGCCTCGTGGCGCGCGGAGGCTTCGTGGTCGGCATGAAATGGACGAGCGGACAGGTCGAAGAAGCCACCATAACGTCGCGCATAGGCGGCGTGCTGCGCGTGCGCTCGTATGTTCCGCTCAAGGGCGAGGGCCTGCGCAAGGCCGAGGGAGCATGCCCCAACGCGCTCTACGCGCCGGTGGAGGTGAAGCAGCCCCTCGTGTCGCACGAGCTGAAAAGCCCCGAATGGCCCATCCTGAAAACCGTCTACGAGTATGACATCGACACCCAGCCGGGCAAGACGTACAAGCTGACGAGGATGTAAAAGAGGAAAGGTAAAAAAGTAAAACGGTAAAAAGGTAAAAATAGGAGGGCAACAGACAAAAAGCAGCCCGTGGTTCATCCGCAGTTCAGGTGTAAGCATACTTGTTCCGCCGGATTTGCAATCCGGCGGTTTCTAAGTGCGGATTTGCAATCCGCTCACCAACATATATCATTTTATATATGTGCGGTTTGAGCGGATTACAAATCCTTATAGTAAATTTCGGCGGATTGCAAATCCGCCGAAACATATTACCCTCCGCCTGAATTACAGTAGGATGTATATGCTTATTGGCTTTATATTCCATACACCTGAACTGTGGATGAACCCCGCCTGCAACCTTTTACCGCCCCAAAGGCCGTGAATTGCAACGTAAAATGCCGTGTTTCGCGATGCGAAACACGGCATTTTGCAATACATTGAATGCCAGGCTGTTGCGGATTTGCAAACCACGCCGGAACATATTGCCGGCCGACCTGCTTGCGGCAGGATGCAAGCGCCGGACAACCTTGCCGCCCATACGCCTGAACTGCGCCTGAACCGCAGTCGGATACCTTCATGTCACGGTTGGCCGGTTGCATTCTGTTTGTAAAAACTAATGCGGAAATGTTATCATTTTTTGCATTTCCATTTTGCCGTATCGGCAAAAAACAGTAATTTTGTATTTGGCGACCGTAGCCGCCGTAATACGGATACGGCAGGAAAGACCTACGCCACGCCGCTCGCCAACGTAAAACAAATCAGATGCCAGGCTCATGCCCACAACAATAAAAGAACACATATATTCACTTTTCATAAAGACGGTGCTGCTTGCGGCTTTGGCGCTTGCAGGAAGCGTCTGTGCGGCCTCCACGCTGCTCGGCGAGCCCGGACTGGCGTGGAAGAACGTGTCGGTGCTCGACAAGCGGATGTCCGTATACTGCATCTTCAAGGACAGCCGTGGGATAGTATGGCTGGGAACTAACAACGGCCTGTTCTTTTACGACGGCGTGACGACGCACGCGGTGGCCCTGGCCGAGATGTCAATGCCTCCGGTATATTCAATCGTAGAGAACGGCGGAACACTGCTGCTGGGCACAAACAGCGGACTGATGTCGTTCTCTTTCCGTACCAGCAGCCTTGAACGCCTGGCTCAAGAGCATAAGCTGAAGGAAATAAGATGCATGCTGCCTGTGGGCGGCAAGCTCTGGATGGGCAGCATATACGGCATGTACACATACGACTTGAAGACACATAAAGTGGAAAACGTCTCCAAAGGGCTGCCACACAAATCGGTCTACGCCATGCTGAGAGACAGCCGCGGCATACTGTACGCCGGGACGTATGACGGCCTGGCAAGGTGGAATCCGCAGGACAAGGCGTTCGACAAGGTGAACCTTACCGGGCTGGCGAAGGCGGCCGACAACCTGTTTGTAAACTGCCTGCTCGAAACGTCCGACCAGCAGCACATCTACATCGGCACAGAGGGCAACCTGTACCGCTACACGCCATTGACAGGCGCCTGCGAGGCCGTGGCGCAGGTAAGCGGAAGCAACATCAAGAGCATGGCGCAGTCGGCCGACGGGCATCTGTTTGTCGGCACGGACAACGGCGTGTTTGACATTCACGGCAACACCGTAAAGCGATACCGCCACGACACACGCGAGATGCAGTCGCTCTCGAACAACGAGATATGGTGTATCTATTCCGACCGCGCCGGCAACGTCTGGGCGGGGCACGAAGTGGGGTTCTCGCTAGCCTCGAACTCAAACGCCATACGCACAATCAAGCTAAGCTCCCTGACCGGGACGGGCGACGGCAACGACATTCACTCGATATACAAGGACAGCCGGGGAACATTCTGGATAAACGGCACGAACGGCATAATAAAGCTCGCTGGCGACGGACAGGCCGAATGGTATCGCGCCTCGGACAAGCCGAACGCCTTGTCACACAACCACATAAGGGGAGTCAAGGAGGATTCGGACGGGAACGTATGGTTCTGTACGGACGGCGGACTGAACCGTTACAATTACGGCACGGGCAGCTTCGACGTGTTCCGCGTCGTTGACAAGGCCGGCAAACACGCCTCAAACTGGGTGTACGCCCTTGAAGAGGACAACGGCCATTTCATCATAGGAAGCTATCTGGGAGGGCTGCATTACGTGTCCAAGTCGAAGTTCGGCACACACGGAGGCACCGTCGTGGCAGACCAGTCGACCAACACCGGCGCGCCGTTTTTCAGAAAAAGCAGGCTGCGCCTGAACAACAACCTCATCAACAAGGTAATAAAAGACCCTTGCGGAAACATCTGGATACTGTGCTTCAACGACGGCATGCTGACCGAGGTGAGACCCGACGGCCGGGTGGTGGCGCACGACATGGCGCGCATGGCCGGCAACCAGCCAAACCTCATCACCCTGGACAGGCATGGCCGGCTGTGGTGCGCCTTCAAGGGCGGAACCGCCGTGTTCGACAAAAACCGGTGGTGGCACATCGTCAGGTATCCGAAGACCGACGGCGACGAAAGCGCGTTGGCGATAGAGAAAGTTGGCGGCGGAGTATGGGTGTCGACCGTCTCAAACATGTGGAGCATAGACGGCAAGACGCTGAAGGTGAGCCTCCTGCCGATACCGCAGAAGCAATACAAGTCAATATACGCCGACAACGCCGCAGGCAAAGTGTATCTTGGAGGCAACGACGAGATTACCGAAGTAACGCCCCGGCTGCTGAACGCCGAGGCCGACAGAGCCTCCATAAAGATGCTCCTGGCCGATGTCGGCGGCGGCACGTTCGACCTGGGCAGGCTGCTCCCCGGAAGCGACGGGCTCACCATACCCTACCACGGCAGCCTGACCCTCATTGTGAGCAACCTCGACTATTCGCCCGGAGCGTCGCAAAGGTATTGCTACAAGTTGGCAAAGGAACGCACGGACACCGTCGGCAGATGGATAATAATGCCCGAAGACTTCAACACCATCTCGTTGCCCGAGCTGAAAACCGGCGACTACTTCATATTGCTGAAGCCGGTAGGGACATTGGAGCCTGTGTCCGCGCTGCGGCTTCACGTGCAGCCGCCCTGGCCGCTGTCATGGTGGGCGTTCTGCCTGTACTTCATGGCGATTGCGGCCGCCATGGCATGCATCGTCATATACATGCACAGGCGCAATGCAAGGATTCTCAGGGAAGAAGAGAGCCGCAAGGCCCTTGAGAGCGTCGAACGCAAGCTCACCTTCCTTTCCAACATAGCGCACGACCTCAAGACGCCGCTCTCGATGATAATAGGACCGGCGAGCGTGCTGAAAGAGAAGGCCAAGGACGAGACAATACTGAAAGGGCTTGAGACAATATATGAAAACGCCTTCAAGCTGAACAACATGATTCACCGCACGCTTGAAATCAACAGCCTGGAGAAGGACGGCGAGAACGTGCTGATACTCTCGACGTTCAATGTGGTGGACTTCTGCAAAAACATATTCCACTCGTTCAAGGAAAGCTGTCCGCAAAAGAAATTCGTGTTCTACTCGTCCGTGCCGCAACTCGTAATCGAGGCCGACGCGGTGAAGTTCGAGTCGGTCATCACCAACCTGCTCTCGAACGCCTGCAAATATTCGGAGGACGACGCGACGATATCGTGCGGCATCAACCTCGACGGCGGCAACGTCAACATCGTAGTGGCAGACGACGGGCTCGGCATCACCGAGGCTGACAAGCCGCTCGTGTTCCAACGCATGTTCCGCGCGCCTTCCACGTCAAAGATGCGCGAGGGCACAGGCATCGGCCTGTATCTAGTAAAGAAATACATCGAGCTGATGAATGGCAAAATCGAGCTTTACAGCGAGAAGGGGCAAGGCACATCGTTCGTCATCACGATACCGCTGACTGAAAAAAGCGCGGAAGAGCACGCCGCCGCTGACAAAGACTGCGCGGACCACAAGAAGCCGAAGGTGCTCATCGTCGAAGACAACAGGCAAATCTCCGAATTCATACACGACTTGCTTAAGGACGAATACACGTGCCTGTCGGCCGAGAACGGGCGCACCGGCCTGTCAATCGCGGCTTCGTTCATACCGGACATCATCATATCCGACGAACTCATGCCCGTGATGAACGGCACGGAGATGATACGCCACCTGAAGCAGAACGCCCGCCTGGCCAACATCCCAATAATCATGCTTACGGCCAACGCCAACAACGAGACCGAAAAAGAGAGCGTGCAGCTGGGCGTAGACATATTCATGCCCAAGCCGTTAGAACCTTCAGTATTGCTCGGACGCATCAGGCACCTGCTGCAGATGCGGGCCAAGATGCAGGAAGCCATCCGCATAGAAGCCATCACCGAGGCGAAGCCCATCGAGGCCGAATCGGTGAGCGAAAAGCTGCTGGCAAAGATATCAAAAGCCATTGAAGACAACATATCCGACCCCGACCTGAACGTCAACCTCGTATGCGAGAAATGCGGCATACCCAACAAGCAGCTCTACCGCCTCATCAAGAAATACATGAACGTGGCCCCGCTTGACTACATACGCAGCGTGAGGCTGCAAAAGGCCGCCATGCTGCTCGCCCAGAAACGGTTTACCGTGTCCGAAGTGTGCTACATGGTAGGGTTCAAGACCCCGTCGTATTTCGCCAAATGTTTTCAGGAAAAGTTCGGCGTGAAGCCCAGCCAATACGAGACAGACGACCATCCGGCCGTCTGATTTCGGACAAATAAGCAAAATATCACGTTTTTCCAGGCATCATGTCCGGAATGTTGCATCTTTTGTCCGATTATAAACCCTTGTTTTTTCTTAAACATCATATCTTTGCGTCCGAAAACTTGTACCGGATTTTTTGATGTATTCTAATTTAATATCATGTAATTTATGGTTAATGTTAATGGAGCTTCCGATGTAAGGACATGGCTTGCATGCCTGTTGCTTGCCTTCATGTTCTTGCCCGCACCGGTGTATGCTCAGACGCAAAGGACGGTTACGGGCACCGTCACGGACGAGACGGGAGAGACCGTCATAGGAGCTACCGTAAGGGCGGTTGGAGCTTCCACCGCCACGGTTACCGACTTTGACGGCAACTTCTCGCTTAAGATTTCTTCCGAAGTGAAACAGCTTACCGTTTCTTACGTAGGGTATGCCACGCAGACGGTAGACATAACCTCGGACATTGTCAATGTAAAGCTGCAGTCTGACAGCAAGAGCCTTGACGAAGTGGTGGTCGTAGGTTACGGCGTGACACGCAAGAGCGACCTGACAGGTTCTGTCAGCACGGTAAAGTCCGACGACTTCAACGGCGGAACAATCAACTCCGTCGAACAGCTCATCAACGGCAAAGTGTCAGGCGTGCAAATCATGAGTTCGGGCGGTTCACCGTCGGCCGGCAACACAATCCGCATCCGCGGCGGCGCTTCGCTGAACGCGTCCAACGACCCGCTTATAGTCGTTGACGGCGTACCCCTTGAAAACGGCAGCATCAACGGCAGCGGCAACTTCATGAGCATGATTAACCCGGCCGACATCGAGAGCATGACAGTGCTGAAGGATGCGTCGTCCACGGCCATCTACGGTTCGCGCGCATCAAACGGAGTGCTGCTCATCACGACAAAGAAAGGCAGCAGCGGCAAGCTGAAAATCAGCTTCACGACAAACAACTCGTTCTCTACGAAGACGAAAACGTCCGACGTGCTTAGCGCCGACGAATTCCGCTCCGTCATCAACGAGCAAGGCAACGACATACAGAAAGCGCTCCTCGGCAACACCAGCACCGACTGGACCGACGAGATTTTCCACACGGCCTTCGCCACGGACAACAACATCAGCGTGTCGGGCAAAGCCGGATTCCTGCCTTTCCGCGTATCGTTCGGCTACCTCAACCAAGCCGGAATCCTCCGCTCTGACAAGCTCGAACGCTACACCGGCAGCATAGTGCTCAACCCGTCGTTCTTCGACGACCACCTCAAGCTCACACTCAACGCCAAAGGCTCCATCAGCGAGACACGCTTCGCCGATACCGGCGCCATCTACAACGCGGCTTCGTTCAACCCCACGGTGCCCGTGCGTTCCGAGACAGGCGCTTTCGGCGGATGGTACGAGTCAATCAGCCCCAACGGAGTGCCCGAAGCCACGCTCAACCCCGTCGGCCTGCTCGACTACGTAGACCACACGGGAGAGGTGAAGCGCGTAATCGGCAACTTCGACATCGACTACAAGTTCCACTTCCTGCCCGAACTGAAGGCGCATGTGTCGCTCGGCCTCGACTACGCCGAGGGTTACGGCATCTATTACTGCCCTGACGGCGTGGGAATGAACTATCTCGTAGGCGGCTCCAACAACAAGTACGGCCCGCAGACCAACACCAACCGCCTTTTCACCGGCTACCTTAATTATAATAAGGAAGTGGAGAGCATAAAGAGCAACTTCGACGTCACCGCCGGTTACGACTACCAGGCATGGACGAACAAGACCGTAGGCTACAACGAGTACAACGTGTTCGGCGAAGTGCAGCGCGAAGTAGCCCCCACTGACCAGCGCCACGTGCTCATTTCATGGTACGGCCGCCTTAACTACTCCTTCGACAACCGTTACCTGCTCACGGCAACGATGCGTGCCGACGGCACATCGAGGTTCTCGCCCGACGACCGCTGGGGCTACTTCCCCTCGGCAGGCATTGGCTGGAGGGTCAACGAAGAGAGCTTCATGAAGGACGTGAAGTGGCTCGACAACCTGAAGCTGCGCGTAAGCTACGGTGTCACCGGCCAGCAGGACATCAACAACAACTACGGCTACATGCCGGTTTACAACACGAGCAACCCCGGCGCATACTACCAGATGGGCGACAGGTACATCCCCATGCTGCGTCCGCAGGGATACATCAGCAACCTGAAGTGGGAGACGACAACGTCATGGAACTACGGCTTCGACTTCGCCGTCCTTGGCAACCGCCTCAGCGGCAGCTTCGACTTCTACACGCGCAAGACGAAAGACCTGATTGCGGAAGTGCCCGTGCCGGCAGGCGCAAACTTCAACTCGCGCATGATGACCAACGTAGGCAACGTTGACAGCCGGGGCGTGGAAATCAGCCTCAACGCAACCCCCATCGCCACAAAGGACTTCACATGGGACATGAGCTTCAACGCCACATGGCAGAAAATGAAGGTCAAGAACCTGTCGCTCGCCCCCGGCTCGGCCACCGTCAACACGCTGACAGGCCCCACCTTCGACAATTACTCCATCCAAGTGCTTTCCGAAGGGTACGAACCTAACATGTTCTACCTCTACCACCAGCTTTACGACGAGGCCGGCAAGCCCATCGAGGGCCTGTACGCCGACATCAACGGCGACGGCGTCATCGACAACAACGACCGCTACCGCTGCAAGTCGCCCAACCCCGACTGGATACTCGGCTTCAGCACGAACCTGCAATGGAAGAAATGGACGCTGGGCTTCAGTCTGCGCGCAAACATCGGCAACTACGTATATAACGGAAACGCGATGAACATGGGCGCGTTCGAGACCATCAGCTACAACACTTACCAGATAAACAACCTTAACAGAAGCTACCTTGAGACCGGCTTCCAGCACAGGCAGCGCCTGTCCGACTACTACCTCGAGAACGCCTCGTTCCTCAAGATGGACAACATCTCGCTGCGCTACACGTTCGGCAAGGTGGCCTCATGGTGCAGCAACCTGTACGTCAGCGCGACGGTGCAGAACGTCTTTACCATAACCGGCTACAGCGGCGTCGACCCCGAAGTGCCAAACGGATGCGACAGCTCGTTCTATCCGCGTCCGCGCACATACTCGCTCGCCGTCGGCATCGACTTTTAACCAATCCACCAAATAAAACAAAAAAAGACCATACAATGAAAACCTTAAGATACATCATGTGCGTATTGGCAGCCGTCACCGTGACAACGCTGACAAGCTGCTTCGACGACCTCGACCAATATCCGCACATAGAGCAGACACCGAAGGACGTCTATAATTCGGTGCAGAATTACGAGGGAGTGCTGGCTAAGCTCTACGGCTCTTACGTACTCGCCGGACAGGACAAGGGCGGCGGCAACGTAGACATCACCGGCAGCAGCGGCTTCGACTACATGCGCTGCTACTTCAACCTGCAGGAGGCCGGCACGGACGAAGTAATCTTCACCAGCTACGCCGCCGACAACCAGACAGGAATAACCTTCCTGCAATGGGACTCCAACGACACATGGGTGTTCGACACCTATTACCGCATCTACTACACCATCGCGCTGTGCAACGAGTTCATACGCAACGCAAGCGACGACGCCCTGTCCAAGTTCAGCGACAGCGAGCAGGCCACACTGAAGCAGATGAGGAACGAGGCACGCTTCCTGCGCGCCCTGGCCTACTCGCATGCGCTCGACCTCTTCCGCGACGTACCCTTCGTCGACGAGAACTTCCCCGTAGGCACCGACTTTCCGCCGAAGTACACCGCGCAGCAGATTTTCGACTACATCACCGCCGAACTTGAAGACGTAGCCACGCTGCTGCCCGCGCAGCCTGAATATCCGCGCGCCGGAGCGGCCGCCGCATACGGCATACTGGGCCGTGTCTACCTCAACGCCGAGGCTTACGGCTGCGGCAACCATTACGACGACTGCGTAAGGGTATGCAAGGCAATAACCGGCATGGGCTACGACACGCTCGAGCCCGACTTCGAAAAGCTGTTCAACGCCGACAACCACAAGCGCACGGGCGAAATACTCTTCGCCGTCGCCGTCGACAACGAGCAAAGCGTATCGTGGGGAGCGAGCACATACATCGTCTGCGCAACCACAAGCACGGCCTGCGCTACGCAGCAGGGACTGCCTACGGGAACATGGAACATGGTACGCTGCCGCAGCCAGATACCGGCGCTCTACGACGAATACGACAAGCGCAGGCTCTTCGACCCGAACATCACCGAGACCAAAATCCCAAGCATCGAGGCTATACTGGGCGACGAGAGCGTAGGCTTCCGCTACACCAAGTGGAGCAACCTCAACGATGAAGGCCAGGCACAGGGCGACACCAACAACGGCGTCAGCACCGACCTGCCCATAATCCGCCTGGCCGACGTCTACCTGATGCTCGCCGAATGCTACCTGCGCGGAGCGTCGAACATCACGCAGGCCGAAGCCCTGGCCTACGTAAACAAGGTAAGGGAGCGCGCTTACGGCGACTCGCAGCACAACATCACCCAGGCAAGCGACCTCACGCTCGACTTCATCCTCGACGAGCGGGCACGCGAACTGTCGCTCGAGATGGTAAGGCGCACCGACCTTGTACGCTTCGGCTGCTTCACCACGGACAAGTATCTCTGGGACTTCAAGGGCGGACAGGTTGACGGCGTGGCCGTGGACGACAAGTACAACGTCTACCCCATACCTTACGCCGAGCAGACAGCCAACCCTAACATGAAACAAGATTATAAAAAAAACACCGCATCAGAAAATGAAAACACTATATAAATACCTGTTGGCCGCCATGGTTGCAGGAGGCACGGCTTCCTGCTCCACGGACATTGAGACACCGCAGCTCGAAGGCTTTGACGACCTCGACCCGATGGAGCTGAAAGCGTCGACGGACAATGTCGCCCTCGAGGGCGTCGACGAGAACAAGGAAGTGCTGACCCTAGCGTGGGGCACACACCAGCTGACGGTCGACAACCCCGACTACGCCGTGCCCGACGGCAGCGTGGAGAACTACATAGAGATGTCGGCCATGGCCGACTTCGCCGACGTGCAGGAGACATTTGCCGACGGCAACTCAAAGACATTCACCGAGCGCGAGCTTAACCCGATGCTCGTCAACCTCGGCTTCGAGGAGTGGCAGCCCGCGCCGCTGTACATCCGCATTAGGTACGACATCGCCGAGAACACCGCGCCGCTGTACAGCTCGACGGTCGAAATCACGGCCTCGGCTTACGGCATACGCTTCAACCGAATGGATATGCTTGTCTCGCCCGACGACCCCGGCAACGTGCTCGGCTCTCTCTATTCGCCTGCCGAGGACGGCGTGTACACCGGCTACGTAGCGGCTTCAAGCTGGCTCAACTTCTGGCTGATGGAGCGCGACAACACTGTATGGGGCAGCCTGCCTGGCTCGGCATTCACCATGAAAAAGTACGAAGGCGACACGCAGGTTACCTACAACCTGTGGTTTCCGGGCGTAGGAGGCTCTTTCCGCGTCACTGCCGACAGGAACACACTGGAATGGTCGGCCGAATACCTCAAGTCGATGACGCTCACGTCAGGCTCGGGCAACAGCACGGAGATGAAGTTCACCATGTCGGCAAACTCATGGACGGCAACCGTGAGGACCACCGGCGCGGAGACCTTTACAGCCGTGGCGGCAACCACCATGTACAACTCGGCCAACGAGAACGGAGCCGACGGACAGCCCATCGACTTCGGCCAAATACTCACAATACCCGAAGCCGGCGACTGGCTCGTAACCTTCAACATGTCGGGCGGACAGCCCACGGCCACATACGCCGTAGACGACACGCCCGCGGCAACTTACGGCCCCTACCTGGAAATGGTCGACCCGGGCAACCACGACGACGTGAAGAGCCGCCTCTACTCGCCTGCAAGCGACGGTGTGTACACGGGCTTCCATTACTCTGGAGAATGGGAGAACTACAAGTTCGCGACGGTAGACCGCAGCACAGTGTACGGCTCGATGCCTAACGCACTGACCGAGCTTAGCTCTGCAAGCGACTCTTGGAACATCTACATCGACACCGGCGCGGAAGGACTTTACTACTACACCGTCAGCCTGCCCGACAACACCTGGAGCTACAAGGCCATAAGCAAGCTGGTTGTGCGCGGAGACCACGACCTCGTGAGCGAGATGGCCTACGACAAGGAGAACAAGGTATGGGCGGCCGACCTCGACATCACGGCCGACGGATGGGGCATGCAAATCCTTGTAAACGACGACTGGGGCGACATCTTCAAGATGAAGGGCGACGGCGTGCTCGGCTACAACGAGGGCGACAACATCCCGTTCCCCGGCACAGGCAAGTACCGCCTTACCGTCAGCCTCTTCGACATGGGCAACCTTACTTACACGTTGACACAACTCTAAAAACAACAATCATGAAACGAATGAACATATTACTGATTTCAGCTATCATGTCGGCTGCGTTCACCTCCTGCCTCGACGACAGGCCGGAGTTCAAGGAGCGCCCTGTGGTGACACCTCCCTCGCCCACCGAGCATTTCGCTTCGGGCGCCGACATCAGCAGCACCACCGAGTTCGAGCAGAAGGGAGTGAAGTTCTACAACAAGGACGGCGAGGAGCGTGAATGCACCGCACTGATGAAAGAGCTGGGCATGGACGCCATCCGCCTGCGCGTATGGGTCAACCCCACGAACGGGCTGTGCGACAAGGCCGACGTGCTCGACAAGGCACTACGCGCCCACAACCTCGGCATGCGCCTGATGATTGACTTCCACTACAGCGACACCTGGGCCGACCCGGGCAGCCAGACCACGCCCGAGGCATGGGCCGGCTACGACCTGGAACAGCTCAAGCAGGCAATGGCCGGACATACGGTAGACGTGCTCTCGACGCTCAAGGAGAACGGCATCGACGTCGAGTGGGTGCAGGTGGGCAACGAGACGCGCGGCGGAATGCTCTGGCCGCTCGGCAACACAGAGAACAGCATGGCCAACTACGCCATACTGTCGCAGGCCGGATACGACGCCGTGAAGTCGGTCTACCCCGACGCGCAGGTGATAGTCCACATCGACAACGCCTACGAGATAGGGCTGTACACTCACATCTTCGACGGCCTGCAAAGAAACAACTCGAAGTGGGACATCATCGGAATGTCGTTCTACCCCGGAGAAACTACGTGGGAAGACCAGACCAACACCGTTGTCAACAACATCATAACACTGGCGGAGAAGTACGGCACGCCCTGCATGATTGTAGAGACCGGCATGTTGCGCGACGACCCGGCCAACGGCAAGGCGTTCTTCGAATACCTGTTCAGCCAGATGATGAACGCCACCAAGGGCTACTGCCGCGGCATATTCTACTGGGAGCCTGAGACCTACCGCGACTCCGGCTACGACAAGGGAGCATTCGGCGACGACGGCCGTCCCACCGAAGCGCTCGACCCGTTCAACCTCGAACTTTACAAATAAGGTTATGAGGTTATACGGTCTTACGGTTATAAGGTTGTGCGGACAACACCGCAAAACCTCATAACCGCAAAACCCGACAACCGCATAACCGCAAACAAAACACGGCTTTTCGCAGTGCAAAAGGCGGCCTTTTGCGCCCTGAAAGACGCTCTTCGGCAACGTAAAAGGCCACCTCTTGCAAAGCCGTAAAACCGAACAACCGTATAACCCCATAACCGAACAACCCTAAAACCGTACATCGTAAACACCCAAACAACAATGAAAAAGACAATACTGACCCTTGCCGCAGCCGCGATGTCAGCGGCGGCAATGGCGCAAGCGCCGCAGCTCCGGGCCGACAACATAGACGAAGTGATGGCCGCCATGACGCTGCGCGAGAAGGCCACGCTGCTCGTGGGCGAGCTGGCCGCCAACCAGAACGCGCAGGGAACGCAAATCGGCAACACCGAGAGATACATACCCGGCGCGGCCGGCAACACCTACGCCATACTGCGCCTGGGCATTCCGGCCACGGTGATGGCCGACGGACCGGCCGGACTGCGCATCTACACGCGCCGCAACTACGACAGCAAGACCTACAACTGCACGGGCTTCCCCATCGGCACATGCCTCGCCTCGACATGGGACACCGACATGGTGTACCGCGTCACGGCCGACATGGGCGACGAGGTTCACCGCTACGGCGTGGACGTACTGCTCGCACCCGGCAACAACATCCACCGCAACCCCCTCTGCGGACGCAACTTCGAGTACTTCTCCGAAGACCCCGTGCTGAGCGGAAACATAGCCGCCGCATACATAAACGGCGTGCAGAGCAACGGCGTCGGCACGTCGCTCAAGCACTACGCATTCAACAACTAGGAGACGCGGCGCCTCGGCACTGACGCACGCGTGTCGCGCCGCGCCGCACGCGAAATCTACCTCAAGCCCTTTGAAATAGCCGTCAAGAAGGCGCAGCCGTGGACGGTGATGAGCTCGTACAACAGCGTCAACGGCGAATACACCAACTCGCGCCGCGACCTGCTCACCGACATCCTGCGCAACGACTGGGGCTTCAAGGGCATCGTCGTGACCGACTGGGGCGGATACTTCAACGCCGTGAAGTGCATATCGGCCGGCAACGACCTCGTAGAGCCAGGCTCGCCGAAGTTCATCGACGAAATAGTGGAAGCCGTGGAGAGCGGCAAGCTCGACATAAAGGATGTCGACACATGCGTGCGCCGCATGCTCGAATACATCGTAAAGACGCCGCGCTTCAAGAAATACCAGTTCCAAAGCGACCCCGACCTCGCCGCACACGCGCAGACAGTACGCCTGGCCGCCGCCGAAGGCACGGTGCTGCTGAAGAACGACGGCAACCTGCTGCCGCTGACCGCGGCCAGGAACATAGCCCTCTTCGGCTGCGGCTCATACCGCCCGATAGCAGGAGGCACAGGCTCGGGCGACGTCAACAAGGCATACATCGTGTCGCTGGTCGAGGGCCTGCGCAAGGGCGGATTCAACGTTGACAACGACATCGTGACCGAGTACACCGAGTATCTGCGCCAGTATGACGAGAAGATGTGGAAGCTGGAATGGTGGCAGCGCAACCCCGTAGCGCCCGATTTCATCCCAAAGGCACTGGCCGACGCGGTGGACAACAACGACGTGGCCGTCATCACCTTGCAGCGCCAGTCGGGCGAGGGACGCGACCGTCCGGCCGCAGACTTCGACCTCGACGCCGACGACCGCGCACTGCTCACACAAGTCACCGAAGCTTTCCACAAGGCAGGCAAGAAGGTTGTGGTAATACTCAACGTGGGAGGAGCCATCGAGACGGCCTCGTGGAAGGAGCAGCCCGACGCCATACTGCTGCCCTGGCAGTGCGGACAGGAAATCGGACACACCGTGGCCGACCTGCTCTCGGGCAAGTCAGCCCCGTCAGGACACCTGCCAATGACACTCCCCGTCAGGCTGACCGACCACGCCTCAACCAAGAACTTCCCTCTCGACTCGCCCGACATCAGCGGATGGGGAGACGAGGGCAAGACCGGCCGCAAGAACATTGACTACACCGAATACGAGGAAGGCATATACGTAGGTTACCGCTGGTTTGACAAGCAGGGGCTCGAAGTGTCATACCCCTTCGGCTACGGACTGACGTACACCACGTTCAGTTTCAGCGGCCTGAAGCTCGGACTCAATCAGGAAGACGGCGCAAGCGGCGGCACAGTCGAGGTCGGCGTGAACGTCAAGAACACAGGTTCGAGAGCCGGCAAGCAGGTGGTACAGGTTTACGTCAAGGCCCCAAAAGGCGGCCAGGACAAGCCCGAACAGGAACTGAAAAGCTTTGCCAAGACCCGCCTGCTTAACCCGGGCGAGAGCCAGACTGTGACCGTCAGGATACCCGTAAGCGACCTGGCTTCGTTCTATGAGAAGAAGTCGGCCTGGATTGTCGACGCAGGCACGTACACGTTCCGCGTAGGCGACAGCAGCCGCAACATCCTCTGCGAAGGCAAGCTGAAACTGAAGCAGCAGCGGCAAAAAGTAAGCGAAAGCCTTTGACACGCTTGGGTTCGGCACGGGGAACAATCCTCATGATGAATGACAATCTCATCTCTTGCGTGTAAACCGACCGCTTGAAAAGTCTGGAAATCCATTTTCAACGAAATATTGCAAACAAACAGCAACTCGTTGAAAATGGATTTTTTCAATTCAACGGTATGGCTGAACTGATAAGTTTATTTAGTTTCAACCTATTGGGACACCGTACTTGCGTATAAGTTTTCTCCGTATAGGGCAATGCCGGTAATGAGCGGAAAGGCAAAATACAATCTGACGAAGCTTTTGCATGCCTGACAAAGGTTGCATCCATGTTCCATCGCGTTTCGCGAACGACCGCGTTTGCATGGTGTTCGCAAAAGAAACGAAAAAAGCGGTTACGTTTTCCGTAACCGCTTGATTTCCATCGTGGGCCATCCAGGGCTTGAACCTGGGACCTCCAGATTATGAGTCTGTTGCTCTAACCAACTGAGCTAAAAGCCCTACACAGACCGCACATGGCAGTCATTGCGAGTGCAAAGGTATGCAAGTTTGGGCAAACTGCCAAATTTTTTTGCGGAAATGTGACTTAAAAACGTTAAAAATGGGGTGAAAATGAAGCGAAGATGTGACGAAAGGCGTCTGTAGGCAGGCCGCATCCGGTTTCAGAGCGTGGCAAATGCGGCATGCTGGCGTTCCGCCGCTCAATGTTTTCCGCGCGGCAGGCCGCGGTTTTCGAGCATGGCGATGATGCCGTCGCAGGCGTCCTCTATGAGGTCGAGCGCAAGCTCGAAGCCGTCGGGGCCGCCGTAATAGGGGTCGGGCACGGTGGTGTATCCCGTGTGGCGCGTGATGAAGTCGGCGGCGCACATCAGCTTGTCGCGCTCCTCCTGCGTGGCGGCCAGGCGCGAGAGGGCTTTCATGTTGTCGCCGTCCATGCCGAAGATGATGTCGAAGCGCGCGAAGTCGTCGCGCCTTATCTGCCGCGCTATGCTGTCTATGCGGTAGCCGCGGCGCGCCCCGTGGCGGCGCATGCGTGCGTCGGGCAGCTGCCCTTCGTGCCACGGGCCTATGCCGGCGGAGTCAACCGTCACGCCGCAGCCCGTCCCGTAGCGCTCAACGAGCTTTTTCCTCATTATGGCCTCGGCGGCCGGAGAGCGGCAGATGTTGCCGAGGCAGACGAACAAGATTTCCATATTCTTCAAATTAAAAATTAAAAATGAATAATGAAAAATTTATGGTTAAACTCATTTTTCCACCATTCATTATTCATCATTCATTTTTCATTATTCATTTTCCTTATCACCCTGGCCGGGTTTCCGGCGGCCACGCAGTCGTCGGGGATGTCCTTCGTCACCACGCTGCCAGCCCCTATGACGCACCGCTTGCCGATGGTTACTCCGGGGCACACCACCACTCCGCCGCCGAGCCATGTGTCCTCGCCTATGGTTATGGGGTAGGCTGTCTCCACGCTCTTGCGTCTTAGCACGTAGTCCATGGGGTGCTGGGGCGTGTAGAGCTGGCAGTTGGGGCCTATGAGGACGTTGTCGCCGATGGTAATCATCGCGCCGTCGAGCATGGTGACGTTGTAGTTTACGAACACGTTGCGGCCCATCCTGATGCCGTGGCCGTGGTCGCAGTGGAAGGGCGGGCAGACAACGCTGTCCTCCGGGATGCCGGGTATGAGGTCTTCTATGGCCTCGCGGTAGCCGCCGTCGTTGATTGTCATCGTGTTGAGCCGCGTGCAGGCGTCCTTGGCGTGCTTCAGGCTCGCGTAAATCTCCGCGTCGGAGAAGTCGTACAGCTGCTGGCTGCGCATCTTTTCAAATTCGGTCATCGTCTTGTATGAGTGAAATGTATTACCGGGCCTGCGCCTTGCAAGGTGCAGGCCATTGCGCTGCAAAGGTAAGCATAATCATCGTAACAAACGAAAAAACGGCCGCGCAATCGGCCGCCTGCGCACCGCCTCGCCGGCACCGCGCGGCGGACGGACAGCGGAAGGCCGTCTTTCGCATTCCCAAAGGCCATGAACTGCACGCCGAAAGGCAGCCTTTTGCGACTTAATATGCGGCGAATTGCAAATTAATTGATAATTAACCGGTTGCGCACGGCTTTATTAACCGCCGGCCGGTATCTTTGACAAAAAATCCAAACCCTTAGGGCCGCGGCGTGAAAGCGCCGTCATACAGACAGGGCAAAGCATGAACCTAAATACAAACACAACCATGAAAATGAACAGAATCAAGACATCCATTTTGCCAGGCTTGTGCCTGCTGGCAATGAACCTGATGTGCGTTGACGTGGCCGCAAAAGACATTTACGTGGCCTCGACCGGCGACGACTCGCACAGCGGCACCGAACAGGCCGCACCGGTGAAGACACTCAACAAGGCATTGCAGCTTATGGCCGACGGCGACGTAATCCACGTGATGGACATGCTCGACGCCATGAGCGGCAACAACGAAGGCCCCAACCTTGCCGTGGGCAAGAGCTTCACCATCGTGGGCGACGCGCCCGGTGCCGGACTTGACGGCGGCGGCAACGGCCGCATCATGCAAATCCGCAACAACGGGGCGACTTACGACGGCGTGAAGGTCACCATGAAGAATCTCACCATACAGAACGGCAACGGCCTGTATGGCGGCGCTATGAGCGTGGGCAACATCGACGCCGAGTTCGAGAACTGCCGTTTCGTCGGCAACAAGGCCGCCTACCAGGCCGGAGCAATACAGATTGAGGACGTCGGGAACGCAAACTCCGTCACCAACGTAACGTTCAACCGCTGCCTCTTCCTCAACAACCGCTGCGACCAGGAGGGCGGCGCGCTCTACCTGACGAACAACAAGCCGGGCAGCGTGCTCAACGTCAGGATAGTCAACTCGACGTTCTACGGCAACACGGCAAAGGGAGTAAGCGTCATGAAATTCACCCAGGCACTCGACACTGGCAGCACGTTCGAGATGATAAACTGCACCGTGAAGGACAACACTTGGGACGAGGAGAACCGCAACTACGGCGGCCTCAACTTCGCATCTTCCACTAAATACGTCAAGAAGAAATTTTACAACTGCATCATAGAGCACAACCGCTCGGCATGGCACGACGCCAACGGCGACCCTCATACCAACGACCTGGTGTTCGACGGCTACACGCCCGTCATCGGCGAAGACCTTGAACTGGCCAACAGCTACGTGGCTCACATACAGGCGCAGGGGCAGGTTGAAGTGCCATTGACAAGCAAATGCTTCACGGGCTACGACCTGGCCGACTACACCGGGCTGGCAACCCCCTACGACAAGTACATCGAGGAGATGGGGGCGCTCCCCATATACGACGGCGAGGACGCCGCGACACACGGCGACGCGAAGTATCTGCAAGAGCTTGGCATCGACACCGACCAGCTCGGCGACAAGCGTCCGTTCACCGACGGCAAGTGCGCCGTGGGAGCGGTGGAGAAGACAGTGCCCGTCATACCCGACGAGACTAAGCCCTCGTACCACTATACCCACATAATACTCAACGGCCAGAGCCTGTCCACCGGACACCAGTCGTGGCCGGCAATAAGCACCGACAACGTGCCCGACAACTACATGCTGGGCAGCCAGGTGTGGATAAACTACGGCAACACTACCACCGGCGAAATCAATCCGCTCGTAAGCAAGGTGGCCGCGGCGTTCGTAAACGACAAGCACACGCGCGTTGACAACAACCTCGCCGAGTGCCCCATCGTGGCTACGGTCAACCACATACAGAAGGCCAACCCCGGCATGGGGCGCACCATAACCACGTCTGTCGGCACCAGCGGCATGAGCATAGAGGAGCTGTCGAAGGAATCGGAGACAAGGACGCTCTACCAAGACTTCCTCTCCGCGCTCAACACAGCCATGCGCAACACGCGCAAGGAGAACTCGACAGTATCGTGCCCGGCCGTCTTCTGGATGCAGGGAGAGTTCAATTACGACCCGAACCCCGACAAGGGACTGTACCCCGGAGTGCCCAACACCACGTCGAAGCCGGGCTACAAGGAACTGCTCGTGAAGATGAAGAACAACATGCAGGACGACATCGTAAGGAAATACCAGCAAAGCGAACGCCCCGTGTTCATCACATACCAGACTGGCGCGCAGTACGCACGCGACACCTTGTCAATCTCGATGGCGCAGCTTGAGGCCGCCGACGAGTACGACGACATCTACTGCGCAGGCCCGGTGTACCAGATGCCCGACCGCGGAGGCCACCTCGACCCCAACGGTTACCGCTGGTACGGCGAGATGCTGGGCAAGGTTTACCAGCGCGTAGTGGTAGAGAAGCAGGACTTCAAGCCGCTACAGCCCGTCCTGGTGAAGCGCGGCAAGCAGGCAAACCAGCTCATAGTGAAGTACCACGTGCCGTGTCCGCCGCTCAAATTCGACACCAACCTCGTGCCTGAAATACAGAACTACGGCTTTTCCGTGTACACAGGAGCTTATGAAAGCCGCCAGCGCGAGAACATACAGAAGGTGGAAATCACCGCCGACGACGAAGTGACCATCACCTGCAACAGCTCGCTCGCAGGCAAGGAAGTACGCATAATGTACGCCAGCAACGACGTGCATGTGGTAGAGGCCGTGCCGAGCGTCAATCAAAACTCCACCGACTCGAGGGAAAGGGAGACCTGGGGCTACGACGGCCACGGCAACCTGCGCGACAGCGACCCGGCAAAGGGCTTCTACAACTACATAGACCTCGACGCGAAGAACACCGACGGCTCGTTCGTCTACGACCACGACCCGGCATCGCCGAGCCTCCGCCCCAACTACGAACCCAAGGACGAAGACGGCCAGCCGCTGTACGGCAAGCCATATCCGCTCTACAACTTCAGCGTGGCCTTCTATTACACAATCGGCGCCGACAAGGACGAGACCGCCGCTACGGGCATCAGCGGCACCGTAGCCGAGGCCGCCAGTAATGACAACTACTATTACAACCTGAGCGGACAGAGGATAAGCAAGCCCTCGAAAGGACTGTACATACACAAAGGAAAAGTAAGGATGATGTGAGCTTAAAACCGCTCAGTCGGCAAACAAGAACGCCGCACCCGGCCGGGTGCGGCGTTTTCGTTTGCCTTCACTTCCTGCCGAAGTCGGCAGGTATGTCGCCCCACTTGCGCGTGTCCCACTGTATGATTGGCACGCGGAAGGGATGCGTCTTGAGCCACGTCTCGGCGCGTCGGATAACCTCGTGCAGCCCGGCGGTCTTGGGGTTAAGCTCCAACTTGGTCTTGCACTGCATCTTCCTGACCCACGTTATGGCCGTGAAGCTGTCGCTGTAGATGGTCTTTCGCAGCCCTTTCTGCTCCATCAGGGCCAGCGCGTGCACGATGGCAAGGAACTCCCCGATGTTGTTAGTGCCGTACACCGGGCCGTAATGGAACACCTGCGCGCCCGTGGCAAGGTCTATTCCGCGGTACTCCATCTTGCCCGGATTGCCGCTGCACGCCGCGTCTACGGCCAGTGCGTCGGCCGAAACCTCGGGAGGTAACGGAAAAACCGTATCATTCCTATATTCCGGTGGATTAACGATTCCTTTTTGCATGGGTTGGTTGGAGTATATGCCCAATGGGCCGAATGGGCTTTATGCGCCGACAAATGGCTCTTTTAACTCTTTACTTTTAATTATTGCGGCGTCCGCCCCCGCCTCCCCTCGGGGAGGTTGGGAGGGGGCTTCACTACATACGTTCCGGCATCTCGATGCCCAGCAAGGCCATGCCGTTCTTCAATGTCTTGGCCACATTCGCCGCAAGAACTAAGCGGAGAACCTTCTCCTCGTTGCTGTCGGCGCCGAGGATGCTGTAGTCGTGGTAGAACTGGTTGAACTCCTTGGTCAGCTCGTAGCAGTAGTTGGCTATGCCGCTGGGGCTGTAGTCCGTACCGGCCTGGCGCACGGCGGCGCCGTATTCGGCCATTTTCTGGATTAGTTCGGTCTCCTTCTGGTTCACGGGATACGTGCCGTCGAGCGTCGAGGGCAGCTCTATGCCCTGCTCCTTGGCCTTGCGCATGATGCTGCGGATGCGTGCGTAAGTGTACTGGATGAACGGGCCTGTGTTGCCGTTGAAGTCAATCGACTCCTCGGGGTTGAACAGCATGTTCTTCCTTGCATCGACCTTCAGGATGAAGTATTTGAGCGCACCCATGCCCACGATGCGTGCCACGTTGGCGCGTTCGTCGTCGGTCATGTCGCTGAACTTGCCCAGCTCCTCGCTCGTCTGGCGCGCGTCCTTGACCATTTCGGCAATAAGGTCGTCGGCGTCTACCACCGTTCCCTCGCGGCTCTTCATCTTGCCGTTGGGCAGCTCAACCATTCCGTATGAGAAGTGCACAAGCTCCTTGCCCCACTTGAAGCCGAGGCGGTCGAGCAATATTGACAGAACCTGGAAGTGGTAGTTCTGCTCGTTGCCCACTACGTAAATCATCTTGTCTATGGGGTAGTCGTTGAAGCGCATCTCGGCGGTGCCGATGTCCTGCGTCATGTAGACCGAAGTGCCGTCGGCGCGGAGCAAGAGCTTCTGGTCGAGACCCTCATTCGTAAGGTCGGCCCATACGCTGCCGTCCTCCTTGCGGAAGAAAAGTCCCTTCTCCAAGCCTTCCTCCACCTTGGCCTTACCCTTCAGGTAAGTCTGCGATTCGTAGTATATTTTGTCGAAGCCTACGCCGAGAGCCTTGTACGTCTCGTCGAAACCGGCGTACACCCACGAGTTCATCTTCTCCCAAAGGGCGCGCACCTCGGGGTCGCCCTGCTCCCATTTTACGAGCATCTGGTGGGCTTCCTTTATGAGCGGAGCCTCGTCCTTGGCACGCTTCTCGGCCTCCTCGTCGGCCATGCCTTCACTGACGTACTTGGCTTTCAGCTCCTTCACCTCCTCGCGGTAGTGCTTGTCGAAGGCCACGTAGTAGTCGCCAATGAGGTGGTCGCCCTTCTTTCCGCTCGACTCGGGCGTCTCGCCGTTGCCGTATTTCAGCCAAGCCAGCATCGATTTGCAGATGTGTATGCCGCGGTCGTTCACTATGTTGGTCTTCACCACGCGGTTGCCGTTGGCCTGCATGATTTGCGCCAGGCTCCAGCCCAGCAGGTTGTTGCGCACGTGGCCCAGGTGAAGCGGCTTGTTGGTGTTGGGCGACGAGTATTCAATCATCACCAGCGGAGCGTCGTCCCCGGCCTTCGTCTCGCCGTAATGCCCGTCGGCGTTGATGTCATTAAGCAGCGCGAGCCACGCCTGGGGCGACACCGTGAGGTTCAGGAAGCCCTTTACCACGTTGTACGCGGCCACGCTCGGTTCGTTCTCCACGAGCCATCGGCCTATGTCCCCGGCCGTGTCCTCCGGCTTCTTGCGCGAAACTTTGAGCAGGGGGAACACCACGAGCGTAAGATGTCCTTCAAACTCGCGCTTCGTCTTCTGCACCTGCAGCATCCCTTCGGGCACGTCCTGCCCGTAGAGAGCCTTCACGGCGGCCTGCGCCGCGCAGCTTATCTGATTGGCTATATCCATCTTCTGTTACCTTATTATATTGTTGTTTTGGCTGCAAAATTACGAAAAAAGGCTGACATTCGGCGCGTTACACCATTAAAATTGGACTCCGCGCGGCAACAGCCGTAATGCGCAGCCGTAACACGTTGGCACACAACGCGTTGCAAAAGGCCGTCTTTCGGCCTGTAAAAAGCGGCGTTTTGCCGCCCGAAACGCGGCAAAACGCCATGCAAACAGTCAACCGACAAGGTTCATCCGCAATTTGTTTGGATGAAATACAAGTCCTGTTTATGAAAGCATTTGTTCCGCAGGATTTGCAATCCTGCGGTTCTTAATTGCGGATTTGCAATCCGCACATACCCATACATTCGTCTCATGGCAGTGTGGTTTGAGCGGATTGCAAATCCTTATATTAATTTTCGGCGGATTGCAAATCCGCCAAAACACAGGATTGCAATCCGCCGAAACACAAATATCCGCCAAAACACAAAGCATTTGTTCCGCCGGATTTGCAATCCGGCAATTTCTAATTGCGGATTTGCAATCCGCACATGTCCATACATTTACCTCATGGCTGTGTGGTTTGAGCGGATTACAAATCCTTATAGTAATTTTCGGCGGATTACAAATCCGCCAAAACACAGACCATTATTCGCCGGTACTTTCGAGCACGGGCGGATTGTTCTCGCCGTCGCTCTGCACGAACCTGTACGGGCAGGAGCCGTCGGTGGGGATGGCGGCGTTCATCGCCTCGGTGGCGGTCTTCCACGTTACGCCGCCTTCCACCTTGGTTACATCGCTGCCGCCGGTATTAAGCCCTACGCCATCGGCCTGTGTATCAGTAAGCCAATAGCCGGCCGTGATGGTCGCACTGTTATTAAATCCTACGAACGCCCCTGCATTACTACCACCACTGACACCGGCGGTAGTGTAACAGGCGGTAATGTAACTATAATAAATATTGTACCCTACTATGCCGCCGACATTGCCTCCTCCGGTCACCGTGCCGCCCGAAACACGGCAGGCTGTAATGTGAATATTGCCATCACCTGAATCTGCGGCAACGGAGAATCCCACAATACCGCCGGTATCATATCCGCTGGTAACGGTGCTATTGGTAACGCTGCAACCTGTAATGTCGGCATTACTGCGGGCATACCCGACGATGCCGCCGGCATTATTACCGGCATTAACGGTGCTATTGGTAACGCTGCAGCCTGTAATGTCGGTATCACCGACAGTTCCGGCAATGACGCCGGCATATGCATACTGATGTTTGGCATTAACCGTAGCATTGGCAAAGTGCAGGTTCTTTACCGTTGCATTGTCATGCAATATTTGGAAAAATCCTACGTCATTGTTTGACCCGTCATTGACGGTCATATTGCTGACGGTGTGCCCTGCGCCGTCGAATGTGCCTGAATACCTGTATATAGGCGTCCAGTTGCTTCCGCCTTCGGGCGCGTCGGGCAGCGTTATGTCGGCCGCGAGGATGCAGCCCGTGGTTTCGTCTTGCTGCGCCGCGTTGTTCCACGCGTACAGTCCTTCGGCCAAATAGACAACATACACGCCGTCGACTATTTCATAATCGAGAGTCGACAGCACTCGCGAGGCGGTTATCTCGCTGCCGTCATTGCGCACGAGGGTGACGCGCAGCAGTGCGCTTTGGCCTCTTTCCTGCGCCGTGACAGTTACTTTTCCGCCTTGCAGGTCGGCCTCCACGCTCCATCCGCCTACGCTCTCGCCGGCCCGGGTGGATATGTCGGTGAACGTGCCGTCGGCACCCTCGGGCGTTATCTGCGCCACCATAGCCTGGTAGTCGTCGGCGGTGGTGCCGTCAGGCAGTGTCACCGGCACTTCAACCGTGCCCGGGCCGAAGGTCAGCGTGCCCGTGCCGAGGCTGAAGGCCTGGTACACGGCGACGTTGAACGTAGGGTTGTCCGAAAGGTTGGTGTTGTCGTCGTCTGACAGGGTGAAGATGTAATAAAGGCCGTCGGCCGACAGCTTAGGCTCGCAGGCGAACCATGCGTCTCCCTGCTCGCCCTTGTCTCCCTGCTGGCCTTGCCCGCCGGTTTCGCCTTGCTCGCCCTTCTCGCCGCTTATGCGGTACCACGTCTTGCCGCCGTCAACGCTAAGATACCAGGCGTCGGCCGCCGGGCTGTCCTCCTGCTTTCCGTCAATGCCATAACAGGTGACGTCCGTCAGCGTGCCGCCGAGGGCTATCTGCGGCGTCGGGGCGGCGGCTCCCGGCTGGCCGTCGGAGCCGGGCTGGCCGGGCTGTCCGTCAGAACCGTCGTCGCCGTCATGTCCGTTGGCGCGTATGGGGTTGCCGTCCTGGTCGAGCATCAGTTCGCCGTCCAGCGTCCAGTACCAGTTGCCGTCGGCATCCTTCATCAGTCCGATTTCAGGCGTCTGTCCGTCGTCGCCGTCGGCTCCGGCCTGTCCGGTGTCGCCCTTCTCGCCGTTGTAGATGGTTATCGGCGACTGGTTAAGGAACTCGATGGTGTATCCCACCTGCCGTCCGTCCTCCGTTACGGGCGTAACCTTGGTTATGTAGTCAGTCGTACTCAACAGCTGTTGCAGCGCGGCGATGTTGCCGTTCACCTGCTCCTGCCACTGTTCAAGAGCCTCGATGCGGTTCTCGTGGTCGTTCACGGCGTCCCATAGTGCACCGTCGTCGTAATCGTCGCACGCCGTAAGGCCGAGCGTGGCGACGGCTACGAGCGCGTAAAGTGATTTTTTAAGTGTCATAACATATCGTTTTTTATAATTCGCAACAAATTTAATAAAAAACGTTTGATATTCAATAAATTACAAGTAATTTTATGTTTAACGCGAGTCCGGCATAAGAAAAAATCCTTTGTGGAAAATAGAAGTTATGCCGAGCTGACGTAAATTTGGCTCCGCGCGGTAACCGCCGTAATGCGCAGCCGTAACCTATTGACACACAACGCGTTGCAAAAGGCCGTCTTTCAGCCTGTAAAAAGCGGCGTTTTGCCGCCCGAAACGCGGCAAAACGCCATGCAAACAGTTAACCGACAAGCTTCATCCGCAATTTGTTTGGATGAAATACAAGGTCTATTGATGAAAGCATTTGTTCCGCAGGATTTGCAATCCGGCGGTTCCTAATTGCGGATTTGCAATCCGCACATACCCATACATTTACCTCATGGCAGTGTGGTTTGAGCGGATTACAAATCCTTATAGTAATTTTCGGCGGATTACAAATCCGCCGAAACACAAATATCCGCCGAAACACAAAGCATTTGTTCCGCAGGATTTGCAATCCGGCGGTTCCTAATTGCGGATTTGCAATCCGCACATACCCATACATTTACCTCATGGCAGTGTGGTTTGAGCGGATTGCAAATCCTTATAGTAATTTTCGGCGGATTGCAAATCCGCCAAAACACAGGATAGCAAATCCGCCAAAACATATTACCGACAGCATGGTTCAAGGTAGGATGTTTTCTTACACCGAACTCAGTTACAAATTAAGCACGGCGCGGCGCTCGTCTTCGGGAAACTTCTCGATGGCGTAGCGCAGCATGGTGCGCGGCATACGGTGTACATGCTCGGAGACGAAGGCGCGCAGACGGGCCATGTCGCGCTTGCCTGCCTCGCGCAGCATCCAGCCCACGGCCTTGTGCATCAGGTCGTGAGTGTGGCTAATCAGGAGCAGGGCGAGGCGGAAGGTGTCGTCAAGGTCTTTGTCTTTTATGAAGGCGAAGGTCGACACGATGGCTATGCGGTTGTCCCAAAGCAGGGGACTGGCGGCAAGCTCGTACAATATGGAGCGCGGCTTGTCGGCGAGGTATTTGCCGACGACGTGCGGCGCGGAGAGGTCAACCAAGTCCCAGTTGTTTATGCGGTGCGTGTTGGCAAGGTACGTTTTATAAATAAGTCCGGCTTCTTCAGCCGTGGCACGCTTCATCTTCTCGGCCATTATGAGCAGTGCGCAGAACCGCGCCTCGTGCCATTCCGACTGCAAGAGAGCCTCAACGGCGGCAAGGCTTGCGTCCTTGTGCCGCCTGGCAACGCCGCGCGTGAGCGGCACGGGCAGGCCGAGGAAACGGTCGCCCTCGCCGTACTGGCCCTTGCCAGTCTTGAAGAAGCGTGCCAGGTGGCGCGCCTTCTCCTCGCCGCCGAGGGCCGAAAGCTCGGCGATGATTATTTCGGTATCGGTCATTTTACTGTCTTTCTCACCTTCTCAATTTCTCACCTTCTCACCATTTCACGCTTACTGCCATCCTCCGCCGAGCGCCTTGTAGAGGTTTACGGTGGCGAGTCGGCTCTCCAAGAGTGCGTTGTTAAGGCTTATTTGCGCGTCGAGGTATGTACGCTGGGCGTCGAGCAGGTCCATGTAGCCTATGGCACCGTTGACGTACTGCACGAGGGCGAGCGAGAGGTTGGTCTTCGACGAGCTTTCAAGGTTGTAGCGCGTCTTGTATATTTCCTTCACCTTGTTGAAGTTGGCGATGGCGTCGTAAGCGTCGCGGAAGGCCGTGAGCACGGCTTTCTCGTAGGCATACGTGGCGCGTTCGCAGGCCGCCTTGGCCGCCTTGTGCCGCGCCAGGTTCTTTCCCATTGCGAATACGGGCTGCAGGAGGCTGACGCTAAGCAGGTGGTAAGGCGAGTGGAGCAGGTCTTTCAGCTCCTCGCTCTCCGCGCCGAGGCTGGCCGTAAGCGTGATGTTTGGGAACATGTTGGTGTACGCCACGCCCACGGCGGCGTTGGCTGCGATGAGCTCCTGCTCGGCCTCGCGCACGTCGGGGCGGCGCTCCAGCAGCCTCGAAGGCAGGCCCACGGGCAGGCTGTCGGGCAGTGTAAGCTCCTGCGGCATGGCCGAACGCACTATGTGGCGCGGATAGTCGCCGGTGAGGAATGCCAGTTCGTTCTCCTTCGCGGTGATTTGCCGCTCGAGGTCGGGCACTAACGTGGCCGTGCGCGACAGCTCGACCTGCGCCTGGCGGTAGGTCACTTCCGACGTAAGTCCGCCCTCGTAGCGTATCTTGGCCAGGTGTTCGCTCTCGCGCCGGGCGGTGAGCGTCTGCCGCACGATGTCAAGCTCGTTGTCGAGCGCGACGAGTTCGTAGTACGACTGCGCCACCTCGGCTATGAGGCTCATCTGCACGGCGCGGCGGTTCTCGACCGAAGCCATGAACTCGGCCATGCTGGCATCGTGCGCCCAGCGCAGCTTTCCCCAGAGGTCGAGCTCCCATGAGACGTTGGCCTTGAGGTCGAACTGGTTGTCGTCCGAGGGCGAGTCGCCGCCGTAGTTGTCCTGTTCCTTCTCGCCGTACACCCTGAGGCCGAGCGAGGGGAAGAGCGCGGCGTAGTCGATGCGCTTGCGTGCGGCCAGCTCTTTTACGCGTGCGGCGGCCATGAGCATGTCCTTGTTGTACTCGAGCGAGCGGCGTATGAGCCCTTGCAGCAGCGTGTCGGTGTATATTTCGTTCCACGAACGGTCGGCCAGCGACGCCGAGTCGGCCTCAAGCTCGCCGCCGAGCGTCGCGGGCAAGGCGATGTCGGGGCGCACGTAGTGGTGCCCTATTTTGCACGACGCCATCACGAGCGCCGCCGCCGCGATGGCTGTGAGCGTGCGTATATGTTTAAGGTGGTGTGTCATAACGTTTCGTTGTGTTGTATTGCTTTGGGTTGGCGGCCGGCCTTCCTGGCCTTGGCCCTGTACACCTGTGTGAAGAAGAACGGTATGAGGAGTATGCCTACGGTGACGGCGGCGAGCATTCCGAAGAACACGCCGGTGCCGATGGCCTTGCGGCTGGCCGCTCCGGGGCCTGAAGCGAGCACCATGGGCAGTATGCCGAGGATGAAGGCGAACGATGTCATGAGGATTGGGCGGAAGCGCAGGCGGGCGGCGTTCAATGCCGCACGGAAGACGTTTACGCCGCGGTCGGCCTCGTCCTTGGCGAACTCTACGATTAGGATGGCGTTCTTTGCGGCCAATCCCATGAGCATTACGAGGCCGATTTGGAAGTAAGTGTCGTTCTCGAGGCCGCATACGGTGATGCCGAGGTAAGCTCCGAGGGCCGCCACGGGCAACGACAGGAGCACCGCCACGGGCACGCTCCAGCTCTCGTAGAGCGCGGCGAGGAAGAGGAACACGAAGATGAACACCAGCGCGAGGACAAGCCCCGTCTGCCCTCCGGCCTGCTTCTCCTGGTACGACAGTCCGCTCCACTCAAGCCCGATGTTGTCGGGCAGGTGGGTGCGCACCAGCTCCTCCATCACCTCCATGGCCTGTCCGGAGCTGTAGCCCTGCGCCGCCGTACCGCGTATGACGGCCGTGTTGAACATGTTGAAGCGCTTTATGCTGCCCGGCCCGGTAGTGTAGTTGGTAGTGCCGATGGCTGTCAGCGGTATCATGTCGCCGTTGGCGCCGCGCACGAAGTAAAGGCTTATGTTGTCGCGGTGCTCGCGGTAGGGCGCTTCGGCCTGTATGTAGACGCGGTAGATGCGGTTGAACATGTTGAAGTCGTTGACGTACACCGAGCCGGTATATGCCTTGATGGTAGAGAACACGTCGGCCATTGGCACGCCGAGCATCTTCACCTTGTCGCGGTCGACGTCGAAGTAGAGCTGCGGTATTTCGGCCTGGAGCGACGACGAGAGGCCCGACAGCTCCTTCCTCTTCGACGCATAGTACATCAGAGTGTCGGCGGCACGCACCAGGTCGTCGTAAGTGGCGTCGCCGTGGGCCTCGAGCTGCATCTCGAAACCGCCCGAAGAGCCGAGCCCCGGGATGACGGGCGGCGTGGAAAGGTAGAACTTGCACTCGGGATATTCAGTCAGTTCGCGGCTCACCGAGGCCATGATGTCGCCGATGGTGGTGTCGTCGCGCTTCTTCCATTCCTTCAGAATGACGGTAAGCTGTGCGCGGTTCTGGCTGGTGCCGACGCGCGGACTGGTGCCCGTAACGTTCTGGACGTACTCCACCGAGGGGTCCTGCATGAGGTACTTCACGGCGCGTTCGGTCACGGCTCGTGTGCGTTCGAGCGTCGTGCCCTCGGGCATCTCAAGCTCAACGGTGAAGTATCCCTGGTCCTCGGCCGGCAGGAAGCTGGTAGGCGTGAGGCGGTAGAGTATGAAAATCATGATTAGCACCATGCAGAAGCCTACCGCCACGCGGCGCGGGTTCTTGATGATGTGGCCTATGCCGGAAAGATATTTGCCGTTGCCGAAGTCGAGCCAGCGGTTGATGGCGCGGAATAGGCGGTTCTTGGGCTTGTCCTTGTCAGTAGGGCGGAGTATGAGCGAGCACATCACCGGGCTTAGCGTGAGCGCCACGACAGTGGAGAGCAGCACGGAGATAACGATTGTTACGCTGAACTGGCGGTACAGCTGGCCGGTTATTCCCGAAAGGAAGCTCACCGGGACGAACACCGCCGCCAGCACCATCGACGTGGCGATGAGCGCGCCGGTCAGTCCGCTCATGGCCTTCTTGGTGGCCTCGTAGGGCGAAAGATGCTCCTCGTCCATGATGCGCTCTACGTTCTCGACCACCACTATGGCGTCGTCGACCACCAGTCCGATGGCGAGCACGAGGCCGAGCAGCGTCAGAATGTTGAGCGAGAAGCCCATGATGAGCATGAAGCCGAACGTTCCTATGAGCGAGATTGGCACCGCCACAAGGGGTATTACCGTGGCCCTCCAGCTCTGGAGGAAGAGGAACACCACGACGATGACGAGCACGAGGGCCTCGAAGAGCGTCTTGTACACCTCGTGGATTGACTCCGATATGTACGTAGTCATGTCGAATGGCACCTCGTATTCCAGGCCTTCGGGGAAGGTCTTGCTTATTTGCTCCATTGTCTCCTTCACCCTCTCGGCCACCTCCATTGCGTTTGCGCCGGGCAGCATGTACACGCCCAGCACGGCGGCGTTGCCTCCGTTGATGCCGCTCTCGGTGTTGTACGACTGCGCCTCGAGCGACACTCGCGCCACGTCCCTAAGCCTGATGAGCGAGCCGTCGGCACCGGCGCGGAGCACTATTTCCTCAAACTGCGCGGCGGTGGACAGTCGGCCCTGCGCCGTTATGGGTATGGTGAAGTCGAGCCCCGAGACGGGCTGCTGGCCGAAAACGCCCGCGGCCGACTCGCGGTTCTGGTCTTTCAAGGCGTTCTGCACGTCCTGCACGGTCAGTCCGAAGCTGGCCAGGCGCGCCGGGTCGACCCAAATCTGCATGGCGTAGTAGCGGCTTCCGATGTTGGAGACGCGCCCCACGCCGGGTATGCGGCGCAGCAGGTCGAGCACGTTGAGCGTGGCGAAGTTGCTAAGATATATTTCGTCGAACTTCGGGTCATCCGAAGTGAGGCAGATAGTCATGAGCTGGCTGGCCGCCTGCTTCTCTATCTCGATGCCGTTCTGCACAACTTCGGCCGGCAGGCGCGACTCCGCCAGCTTTATGCGGTTCTGTATTTCTACAGCCGCGAGGTCGGGGTCTGACGAGATGTCGAACGTCACCGTGGCCGAGAACGAGCCTGAGTTGGAGCTGTTAGACTCCATGTAGAGCATGCCGGGCGTGCCGTTAAGCTCCTGCTCGATGGGCGTAGCCACGGCCTGCGACACGGTCAGTGCGCTCGCTCCGGGGTAAGACGCGCTGATTTTCACCACCGGCGGCGTAATCTGCGGATACTGGTCTACGGGCAGCATGGTAAGCCCTATGAGTCCGATGATGACGATGAGCACCGATATCACGATGGAGAATACCGGGCGGTCTATGAAGAAGTTTACTTTCATTTGTCAGACGGTTAGGTTCATTTGGCTTTGCCCTGCGCGGCCTTCTGCCGCGAGGCCGGGCGCACCTTCATGCCGGGAGCGAGCTTGTTGTAGCCCTCGGTCACTATCATCTCGCCGGGAGCGAGGCCGCGCTCGACCACCACCTTGTTGCCGAACTCCGGCCCAAGCTCGATGAAGCGGCGCTCGGCCGTGGAGTCGCGGCGCATCACGAAGACGTACGCCCCACCTTTTTCTATTATAAGGGCCTTCTGCGGCACGACGGTGGCGCGCTGGCGCACGTCGAGCAGGGCGTGCACCTTGGTGAACTGCCCCGGCAGCAGCACGTGCTCGGGATTGGGCATCTCGGCGCGCACGGAGAAGGTGCCCGTCTTGGGACTTACCTGCGGCGCGGCGAAGTCTACCAGCCCCTTGTACGGGTAGACGCTGTTGTCGGCCAGTGTGATGGTGACGAAGGGCTGCCATGAACGCGACGAGTCGCGCTGCCCGAGGTTGACGTTGCGCTCCTTGCTCTTGAGGTAGTCGAGGGCCGTCATGCTGAAGTCGACGAGCACCGTGTCGCTCTTCACCACCGTAGCCAGGAGCGACTCACCGCCCGGGCCTACCAGCGCACCCTGGTCTACAAGACCCTCGCTGATGTAGCCCGATATGGGCGAGCGCACTATGGTGTAGCCCAGCTCCTGCTCGGCCTGGTCGAGGTCGGCGCGGCTCATGCCGAGGCTTGCCACGGCCGTCTCGTAGGCGGCAATGGCGTTGTCGAGGTCAACGCGGCTGGCGGCGTTCTGCTCGAACAGAGGGCGTATGCGGTCAAGGTCGCGCTTGGTCTTGAGCACCAGGGCGGAGTCCTTGCGCAGCTGGGCGCGCGCCTTGTCGGCGGCGGCCTTGTACTGGCGCTGGTCGATGACGAAGAGCACCTGCCCCTTCCTTACATACGTTCCCTCGGCGAAGGCCATGCGCTCGAGGAAACCCTCGACGCGGGCACGCACCTCGACAAACTGCTGCGCGCGGACGCGCCCCACGTAGTCGCCGTAGATTTCAACGTCGTCCACGCCCACCGGCTCGGCCACCACAACGGGCGGTTCAAGCTCGGCCTTGCGCGGCCAAGTCATTATAACATACACCGCCACCACTACGGCGATGCAGCCGAGCATGAGGGCGACGCGCTTCTTGCGCCTCACAAGCTCGCGCCTGGTAAAAAGCTTTCGTATTCTCATTACGTTTCCTTAAACAATTCCGCTTTGATAAAAAACAAGCCGCCGCCGCGGCAAACAAATCTCGCATGAAAACGCGGAACAAGGCGCAATATTGCGCGAAACCGCCTTTTCGGGTGCAAAATTATCACATTATAACAGCTTTGACAAATAAATGGGTTAATTTTGCAGAAAAATAACTCTTTACAACATGACAAAAGCATTGTTCTTCGACATCGACGGCACGCTCGTCAGCTTCAACACCCACCGCATACCGCAGTCGGCCGTGGACGCGCTGGCCGAGGCCAAGAGCCGCGGCGCAAAGGTGTTCATATCGACAGGAAGGCCCATGCGGCTAATCAACAACCTCGACGCCATACAGCACCTCGTGGACGGCTACATCACGGCCAACGGCGCGTGCTGCACCGTAGGCGGCGAGGTAATCGCCTGCCGCGAAATACCCAACCCGGAGGCGCGCGCCCTCATTGGGGCGGCACGTGAGGAGGGCTTCGCCATGCTCGTGGTGGGCGAAAGCAGGCTGACCGTGGTGAACGACGGCGCCGACGTGGACCGCTACTTCCGCCAGATGCTCGACGTGAAAGACCTGGGCGAGGGCGTAAGCCTCGACTCCGTGCTCTCGGAGCGCATCGTCCAGCTGACGCCCATCATAGGCGAGGACGCCGAGTGCAGGCTCATGCCGCTGCTGCCCTCGTGCGTCTCGGCGCGGTGGTATCCGGCGTTCACCGACATAACGGCCGTGGGGGCCGACAAGGGTACGGCGCTGAAGACCGTGGCCGCCCATCTGGGCATCGACATCAAGGACACCATAGCCTTCGGCGACGGCGGCAACGACAAGAGCATACTGCTGGCCGCCGGCACGGGCGTGGCGATGGGCAACGCATCTGACGACGTGAAGGCCGCCGCCGACTACGTAACGGCATCCGTAGACGAGGACGGACTGGCCCGGGCGCTGGAGCGACTGGGCATCTGAACACCCAAGCACCCAAGACACACAAGACACCCACCCCAGCCCTCCCGAAGGGAGGGAGCTTGGCATGCTTTTGCAGGTTTGGCCCATCGGGCTTATTGGGCTTATTGGGCTTATTTGCCTCATCAGGCTCATCAAGCCAATTTACCTTATGCCAAACTGCGCCGCCAAAGGCGGCTAACGGCAGGGCGGTTGGCGGCTTTTCGCAGGCCGAAAGGCGGCCTTCGGCAACGCCTTGGCGCACAGCGCGTTACAAGACCGGCGAAAAAACGGCGCACGCATTACAACAACCGCCGAGACAGGCGTATTTTATTTCAAAAAGAAACAATAACCGGCCGTTTTGGTTAAAAACCGTAATTTTATAGTATTAAAACATTATTTTATACGTAATTAAAATGCTGTAAAAAAGCAAAATGCTGTAAATTTGCACCGTGATAGTACAAAAGGAAACAACAAACAGCTAAAGCAGGCACATAATGACACAACGGCTCATAAAATTCACAAAGATGCACGGCGCAGGCAACGACTACATCTACGTGAACACCTTATCATACAACATACCCCGGCCCGACGAGGCGGCGCGCCTGTGGAGCGACCGGCACAAGGGCATCGGGGCTGACGGACTGGTGCTAATCGGCGCGCCGACGGCAGCCGACGCCGACTTCTCCATGCGAATATTCAACGCCGACGGGTCGGAAGCGATGATGTGCGGCAACGCCTCGCGCTGCGTGGGCAAGTACGTCTACGAAAAGGGGCTGACGCGCAAGACCAGCATACGGCTCGAAACGCTATCGGGGGTGAAGACCCTTGAACTGCACGTGGAGGGCGGCAAGGTGGCCGATGTAACGGTGGACATGCTCGCGCCGCGCTTCGACGTGCCGTCGCAGTACGCCCCGGCGCTGTGCGACGGCGGCGCAGGCCGCGTGGAGGCGGCAGGCAGGAGCTTCGAGGGCACGTTTGTGTCGATGGGCAA
>CAKZVT010000002.1 GCA_937922435.1 uncultured Prevotella sp. | reverse complement strand
AGCGGATTGCAAATCCGCACTTAGAAACCGCCGGATTGCAAATCCGGCGGAACAAAGTAACGTTTGCTGAAGGCTTGCCCGCTTTTTATTGATGACAGGTGTTCAAGCTTCATCCCTTTGGGAGGGCTGGGGTGGGTGTCAGCCTTTTCATGCCAATATGAAAGTATTTGCCGTTACTTGGCGATTTTTTTAACGCCAACAGCTGCCGCGTCAATGATTAATTTCTTATCTTTGCAGCAATAAATGATAATGCTATGAACAAGATTTCGGAAATCACCCACATCCACATCAAACTCAAGAAGCAGGCGCTGAAGGACATGTTCTTCCTCTGCGTCGGCATATTGATGTATTCGTTCGGCTACACGGCGTTCATCCTGCCCGACCAAATCGTCATGGGCGGCGCTTCGGGTATTGCCGCCCTGCTGTTCTACGGGTTCAAAATCCCCCCGGCACTGTCAATCTGGGGCATCAACATCATAATGATAATCATAGCCTACCGCACGCTTAGCAAGCAGTTCACCGTGCGCACCATCATCGGCGTAACCATCCTCTCGGCCATGATTGGCGCGCTGCAGCCCGTGTTCGAGGCGTTCCCCCTGGTGACGGCAGGCGAGGACAAGTTCATGCACCTGCTAATAGGTAGCGTGTTGAGCGGTGCGGGCCTCGGCCTGGTCTTTTCGCACAACGGTTCCACAGGCGGTACTGACATCATCATTGCGATGTTCAACAAATACTTCCACATGAACTTCGGACGCGCCATCCAGCTCATAGACACCTGCATCATAGCCTCGTCTTACCTTATCTTCAAGGCCATGGAACCGATTGTCTACGGCATCGCCTTCACCTTAATATATAGTTACGTGTGCGACTACGTGGTCAACGGCTCGCGCCAGACCATGCAGTTCATCATCATTTCGAAGAAATACGAGCAGATAGCCGACATGATTAACAACAAAATACACCGCGGCGTGACCGTCATTCCGGGCAAAGGCTGGTACTCGAAGCGCGACGTCGACATACTCATCGTGCTGGCGCGCAAGTATGAGTCGCACGGAATACTCTCGACAATCAAAATCATCGACCCCGAAGCCATCGTCTCGCAGACCTTCTGCCACGGCGTTTTCGGCGAGGGATTTGATACGCTTAGGGTGAAGAAGTAACTAAAAAAGATTAAATCCTTTTGCCCTTTTGGGTTATTTGCCTACCTTTGTAAAACGGTATGCACGCACCTTATGCAGGCCGCGCGCATGCCGTTTGCATATTAAAATATTTGACGACATGAAGAAAACGGTATTCTTTTTACTCGCAGCTGCGCTGCTTATGCCCGTAACTATGATGGCCGACGGATATACAGAACTATGGAAAAAGGTTGAGGAAGCGGCAAAGAAGGACTTGCCGCGGACGCAAATCGAGCATCTGCAAACCATATCGGCCAAGGCCGAAAAGGAGAAGAACTACGGTCAGATGCTCAAGGCCGAGTGGCAGGAGATGTACACCTGGGGCACAATATCGAAGGACTCGCTCGCTCCGCAGATGAAGCGGCTGGAGCGTAAGGCCGCCGCATTCGAGCAGACCGACCCGGCACTGGCCGCCGTATGCTACGCCGCGCTCGGCAAGACGTGCGCACAACGGTGGATGCGCGGCACTGAAACGGACACACTCGCGCGTACATATTATGACAAGGCGATGGCCAACCCGGCCATGCTCGCCGCCAAGAAGGCCGGCGACTACAGCCCGTTTGCAGTGGAAGGGCGCGACGCAGCCCTCTTCGGGGGCGACCTGCTAAGCCTCATAGGTTACACAGCCGAGGCATACAAGGCCATGCACGACTATTACGCTACTACCACCAACCGCACCGCCACGCTGCTCACCGCCCTCGACATGGTAAGGCAACAGGCCGAGCGGAGCGGCGAGACATACGTGCGCAGGTTAGAAGGCTCGCGCTACGCTGCCTCGCTCGACTCGCTCATCAGTCTCTACGGCGACCTTGACGCGTGCGCGGAGGTAGCTATGGAGAAGTATGTCTTTTATGAAGGTTACCAGGACGTAACGGTGGAACAGTGCGTCAACTTCATCAACGAGAGCCTCTCGCGCTGGGGCGAATGGCCGCGCATGGACAGGCTGCGCAACGCCATGAAGCTGCTGACAAACCCCATGTTCCGCGCCACTTTGGAGCGTAACGTGGTGCTGCCGGAAAAGCCTTTCACCGTGAAACTTGACGTGCGCAACATCAACAGGCTCGCCGTCGTCCTGACAAGGCTCAACACTGACGGCAGCGAAAAGCGCACGCCGCAGAACAGCAAAGACCTGAAAGCCTTGAAGGCGTTGGCCGTAAGCGGTACGGAAAAGGCCATTACGCGCAACTATACGGCGCATGAGGCTTATGAAAACGTAAAGGATTCCATCGTCGTTGACGGCCTTCCCGTAGGCGTTTACCTGCTAAAAGTGCTGGCGGACAATAAGAACATGAAGCCCGACTACCGTCTGCTTTACGTCACCGACATGTACATAGCCCACCAGAAGTTGCCCGGCAACAAGCTGCGCGTGGCCGCATTGAGCGGCACTACGGGGCAGCCCGTGCCCGGGGCGAAGCTCTACATAAAGTCTCGCAGCGGCAATGAACGCACCGTAACGTGCGGTGCCGACGGCGAAGCGGTGCTCGACTACATTAATATGGATTACTCTAAAATGCGCGTCTGCACCGATGCGGACAACGCAATGCCGTACATGAGCGCGTACAACTACTTCAGTATTTATGACGCCGACAACGACCGCACCACTGCTTCGCTCTTTGCCGACCGCAAAATATACCGCCCCGGGCAGACTGTTCACGTTGCGGCGATAGTCCGCAAGGTGAAAGGGCTGACCGAAAAGGCCGTCAGCGGCAAATCCATCAAGCTGACTTTGCGCGATGCCAACTACAAAGTGGTGGACGAAAAGACCGTCACCACTGATGCTTACGGCACTGCTTCTACCGACTTCGCGCTGCCGCAAGGCGGACTTACAGGCAGCTTCACCGTCCGCACCGACACCGAGCTGGGCGGCGTTGCGACGTTCCGCGTGGAGGAATACAAGCGTCCTACGTTCGAGGTTGAGTTCGACAAGGTGAATGAGGAGTACGCCGACGGCGACACGCTGACTGTCACCGGTCGCGCAAAGGCATATTCTGGTGTGGCCGTGCAGGGCGCGAAAGTGAAGTACACCGTGCGCCGCAAGCAGGCCCTGTGGTGGCGTTTCAACTACGTTGGAATATACCTTAACGAGGCCGACAACACTGTCTTGGCCGAAGGAGAGGCCGTTACAGACGGCAACGGAGAGTTCAAAATAAAGATGCCTATGCTGCTGCCTGTATGGGAAGAAGGCTGCGGCGTCACCCTCGACGTGTACAAGCGCATTGCCCGTTTCTACAACATCATAGCCGAGGCGGACGTTACCGACGTTGCCGGTGAGAGCCACGAGGGGCAGCTGTCGTTGCCTCTTGGCAGCAAGTCGACGGCCTTTGGCTGCGATTTCCCCGAACAGACGCTGCGCGACAGCCTGAAAACTGTGACCTTCACGCTGCGCAACTCCGCCGGAAACGACATCTCCGGCGACGTGACTTACACCGTAAGCGGCATTGACGGAACGTTTACCGCCAAGGCGAACACTGCCACCGGCATTACATGGAACACCGCGGCACAGCTCAAGTCGGGCAAACATACGCTCACGGCTATATGCGGCAACGACACCATACGCCGCGATTTCACGGTGTTCAGCTATGAAGACACCGTGCCGTGCGTCAAGACTCCCGACTGGTTCTACATCTCCGGCGACGAGTTTCCGCGTGACGGAAGTCCCGTTTACATGCAGTTCGGCTCGTCGGATGCCGACGTTCACGTGCTCTACACCGTTATTTCGGGCGACAAACTGCTGAAGAGCGGCACGCTGGAGCTTGACGGCGAGGTGGCAACACACAAGCTGACGTACAAGGAAGAGTATGGCGACGGTCTGCGAATAAACTTGATTTGGGTGAAGGACGGCGAGGCTTACTTCCACAATGTAGGCATACGCAGGCCGCTGCCCGACAAGCGTCTCATCGTGAAATGGGGCACTTTCCGCGACCGCTTGACACCGGGACAGCAGGAAGAGTGGACGCTCAACATAACGAAACATGACGGAACACCGGCCGACGCGCAGCTTCTCGCCACGATGTACGACTATTCGCTCGACCAGTTGGCACCCTTCTCGTGGTCGTTCCCGTCGTATATGTATATCTCGTTGCCTTACGCTTTTTGGTCAGTTCCTGATTATTACCGGATTGCTCTCACCAGAAGCATGGAGCTGAAGCTGGCCAACGTGCCTGCGCTCGACTTTGGTTATCTCGCCGTTACTCCTTCATTCAGCTATACAAACGGCAACGTTGTTGTTGCCGTCGAAGAGATTTCAAATGGCCCGACGAGAGGTGTGGCACTTAGGAAAGCGGTAAAGGGCGCAACGGTAAAGAGCACGGCACCGGTTGTAAAGAAAGATTCTGCAACGGAATCAGGAACCCGTATTGGCGGACTTAACATCGGTGCGCCTTTGGAATTGAGCGAAAATGTTGTTGTAAGCGATGCCGCAGGCGGCGATGCTGACGGTGAAGAGGCTGCCAATGTGCAGCTGCGCGAGAACCTGAATGAGACCGCTTTCTTCTATCCTGCCCTTCAGACGGGCAGCACGGGCAATGTTTCGGTGAAGTTTACCCTGCCCGAAAGCGTGACGACATGGCGCTTCATGGGACTTGCACACGACAAGGACATGAACAACGGAATGCTCTACGGCAAGGCCGTTGCCAGCAAGAAAGTGATGGTACAGCCGAACATGCCGCGCTTTGTACGCGTCGGCGACCAGGCGACAATCGCCGCACGAATATCCAACACGTCAGAGAACGCCGTCAAGGGAACGGCCATAATGCAGATGGTTGACCCTGAAACGGAGAAGGTTGTGCTGGAAGTAAAGCAGAAGTTCGAGGTAAATGCCGACTCTACTTGCAGCGTATCGTTCAACTACCGGCCTGATGCAAACCGCTCGTTGCTCGTCTGCCGCATCTTCGCCGAGGGCAAGGACTTCAGCGACGGAGAGCAACATTACCTGCCAATCCTGCCCGACGCGGAGCTTGTAACCAACACCGTGCCATTCACTCAGCACGAGCCGGGCGTGAAGACCATCGATTTGAAGCAGCTGTTCCCCGACGGCGGACGTGACGAAAAGCTGACCGTGGAGTACACCAACAACCCGGCATGGCTCACAATACAGGCTCTACCTTATATAAACAACGCGCGCGAGGACAACGCTATAAGCCTTGCCACAGCTTATTATGCCAACAGCATAAGCGCATACCTTATGCAACAGTCGCCCAGGATACGCTCCGTCTTCGAGCAGTGGAAGCGCGAGGCAGGGCAGGAGAGCCTGAAGAGCCGCCTGGAAAAGAACCAGGAGCTGAAGAACATTGTGCTCGACGAGACTCCGTGGGTGGCCGATGCCGACCGCGAAAGCGACCAGAAGCAGATGCTTGCCAACTATTTCGACAGTTCGACGCTGGCCAACAACCTCTCGACAACGCTTGAAAAGCTGCGCAAGCTGCAAAGCACGGAGGACGGTTCGTGGTGCTGGTGGCCTGGAATGAAGTTCGGTTCAGTTCCGGTTACGACAACAGTTGCAGAGACGCTTGTACGCCTTGACAAGATGACGGGCAAGCAGAAGGACACAAGGAAGATGCTCAATGCCGCGATGAAGTTCCTCGGCAACAGGGTAGTCGAGGAATACGAGGAAATAAAGAAGAACGAGGACAAGGGCGCTACGCCATACGTTTTCGTCAACAACTCCATACATTATCTGTACATCAACGCCTTGGACGGCAGGCAGCTTTCGCCGAAGGAAAGCGAGGCGGCCGACTATCTGCTGGAAAGCCTGAAGAAGAACAACACCGTATTGAACCTGTATTACAAGGCACTGATGGCCGTCGTGCTGGCGAAACGCGGCGAAACGACACTCGCCGAAGAGTACATCAAGAGCCTTGACGAGTACACCGTGGAGACGGAAGAGATGGGACGCTACTATGATTCGCCGCGCACGGGCTACAGCTGGTTCGACTACGGCATACCCACACAGGTCGCAGCCATCGAGGCCATGACGCTGGTCGACGCGCAGGGCTACGCTGCAAGCATCGAGGGCATGAAGCGTTGGCTGCTCATGCAGAAGCGCGTGCAGGAATGGGGCACGCCGTTCAACAATGTCAACGCCGTCTACGCGTTCCTCAACGGCAACATGTCGGCACTTGAAAGCAAGGCGGAAACCGCGCTCGCCATCGACGGCAAGCCGCTCGAAACGCCGCAGGCTACGGCCGGGCTTGGCTACGTCAAGATGGCGGAAGAATATGAAGGCGGTAAGGCGTTGACAGTCAATAAGTTGTCAAAGGGCACCTCTTGGGGTGCAATATACGGTCAATCGCTGTGCAAAACGTCGTCAATTGAAAGCCAATCTACGGCCTTTCGCATTACGAGGGAAATCCTCGACGCTGACGGCAAGCCTGCAAAGGCCCTGAAGGTAGGCGACCGTGTTACCGTGCGCATCACCATCCAGGCCGACCGCGACTATGACTATGTGCAGGTGAAAGACAAGCGCGCGGCCTGCATGGAGCCTGTACGCCAGCTTAGCGGCTACCGTTCGGGCTACTACTGCGCGCCGAAGGACAACGCCACAAATTACTACTTCGACCGCATGAGCAAGGGCAAGCACGTCATAGAGACTGAGTATTACATCGACCGCGCAGGCCGTTACGAAACAGGTACGTGTACCGCGCAATGCGCATACGCGCCCGAATATTCGGCAAGGGCGGCTTCCATGTCGATTGAAGTAAAATAAAACAAGACCAAAAGGACAATGAACAAGAAAACAATACTGCCCATAGTGTTGGCCGCCTTGTCTCTCGACGTGTCGGCACAGCGCATCTCGGTCAAGCAGGAAGTTGTCGATTGCGGCAACGTAATGTATGAAACCCCCGTAACGGCGAAGTTCGAACTGCGCAACAAAGGCAGCGAACTGGTGATTGACACCGTGCGGACGAGTTGCGACTGCGTTGTGGCCGACTATCCCAAAGGCACCATTGCGAAGGGCGACAACTTCACGGTGGAGGTGACGTTCGACGCCCGCCAGATGGGACATTTCTACAAGGAGGCGGCCATTTACAGCAACGCTTCAGACAAACCTTTGTACCTTACGATGAAAGGGGTCGTCGTAGACCATCTGACCGACTATTCAGGTGTCTACGACTATACGCTCGGCAGCGTGCGCACGGACAAGAACAACATCGAGTTTGACGATGTGAACCTCGGCGAAACGCCAGTCGAGAAAATCCATATCATCAACAGCGGCAGCGAGAGTGTTACCCCCGTGGTGATGCATTTGCCCAATTACCTTAGCGCGTCGGTGTCGCCCGAGACCATCGCCCCGGGGCGGACGGGAGTGGCGACAATAACCCTTAACTCGGCGAAGCTGCGCAGCTACGGCCTTACGCAGTCGTCGGTCTATCTCGGAATGTTCCCCGGCGACAAGGTCGGCGACGACAAGGAAATATCCGTTTCGGCCGTTCTCCTGCCCGAATTCAGGAACATGTCAGAGACGCAAAGGCGCAATGCTCCGGTCATGAAGCTGTCCGCCGAGACGCTTGACCTTGGTTCTTTTGAAGGCAAAGACAGCAAGAGCGGCACAATAATAATAGAAAACCAAGGGCGCAGCAGGCTCACCATCAGCTCGATGCAGATGTTCACAACTGGCCTGAAGGTGCGTCTGAACAAGTCGAGGCTCGACCCGGGCGAGTCGGCCAAACTCAAAATAACGGCTTACCGCAAGCAACTCAAGAACGCAAGGAGCAAGCCGCGCGTGCTGATGATTACCAACGACCCCAACAAGTCGAAAGTAGTCATACACGTAAACGTCAAATGAACAAAGCAGTCAAGTCATGGAACATCCTGAAAACAGCAACGAATACAAAGGTCTGGCGGTAAACGCCGGTGTGCAGCAGCCGTCAATTGTCAACCCGTATCTGAAGCGCGGACGCTTCAAGCGGCGCGAGATGCCGGTAGGGGAGATGGTCGAGGGCATACTGAAAGGCAACATTACAGTATTAAGCCAGGCTGTAACGTTGATAGAAAGCGTCAATCCCGACCACTACGCCAAGGCTCAGGAGGTAATCGAGAAGTGTCTGCCTCACAGCGGACGGTCGGTTCGCATCGGCATAAGCGGTGTGCCTGGAGCAGGCAAGAGCACGTCAATCGACCAGTTCGGGCTGCACGTTCTCGACCGCACAGGCGGCAAACTCGCCGTCCTTGCAATAGACCCAAGCTCGGAACGCTCCAAGGGCAGCATCCTCGGAGACAAGACCCGTATGGAGAAGTTGTCAGTGCGTCAAGACGCGTTCATCCGTCCCAGCCCCACCGCAGGGTCGCTTGGCGGAGTGGCGCGGAAGACCCGCGAGACCATCATTCTTTGTGAAGCGGCAGGTTTCGACAAGATTTTCGTCGAGACGGTGGGCGTAGGACAGAGCGAGACAGCCTGTCACTCGATGGTTGACTTCTTCCTGCTTATCCAGCTTGCAGGCACCGGCGACGAGCTGCAAGGCATCAAGCGTGGCATCATGGAAATATCCGACGGCATCGTAATCAACAAGTGTGACGGCGAGAACGTTGACCGTTGCCACTTGGCTGCACGCAACTTCCGCAACGCCCTGCATTTCTTTCCTGCGTCGGAGAGCGGCTGGCAGCCGAAGGTCCTGTGTTACAGCGGTTTCTATGGTACAGGAATAAAAGAAGTATGGGACATGGTTTACGAGTATTTTGACTACGTGAAGGGCAACGGTTACTTCTCTTACAGGCGCAACGAACAAAGCAAATACTGGATGTACGAGACCATAAACGAGCACCTGCGCGACCATTTCTACAACAATCCGGCCATCCAGCAACGTCTGGAAGACGCCGAACGTTCCGTGCTTGAAGGGCGGCGCACAAGTTTTGCGGCGGCAAACGGTCTGCTGGACGAGTATTTTAACAATATGAATTTATAACATCAAACGGGGTTATGGAAGTTAAAGCCTTGTGCAAATCACATTGTCCGGCTTTAGCTTCCATAACTTCTTTTACATCTTCAACTTCCCAACAACAATGCAAATAGAGATTGACAGCGGCAGCGGCTTTTGCTTCGGGGTGACCACGGCCATACGCAAGGCCGAGGAAGAGCTGGCCGCAGGCAAGACGCTTTACTGCCTCGGCGACATCGTGCACAACGGAATGGAGTGTGAACGGCTGCGCCGCTTGGGGCTGGTAACCATCAATCACGACGAGATGGAGCGGCTGCACGGCGTGAAAGTGTTGCTCCGCGCCCACGGCGAACCGCCCGAGACATACGCCCTGGCGCAGCGCAACGGCATTGAAATAATCGATGCCACGTGCCCCGTTGTGTTGCAACTGCAACGCAGGATTAAGCGGAAATACGACGAGAACAAAGACGCGCAGATTGTGATTTTCGGCAAACCGGGACACGCCGAGGTGTTAGGACTGGTAGGGCAGACGGTCGGACGCGCCGTCGTCGTTGCCGACCTTGACGGCGTGAAGCGGTTAGACTTCACGCGGGACATATACCTTTATTCGCAGACGACGAAGTCTCTCGACGAATTCCACCGCATAACGGACTACATCCAGGAGCATATCGCTCCGGGAGCGACGTTCCGCAGCTTCGACACCATCTGCCGCCAGGTAGCCAACCGCATGCCGGCCATCAGCGCGTTCGCTATGCGCCACGACCTCATACTGTTCGTTTGCGGCCGCAAGAGCAGCAACGGCCGCGTGCTATTTGCCGAATGCCAGCGCGTAAACGGCAACAGCCACCTCATAGAAGGGCCTGAAGAAATCGACCCCGCGTGGCTCGCCGGTGTAGAGACTGTCGGCATATGCGGTGCCACGAGTACGCCGAAATGGCTAATGGAGAAGTGCCGCGACTGGATAACAGAGAGGTGAGAAGGCCGTCCTTTCCACCTTTTTACCTTTTCAACATTTCCCTGACAAGATGCCTCATGGCAATCACGGGGTGGTACAAAATCATGCGCGGCCCCGAGTAGCGCATGATTTCTTTCATCTTCAGCCGCATGTCCGTGCGGTAGCAATGCACTTTGCATAGCCTGCATGTAGGCTTGCCCTCGCCGAAGCGGCATCTTGACAGCCTCTCTTCGGCATATTCCGCCAAGGTCCTGCATCCGTCGCAAAGACGGCGGTTGCCCTCCTTACGGCGGCAATACAGGCGTATCATGAGCCTTACGGTGCGGCGTTCATCGTCTATTCTGGACATAAACTTTTATCATGTTTCTGTTTGTGTCCGTCAAAAAAATGACGGATGGTTACAATAGCCGTAGTTGCAATCTGTTCTATCAGGTTGTGGTGAATCCTGATATGCCGTCTTTCAGCTTGCAAAAGGCCGTCAATCGCACGCCAAAAGGCCACCTTTTGCGGTGTGAAAGACGGCCTTTTGCAATGGGCCTGATAGTCAGGCACTTGGCGCGTGGCTTCAGAACACAGGCAGGCTGTACAGCTGGCGGACGAGTGTCTGCGCCAGACGAAGCTGTCCCTTGTCGCCGGGATGAAGCAGGTCGGTGGCCTTGTCGTGGAAGAAATGCTGCTGCGCCGTCACCATGGGGTTAAGACCGCTTACGGCGTTGAGGTCTATTACTGGCACGCCCCATACGTTGCCGGCCTCTTTCACCGCGTCCACGTAAGCGTCAAAGTACTCGCCGCACAGGTTCTGCCAGCTCTCGTCGGGCTGTATGTTGGTGTCGCCGAAGGCCGCGGCGGCGCGGTGGATGGGCGTTAGCAGCACTATTTGCTTGTCGGGGAACAGCGTCTTGAGCTTCTGCAAGGCTATGTTTATGCGCCCCTTCAGCGTGTTTCCGTCAATCGAGTAAATGCGCCTTTTGCGCCTGTACTGCTTCTTTTCGCCGTGTACGGCCGCCGTCACGGTGCCTTCCGCTTCGTCATACCACCGCCCCAAGGGCACTCCTGCGTTGAAGTCGTTTGTCCCGATGAACACCACCACGGCGTCAACGCTGTCGCCATGTTCGGCGGCAAGCAGCCCGGCCTGCCGCGGCACGTCGTCCCACTGGCGGCCGCTCTTGCCGTAGACATACGGCTCTATGGCGAGCATCTGCCGCAGGTAGTGCCAGTATTTGCGCGGAATGTCGGCCTGGTTGTTCTTCGGGTCGGTCATGGAGTCGCCTATGAAGCCCACGCGTTTGCCGTACCACGGGTGGCAGGCGGCCTGCTCTTGTACGACTGAATGTTGGCAGGCGGCATTGCATGTGCCGTCCTGTGCTGACGCTGCGGAGCATGCCAGCACCGCGGCGAGCAGTGCAAAAATCTTGCAAATCATATCAGAATAGTTTTTAAGGGTTGTTGTCAAACAGTTCGGTAGACAGGTATCTTTCGCCCGTGTCGGGCAACAGGGTCACTATGCGCTTGCCCCTGTTCTCCTGCCGCATGGCTATTTTCACCGCCGCAGCCACCGCCGCGCCCGACGATATGCCTGCGAGCAGCCCTTCGGTGGCCGCGAGCTGCCGCGCCGTGCGCATGGCCTCGTCGTCGGTTACGGTGACAATTTCGTCGACCACGGCTGCGTCGTATGTCTTGGGAACGAAGTTCGCGCCTATTCCCTGGATTTTGTGCGGCCCGGCTTTGCCCGTAGACAGCAGGGGCGACGATGCCGGCTCAACGGCCACTATGCGTACAGCGCCGTTGTGTTCCTTCAGCCTTCGCCCTGTGCCCGACACCGTTCCGCCGGTGCCTACACATGCTACGAATATGTCGACCATGCCGCCCGTCTGCTCGATTATTTCCCTGCCGGTCGTCATGTAGTGGCATCGTGGGTTGGCCGGGTTGTCAAACTGTCCGAGCGTCACCGAGCCTTTGACCGCCGCGCGCAGGCGTCCGGCCTCGGCTACAGCGCCCGCCATGCCTTCAGCCGCAGGCGTAAGGCGCACCTCCGCGCCGTAGGCTGCGAGCAGTTTGCGCCTCTCGAGGCTCATCGTCTCGGGCATGGTGAGTATAAGATGGTAGCCTTTTACGGCGGAGACGAGCGCAAGCCCGATGCCGGTGTTGCCGCTTGTAGGCTCTATTATGGTAGCTCCGGGAAGCAGGATGCCCCTTGCTTCGGCGTCCTCGACCATCGCCTGGGCCACCCTGTCCTTTACGCTTCCGCCGGGGTTGAGCATTTCCGCCTTCGCCATGATTGGCGTTTCAAGTCCTGCGGCGCGTGATATGCGGCCAAGCTCCACGAGCGGAGTGCGGCCTATTTGTGGCAATATATTATTCATGCAATGCAAAATTTACAATTCATAATCCGCAAACGCCTGCCGGCATTTGTATTTTTCACTTTTCACTTTTCATCTTTTCACTTTCCATGTCGCGCCTTGACTTCGACTTGGTTACGAGCCATACGCCTGCGGCCACGAGCACAACGGCTGCCGCCTGGGTAGGCTTGAACACGCCGATGCCTGTCAGAACGCTCACCGTGACCGACACTACGGGCTGCACATAGTTGTATATGCTCACCACGGTGGGGCGCAGCGTGTGCTGGCCTACCATCATGAGGATGTAGCTTACGTATGTTCCGAAGAAGACGACGAAGCCCGTCTCAAGCCACGTGCGCAGCGGAATGGCGGCGTAGTCGATGCTTGACACGTCGCCGAACGTGAACGGTATTATCATCACCGCTGCGTAGGTGAACATCCACTTGTTGACCGTTATCACCGAATAGCGGCGTATCAGGCCGCTGAAGAGCGACAGGTAGAGCGCGAAGGAGAACTGTGCGCCGAGGCAGAGCAGGTCGCCGCGCAGGTCGCCCACCTTGCTGCTGGCCGCCGCCGCGCTTGTGGCGATGAGGATTACCGCGCCCGCGCAGCCAAGGGCTACGCCTCCGGCTTTCTTTGCGGTGATAGGTTCTTTCAGGATGAAGAAGGCCAGCAGCATGGCGAAGATGGGCATCGACGTGGTTACGATGCTGGCGTTCACGGGCGACGTGATGCTAAGCCCCATGGTGTAGCAGCACTGGTTGGTTACAAGTCCCAGCACGGCGGCGCCGGCGAGCAGGGCCAAATCCTTGCCGCGCACGTGCTCCTTAGGCGTGAACAGCGACGTGAGCCAGAACAGCACCGCTCCTCCGGCCACGCGGAATGTCACCATCTCTATCCCCGTAAAGCCGTGGGTCATCGCGTCTTTGCCCAAAGGAGCCATCAAGCCCCAGAACGCACACGCCATGAAAAGGCACAGGTGGGCTATCAAAGGACGGTTGTTTGCCATAATCTATAATTAGTTTGTTTGTTTGAAATGCGGTGCAAAGATACGGAGAAAATGCGAGTTCTGGTATAAGAAATCGTTAATTATAAAGTGAAGAATTTGGATTATTCCACATTGTTTTATACTTAATTTACAGATGGAAAAATGCCAACGGCAAAAGCCGTGCCGTTTTCCTGTTTTCCAAAAGGCCATGTTTTAGCTTGTAAAAGGCCGTCTTTTACACGGCGAAAGGCCACCTTTTGCAACGTAAAAGGCGGCCTTTTGGAAAACGGCCTGCCACGCCGCGTATGGGCGGCGGCTGCAAGGTGTTGGCCTGCGGCATGCCGAAGGTTGTTGCTTGTGTCATGTTCCAAATTACATATTGTCACACTTTTATGGTCGAAATGCGGCTTTTTATGTTGCAACGGCGCTAAAAATCTGCCTGTGCCCTTGGCTGGAGAGACAATATGTCGTATATTTGCATCGTGTAAACTAAAAACCTTAAACCTATGGATTTACCTTTTGCAGAATCTTGGAAAATCAAGATGGTAGAGCCAATCCGCAAGAGCACGCGCCAGGAGCGCGAGCAGTGGATACGCGAGGCTCACTACAACGTGTTCCAACTTAAGGCCAACCAGGTGTACATCGACCTGCTTACCGACTCGGGCACGGGCGCGATGAGCGACCGCCAGTGGGCCGGCATAATGACGGGCGACGAGAGCTACGCCGGCGCCGACTCGTTCTTCTTCCTCAAAGACACCATCAAGCGCATCACCGGTTTTGACTACGTAATACCCACCCATCAGGGACGCGCCGCCGAGAACGTGCTCTTCTCGTATCTTGTGCATGCAGGCGACATCGTGCCCGGCAACTCCCACTTTGACACTACGAAGGGACACATCGAGGGCAGGAAGGCCGTTGCGCTCGATTGCACCGTCGACGAGGCCAAGGACACGCAACTCGAAGTACCTTTCAAGGGCAACGTTGACCCCGTGAAGCTGGAGAATGCGCTGAAGGAACATGCCGACCGCATACCCTTCATCATCGTAACTATCACTAACAACACCGCCGGAGGGCAGCCCGTGTCAATGGAGAACCTGCGCCAGGTGCGCGCCGTAGCCGACAAATACGGCAAGCCCGTAATATTCGACTCGGCACGCTTCGCCGAAAACGCGTACTTTATCAAGACGCGCGAGAAGGGCTACGCCGACAAGACTATAAAGGAAATAGTGCGAGAGATGTTCTCGCTGGCCGACGGAATGACCATGAGTGCCAAGAAAGACGGCATTGTCAATATGGGCGGTTTTATTGCTACCAACAAGCAGGAGTGGTACGAAGGGGCCAAGGGCTACTGTGTTCAGTTCGAGGGTTATCTTACTTACGGCGGCATGAACGGGCGCGACATGAACGCGCTTGCCATCGGACTTGACGAGAATACGGAGTTTGACAACCTTGAGACGCGCATCCGTCAGGTGCAGTATCTTGCCCGTCTGCTCGACGAGTACGGCATTCCTTACCAGCGTCCGGCCGGCGGCCACGCCATATTCGTTGACGCTCCGAAGGTGCTCACGCGCGTTCCCAAGGAGGAGTTTCCCGCCCAGACGCTCACCATCGAGCTTTACCTCGAGGCCGGAATACGCGGATGTGAAATAGGATACCTGCTCGCCGACCGTGACCCCGTTACCCGTGAGAACCGCTTTACAGGGCTTGACCTGCTGCGCCTTGCCATTCCGCGCCGCGTATATACAGACAACCACATGGCCGTAATAGCAGCAGCGCTAAAGAATGTGTACGACCGCCGCGAGGAAATCACGCGCGGAGTGCGCATCACATGGGAAGCTCCGCTCATGCGCCACTTCACCGTTCAGCTTGAAAGGCTTTAAAAAATTAAGAGTTAAGAATCTATTATTGGTGAATTAAGAATTAAGAGTTAAGAATTAAGAAAATATGCTTAGTTGTTCTTATAGCAAAGCATATTTTCTTAATTCTTAACTCTTAACTTTTAATTCTCTACGCTTTTCCTGTTGCTTTTCCACACGAAGAAAAGTACGAACGACAGCAGGAATACTATCGTTGCGGCAACGTTGCCTACTATGACGGGCAGCCCGAAGGCTGTGTCTGACGTCAGGAGGAACGCCGTACAGACGGCGGTCATGAACATGGCGGGCAGCAGCGTTATCCAATATACCTTGCCCTTGCGCACAAGGTAGACCGTTACGGCCCACAGGGTGAACACGGCCAGCGTTTGGTTGGCCCAGCCAAAGTAGTTCCAGATTACGTTAAAGCCGTTCTCGTCGGCTATGTTGAACCATAGCAGACCAAGCGTAACGGCGAACACCGGGATACAGATGTATATGCGGCGGCGTATGGAGTGCTGCTCCATGTGCAGGAACTCGGCTATGATGAGGCGTGCGCTGCGCAGCGCGGTGTCGCCGCTCGTGATGGGCGCGGCCACAACTCCAAGTATGGCCAACGCTCCGCCGAACGCCCCGAGCCATCCTGCCGACACGGTGGTTACCACCTCAGGGGCTTGCAGGTTGGCTGCTACGCCAAGCTCGGCGGCCGCCCCTCCGTAGAAGAAATACGACGAAACGGTTGCCCAGATGAGGGCTACTACGCCCTCGGTTATCATCGCGCCGTAGAACAGAGGCCGGCCCTGCCGCTCGCTCTTCATGCACCGCGCCATGAGCGGACTTTGCGTTGCGTGGAAGCCGCTGATAGCTCCGCAGGCTATGGTGATGAACAGGCAGGGGAAGATTGTGCCCGACTTGGGGCTCATGTTCTTAAGGCCGTCGGTCAGCTCGGGCAGCTGCGGCCACTTTACGAACAGCACCGCCATGAGCGCAATGGCCATGAACAGCATGGCTATGGCGAAGAACGGATAGATTTTGCCTATGATTTTGTCGATTGGCAGCATCGTGGCGAGGAAGTAATACACGAAGATTATTATGCACCATACATACACCCATGTGAGCGAATCGCCGCAAAGGTCGCCCAGGATGAGCGCCGGACTGTACACGAACACCGCCCCGACCATGAGCAGGAGGAACACCGAGAATACGAGCATCACCTTCTTTGTGCGCCCTCCGAGGTATATGCCTACAAGCTCGGGCAGGCCCGCTCCGCCGTGGCGCACCGACAGCATGCCGCTAAGATAGTCGTGCACGGCACCGGCGAAGATGCACCCCAAGACAATCCACAGGTAGGCCGAAGGGCCGAACTTGGCACCCATGATAGCGCCGAAGATGGGGCCAGTGCCCGCGATGTTGAGGAACTGAATCATAAAAATCTTCCATCCCGGCAGTACGACGTAGTCCACGCCGTCGGCCATGCTTACCGCAGGGGTGGGACGGTCGTCGGGAGCGAAAATGCGTTCCACCACCCGTCCGTAGACGAAATAGCCCACAATAAGGGCTGCCAAACTGATAATGAATGTTATCATTTTACCGAATTTTTAGGCTAAATAGTATTATAACGGATGCAAAAATACACAATTATTATAAATAAAGGCAACATTTGCTCGTATTCTTTTATTTAAATACTTTAACTACCAATATCCACTTTCGCCGCTGAAAAGCCTTGTATGTCGGAAAAATATATTACCTTTGCATTCGGTTCGCGGCCTTTCTGCGCCGTGAAACCACGTTTACGGCCCCGTAGCTTAGCTGAATAGAGCGTCAGATTCCGGTTCTGAAGGTCTTGGGTTTGAATCCCAACGGGGTCACTGTAAAAAGTGCTAAGTAGTTGAATTTCAATTATTTAGCATTTTTCTTTTGCTAAAATTGGCGTCTTTTTGGCGTCTTTTTGGGGTCAGTTGATTTTTTAATCACATGGGGCTGTAGTTTTTTCCACTTGATAAAACATGGCAAACTCAGGCGTTTGGATGGCGAGTTTGAATATGAACCGTCTTATGTAGTCGATACACTTTAACTGTAAGCAAAAGATTTCGTCTCTTTGCAGCGGAGATTTTCTATGATCTTTTTGCTTCTGCATTGCATAGTCTTATTACGGCTTTCCATGACTTATAATATCTCTCAATACCCTTTAGCTCTTTTTTTATTGAAAGTTTTATCTCTTTACCGTTATAACTATAGCAGTTTTTATGTAATCCTGGGTCAGGAGATAATACCATCTCTTCTGCATAAACTTCATCCTTTGCGCAACAAGCATAAAAGAAAGCCGCCATAGATATTTGTGTGTTTATCCATTCAATTATCGGATTTTTGCTTATAGACCCTTTGTCCTTTTTGCCACATAATATATAGATAAAATCTTCTTCTGAACATTTTTTTGCGTTTATGTATTCAGTTTTATTGCCTAAATCGAGTTTCATATTTTTGGCTTCATCACTAGTTAGTTTTGGATCTTTGAATGCAAACTGCCCTGTTAAAAATGAATATAAATATTTAAGTAAAAGAATATAGGCCTGATCTCCTTGTCCTGGACAAAATATCGTTATTCCACTACATTTACCATCAAATTGTTCTTGCAGGGAATTGTCTATAATATTGGCTTTGCTATTTTGCTTTTTATTTTGTATGATTGCCTTCTCTTTAACCGGGAATAGGCGTGTAAAATAAACATCAAAAAATGAATCAGGGCCAATTATCCATTTTTTTAAATCAGGGAAGCGGTCTATTTGTTTAATCAAAAACTTACTACCGTCATCAGGCAGGGCATTTTTAACCATATTGTAAGAAAACGATATTTTCGCAAGATACAATTCGATGTAATATTTGAACGGTTTATTTGTCGCCAAATAATAATTGCTTAATTTTGATTCTAACGTGTCAAAAAAATTCTTGTCAAAATCTTTTTTTAATACATCCTTATGCTCCTTCAAGGAATTTAATATTAAATAATTGCCATCATTTTTACAATCATGCTCAAATGATTCATCAGAAGAAGTTCTTATATTTTTTATGTAACGTTCTAAATAGCTGTTGAGAATCAAGCTTGTATTATCAAGTGATAGTGAATTTAATTTATATTGTTTTTCGTTATATATCGCTGGTATTGGTTTATAACGAGAGATCTCTGCAGAATAATTTGTGGATACAAATATTTTCATCATGTTTATTATTGTATCCTTATCTTTTGTATTACCAACGACATCATAGTCTGATAAGAAAAAAATGTCATAAGTTTGGTTGTTGAACCATACGGAATTATAAAGTTTCTCATCATCTTCCAATGAAGCCGTACCATATAGCATAAATTTAAGAACCCATAATGATTTCATCATTTCAGTGCAATCTTCATTGCCAAAAGCCTCTATAAATGAGTCTATATTTTTATTGCTTAATGCGACCGTTGCAGGAGAATAAACTTTATCAGGCAAATTAAATGCATCCAATATGCTTCTTGCCAAATCATTGTCTTCACTACCATAAAAATCATTGTTTATGTGTAGTAATAATTGATATGCTTCTTTTGCATTCAAACGCTTGTCATACTTGCATTGCAAGTTTATAATGTAGGTACACAGTTTGCCAATGGTCTCCGAGTTAGATAAGACACGATTAAGGCAGTAAAAGAAAGGATATTGCAGTCCTTCAACAAACAGGACATAATCCAAAAAGTGCTTATATGTTTCATCCAAATTTTTCGACAACTTTGAATTTTGGTATTTGACAAAAGCGTTTAACAACAGGAAACCTTTGTCCAAGTTTGAAGAATCTTCGACAAGGCCTCTGGATATTATATCTAATGCACTTTCGATTTTCATGGATAGTTAATTTAATTTTATAAACAAAATTAGAAATATAATGAACGGATTTATTCATCCGCTTATTCTGGTAACTTATATGCAAATATAATTATTTGTTTTTAATCATACAAAAATCTTTCCAGATTAACACTCCTATTGAATGTAAAGAATATAGATTGTTTTCTGTGATTGTTGAATATTGCCTCTGGGTTTAAAAATGTTTTCTCTTCTAATTAACAAAAAACTTGGAAAGACGAAGATAAGAACTATCTCAGAGTAAAAGCCAACTCCATCACCTATAACGCAAAACCACGATGGAAAACACCGTGACAACATTCCAATAGTACAAGATCATTGATATAGCAAATGTCAGGTAAAGTTTTATTTATTTGTGGTATCCACACCTCTCAGTTACATGCCAGCTACATGACTTTGCAAAATTTACGCACTGATTATCAAAAACTTATAATGCACGCATGCTTTCCCAGTTACATATCAGTTACATGCCAGTTACACTGTTTCTTTATGCCAAATTAAGGAATATAGTTATACCGCTATGCTCCATTTAGGCTTTCCTCTTTTATTAATTTTGCCTCCAATGTATCTTTTATAATTCGTGAAGCTATTGGATAATTCCTGTCCTCAATACCGAGTCTAGTTCTCAATGATTGATTGTTCATTTTCTCATTTGAGGCATATCTCAGGCACGCATGTTGGTAACAAGCCCTGATACGCTCTCCCTTATCTATCTCAGCGAACTTCCTGTATGAAAAGCTGGTAACTGTTGTCCTGTTTTCTTGGACTTGAAAACGCAATGTGGGCAATTGGTAAAGTTCGATACTAAAGATAGTCGTGTCCATACCGCTGCCTATCTCCTCGCATCTTCCCATTCTTCTCATAATATCAGCCAAAGAATCGTTCCTTGATTGATATTCGTCAATAAAGTGTTCTACACTTATAAGGGGCAGCCCAAGATTGGAGATTTCAATCCTATCCGAATATATTTCTACCATCGGGAATCCTTGTTCTGCAAAACCCTGATGAATGAGCATATTAACAGTCAACTCCCTAATTGCCATTTCAGGATACATACGTACCTCCGTTCTTAATGTTTGCCTAATCTCTTCGTCGATGGGAAGCAGACTGTTAATCCACACTACCATATCTTCAAAAATAATAGCATAACCTCTGTCAAAAATCCGTTACGTAGTTGTTCCTATTTTTCTTTTCCCCTGCATAGACAAAGACCCTAACTGGCCATTTTTTTTCGTTGCAACCCATCAAAAATCATTTTGATATTAAACAAATTATTGATTTTCTAATCTCATCATGAAAAATATAAGAAAGACAGCCGTTTAGATCCATCCTCCGTGTAATATTAAGCAAGATTTGCTGACATTTCATCCGTTGCTTTTTGGCCATTAACGATTATTTAGCCATATTTTAAGCACTTCCGATTTTTATTTTATAAATATGGACAAGATGCCACAAATATGAAATAGACGTTTGGCTCTTTGGAAAAATTGGAGTATCTTTGTACTGCAAATATCCGGCAATATAGTCACAAATCTGAAATAGCATGGAAATAAAACGCGATAGATACCTCTCAGAATTGGAGGCAATGAGGCATACCGGCTTCGTTAAGATAATCACTGGTATAAGAAGGTGCGGCAAGTCTTACCTGTTGTTCAACCTGTTTTATAATAACCTGCTCAATATTGGTGTTGACGTGTCTCATATCATAAAGGTGGATCTTGATAGCTTCCAAAACAGGAAACTCCGTAATCCGGATGAACTTTATCAATACCTTGACAAAAGCATAATGGATAATGGTATGCACTATTTCCTTCTTGACGAAATCCAATTGGTCGATGATTTTGCCGACGTATTGAACAGCTTTTTGCGGAGGAGCAATGTTGACATCTATGTGACCGGGAGCAATGCCAGACTTCTTTCAAAGGACGTTATAACCGAGTTCAGGGGAAGAGGCCATGAAATAAGGATGTATCCGCTGTCGTTCAAGGAGTATATGTCCGTTTATGAAGGAACTGTGCAGAAAGGACTTGATGAATATATGACATTCGGCGGCCTGCCACAGATATTCGACTATACCACGGAAGCGCAAAAATCACAATTCCTTAAGTCGCTGTTTACCGAAACCTACCTTCGTGACATTAAAGACAGATATAACATACGGAAGGATGATGACCTTGAAGAGCTGCTTGACATCATTTCGTCGAACGTCAGTTGTCTCACCAATCCGAACAAACTTGCAGACACGTTTAAAAGTGTGAAGAAAACGGAAATCAGCAGTGCGACGATAAAGAAATACCTTGATTATCTCCAGGATGCCTTCCTGATAGAGAAAGCCACACGGTATGACATAAAAGGCAAACGTTATATTGACACGCCGTTCAAGTATTATTTCTGCGACTTGGGGCTTAGGAACGCAAGGTTGAACTTCCGCCAGACTGAGAAAACGCACTTGATGGAGAACGCCATATACAACGAACTGCTGATGCGTGGCTTTAACGTTGACGTAGGCGTTGTTCCCACAAGGACGATAAACCCTGAAGGCAAACAGCAACGTGTGCAATTGGAAATAGACTTTGTATGCAACCTCGGCAGCAAACGTTATTATGTGCAGTCGGCGTATTCTTTGCCTACAAGGGAGAAAGTCGAACAGGAAGAGGCTTCGTTAATGAAAGTGGACGATTTCTTCAAACGAATCATAGTTACCGGTGACGATATAATGGTCCACCGCAATGAAGCTGGTATAACTACAATGAGCGTTTACGACTTCCTGTTGAACGAGAACTCGCTTGACATATAATGCCTGCCATGAAGTAAGCAATTCATCTAAATTAATATACGTTTAATATTTGCCATTTCTTTAGTATTTACTGCTTTACATAAGGTGGTAATATACTACATTTGTGGTTATTGCAATAAGTAAACAATATATTTTAGAAGGGGACATTCGTATCCAATTATTTTTTCATCTTAATTTAAATTATTTAGGACAAAAAATAAAAGAAAGACAGCCGTTTAGAGCCATCCTTCCCATTCAGTGTTAACACTTTATGGCAGCTTTTCATATCATTGGATTACCTCCTTTACAATATCCTCCAATAAGAATGGTATTACGCCAATATACGTTACTCCATCTTCATCGGTCCATAGTTTGCTGTTACCGTCCAACACTACAATTTTCCTGAAGAAGTCGCCGGTGTTCCTTAGCGAGAATGTTTCCTGTGCTTTTTTCTCGGGGGTGTCAACATTCAATGCAGACTGGATATAAACCTTATTGCTTCCCAAGTTGACAACAAAATCTATTTCGTATTGTGACATCCTGCGCTTGCCTTCTACTGTCTGAGTAAGCTCTACAATTCCTACATCAACGGAATATCCCCTACGGATTAAGTCGTTATAAATCATATTCTCCATCAAGTGTGAACGTTCCTGCTGTCTGAAATTCAACCTTGCATTCCTCAATCCCAAGTCCATTGCGTAATACTTCTGGATGTTGTCGAAATATTTACGCCCTTTCACGTTCCATCGTTTGGCGCTTTGGAAAAGGTAGGCGTCCTCCAGGTAGTCAAGATAATTCTTAACGGTGTTGTATGAAATTGATTTTCCCATAAGTGAACCGGCAGTATTTACCAGCTTATTCGGATTTGTCAACGAACCGACGGATGATGAGAGAACATCCACCAATACACCCAATATGCTATCGTCCTTAAGTTTGTAAAGCTCTACAATATCCTTAATATATACATTCGAAAAAAGTCCCTGAAGATATTTACGTTTCTCGCTTCCGTCATGTTCAAGCACGGTCAAAGGCATTCCTCCATAAGTCAAGTATTCCTCAAACGCATCCGCCTTTTCCAACCCCGACACTGATAAATACTCGGCAAATGACAATGGATAAACTTTTATTTCAGACCCCCTGTCACGAAAGTTCGTAACAATATCTTTCGACAGCATTTTAGAGTTTGACCCAGTAACATACACGTCGAGATTTGGACGTGCCATTAAGTCGTTCAATATGTCGTAAAAAGTGGTATAAAGCATCTCTCTGTCCTCTTCCGGCACCAAAGATTCTTCTACATCACCGTTTTTCACTTTATACGACAGTTGTATTTCATCGATGAAGACATAGAATTTTCTTCCCGTATCACTTGTACGTCCAACAATATAGTCGTACAAAACATTAGGGTTGCGGTATTTCATGTCAGACTTTCTGTCAAGGGCGACTTCGATAAAATCATTTTCATCAACGCCTTCCCCAATTAACCGGTTCTTGTAAAGGGTTGAAAGCAGGAACGACTTACCACAACGTCTTATCCCCGTAATGATTTTTACCTTGCCATTCCAACGTTTAGCAAGCAACTTCTCTATGTAATCGTTTCTATTTATTATCATGATAAAAATGTTTTATCCGTCAATCACTGAAACTTTGGTCGTAAGTGTCGACCGTTTTTTCAGTACAAAGATACTTTTTTTCCCAAAAATGACAAAAATATCATGAAAAAATAAAAGAAGGACAGCCGTTTAGAGCCATCCTTCCTTGTGATATTTAAAATTGTTCCCGGCTTACTTCCTGTTCGTTATCATACCAGTAAACGTTCAAGTTCTCAGTTGTCATCCACTGGCAATTATTTAACTTGAAGCCGTATTTGTCCTCCAACGTTGACAGATATTCCTCGAAGTCGTCGTATTGTTCGGCTTCTTTTACTTCCTCGTCGGTCAGCCTGATAATGTTCAAGGCACCGATGCAGAAGTCGAGGATTATAACATACCTTGGTTCCATGTTCTTTCCGTATGTGTTAAGTGGATATTCGTCGCCATTGGATAGAGCCTTTTCACCTTTCCGAAGGCAGTCATCTGGTTATTGGCGTTTACGTTGACATTCAGCCTTACGCCGTTGATTGTAATGTTAAAGTGGTATCTAATCATTTTTGCTGTTGTCGTTTTATTGATTTTTCTTGCTGTTATAACAAAAACAATGATACGTGATTTTCGGTCTTTTGTCACATTTACCGTTTTCACATATCCCTGCATATAAGAGAGTTTTGTCTTTCAGGTATTCAAGTATTTACCAAAAATCGAAGTTTTACAGAATGTGATTTTTCGTTTATTTGTTTTTCTCCTGTAACTGTAATTTTGTAAAAGCTCAAATATCCTATAATCAGACCGCTTGTTTCCTTAGCCATTGTTTTACCTTGGTTTCATAATTTTCGCAATATTCCACGTTTTCGTCTATTACCGAAATGAGGTTGTCAAGATAAACGTTTTCTATTGTAATTCTGTTTTTGAGATTGTCGTCAGGAGTAAGGGTAACTGTGAACGTATCGGAACCTTCATCATACTCGACTCTTACATAACCCGTCATCTTGAATCCCTGTACATGAAACTCCGTGCCATTACTTAAAGTCCTGACCGAAGCAAAGCATATACCCCAACTTAAAGGGATTGCACTATGTTGGAATATTCTCCAAATGTATCTTGCCATTGAAGGCTTGTTTCCTGTCGTGTCCATAATCTTTGTTGTCTTGTTTTTTGTTGTCTTGAATTTGATGTTTTGTTGATTAAGATTACACTGAAAACCATCCGAATTATAAAAGACCGTCAATCAGTTTGTAAAAGACCCTGTTTTGCATTCCAATAGGCCATGTTTTAGAGCCTCGTTTGCCGTCTTTTGGTTTGTTGATTATTTTTTCGTGTTAAATGGTTGGTATTCAGCGATATAAGAGAGCATGATATTCGATTAAGCGACATCCTCATTCCTTTCATAATAGAGTTCGGCCATCGCATCGTCACATATCATCGCAAAATCGTCAAGTCCGAGCAAGGGGTATTCCTCATGATAAAAGGAATGAAGGTCGGCAGGTGTCAATGTTGGGTCTGAAATAAGCGAATCCCTTACCAGTTCATACATCTCCTCGTACTGTTCCCACCATACCAACTGGCAGTCATAACCTTTCATCTGTCCCGGCTCATGAGGATATACCTTGGTGCAATGTGTGATTATGTGCTCAATGAAGTCCAAACATTTCATCAGGTCGTTCTTGTCGGTAAACTCGTTATCGGTATGTGGTTCATAATAGCCGCAAGAGAGATTGATGCAGGAAACATTCAGTCCGTTTTCCTTCAGTTGCTCCACGTCGGTCATCATTCCGTCGGTCGGTGTATAGCCAAACTTTTCAGGCGTTATGTCCTTTATGAAATCGTCCGAGCAAATGTCCATGAATCCGATATGAGTTATAATGTCTGAGCATCCCCTCCTGTCCGGCTGTATTACAAAGCGGCAGTCGTTAAAGAAATCCATGTTTGCCTTACTGCTTCCGATGCAACCAACTTCCTCACCTACAAAGAATGCAACTTTTATTTCGTTAAATTTCTGGAGGCATTGAAGGCATAACCATACACCGTTTTTATCATCAGCACCCAGACCGCAAAAACTCCTTTCTTTGGGACTATAACCAAACAATAAGTCCTTGGTTTCAATTACCGTGAAGTCTGTAGGATGATATTTCTGTACCTGATCCAAATGAGCAACCATACAGGGATATGTATCTGATGTTCCCTTCGTCATATAGATGTTCCCCATGTTCCAGTCGAGGTCTATCTTCACGTTTTGTATGTTTTTGTTTATCCACTTGCAGACGAAGGAAATAATCTTGCCCTCGTATCCTGACTTTGAGTGGATTTTATAAAGCTGTTTTAATAATTTGAAATCCATATTTTTTACGTTTTTTGTTTTGTTGTTGAATTTGATTTTGATTTAACTTGAAGAGAGATTAAAGGAGGAAGCCATGATGTTTTTGTTTTGTTGTTTTTTCATCACAGTTTCCTCCCTTTTCAGTGTTATGCGACCTTAAGTTCCATTTGCTTATTCTCGGAGATATAACAATCCTCCGCCTTCTCCTTGCATTCTTCCGAACAATAGCAGCTACCTGTCACTTCCGATTCATGTCCGTCATCCTTAACAAACCATTCGCCGCACCAAGGACAACGGTCAACATCACTCTCGTGGTAGTACATTTCCTCGGAGTCTATCCAAACAAACTCTCCAAGGTCGTCAACACTGCAACTGTATTCCCTTCCGTGGTACATTACAATCGTAGTATCGAAGTCACCATAACATTCATGGAATTCGTCATAGCTTTCGTCATCGTTCTCCTCATACCCGTCAATACTTCCGTCGGTGGTGTCAAGCTCGTAGTCGTAGCCGTTTACCTCGTAGTTGTATGCTCTTCCTTCCGACATATCGTACCACTTGAAGGAGTCCTGGTATGAAAGGGTGTCCTCAGTACCCAAGTCGCAGTCGATGTAGAATTTCTTGTCTTCCAACGAATTACCATATATGTCAACAAAGCTCCTTGAATGGTGGCAGTCATATCCAACTTGCTTGTAACCGTCAATGTAGCCCCCAATTATCAGGGCGTTCACCAAGGCACGTTTCAACACGTCGTCCTGGTTGGTTGAGTACTGTCTTTCTGCAAGTCTCCAGATTTTATCCGTTCCTTCCTCATAAACCTTGTTGAAGATTACACATCTCGCTATGATTTTTCCATCTTCGTTCTTCAAATAGGCGGCACTTGCGTCAACCGAGTCGCGATAGAAACAATGATAGCCTTTGTCTGTCATGCATGAATAGAAGTCACCCTCGCATTCACCCGAGTCATAAATATCATTGAATTTATCATCAACGAACAAACGGTTTTCTTTCGGTTGGGTTGAAAGTGAGAAAGCCTGCCAGTCCTGTGTAAAGCATTCCTGTAGGTAGATTATTACGCTCTCCGGTAATGTCCTTCCGAAAGAGGTTTCCATGATTAAATGGCGAATGAACTTCCCGGCTTTCATCTTGAACACTTTATTACCGTTGGCATGGTTTATGTACCTGCAAGACCTTGAATCACCGTCTTCACATATCCCGTTGTACTTGTCGGTTTCATATTTGCCTGAACGGAAGGTATAGTTAATCAGGTTTACTTCATATTGTAAGCCATCATCCTCGCCTGAATCCATAATCTTCTCAAACATTATTTTCTTGAGGTCCGCCATGTTGGAAATGTTGAGAAGCGAGAAATTGCTGGTTCGTATTGTTTTCCTTAGTAAGTTTCTGTCCTTTATGAAGTCGAGCAGAATCTTGTTCCTTCTTGTTTTCTTCCCGTTGTCATGTTCGATTATTCCGAAGCGGCAGTTGAAGCCTTCGTATCCGTCGAAATTGTAGTATAACATAGTCGTTCTGTTTTTAATGGTTTAACCTGAATTTGATAAAACGAAAAAAGGCAGGACACTCCACCGTTCTTTTATTTTCAGTGAAATGCCCCGCCCTTGATTAGTGGGTTGTGTTTGTCTTTCTTCTTATACAGCAATAAGCAAGCTGCCCGAAACGTTTGAAGTCCTCTCGTATGGTGAGTAGTCAAGCTCCGGATGGTCTGCCTTGAATTTATTGGCGTTGAACGATAGCCTTGTAGTCGGAAGTTTTCTCGTCAACCGCATTGTGCCAGTATCCCATGTTTTCACTCCCTTACTTTCCATGTCTTCAAGTATTTCGGACTTGATTTCGCTTAGTCTTGCCTCTGTTTCGTTCTTTGTTTGGATTAGCTGTCTGATGTAGTTCTCCTGTTCCCTGTACTTTTCGGGGATGGAATAAGGATTTACGAATTGTTTTCCCATTAAGTCCGTATCAAGAAGCTCCTTGCAGATGTCTGATGGTATTCTCTCTATAGGTAGGATGTTGCATATATGGTCAAATGTTCCGTCCTGCTTTGCCTTGTTACGGATATGGAGGATAAAGAGTCTGTCAATCTTTGCACCCTTGTTTTGTAGCTTGAAGAAATAGGCGTAGATTGATAACTGCCACCTCGCTTTTTCCAACTTCTCCGATGTCATAGTTCCGTAAGTCTTGATGTCGCCAAGAGAGAATGTATCATCCGAGCTTCTGTAAACCTTGTCTATGTTGCTTGCCCAGTTCTCCCCGTCAGTAACCGTGTATTCAGACCTTTCATGTACAAGGTTGTTTTCTTGGCACAAACTGATATAATCCTGTACCTCTTGTGTCCCGTCGTTTATCCAGCTTGAATCAAAAAGCTCTATACTCTCATGTATTTCAGTACCATACCTTGCTGCTTCTTGTAACATTCCTTCGGGTACATTGTCGAACTCATCAGGGAACAGTTGCCTTTGTAGCATTCCCGTTATTCCAGATAGCTGTTTATCTCCCAGCCAATATTCGTGACGCTCCTTATTGAAAAGAACGCCGCTGTCTTTCAATTCAATTCTTGTCGTTTTCATTGCCGTTGATTTTTAATTGTTATTTTGTTGTTTGATTTTTAATTTCCAGTGCAAATGAATTCTTCACTCTTCACTTTTCACTCTTCACTCAACTTATGCTGCCTTCAACTGGTTCTTCCTTTCGGTGAACAGTGCCTTTATTTCAGCGTTGCCCTCCACCTCGTTTTGATGTTGTCTGTAAAGGTTCATGAGGGAAGTGTTGTCGTTGCATAGTGAAAGGGCAGTCCTTATCCCCGAATACTTGTCAGTTGATTGTTGAGTTGTGGTGGTCGTATGTGAATGAGTAGTAATCTTTGTCCTTCTTGTTGTTTGTTTCTTTTGCAAATTGTTCTCCGCCACAAAGTTCTCTTCATTGTGCAAATCCTCTCCGGCATAAACGTAAAGCCCCAACCCGAACATGGCCAAGTTTTTAACCAGGCACCTCATTATAGCCTTGTTGACATCGAACATGGTTGTTGCCTGTACTGTCTTTTCAATGTAGGTTTTCTTGTAGCTGTCATAAACTTGGTAGGTGTATGGTTGTTCCTTCATCGCCTTGTTCTTTGCATCCATCACAGGCAGCCACATTTCATAAGTCTGTCCATCTGCCGTAACCTCAGTATAAACAATAAGTCCTATGTTCGGGTCATTGAAATAAGGCAGGTTGGTTGTCGGGTCTTTTATTATCCTGTATTCGGCGTTTGGATAGGCTCTTTTGAATTCTGCCCAAGCATTTGCCCAAGATAAATAGCTCAATTTGTCGTTCTCCCGTCGTTCCAATTTATCCGAGAGGTCGAGTGAATAAAGGGCGTCGAACATTGCTTTCTTTCTATCTTCCTCTGTCGCGTCCTTCGGTAATACTGGTCTTTCAAATCTTGTTTTTGTCATAATTGTTTTGCTTTATAGTTATTATTGATTTAAGTTGAACCAAACAAAAAAGGAGGGACACACGTTTACTTTTAATTGATTGTGTATCTCTCCTCTTGTAAGTGATTTAGCTTATGAACCAGGAATAGCCCTCTGTGTCATCCCCATTTATCGCCTTCTGAATTCCTATCGCAAAATCGGTGCAGTTTTGGTTCCTCTCAAGCCACTTGTCTATATAGCTTTGTTTGACCGCCTCATTTCCTAGTTGCATCAGGTTCCAGCAGGTAAAGTCGTATCCGCTTGTTATTCCGAAATCCGGGTTGGTAACATAGTTCCTTACCATTGCGTTTACCGCCGTATCTCCAACAATAAGCGGCGGTAGTTTCCTCTGTTCGTTCATGGGCAATGCTTGGTATAACCTCATCCTCCCTATGATTTTACAGAACAGCTCCTCTGGTATTGGTGTCGCCCTCAATCCTTCAAGCTGGTGTAATGTATCATCCATCATAGGCTCGAAACCACCGAACAGCTCAAAGGTCTTCTGCATTATATCCGCCTCGGTCAAACATTCAATAGTTCCCGAATAACCGTCACAAGTCAGCATTAAATTTGAGCATACACGGACTTGCCAACCAACAAATACCTTGAACTTCATCGCCGATTTCCTGCTGTATAGCTTGTCCTCATTATATGCCCTGACACCGCCTATGCAAAGATGAACTACCTGACCATTGATTGTTCTTGTAAGGTTAAGTACGTGACAGCAGAAAGCCATCCTTTGGTAGAATACGGTCTTCTCTTTTTCCGTAAGTTCGTATGCTTTCTTGTGCTGGGCAGATGGAATACGGCCAATAATCGAATGTGAAACCCTTAATTCGACTGGCGTAAGCTCACCGAATACATTGTTTGCCACCTTTGTAACCGCTCCGATGAAATTCTGGTGCGATATTGTAAGACTGTTGTCGCTGAAAGTTGGTATGATGTTCCTCTCCGTAAGTTCTTCAAGCGATATTTCTTGTGTATTACTCTCGATGAAGTTGGGATGCCTTTTACCTTTTGCTCCATCGTCATTTGTTATAACCTCACCCTCGAATGGCATGGTTATCGTCTGTTGGTCGTTGTTGTTTGTCTTCATTTTCTTGTGTTTTTAGTTGTTGTTTACCCGATGTTGAAGAAATAAAGGACCGAACTTTTTGGCATTTTGATTGTTTTAGCCTTGTTGTCCGGTCGGTTTGCAGCACTCTTGTTTATAGGTATTATGCTGCATTTCGTTGTTGTCTTGTCCTTCTTTTTCATTTTGATTTTGTTTAAACGGTGAAAAACTAAGGAGGCTCTCGCGATTCCAATAGTTTCACGATTACCCCCTGTAATTTCTTTATCCCCTTCAAGAGCGTAGCAAGCCCCTCAAGGAAATTAATCAGAACGTCGAGGTCTTTTTCCTTAAGCACTCTCAACGCTGTTTGTTCCGGCTACCGAGTCAGATACTGTGGTAGCCTTTTTGTTTTTACACTTGCCAATAAGATTTTTGCTCAAGTCAATGGCCTCGATTAAAGTCACGGTCACAACCAATACTTTGTAACCTGTCCTTAAAATGTTCCTGATTTCCATAATTGTCTGTTGTTTAAAATGATTGTTAATAATGTTGTTTCCTAATACACAATTAAGGCTTTCAGGGGATTACAGACGGAAGAAATTTTGAAAGTAAAAAAGTAAAAAGGTAAAACGAGGGTGAGAAGGTGAGAGGGTGAGAAGGTGAGAATAAAAGGTAAAAAAGTAAAAGGGTAAAACGGTAAAAATGTAGGTGAGGAACGGAAGTGTTTTACAAGGTAATAAAAGTGGTGCTCATGGATATTTGCCAACGTAGTTCCTCTAGTGATACAATGGATAACAATTTTTTACTCTGAGATAATCCCTTTATATAAGAAACTTGGTATTTTCAGTGAGAAATTTTGTTATTTTCAATTATTCACTAGCCCCCCCCCTGGTAGAAAGTATCCACAAGCAGCACAAGAATAATGAAGAAAAATAAAAAGGCCGAAACACCATGCTCTCCACACAATGTCCCGACCTTTGCTTTAGGTTCCACGTACTTCCAAAAATCTACACATGAGGTAAAAGCAGGTCATACGCTTCGTCACCAAGGCCTTAAACTGACGGTCTTTTCTTGCCACCGCCTTTTCCACAGGTTCTTCATAGTGGTGCCTCTTGCCTGATTGTTGTTTGGCCCATAGATTTGTTTTATTTTCTATTCCTACAAGCCGAACGATAATCCGAACCAACCATTTTTATAAGCTGTCGGATAAGGGTGATATTTGTCGTATCGTAATCCCTCATTATTAAGGCTTTAAATGCTTTTCGTACTGACATATTCTAAAAGACGGCAAACCACATTTTGAATGAAGGGGCTTGTTTTCATTCAAATAATTTGTTTACATTTCCTTTATTTTAGGAAACAATATTTGTTTTTGTCACCCAAACAGGGAAACATAAACCATGTAAAGAGCAAATCACCCGAACAAATCACTATGGCTGCCGGTGTCTATAAGTATTAGCAACAATTCGTCATCCTTTTGCTCCCATACAAGTAACCAGTCAGGAGTTATATGGCACTCCCAGCAATCCTTATATGCGCCTTTTAACTTGTGGGGATGATATTTAGCCGGAAGACTGCCGTTTTCAGACAAGATTGTAATGACTTCCCGGAATTTGCCCTCGTCACATCCACGCTTTAAGCATTTCTTGAATGAGCGTTTAAAGAGATTGGAGTATCTTATCGTATAACTCATTCCTTAAGGCTTTTCATCAGTACGTCGATGTTGTCTGTTTCAAACAGTTTGTCCTCATGCGCTGCTTTTATGGCTTTATCCAAGCGGCATACAGTCTGGGTCTTTTGTTTCTTGGCTGTCCAACCGAACTTTCTGACCAACGACTTGAACAAACTCTTGTCGCTTTCAGGAATATTCAGATAATATGTTAAGTTTGGTTCCATAATCTTGCATTTTTCTACAAATTTACACATTTGCATTGAAAGTACAAAACAAAATCCCTGAAAAGGACGGATTAGCCGGAAAGGGACATATTTGGATTATTTTGGAGACTTCAATTTGTCTGTTGTCTAAACGACTATGAACGAGTCAAGAAGCAGGTCGTAAAAGACGGTTAACCACATCATAAAACACGGCATATTGGACGATGAAAGGTGCTCTATTACAAACTAAAATATGGCCTTTTGTAAGTTGGATGATAAGCACCTGAATATCAATAAGTTACCAATGCAATGTCCTCCAAAGCAATAAAACGCGCCTGACAGACCTTCAATGCCTAACTTGTGAAAAGGATGAAGGTTGAACATCGGGCGGTATAATATGTCATTCAAAGCAATAAAACGCACTTCCCAGACCCTCAAAACCTAACTTGTGGATAAGAAGTTGAACATGGAATGACGTAAAAGGTCATTTAAGGCCACAAAACGCTCCTGCCAGACCTCCAAATCCTAACTAATGTATGAAGACAAATTTAATCGTTAGAAATAATGATAATATTAAATTTAGCAAAAACACTTTCCGATGAAGTACAGTATTCGGAAGGTCGTCCGGATTGTGTTTCTCCGGATGTAAACGCAAACAAAGAAAACACAGTTATAGTTCCAGACAAGTTCAGGAAGGATATTGAAGCCTTGGAGAATTATACGGGCAGGAAACTTGAAAGCGGACTCTGCATTAAGGTTGACTTGTCTGAATTGTTGACTGTAATACCAAGGGAGAGAAAGAGGACCGATGCCTACAATACACTCGTTCAATACCTCAAGGACGAATTCGGGATAGACTTAATCATTAACTCTAAAAAGCAGAAAGGAGGCAATTATGAAAAATGAGGAAGTAAGGGATGGCGTAAGAATCCGTAAACATTTCGCTACATCGACTAAAATTTCTGAAGACGGTCTGTTTGTTGAAAAGGAATTTATAGACCATGAAGACAGGAACAAACTGAAGACCTACAACCCGAAAATCAAAGTGGACGAAGAAGGCCTCAGATACATAGATAACAAGAATTTAGGAAGGGTCTATATTCAGTATATGGTTGCGGATTGTTTCTGTGCCCCTAAACCTGATGACGGCAATTATTATGTACTGGTTCACAAGGATGGAAACTTACAGAATGACCACTATAAAAACCTTGAATGGAGGCTTGCAACAACTGTCTATCCACAAACTACGGCTGCAACAGCGGGTAAGGTAAAGTTGACTGATGGCCTTGAAGTAAGAAGTAACGGAACGATATATCAGAACGGAAAGGAATTGGAGGTAGGGACTGCAATCGGTGACAGGGATATTGATATGATTGTTCCTATCGAGCCTTTTGTTGAGTATGAGAGGAAAAACAGTTGGGGAAGGTACGAGAGGAAAAGAATTAGTGTTGACAAGCTAATGGATATAGCTGGCTATGTTAATGAAAATAAAGAGCAATTCGAGCATCCTGTAATACTCCACAGGGATAATGACTGGCTCAACTTCGACTCCGACAACCTTGAATGGACTGACTATAACGACCCGAGATACAAGGAATATTATAACAGGACGGTTGACGAAAAGAACAGACTTGGGCGTGAATGGAATGGTGAGAAGTGGGACTATATGGAAAAACAACCACGATACCAACACATCTAAAGCTCCAGAATTTTGAATATGGTAATTATATAAGGATTTGATATTTGGTTTTACTTGGTTTGATTTGTTCTTGACGGGATAACATTGAAAAACACAAAAACATTATTATTCCCCGACACTCTTTTTGACAGGATAAGGCTTGGTTGTTCTCTTTCAATCACTGTAATCAATATGGTGGTTTTAATGAGTTCCAGACCTTATCCTTGGACTATAAATAAATACAAAAATAAATAACCATAAAAAAACGAAACAGCGATGAAAAAATATAACGATAAAGCAACAAGGATAATAATGAACAACGGCAACAGTATGGAAGTAAAATACAAGTCGGAGTTGTTGGAACAGATAAGACAGGACTTCGAGATAATGGAGAATGAATCGTCGGACATTGACCCCGGATTTTTCACAGAGGATGATGTCTGGTCTTTGTATGAGTTCCTTTTAATGAGGCACAAGGACGATTGGTATGTAATTGACGATATGAAGGATTCAGACACTGAGGATTCCTATTATGAAGAAGAGGAGGAGTATTATTATGAGGAGGAACGTACCGATAATGAAGAAGAGGATGATGAATAAAATAACTTGTAAAGATGAAAGAGCTGTTTAACATTAAACCACATTCTACCGGAGACGGATTTACCATGGACTTGAAGACAGGAGAGGTTGATGTTCCGGATGAAAATGGTGGCTATATAATCTCTACTTCCATGGGCGCAGGAAAGACAGAATCAATTAAAAGCCTGATAAGACATAAATACGACATGGGTATTCTTTATTGTGTCGATACGAAAGAAGAACTCAAGAAAATGTATCGCTGGATTATTGACGAGCTGGTGAAAGATAAATCCTGCGGTCTGAACTATAATGACGTGATGATAGTTTCGAGCGACGGGGAATTCCAATGCCAATTATCTTTATACAGGGACAATCCGGAAATGTTGATATACAAGAAGGTCATATTGATTACCCATGTACGCTTCTGGACAGACTTGATTAACTATTTCCTTGTCTACAATCCAAATGAAGAAGTAAAACCATTCGACGGTGATTTTGCAAAGTTGATGACAAGGAATGACTTGAGGAGATATGTCGTATTTGACGAGACACCCACTTTTATCAAGCCGTTCGTTGAGTTTGACAGGACATTGCTCGGTATATTCGGAAAGACGGACGAGGATGGCAGGATAGTAAGCAAGGACAAGGCCGAAATAGAAAAATACTACGACTGCTTCATCAGGAATACCAGACTCGACTTTTTCAACGACACATACAAGATAAACAGGATAAAGAGGGATGTTGTTCTTGGCCTTATCCCGAAATATTATGATTCATGGATGGTCGAGGAAGGACAAAAGGTTGGCATTACTTTTAACCCGATAGATATTTGTCCCGATAATGTAGCTATAAAGACCCACGTGCTTATTTTCGAGGGAGCCGGTAATATTCTCTTCAAGGGTTCTTCATGTTTCAAATTATTGGATGTAAAGGAGAAATACAATACCGTTACGGAGTTTAAGCAGGTGGAGTTCGGGTTGAAAAGGAACAGGTTGGATAATGATAAGTTCAGTTCTATTCTTGATGATGTCGCAAAACTTATTGACAAACCCTCTCTTGTTGTCTGTTGGAAGGATGTTAATGGTAATGACGAAGGACCTGGTATATCATCTTATGCCGAAAGGGTCAGGAATGGATTGTTGGAACGAGGGTTGAGTGAAGATACTTTTTCTGTTACTTACTATGGGGCGTCGGATAATAAAAGCACCAACCAATACCGAGATATGAAACAAATAATACTATGTGGTGACTGGAGCTTGCCTAATACCGAAGCTGCAAAAATAAGGAAGGCATACGGGACAAAGGCTGATTCACAAGACCTTAAGATGTGGTATTTTGCCCAGCTTATAACAAGGATAGGAATAAGGAAGCACATCAAGGGAGAGGTCTATACTGTTCTCTATACTTGTGATTTTGAGGAATGTTTCATTGATAGGTTGGATTCGTATTTCAACAAGAACAAGTTAATACCGATAAGCCCAATGATACATGAAGACTGGAAGGTAAAACTCGATGGTATGAAGATAAGGAGCAATACCAAAAGCGAAATCATAACCTTGGCCGGAAGTGACTATAGAATGCAGGAAGCCATAGTCCAGGGAAAAGAGTTCAGGAAAGAGGTTACGTTTGATTTTCTTGATATGTTGGGGATTAAGAGGAGCCGGAATGAAAAGGATAAGTACAAGGCTCTGATAAACGTCCTTAAAAGCATCAGGATATTGCTTGACATTGTACCCGAAACAAGATGAACCAATGCCGGAATATATAGTAGCCGCTGTCTTCATTTGTTGGTTAATTCTGTCTTAATATCATGGTCTTAAGTTTAAAACAATAAGTAAAAGAGCCCCCCGATTTTTCGACCCTCATGTTAATTATATAGAGAAGTAAAAAAAAGGGGGTAATATTGTTGTAAAAAGGGTAATACAAGGGGATAATAAGGGGATATAAAAGGAATTACCAAAGAGTTAATCAATAGACCTGCTTCGCGGTATCGACAGTGGTGAAAGAGGTGATAAAACAAAAAGAAAAATCCTCCCCCCTCTACCACTGTTTTGGGACGAAGTACCCTCTTTTCTTTCATTTCTTTTGTTATCTCCTTTTATTATCCTTTTAAAACCACAATAATACAACCAAAATGAAGTAGCAGCTGGATTGAAAAATATTATCGTTGTATTGTAATTGTATTTGTTGGTTTAGTTTATGGTTGGGCTTGTAAGATTGGATAAGTAAAAAAGTATTATCAATGTTCAATCAGTAAAATAACGACAAGATATGAATACAATAATAACAAGACTGAAAAATAAATACGATAACAAAAATAATTACAACAAAACATGAAACAAAAATAACCTGACAAAACTCTTAACTTAGCGCCATTATTGAAAACTTGTCTTGTGGTTTAGATTGGGTTTTATCTTGTTTGCTTTGGTTTTTGTTCGGTTAAGTAAAATAAATAAGTTGGTCAGGAATATTACAAGGGCAGATAAGTTGGTTGATTTGTTTTATTGGTTGAAAGATTAATTGGTTTGTTGTTCTATCTATGTTGGTTGAAATAATAAAAGTTGTATCAGTGTAAAGCAATGTTGTATCGTAAGTGTAAGGTTGAGATAATGATAAAATGCAAAATATACTCCAACTTCAAAAACAACAAAAATACTGAATAATACAACAAACAATTCAACACCAATATCATAACTTACAACCAAACAAAATAACCTGCCTGATAAAATACTGCTTGTTGATAAAAACCGATAAATGAAAGGCAAATGAAAATCCAGAAGAACAAAATGCACAATGAACAAAACTGCAACAGGTAAAGAATATCACGACAAAAAAATATATCATTAAAAAACATCGGCAAAAATAATGAAGTAAAAATCGTGGCTAAACAAAACAACAATAAAATCTATCGTGGCTAAAATTAAAAGCAAAGTCAAGAAGGGTTTAATAATGTAGCCAAAACATTGATGAAAAACAAAAAACAGGGACAATCACTCACTTCACCTTACATACCTCACTGAACAAAATGATAAAAGTAAAAAAGTTCGGAGTCGGTTTCATTGGAGCATAACATCACGAAAAACAAAAATGACAGGTTGGATGATATTTAAGCCTGATGAAAAATTGTGGAGTGAAAAATGGTGATGTTTATGATTTTGATGTTTCTGTTGTTTGAGTCTTATTTGTTTTGTTAGGATTGTTGTTATCGGTTAAAGAAAAAAATGCAAATAATAATGGCTGGTGAAAAGGTTGGTGAAATTCGATGCTGTTAATTATGGGCCTTGAAATGATGTCCTTAAATGTGAAATTGTGCCAGCGTTGTTTTCTGCTTTTGTTTTTATCAAGTATGTTATGGTGAAAGGAAAAAAGTCAAAAGAACAATACAAGGAAGAAAGCTACCCACTATTTTTCAGCCCACCTGTTAATTATATAGAGAACAAGAAAAAAGTGGGTAATAATAGAAAAATAAAGGGGAAACAATAGTAAATAATAAAGTAAAGAACAAACCTACTTCGTGGTAAAAAGAGTGGTGGAGTTAGAGTGTGAAAATAAAGGGTGAATCAACAGGGAAAATCTGGTAGAACAAAAAATAAAATCAACACACTCTCACCACTGTCTTTAAGGGACGAAGGACCAATCTCTTTACTTCTTTATCAATCCATTATATTCAACAAAAACAAGGAATAAAGTACAAGGAAAACAACACATTACCTTGTCTTAGCACCCTCATTGAAAAAAAGTATCAAGAAAATGATAAAGGATACAAAACAATCAATGAACAGCTAAATAAAATCAATCAAAAAACAAAAAAGTAATTGTGGTTTATGTTCTTTATCCTTGTTCATTGTATCAGATATGTCAAGTAAAAATAACCCAACAAAAATAAAGAACAAAATGATGGAACTAATAAACAACAGGCCTCCTTGATAGCAAAATAAAAAATATGTTGCTGAATTTATCCCTCGGTTTTAACGGCAACGAAAAATAATCTATCAAGGAAATAACAGAATAAAAGCCAAGGAAAAGTATATCAAAAAGAGAGAACGACCGAAAAAACAATCAGGCCACAACTCTCTTAATAACAAAGTAAAAATTTAAATATCAACAAAATGGAAACAATGATGATAAAAAATACTGTCAGCTACTATAACAACGCTGAAGATTCAAAAAGCAAGAGATACATAAGCCTTGACTACGTACTTCTTGAAATGGTGGCAAAAGACGAACAATTAAAACAACAGACTGAATTTGTAAGAAACCAGCCTGACGAAGATATGTTCAAGGAGGAGAAAAAGAAACTCCCGATGATTGCCCCTTCTGGAATTTTCACTTACAGGAACGATAACATTGATAACCTCCTGGAATACTCAAACATCATGGTTCTTGACTTCGATAAATTTCACAATCATGAAGCAGCAAACGAATTCAAGCAAAAACTGGTTCAATATGCCGACCGCCGTTTTGTTTACGCTGTATGGTTCTCCCCAAGCAATAAAGGCCTGAAGGTTGCTATGCTCCATGACAATACTAACCCGGAATACCACTACAACTTATTCATGCAGGTTAGGTTCAAGCTTTATCCCAACACGGAACAATTTGACATGAAATGCGGAAACCTTAGCCGTACCTGTTTCCTGAGTTACGATCCTGATGTTTGGCTTAACCCTGATAGAAAGAAATTGACACCCTTCCATTTTGTTTACGACCCTCAATACCCGACCCTACCGCCAAGAGACTATAGCTCAAAAGGATATTCAAGCAAGGAGTTCAAGCATACCGAGGAAGAGATAAGACAGAACGAACTTTTCCAGGCACAATGGAAGGACAAACAGCTGATGAACTATGCCGATAAGTTTTGGAGAAAAATCTATCCTGATTCATATAAGGACGGAAACAGGCACCAATCGATACTTTCAAGGGCCAAGTGGTTGTGTCTTTATGGCGTGTTATTCGATGATGCGGTAAATTATCTCAAAGCCACGTTCGGAAGGCATGGGATTGACGAGAAAGATATTGAGGCGATGGCAATAAACAACTACAACTCAAACCGTGATAACTTCGGGAGCAAAAGGAACGAGATATACCAACGAAGGAATAACGGAATGAATTACAACAGGAACAGATGGAACGCAATGAGGAATTCAAATTAAGTCTGGCATAAAAATTTGATTCAATAAAACTGCGGCCTAATCTCCCTGAAAACCAAGCCCCCCTCCAAACCGTACTGATAAAAAGTGTGGCAAGGAGGGGATATTTTTGTTGTTATTTTGTTTTTATATGTTCAGTTGGGTAATGGCGAGGATAACGTAATAGCCTGATAATCAATGAATAAACATCGTAAAAACAAGACATGGCAAAATGAGAGGTAAAAGGTGGCTGATGAGGAGGTAATATGTGACGTTTTAGAAGGTGATTCATGGCTTTGGGGATTCGATGTAATTATATGCTTGTTCAATGAAATCCATGGTGCAAGTCTAAATTACCATTGCCGCTACTTATCTGACGTGAAATAAGTTAAAAAGTCGAATATGTATATCGTATATAAAATATATTCATTATCTTTGTGGCAGGATAAAACATTGAAAATATGGAAGCTACGATAAAGAGAAAGAACATAGACCTCCCTATAGACACGATACAAAAACTGTCTGTTATGGCGGTGGCACAAGGAAAGAGCCTGAAAGCATACATTGAACAGGTACTCATATCCAAGGCAAACAGCATCTCGGTAGAGGTTAGGGAAAATCCTTCACCTACAGGAGACACATGGTTTGACGACCCAGAAAACATGAAGTCAGTTAATCAAGGCATATCCGAAATGAAGTCCGGAAAAGGGAGGGTCTATACCATTGGCGAAATCAAGAAAACTTTAGGAGTATGACTTACAAGCTGGTGTTGACTATAGAAGCAGAAAAGCACCTGAAAGAATGGGGCAAATCTGGACAGAAGAAAACGCTCCAAAAGATAGCCGCCCTTTTTGAGGAACTACAGCTGCATCCAAAAACTGGAACCGGGCAAATAGAACAATTAAAGGGTAACTTGAGCGGATTTTGGAGCAGACGCATAGACAAAGGCTCGAGGATTATCTATAAAATAGAGGAAGAAGTTGTTACCGTAATCGTTATCTCGCTTAAAGGACATTATGGCGATAAATGAAACCCAGACATATCCACTAAGCCATTGATGAACCTCCAGATGAAATACAATATGCTGTCAACAAGAAAAGACATTACTTTCATGAAGCGTTTGGAGAAAATACATAAAATCGCATCCGTCTTATGAAATTATCAGTAAAATAAGGGTACATTCCGGATAAAGCTGTACCTTTGCAATACAAGCTCCCAAGCCTTTCAACAATGCTCAAATCTGGGGCCATTTTATTTTTTGCCGCTATTGATTACAAGGACAAGATACAAAAAATCCGACAGACAGCATATTTCAGCTACCCAGCCGTCAAACACATCTATACTAAGCCTTTACGTTAAATGACTTTACTCTCACAAAGAATAATACTCACAAAAAAGGGATTGCCATATAAGACAACCCCTCGTCGGTAATTTTTCTGTTATTAGTGCAAATAAATATAATTCTGAGTCATTTATACCTGCTTTATCCTTACCTGCCCTTGTACATATCATCGTAGTATTTCTGATAATCGCCTGACGTTACGTTGTCCATCCAAGCCTGGTTGTCAAGATACCAACGCACGGTCTTCTCTATGCCTTCCTCGAATTGCAGGCTCGGCTCCCAACCAAGCTCTCGCTGGAGTTTCCTTGAATCGATGGCGTAACGCATGTCATGGCCCTTGCGATCGGTAACATAGGTGATGAGGTTCATGTCCTCGCCGTCCTTTCTTCCTAACAGACGGTCGACGGTCTTTATTACGACCTTGATTATGTCGATGTTCTTCCATTCGTTGAAGCCGCCGATGTTGTATGTGTCGGCTATCTTGCCTTTGTGGAAGATGATGTCGATGGCCCTTGCATGATCCTCCACATACAGCCAGTCCCTTACGTTCTCGCCCTTTCCGTAGACGGGTAGCGGCTTCCTGTGGCGGATGTTGTTGATGAACAAGGGTATCAACTTTTCGGGGAACTGGTAAGGTCCGTAGTTGTTTGAGCAGTTGGTTACTATGGTCGGCATTCCGTAGGTATCGTGGAAAGCACGGACAAAGTGGTCTGAACTTGCCTTAGACGCAGAGTAGGGAGAGTGCGGATTGTACTTCGTTTCCTCGGTGAAGAACTCCGTTCCGTAGGCGTGGTGGTGTTCCGATGATGCTTTTGTTGTGAACGGCGACTCTATTCCCTCTGGGTTCGTCAGTTCCAACGCACCGTAAACCTCGTCGGTCGAGATATGGTAGAAGCGCTTTCCTTCGTAACCTTCAGGACGGCTCTCCCAGTATTCCTTTGCTGCTTGAAGTAATGTCAGCGTACCTATTACGTTTGTATGCGCAAAAGTGAACGGGTCTTTTATGCTCCTGTCCACATGGCTTTCCGCTGCAAGGTGGATTATCCCGTCAACGTTGTACTTCTCCATTAACGCTTTCACCGTAACGTAGTCACAGATGTCTGCCTTTACGAAGGTATAGTTCTCCTTGCCCTCGATGTCCTTCAGGTTGGCCAAATTTCCTGCATACGTCAACTTGTCGAGGTTGATAATGCGGTATTCGGGGTATTTGTTTACGAACAATCGTACTACGTGAGAGCCTATAAATCCCGCACCGCCGGTTATGATGATGTTTCTCTTAAATTCCATGATTTTTGTGTCGTTAAATTGTCAATGAAATCTTGTTTTATAAAAGACGGCCTTTCGGCTTGCAATTCACGGCTTTTTATCTTTCAATACGTGCCCTTTTACAATGCGATTTGCCGTCTTTGGAAATGTATTTTGTATGTTGTTGGTTTTCAATACGTTAAGAAGATGATTATGGCTTATGCCTTCAATGCGCCCATATTTCCCATGCACTTTCTCAACGAATCCGTCCAATAAGGAATTTTCAGCCCGAAAGTCTCCTTGATTTTCGTCTTGTCGAGAACCGAATAGGCAGGGCGTTTGACTGGACTTGGAAATTCATCGCTGTGGCAAGGCTCTATGTCGCAAGCCGTGTTTCCTGCAAGTTCGGCTATTTTCTTGGTGAAGTCGAACCATGAGCAGACTCCCTCGTTGCTGAAGTGGTATATCCCACGTTTTGAATATCCGTTCTTCGGACTTTCCTTTTCATAGTCTGCAAGCATGGTCTTTATGGCCACTGCAAGGTCGTATGCGTATGTAGGCGTTCCTGCCTGGTCAAAAACAACGGTGAGTTTCGGTTTCGTCGCAGTAAGGTTTAGCATTGTCTTTACGAAGTTCTTGCCAAACTCTGAATATAACCACGCCGTCCTTATGACGACGTAATCACAGCCGACAGCCTCGATATTCTTCTCACCCTCGAGCTTTGTCTTGCCGTAGACTCCCGTAGGTGTTCCCTTCTGATCTTCCCTGCAAGGCGTGTTATATGGGTCGCCGCCAAAAACATAGTCTGTTGAAATTTGCACGAGAAGTCCGTTCACCTCCTTCATCGCTTCCGCCAAGAGTTTTGGTGCTTCTGCGTTTAGTTTCCGGCAAAGCGCCTCGTCACTCTCCGCCTTATCGACGTTAGTATATGCGGCGCAGTTGACTATGCACCGTATGTCCTTTTCCTTGACTATTTTCTTTATAGCTTCGGCATTGGTTATGTCCAAGATTGTCGTTTCAACGCCTTCAACCTCTACGACATCCGTAAAGGTATAATTGTTGTTTGTGTCTTTGCTTATTATGCGCATTTCGTTGCCGAGCTGTCCGTTTGCGCCTGTTATAAGTATGTTCATATTGTTTGTTTTTTAGGAGTAAAGGAGTAAGGAGAGGAGGAGTAAGTGGAAATGCCTTGTTCAATTCATAATTAAGAATTCATAATTGACTGGTCTTTCTCACCTTCTCACTTTCTCACCTTCTCACTTGTAAATGAATGGTGAGTCAAAGTCTTTCAACAATGGGTGCTTCGTGTCCTTCTCGCTGAGTATTGCGTGCTCGGTAGGTATGCGCCAGTCTATTCCAAGGCTGTTGTCAAGTATGCTTATGCCTCCGTCAGCCTCGGGATGATAGAACTCGTCGCACTTATACTGGAACACTGCAGTCTCGCTCAACACGGCAAAACCGTGGGCAAAGCCTTTCGGAATGAAGAACTGCCTGTGGTTGTCCTCGGTCAATTCAACCGCCACGTGCTTTCCGTATGTGGGCGAGCCTTTCCTTATGTCAACCGCAACGTCGAGGACCTTTCCCTTTACGCACCTCACCAACTTAGCCTGTGTGTATGGCGGACGCTGGAAATGCAGCCCACGCATGACGCCATACGAAGACATACTCTCGTTGTCCTGAACGAACTCCACGTGCCCAACCTTCTCTTCAAACTCCCTCTGCGAGAAGCTCTCGAAGAAATATCCCCGTGCGTCCTTGAATATGCGTGGCTCTATGATTACCACGCCATCTATATCTGTCTTTATTACTTCCATCGTGTTTTATATGTTATGTCTGCTTCGTTTACAAATCAGCTTCTCCCCACTGGGGAGATTGAGAGGGGCTTTTTAATATTCCAGGTTTTTCGTTACGTCGTCCTCTCTTTCGTCAAGAATCGACATGAGGTACTTGCCATAGTCATTCTTCAACATCGGCTGCGCCACTTCCCTTAGCTTGTCCGCCGTTATCCAACCCTTTCGATAGGCGATACCCTCAAGACAAGCGACTTTCAAACCTTGCCGCTTCTCCAAAACCTCAATAAAAGTAGATGCTTCCGACAAAGAATCATGGGTTCCCGTGTCAAGCCAAGCGAAACCACGCGCCATCGTCTGCACCTTCAGCTCCTTGTCTTTCAGGAACTCTTGGTTTACAGTAGTGATTTCCAGTTCTCCACGTGCCGACGGCTTTATGCTCTTTGCAATGTTGACAACCTTGTTAGGATAGAAATACAACCCGACAACGGCATAGTTGCTTTTCGGATGTTCAGGCTTCTCCTCGATACTAAGGCAATTCCCGTCCTTGTCAAACTCCGCCACTCCGTAACGCTCGGGGTCGCTCACCCTGTAACCGAACACCGTTGCCTTGCCGTTCTGCTCTGCGTCAACAACCGCCTGTCCCAGTAAGTCATTAAGCCCTGCGCCATAGAAGATATTATCTCCCAACACAAGACAAGCGCAATCATTCCCGATGAACTTCTCCCCAATAATGAACGCCTGTGCCAATCCGTCCGGCGAAGGTTGCTCGGCATACTCGAACCTCACCCCGAAATTGCTGCCGTCACCCAACAACCGCTTGAACCCCGGCAAGTCGTAAGGGGTCGAGATAATCAGGATTTCCCTGATGCCAGCGAGCATCAGAACCGAAATCGGGTAGTAAATCATCGGTTTGTCGAAAATCGGGATAAGCTGCTTGCTGATTCCCTTGGTGATAGGGTACAAACGAGTACCGCTGCCACCTGCCAATACTATTCCTTTCATGATAAGTCTATATTAAGTTTAGTCATTATCTGTTGTTTTGCTCCATCAGCCACTTGAAGTATTTTTCGTGCTCGTCAACGAGATGCTCCCATGAGTATTCGTTTCTTATTACCTCAATATTATTGGCCGTGAACGTCGCCTTGTCTTTCTTGGCTATTTCGTCAATGTTGTTGAAATATTCAGTAATCTTTTCCGCTGACGGATAATACAGGGCGTTGTCTTTCAGTACGGCACGGTTGAAGATGTTGTCATGTGCAAAGACGAAGCAGCCAGCTGCCATTGCCTCAAGAAGTGAAGGGTTTGTACCCCCGACACTATGCCCGTGAAGATAGGCAAGCGAGAAATGGCGCACCGAGTCGAGTTTCTTGAAATCGTATATTCCGCCGACAAACTTCACATTCTTCTCTTTGCCGTATCTCTCGATAAGCTCCTTTCCATGTGGTGTATTTGTTTTGCCGACTATAATCAATGGCCTGCGTCCGTTTTCCTTTGAATGAAGATAGCCTTCAATGGACATAACTATGTTGTTCTCCGGTTCAAGACGTGCGATAAGGATGTAATATTCTTCAGGTTTCAGCCCATATTCTTTCAGGTACTCAACTTTGAAGTCATCATGTATGTCAGCACCATACGCAAGAAATTTGCTCTCCTTGCCGTATTTCTCCTTGTAATAATCGTGGATGCCCATGTTATCGGCGATGAGGTAATGGCTGTACTTCACCGCCATCTTTTCCTCCCAATCGAGGAAGCGGCGCACCATCGGGCAAAACTTTGAACGCTTGTTTTCCAGCCCGTCCATATTCGTGGTAAATATCGGGCGCTTCCGCTTCTTTACGTTGAACCAAATGTAGGCGGGAATGATGCTCGTATAACCAGCCTCATAGATTATGTCGAAATCCTCATTCTTCAGTGCATCCTTCAACGAGGCAAAGTCATAGAAGAAACTTCCGACCGAACTTCCCATCCAGGTTTCCGGACTATAGATGTGTTTAATTCTTACACCTTTGTAATTATCATCTTTATAAGGATGAAATTTAGGCGAATAAACCGTAACCTCGTGCCCTCTCTTGGCCAGCCCTACGGAAATGTACTCGGCAAACTGCTCAAAGCCACCGTAGTTATTTGGTATACCACGGGTGCTGACAAATGCTATTTTCATAAAATATTATTGATTGTTATGCGCAAAAAGGAATGCTTCAAAAAAGGAAGAAGCATTGAAAAAGGGAAAAAGCGTGTGTAAACACGAAAACTTATCTAAGCTTTCTGTAAAGCACTATCAATGGTGTGCATAAAGACACAAACAACATTGCAACGTATTGCCTATAAGAATAATATACAGTAATATTTTTCTTGATATCTGTATGTTCAAAATTGTCCAGACGTGCTATGACCGTCTTGAAATATCGTACGGATAAATATTTATACAGCAGATCTGATTTTATTTTTTCAAATGTCTTTTCGGATATTTTCTTCTTAGAATATGCTTCATGAATCAGATTTAGAAAATCAATAGAAAAAACTTTAAAAATATTGTAGCCGCCTTTTTTAGGTACATGTTGGTCGTTAAATAACAACCTATCGTCAATCGCAAACTTTTGCTTGTAATTTTGGGTGAACAGCAATGAGCTTTGTGGAAAATATTTATCAATTTCAACTGTATTCTTTACTCTCTCAAAATCTTCACGCCACATTCCATAACCGGCACTCCATGAACAAAAATATGAAAGCCCAGCCAAATAGTCGTCAAATGAATTATAGAAAGAAACATTCTTTTTTGCACGTAATCCATTAGTATATATCACCTGACATTTATTTTCTTTCAGATTTTTCAATTGGTCAATCAATGTTTTTAGTGTGCCATTTTTGAACATTGTATAATTGTTGTTGAGTTTCAGAAAATCACCATTGCCATACGATAATGCAAAAAATGAATTTCTGAATCCTTCACATTCTGTCGGATAATAATGTAAGTTCTCATATTTGAATTCTTCAACAACAGGTTGTGTGGTATGTTCTTTTGAATTATCTGAAATCACAACCTCAAAATCATTCATATTAACACCATCTAAATCTGAATAAATACTTGCAATGGTGTTCCGTAATATTTCTAGTCGGTTATAAGTTGGAATACAAATTGAAAGTATCGGATTCATTTCTTGTTTATCGCTTGTTTAACATACTCAAAGAACATTTTGATGCCATCCTCAAGATGAGTGTGTTTAACCTCAATCAACGACTTTAACTTTGAAATATCCAAAACCATTGAATTGACGTCAACGCTTCTACTGTCTTTATAAACAACATTAAACGGAATATCAATGCAACGATGAAGCCTGTCGATTATGTCATTGACTGAATAACCATAACCGCTGCCGATGTTTACAATTTCATTATTTACGTTTGTTTCAACAAGTTTATAAAAGGCATCAGCAAGGTCGTTGATATATAGAAAATCTCTTACACTGCTTCCATCTCCCCATACTTCGATAGGTTTATCTCCAAGTATTTTTCCTATAGCAACTGCAATAAAGCCTTGGTTTCCATGAAGAGCTTGTCCTTGTCCAAACGGGTTTGACGGTCTTATAATAAGATAATTAAGTTTTCCTCTTCTATTTTCAAACAGTATATTACTTTCAATTATCTGTTTAGTCAAACCATAATATGAAATCGGGGAAAGAGTGTCGGTTTCCTTAAATTTTTCACCTCTTTTACTATTACCATATACAGTACCCCCAGAGGAGAAAAATATAAACTTTATACCTTTCTCGGCACACAATTCCATTAATCTTGATGTCGGAAAAACAACATTTTCAAACTCCCGCTTAAAATCTTCATAAGTACTGCCAGGAACAAGTGTTGAAACAAGATGAACTACAATGTTTATCTTATGGTCTTCTATAACGCATTTCAACAAATCAAAATCCGCAATGGATCCTCTGATAATCGTAATTTTGTCGCCTACGTCAACTAGTCTGTTTGTATTGGCAAAAATAGGTTCAAATACGAAAATTTTGTATCTTTCACTTTTTACAAAAACCTGAATAAGGTTGGAACCAATAAAGCCAGCTCCACCGATAAATAAAATATTAGACATCTTTTTTCTTGTTTTTAAATCCAAACAAAATAAAATTCAGTGAAGGTGATATCTCAATTATTTTTATAACACATAATGTAAAAGCTATGACAATAACTGCAAGAATGACTGAAATAAAGGCATACAGAACCCAGTTATCGCTTGCAAGCCATTGGCCTTGTTGAGAATCAATAATTTTGGATAAATCCTTTATACTTGGTATCATGAAATAGTGCAAAACGTAAATTTGCAATGTTACCCCCCCCAATTTGTTAAATATATATAATTCACCAAGCAACTTATTTTCCTTAAATAAAGAATAAATTATCGGCACTATAAAGAATCCGGCAATACTTATTGGTCCTTTTACATGATAAATGGCTATAAACGAGATTACCGATAAAATAATCAGGCTGCATTCTATCAAATCTTTATGCAAATAGGTTTCTATTATATGGTATTTGGTTGTTAACAACCCTATTAGGGCGAACGGATATAGTTTTATAATATACTTCGTAGACAATAGGCCATTTAAATAATCGGTAAACAGCTTATAACAACAACTGATGACAATTAATGGAATTAAATATATTATGATGTCTTTTAAAAGGTTGTTAGTTTTATTAAGCAGATTTGACAACTTGTATGCAGGGAACATCAACAATAAAATGAAAAAAAGAACGGGTAAGAACCAATATCCTTTCTTTGCAAAATCTTCAAATAAATCAGAAACAGGAATTCCACGTGCAAGACAAGACAGACTTCCAACAATTACAAATGGTATTAGTAATCTGTACACCTTTGACTTAAAAAATGATAGAAACTTATAGTCTGGCCTATGGAATGAGACCAAGCCGCTGATGAACATAAATAAAGGCATATGAAATGAAAAATACATATAGTTGAACAATGTATCATTATGCCCCAGACCAAACTCACAACAATGTCCGATTACGACAACCCAAATGGCAAAGCCACGTAGACTGTCTATATATGCTTTATGCTCCATCTTTATTATTTCGTTTTTATAATCTTAGCGGGAATACCCCCAATTATGACATTCTCCGGAAATACTCCTTTTACAACTGCTCCTGCAGCAACTATGCAATTATCACCAATAACCGTACCGTCTAATATCGTAACCTTTGCACCTATCCAACAATTATTGCCAATTTTTACTCCCCCCACAGAGTTAACTCCCTGCAAACGAATAAGTTGACTCTTATCTTTGTAATTATGATTTTCAGGATGGATGCTTACATAATTCCCGAAAATCGTATCATTGCCAATCTCAACGAAACCGGCTCCACTTCCATAATGTCCGTGGGTTCCTAAACCAACATTATTGCCTATTTTCATACCCTTTCCCAATAAATGCATAGAGCCTGTCAATTCTATATGAGTATGAAATCCCATTGAAACATTATCTCCGCATACTAATCCGTATTGAGAAAGAGCGTCTATATAACAATAAGGGCCAATGTTGAAATTCTTTCCGCATTTAATTTTAGATGTACATTTAATTTTACTTGAAGGCATTATATATACACTAAATTTCCCAAATTTCATGAAACCACGTATTAATGCTATACATTTGTTAAACAAAAAAATACAGATATATGAAATTGGTATAGCATTATCAAAAACAAATGTTTCTCCTTTTATTTTACTGACTATTTTGTTTAATAAATTGTGCATAATTCAATATTTATTCATTATATCAATCATTTTCTTAGCAATGCTATTCCAATTATATTGCTTTGACACCAGCTCGTGCGCATTATAAGTTACTTGTTCGGCATATCTTCCGTCTTTCAAATATCTGATTATCGCATCGCACCATTTATTTTCGTCAAACTCTTCTACTATTTGTCCGGTGTTTTTACCGTTTATCAAGGTCATACTACCGCCATTCTTGCTTGTAACCACAGGTGCGCCTAAATACATTGCCTCAAGCAACACCATCCCGAAAATCTCAAGTTTCGAAGGCAATAAAAATGCCTTGGCATACGGATATATGAATTTCAGTTGTGGATTGTCTATTTTCTCAACCCTGTATATGCCTTTTCTTACCCTATTGTTTATGTTTTTCAAACATTTTTCTTCAAAGTGTTGATTCTTTATTCCGACCAGTTTATCAAACCCGCTGACGACACTCTTACCTATCACCACAAACTTGATATTAGCGTCGTAGTCTAAAAGCTTTTCATATACGCTTAACAAAAAAGGATAGTTTTTGCGCTCGCTCAAAGCCCCTACATATAAAAGGCACTTATTCTTACGCATAAAATCAACTATCCTTTGAGTTTCAGGCTTAATGGCAGTTTCATTGTCAAACCTTTCCATGTCAAGTCCTACTCCCACCGTCGAAATATGCTTATAACCCTTGTCTACCAAAAACTGCTCAGACAACACCGATTTGGTAAAAATACATTTCACATTAGCGTTCAGCCTTTTTGTGAAAAGAGCGTCAAATACAGGCGAAGTCCACTTAAACATGAATAAATTGTAATATGGCCCGTTGTAGACAAACATCCTCTTGGACTTTCTCGACAACAAGAAAGTTTCCATTTGCATGTATTCAGCACTGATTACGTAATCGTACTGAGCAAGAAACTTCTCTGTACAAATTTCGGTGTTAATGCCCCAGCGCAGCCACCTGAATCTCTTTTTTTCTATCAAACTCACCTTGTTATTTCCACATTCAAAAATAACAAACCGCTGAGGATTGCGTTTTTTGAATACGATAATGTCCACATCATAACCAAATCTGCAAAAGGCTTTACCCAAACCTATTTCTTGAACGTTATATGAATTGATGTTCAAATCGTAAGGTCCTGTACGGACATACAATATACGTTTCATCTTACAAGTATTTTCATGTTTAAATAAAGAAAATATAACGAAGCATAGTTTCAGATTCCATCTCGCGATGCTCCCTACCATTGGTTATAGCTTTCCGCATCAGGGTAGTTTTGAGAACTGCCACCATTGGCAATGGCTTATACAGATGGTCTTCTTAATTGAAGTATCACAAATTTGACATCTCAAATTATAAATCATTTAATGTCTTATTTATGAAAGCACCAAAAGATTCCCAAGAATTTTGTTCAATAAAATCATTACACCTTGATACGTCAACCTTAATATTACCATTAAGAATAGATATTAATTCGGACTGATTTTTATAAGTCAAACATAAATTTTCTTCTGCCAAATCTTTAAACGCGCCTCTATTAGGACCTACAGAAGTTCCACCCAAAATAATTGTGTCAATAAGAGCACCTGAACTTGAAACACTATCTCCTATGTATGGGAATAACACATATTTACTATTTCTGATTTTAGAATACAATTCGTTAAAATCCACACGCCTATTCTCATATATTATATTTTCATTGCATTTTTCTCTTACAAGAACTTCCAATGCATGATTATAACACACACCAATAATATGTATTTTAAAATTAGATTGTTGTATCTCGGGACTTGAGATAAATTCATAAATACCCTTGTATGGGAAGATTGTACCCCATATTAAAATATCGCATGATGATGTTTCAACGCTCTCCGTAATATCTATTTTCTTAATTGGATGACATTTATATATAACAGGTTTATTCGTTCTTTTCAGTAAAAAACTTTCTGCTTCTTTAGAATGAGTAATAATACAATCACTATTATTAATCAAATAGTTTTGTATCATTTTTGAATATTTATTTTCTCCCTGATGCGGATGTAAATTATGAAACATCCAAATAATCTTACCCTTGCGGCATTTCATAATATGAAGTCCTGCAATGATCAAAATGTATTGTATTAAAGCAAATCGTGATAACATAACGGTTTCCACCCAATTTAAAATAAAGAAATCTGATTGGAACGATGCTTTAAACAAAGACAATCCCGAAAATACAAATTTTCTTTTCACAGAAAATAACAATATAAAATATTGTGACAATACAGATTGGAAATTTTTCACGTATGGATTTTGATCCTTGCTTTTAAGATTAGCAGGTGGGAAAAAAAAGACTTTTTTCATTACTATTATCAAAAAAATGGATTATAACAATACCGATGATTACTTATTTTATAGTCAAATAGAAATATATTGCGAAAAATTTTGAATATAACTATTTGAATGTCAACAGCTTTTTTTGTTGAAACGTTTTGCAAATCAATTCTGATTGACTATACATTTAGCTGTACTTATTTTTAACGAACAAGAATAAAGCATACAACAAAATCTTTTTTGTCAGTCTGTAAGTGTTCATGTTTTTAATATAATGTAACAAGTTATGTATTGAATTCATATCTTGACTTAAACAAAAAGCTCGTTTCTTATTCATTGATTTTGACAGATTTTCACATGACAGTTTCCAATAAAGAAATTTTGAAGTTCCGTCATTTTTCATTGAGTAAGAACTAAGAAAATTCTTATACCAGTCTTCCTCCATGTTTATTGCCATAATTTTAATCCGAGCATTACTTGTGTTACTTATAGTTTGAGAATTTACACGGTATTGAAACAACGGTATTTGCGAATTAACAATTCCATTATCTTTAGCTGCAATATAAGCAGAAATGTCATCAGACCCCCATCCTAATGGCATTTTATAAAATCCACCATTCTTTTTTAATTCCTTTGTCTTAAACAAGAAATCCCCTATATACTGTCGTCTTCCATTCCAACGATTCCATATCATCGAAAAAACGTCTTCCATGATTGGACGAGGCTCTTGCATGTGTATAACATTAGAATTCTCATCAATGACTTCAGTCCACGCATGATAAACATTAAGATTGGGATATAAATCTATTAACTTAGCATATTCACTTAGACAATTTGGTAATAGTTTATCATCGTCACCCATGCATAAAATATAATCACCCTTTGAATATGAAAGGCATTTATTCCAATTATCTACAACATTTATTGCGCCACAGTTTTTCTCATTAATATAGTAAGTAATACGTGGGTCATTAAAATGCCCAATAATTGAAGAAATATTTTCGGGCGACGCATCATTTACAATTACGATTTCAAAATCTGTATATGTTTGGTTTAGAATACTACTTATGCACTCATTCAAATATTTTGCCTTATATGCAGGTATTGCTATTGAGAATTTCATATCCCTATATCTTTTAAATAAAATTAGAAGCTCGTTTTTATGTTAGCAGATTTCATTGTTTGATAATTACCAGACTTCATATATTCAATATTTACATCAACCATATACAATATTATTGAAAAGAAAACAGCGTCCCTTACCCAAAAAATCATAAAAATAGTTACTAACGAAGCGCAAATAAGCATCAAAATATATGGCTGCACGTATGTCCTAAGAATAAAAAGTTTGCGGTAAAATAAGACTATTGCTAAGACATATATTAGACCATACTGACTGAAAACGCCAACAATTCCTATATCAGATTGAAACAAGCCAAAATCATCATAAATTTTTCGTATGTATGCACCATATTGATTCCCTGCAACTTCTGCGTGCATGCCATTACCCAATAACATGTTAAACCAATCAACCCAATAATCTAACCCGTAAAATTCATAAGCCCGCCAACGTACATAATCGCTATTGTAAAACTGATTGGAGCTTTGCTCCAACAGGTCGCGACCAAAGATTGTATCTAAATTATTTATAATTAATATACATGCCATACTGCCAAAAATTGTAAATAATATCTTTTTACTTGTCTGAATATTAGAAAGCAGCAATGGTATCAGAAGTAATGATATTATAGCAGCAACCCATAACTGACGGGTTAAAGTCAAATATATTCCGGCAATCCCCAAAATAAAAAAAATTAGGCTTTTAACGCTCTTTCTAGCAAGTAACAAATAGAATGAATAAAAAGTTAGAAAAAAGACATATTCACTACCACTTATCCTAAACCGATAAAAACCGTTCCTTTCTTCCAATATTCCAAATTCATTTGTTACAACTCCAAAATATGCAAAACTAGGATATGTTATTTGTTGAATTATATTGATTAAGGCAAAACATATTCCAATTCCACATACACAATTAATTAAGTATTGCGGGTTGACTCTTTTCCAATGCAAGAAAAAATAGAAAACCCATAGTAACATTTCCCTATTAACGATTAAAGAATTAATAATAGGCTGACCACGATAAATATAGCATGTTATGGATGACAAAAATGGGAAAAGCATCAACATCAGCACCGGCTTGGAAAACATAGCCGTTTTCTTTACAGAAGCATCTTTATATTTCATGTATTCTAAAACCAGATAAAAGATCACAAGCAATGTTAAGACATTAACCATCCTATCTGATATTAGATCACAAGAAAAAAAGGATATTGAAATCAATATTATAATAATTATTATATGCTTAGGCTTCATGTTGAATTTATTTTTGTATAAATGTCCAAACAAAAAAACATTGTTGAGAGTAAAGTCAAACTTCTAATGGGGAAATATGGCATATGTAGATTAAAGTATGAAGACACAATCGTAGCAAGCGTGACCCAAATAAAACCTGCATACAGATTTTTAATATATCTAATTACCGCAAATCCAATTAAAGATGCAAATAATAATTGAGGAAGAAACCAGTAACCTCCTAAAAGCTGCTCATTGCCATGCATCCCTATTGTTATGTCAACAGCTTTTATTAATGTTTCTTTTAATGAATACACTGAGGACACATTGCCTCTAAATCCATAAGAATCATTATAAATATTGAAATCGTAAAAGACATTGTGTAAACCAAAAAGACAAGAGACCACTTAACATAGGGCTTATATAACCCTTTTATTCTTTTTTGATAAATCGGGGGGGGGGGGAGAGAGAAATGTACTTCTCTTTGAAGCAATACCCACTTACAAAAAAGAACAGTGGCATATGGAACATTGCGATGAAATCTGCTCCTACTCTCTGCATTCCACCATGTACTGCGACCATGAGCAATATTCCTATTGCCCTGGCTATAGTGACCTTGTCATCTCTCATTTTCTTCTAATAAGTTTTAAGAAAAAGCTCTTGTCATCCTTGCTCATGACAAACACATAAACAAAAGCAATGTATAATATGGCAAACGTAAAGCCCTCACACAGGAAATTGACGAATGTGTTATCAAACCAAACTATCCATTTCAGCACATAATGCACAATCAACAGTGAAGCTACGCCTGCCAAGAGACTCGGGAAAAAACACTTGTTAAACACCTTTGCGGAATTTATCTTCATTTTCCTTGGCCAATAGTAGCAGTAGAAGAAAAGCAACTGTATCACTGAATACACAGCAAAGGCAATGCATACGCCGCCTATCTGATAGTGTGGAATCAGGCACCACGACAGGATAAGGCCGACAATGGAAGCAAAAGCAGAACTGTAGCTTAATGCCCTGATGTCAGAGCCAGCCAAGATAAGACTGCTTATTGCTTGATTGTGTGTGCCGAGCGTACACAGCAGCCACAGGTTGAACCACGGAATCAAGTAAAGGTATGACTTTCCTACATACAAGGTCAAGACTTCTGAACCTACAGACATCATTCCAAAGCAGCAAAAGCAGATTAGGATTGAGATGTATTTCGTTCCATCGTATGCCATTCTGTAATACGCCGCTTCGTTATGGTTAGCCACTACTTTTGAAGTTGATGGCAATAAAATTCCTGTGAATGCGCCACCTAGCATTGTTACGATGCTTACAATACCGTTGAGAATGCGGTAATCGGTAACAGACTCGATTGTGCCTTGTATGCCAAGGAACACTGGGCGTAAGTTGTAAAATGAAAACTGGAACAAGCTGAACGAAAAGATGTTCATGCAGTATGGCAGCATTTCCTTAAACGAAGCCTTGTCCCATTTCGGCAAGAAATTTATGAAAGGCGTTTCCTTTTTAATCTTTCCAATTGATATGGGTACAATAGCCAGCGAGGCAAGGCATGTAAGAATATAATACAGTTCTATTGACAAGTTTAACAAAACAGTCGCCGCCAAAACGACTATCATAAGTATTTTTATCACCAAAGTCCTCTTTTGTATCCATGCGACATTTTCCGTAGCCTTTATCAACTGGTCGAAACAAGAAGAAAACCATTGGCAGAAAGCCGACACCGCAAGTATATAGAAAAGGTGTTTTAATATTATGTCTTGACTTGCAGTAACATTAAAGATGTGTCCCGAAAATGCAGCCACCACCAACAAGACTATCGCATTAACCAAGCCCACAACTCCATAAAAGGAAAGGCTTGTCTGGAATCCTTTCAATAACCGGCCATAATTCTTTTGCGCAAGCCATGCCGAGAAAAACCTAACATTGGTGGAGTTGAACCCCATGTCCATCAAGCTCATATAGACGTTGACCGACATGGCAAGTCCAATCAGGCCGTATTCAGCTTTTCCGAAATGGTTTATCAGTATAGGTACGGCAATGAAGCCGTAAACGGCGTTAACCACGTTCACCACCGTACTCCATACCACACCGCTGACAATCTTTCCGCTACTGCCCATTTATTTTTTTCCTAAAAGACTTTTTATGCCTTTAATGGTGCTTTCTCCAACAACACCCTTGATGGCTTTCTTTATCTCCGCATTCTTATCAAAAAGTTCATGATAAAAGGTTCTTGTTGCATATACAGCCTCCCTGTCATCCATTTGGTCAGTGAATACTTCAAATAGAATCGGATTATCACTCCCTTTACTGACAAACTCGTCTATATTGTTTAAGAACTCGTTTTCATTAGTCGCTTTAATATATTTGTACCCCAAACTTTGCGCCCATCCTTGTGCCGAATTGTGGTGTGAAGCCCCCAATCCTTGAGGGGTGGTAGGCATGATAGGCTGTAGATAAAACTCGTTTCCACCATGATTGTTGATTAGCAATATGTGTGCGTTCGGCTTGATATGCTTAATTCTTAATGAACTCATATCATAAAAGAAGCTTAAATCCCCTATTATGATAAAACATTCCTTGTCAGAGGCAACAGATTGGCCGAAAAACGATGACAGGCAACCGTCTATTCCGTCCGTACCAACATTAGCATACACTTTTGTCCCTTGAGGAAGTTCAAAATAGTGACTTATCCTTATGCTATTTAGTATACTTAGATGCAATATGGAATTAGCCGGCATTTTTGCCAAAAAGTGTTGAATGACAAACACATTTGAATACTTTACATTAAGATTCTTAATCTTATTGTATTTATTTAACCATTTGTCATAATATACCATGTCATTTTTTTTGCCTTTTGGTGCATGAGTAACAAAATATTCAAAAAAGGCTCTTGGCGTGCATTCAAAAATGCTTGTCAAATTTTTATATGCATCTATTACCTTCCCTTCCTCGTCGATAAGCCAATGGCTGAATTTTTTTGTTCTTAGTTTTTCTTTAAGTCCACGAGTGATGGCGATTGTTCCTTGAAAAGAAATTACAATGTCCGGCATATATTCCTCAAAGACATTATCAGCAATATTCTCGCTTAACGCTGCAATGTTTATCTTTCCCTTGCTACTGATGTTTCCCATGTGCTCGGCATGTATAACACAGTTGTATTTATCGAAGAATGCATCCAATAGTTTTTCGTCAAATCCAGTTACGCCTTGGCCTGCAAGTATGAGTATTTTATTTGCACGTGACAGCTCTTCAATCTTTTTCGTCAAAAGCTGTTCATCCTCCAGTGTACATCTTCGGATAACCTTGACCTCTGGATATTCTTCTATAGGCTTGTCATTTGACCAATATATTACTGCCGGCACAGGGACGTTTATATGGACAGGCCCAGTTTTATGGTGGTTTAATTCTAGTAGAGCTTCACAAATCAGTCGCTCGCAATACCATTTATCCGCATTGTCATTCTTTACGATAGGCAGAGTCACGGATTTCCTTACAACACGGTCATACATTCCCACTTGGTTTATCATCTGGTCTTCCTGCTGCCCCAACATATACGGATCCCTGTCACCTGTCAGGACAACAATCGGCACATCCTGGTAAAAGGCTTCAGTCACTCCTGGAAAGTAATTTGTCGTGGCCGTACTGGATGTACATACGATTACTACAGGTTCCCTTAATTCTTGTGACAAGCCTAGTGCAAAATATGATGCACTTCTTTCATCCGTAACGTCATAGGTAATAAAAAACGGGTCTTCCTCCACGGCTAAAACGAATTCACGCATTCGGCTTCCTGGGGAAATTACTATGTGTCGAATATTATATGCCTTCAACATAGGCACTAAAATCTGAAATGTTTTAAATTTAGGATAATTCATATTTTACCAATGTATCTATTGTAGTAATATTTTATTGTATTTTTCATTCCGTTTATGTCATTGAGTGAAGCTCTCTCCTTAAGGTAACGGTCAATGAAAGCCTCTTTTCTCCAATTGGCATAGCGGAAGTGTGGACAGTCAAGAAAGGCCGTAATGCACAAACGAACACCATCTTCTGGTGGTATAAACTGTTTTGTGTCTATTATTTTTGATAGTTTCCCGTTATCAAACACACGGTTAAACATTCGGTCAACAGTTATCTGGTATTTGGAAATTCCAGGTCTGTACAACTCCATGAACTTGTCAAGCGAAACCCATGAGATTTTCGGCATCTCACCGAGGACTTTTGTAAGTTCTTCAACATAGATATCCAAGACATGCGCCCAAGTTATGGAATAGTCATTCGTGATATTTATAGTTTCTCCTTTACTCCCCCTACTCAATATTTTATAAATTGACTTGGCCACATCGCAGCTGTCTGTCAATGTCGTGGACTTGTTGGCAAGCTCTTTACAAAATACTATGCTTCTGTGTGTTAAAGCCCTAAACAACCACTCCTCCTTTTCAAGGACTGAAAGCTGAAGACGTTCTTTGCCATAGGTTATATAAGGGCGTATTATCGTATAATTTCTTTTGTTGTAACTGTTTAATATGTCTTCTTGCCTTGCTTTGGTCAATGCATATTCATCCGTTTCCAAATATTGTTTATCCTTGGAAACGTCCAATAACCTCGGACTTTCCTCTGTTATCACTTCATCATTCGCAAAGACACGTGCAGAAGATAAGAAAACATAATGTTTAGTCTTGTTTAAAAGTATCTCGACCCTGTTTGCGAACTCATCCGTCTTGTATGACATAAAGTCTACAACTGCATCAAAGTTGCTGTCCAATGACTTGACAAACTGTATGTCTTTTGCATTACCATGAAGGAAGTGAATGTTCTTTATATCTTTTGCGGACTTATTTCTTGTCGTGACAAAAATGTTATTGCCTTCTTCCTTTTTTAGAAGTTCTTGTAAATATGTCCCTATCGTACCGGTTCCGCCAAGTAAACAAATCTTCATATCCCTAAAAGTTTCGTTAATTGTTTGGTAAGTCGCTCGTATCTTTCTTTTACGCACCCGTTCATTCTGTCATCAATAACTTTTTTCAATTCAGCACGCTTGCTCAAACATTCTTTCACAATAGTCATTATTTCAGCATTATCTTGCGCTTTCATGTCAGCAACGTGTGGGTATTGCAGGGTGTCCGAAAACAAGCCGTTGAATTTCCGGCTATACGCCATCGGCACGACAGGAATTCCAGAAGAAAAAGCGGCGATAGTGGAATGCATACGAGCACCCATAAAGAAATCCATTCCGGCGATATAGTTTTTTGCGGAAATTGGGTCTAAGAACAGAGGAGATAGCACTAAATTGGGGTTGTTGAACTCTTCACACAAGTCAAAAGACACGGCATAGTCATTCTCCACGCCACGATCGGCACCTACAACATGGGATATTAGATGTAGTGTAATGCCGTCTTGTGCCAAGAAATATTTTATTATATCGCGTACTAATGACTGGTAATCCGTTTTCAGCCCGAACTGATTGTTACGAGTATAACCTCCGTGCCACAACAAGGCGGAAATGTTCAAACCCACATGGACACGGCTTTTGTCGAACGTCTTACGCTTGAAAGGCATAAAGAATGCAACGTCAATTATTTCAGTCACTTCTTTTTTAGGTAGCAACTCTTTGACATAATCGTAGCTTTGCTTGTCTCTGGCCATCACGCAAGAGGCATACTCAATGCCCCTCTTTGCCTGTTCCCTTATCTTTGGGTCTTTAAACGGTCCTATCGTTTGTGGAAGGATGCAATAAGGCTTGTGGTATTTCATTCCAAGACGGTATTGACTGAATATCCAGTCAAAACGACTCTTCCCGTAAATGTCTGCAAAACTGTCTCCCTGTCCGATGTCAAGAATGAAGTCTGCGTTTTTGTATATATCCTTGGTTTGGACACGATCCTTTTTAAGCAAATTCTTCAACCTGTGCTTAAAATCCAAAGGAGTTATATCCGGCAATGAAACAAATTTAATTGTCTCGTCACCCACTTTTATTGTGTGAATGTTTTTTTGTGTATATCCGCTTTGTGGTAAATAAAAAGTATGAGGAATGTTTTTCTTGTTTAATATCTTGTCAATAAGATACATAATCGATATGGATAAGGCGACACACCCTCTGTTCCCATTATTTACAGGGGCATTTGTTAGTATGATGTTCATATATGTTTATATTTAAACTACCAAACGATTTATTCATGTTATATGTCTATAATTTTTCCGATTCATGTTTTTTTAATCAAACACATATAGCAGGAGTTTTTTATTGATATTAGCTACACCCAAAATCATTCCGATTATATTTTAGTTTCCATAACACCATATACGACATCATAACCATTTTTCTTTATTATTACATCTGTATTTTTATCTATAATTAATTTTCCGAGTCAATCTCTTCTAAAAATATCCCTCGTATAAACCTTGTCTTTCACGTCATCCAAGCAAGAATCGTAACGGTTTGCTATTATTGCATGGCTTTGTTGCTTGAATGTATTAAGGTTATTCACCACCTTACTGCCGAAAAATGTGCTACCGTTTTCAAGCGTTGGTTCATAGATGATTACTTCAGCTCCTTTTGCCTTGATACGTTTCATTACGCCTTGGATTGACGACTGGCGGAAGTTGTCGGAATTTGATTTCATTGTCAGGCGGTAAACACCAACAACACATCTCTTTTCTTCCGACGGATTGAAGTCACCACGGTTGTAATAATCATAGTAACCGGCTTTGTGAAGAACACGATCTGCTATAAAATCTTTTCTTGTCCTATTACTTTCTACTATTGCCTGGATTAAATTTTCAGGTACATCAGCATAGTTGGCAAGTAGCTGTTTGGTATCTTTCGGCAAGCAGTAACCGCCATAACCAAAACTCGGATTGTTGTAATGGGTTCCGATACGGGGGTCAAGACAAACGCCGTTGATTATAGCTTGCGTGTCAAGTCCCTTCATTTCGGCGTAGGTGTCAAGCTCGTTAAAGTAGGAAACACGAAGAGCAAGATAGGTGTTGGCAAAGAGTTTAACCGCTTCTGCCTCTGTTGTACCCATAAACAAAGTATCTATATTCTCCTTGATTGCCCCTTCTTGTAACAATGCCGCAAACTCACGGGCTGCCTTATCCAAACGTTCATCACCTTCAGGGCGACCAACTATTATACGGCTTGGGTAAAGATTGTCATACAGTGCCTTGCTTTCACGGAGGAATTCTGGAGAGAAAATGATGTTGTCGGTATCCATCTTCTTCCTTATCATTTCCGTGTAGCCGACAGGAATGGTGCTCTTGATTACCATTATTGCATTGGGATTGACGCTCTTAACCAACTCGATAACCTCTTCAACATGGCTCGTGTCAAAATAGTTCTTCACCGGATCGTAATTGGTCGGTGCTGCAATGACAACGAAATCTGCGTCTGAATATGCTTTTGCCCCGTCCGTTGTAGCGGTCAGGTTCAAGTCCTTTTCAGCCAGGTATTTCTCGATGTAGTCATCCTGTATCGGTGACTTACGTAGGTTTATCAAGTCTACTTTTTCAGGAATTACATCTACTGCAGTTACTTGATGATGTTGACTGAGAAGTGTAGCAATACTTAGTCCTACGTAGCCTGTTCCAGCTACTACAATTTTTATATTTGAATCCATAATTATTTTTGTTTTTAATTCAATTTATGTATATGCCAATCGTATTTGTTGACACTGTTTATTTAAGACGATTTATATTTTTGCGTTTGAAATGATGACAGCCCGTATGAATTTTACCGATAAACGTTGCAAAACGGCTAAACTCAACAAGCTGCCATCACTTTTCATTACAATTGCCGACGTTCAATCTTTGTGCTATGTTCTTGAATAATCTCCCGTTCGATGTTAAAGTTCATTCATCGCAGATTCAGGTGCAAGCCAATTCAGAAAGTCAAGAATATTCGGCTCATCAGTATAGAAACCGTTTATGTCCTTCTCGAATTCTCCGTAAAGGTCTTGGTACATGGTGTATCTCTTTCCGAATTTTGTGGTGAAGGACTTATTTTTCGCATCCTCTTCCTCGTCCTCCTGTATGCCGTCCCAGAAAATATCGCTGTCCCATAAGTCGAAGGCATCAGTTTCCCACCATACTACAGGGCCATTTATGTATGTTTTCCCGAGGTATGTAACAAGCAGGCCGACAAAACACATATCCTCAATCTTCTTCTTTGAAACTCGGACAGGAAATATGACATCAATGGTGGTATTGTCCTTTTTCATTACCGTAACTGTATATCCGCCATCCTTGCTTTCAAACGGCAGGTAGGAATCCAACGACATGGGATGGACTGTTTCCAAGTTTGCCATCACTTCCATTCCGTCTTCACCCATCTTGAAACTCTCGGCAATTCTTGAAAGTAATGTACAGCCTTCCTTGTCATGCCAGTTGAAAGCCAAGTCGGATTCAAGCATTTCTTTTGCCTTAACTTTATCACCACCAACAAGTTCCAGGAATGCGTCTTTTCTGTATTGGAGGTTGGGATATATTCTCTTTACTGTTTTGTCTTGAATGGCGAAATACAAAGCCACATCTTTCAACCTTTGGAAATCCCCGGACAGGACATTTTTCTTAATCCATTGTTTCAGGCTGCTTTCGGGCGCCTTGGCTACTGCTTTGGTTAGATTATTGTAAAGAAAGTTGGTGTCTTTAGTCGATATTCCTAATTTGCCACACCAATAAAAAGCCATGTTCCCGATGCTTCTGTACATTGTTTCATAAAAGGAGTCTATACTTACGGAGGCGGCATCTTCAACAAGCATAACCAATTGGAGCAGGTAATATTCGTTTATGTTCTTGGCACTTCCTTTTGCGATGTCATGGAATTGCTTGTAGACACCGTAATAAAAGGCCACGTCACCATTTACGTCCATAGTGGGATGATGAAGTTTCTGCCATCTTTGCTTGAATTCCTTTTCCGTGTACATGGTATTTTTTGCTTGGTTATGGTTGTTTTTCACCTTTTCACTTCCTCACCTTGTCACCTTTTTTATATATGCAGCCAAACAGTCCTAAGATACCTCCTCCAAACGGCAAGGTGGGTAGTGGTGTTTATTTCAGTGCAAATATTAGTGCAGGTATTTATGAGTTCATCCTTTGCTTCATCAATGTCGGCTTCTGCTGTTGCGATTATTGCCATCACGTTGAGCTGTTCTTTTCCTATATTAAAGTTTTGTATTGGTTTTACCTTTGATTTTCCGTCGGTAAGGATATTATATAAGGTTGGAGAATAATTGTGAAACGACTCTATCAACTTTTCCTTGTCCACTTTATTTTCCTTGCCTTCCTTTCTTTCAGGATTGTCAGGGGTGTTTACCGTTTGTATTTTTGTCCCTTTCACCAGTTTCTCGTTTGCCTTTCCAGCGGTCATAAAATACTCATCAAGAAAATAATCCCAGTTTGCAAAAAGGGTAAAACTTTCCTTGTCCTCGTTTTGCTTTATTCCGATGTGGGCATAGTAAGTGGTAGTAATCGTTTTTTCCTCTTCCTTGCTCGGATAATACACTTGCTCGGTAATGTCAACTTTCCTTATTATTTCGATGAAGTTGGTATGCTTAAGTTTAGCTTCGATTTGACCATCCTTAAATTCAACGCCGGAAGTAGGAGTGAGGAACGGTCGGATTATGAGCTTCTTCCAGTTAGACTTTACATAACCGGGATTGTCTTTTTCGTATCTTATAAGGTTCAGGATTAATTCAGCGCCTTTGGTATTGAGCTTTGCGAATTTTTGGCTTAACTCAACATAACCTTTCTTATATAGGTTCTTGCAAAAATCTACTAACGAGGGTTTGAACGTTAATTCATCGATAAACTCATAAAGCATCGGAAGCGTCTTTTCACCATAACCGCAACCTTGTATCATTCCTATCAACAAGTCAACAGCCCTTTCCTTGATTGTCCCTAATGTCTGCTTGTCTCCCTCCGCATTGTGAACCCTAACAACATGGAAGTTCCAGATGTTTGGGATTGATACTGCCCTGTCAAGTCCTTTCAAATGGTAAACCAGCCTTTTGTCCCTCCTGAACTTTGTGATGTATCCTTCCGTTCCTGCAAGTGGCCCGTCTATAACCTTTACAATGTCGTTAGGCTCATTTGTCTTGGGGTTGAAAGCATAGTCCGTATATGGGCGTTCAAGGGGAATAGCGGTGTCGGGGTAGTTTTCGTTAAAATCCTTGAACTTCCTCATCTGCGCCTCCGGTATTGTGGAAATCGTTGCCCTGTTTTCGGATGGTAGTCTACGGTTGACCCTGATAACCGCATTCGGATAGTAGTCGCGTATGAAACCTGCCAATGCGTCATGGGTGGCAAGAACGAACACATAACCGTCGAAAAGTGGCAGCTTGCAACTCCTGCCCGCAATTTGTACGTTAACCGTAGTATGCGTTGGACAATAAGCCTCCAATATATTGCCTACCTTGTCCTTGTTCTGCCTGATAATATTGCACAACTCTTTTTCACGCCCGGGTTTTGTCCTGACAACAAACCAATGGAAATCCACACGGTTGAGCTTGTCTTTTGGCATACGCAAATCCAAAATGTTCAAGAGATTCGGCAAATTAAGGTGTTGGGTAATAAACAAGTGTACTATGCCGACGGGACATTCTTCTCGCTACCCTCATGACAATCGCATGAAAGTTCTGAAGTACCTTTTCAAGATAAAAATATGCGTCTTGCAACTGGTTTTCATTGCATTCGCTTGCATTATCTTTCAGGCGTAACGGAAGGTATCCCGGACGAAACTCAGCAGCGATTACCTACCGTTGTTATGTGGTGTGACGAACAAAGCGTTGCAGGCTTCATTTTTTTCATTTCCATACCACAAAATTCCTTGTTGGTTCCTTAATTTAGTTCTTGTTTCTATGGAGGAGTTTATCACCGCTTTATAAGTATAAAACCTCCAATCCGCTGCAAAGATAGTAAAAACAGCCGATTTAAAGTACTTCTGGCCGACTTTTTTGATGAAATTTTATCCTTGATGTTTGACTAAAACATGCATTGTTTGACTAAAAACGAACAACTCATAAACTAAGGTATTGATATTAAGCATTTTACAAAATATCACCGCTTCATACTTATAAAACAGCCACGTTAATCAAACATCGAGCGTATGAAGTTGAAGAGTGTAGGACAATCCGATTGCTTGATGTATTCCGAAACGATGTAGTCAACAGAATACTTGTGTATAATCCGGAAATACAGTGTACCATTCCTTGCCCTCTACGGTTGATGGGCGCAACTTTATCCTTACCGATGCCATATACCTTCGTTCTAGTCGTTAACTATCTGTTATTTTACTAGTCGTTTTAAAGTGTTCTGCAAAAGGCCGTCAATTGGTTTGTAAAAGGCCATCAATCACCACTCAAAAGACGGCAAATCGCAATGCAAAAGGCCGTGAATTGAAGCCCCTCCCCAACACACTGACTTGGAGAATGACAGGGAGAGGCCAACATTGCAGTCTTCATCCACGTTCAATCATCCCAATCACAGCCGTTCTTGATTACGTCGAACAACAAATCCTTATAAATTTTTGATTGGCCGTGAAATCGTCGTATGCGTTGAACAATATGGCATATACCAGCCCTGGAGCAACTTGTTTGACCTGTGGTCTTGAATGTTTATCATTTCGTCATTTCTCTGATTATCAATAAATTACATCAAATAAACAATTTTCGTAAAGACAAGGCAATGGCTTAGCAAGAAAAAGGTGCGCCCTCAATCCTGCCTTACAAATCAATGTAAGTATGCCATGCCTTGTTTTTCAGCTACGGTCCTGTACGTTATTCCACCGCAGCCTTGCTTTTCTTGCGTGTTTTCCGTGTCCGTGAAGATGTTGCAACCTCCGCTGCAACCATTACGTCGTATTCGTCGCTTGCCTTTTGTGCCAAACCGGTGAAATCCTGCTCCTTACCATCTGTTTCCACAGCCTGTAAGAACAGCATCCATTCCTTCTTCAGGCATTCGGTCTTTTTGTCCACCGTATCCTCATCCATGGCGGCCTTCATCTTCACTTCGGGAATTGACGTTATGAACAGCAGGAGCAGATGCATCGTGCTGGCCTTACTCTCGTCTACAACGGAATTGTAGGCAGAAATCATCATGTCAATGATGGCACTGTTATGCTTCATCTTCGGTTCGTGCCTGCAACCCACCTGTATGGCCCTGCGGATTTTGTCGCCACGCTCTATTTCCGCCTGTGTACCCCTCAACTCGTCGGTCAGGCTTCCCTCCAGCACAGCCTTCTCAAGCTTTGCTTTCTTGTAGCCGTCAGTAAGCTTGTATATTTTCCATGCACCACGGGTTGACATACCATCCTCTGCAACACACTTGTTCACCCTGCTTATTACAGTATCATCACCGTCACTCATGAATTCGATGAAGCGCTTAGTGTCGTTGCAAGTCCATCTCTTTACAATCAGGTTGCGTTCAGCCAGTACGGATCTTACGTCTGTCCCTTCAGGTATGGCAATTTGCTTGACCCCGGCCTTCACTGGAACAGCCTTCGTGCTTGCGTCGGAATAGTACAGTTCCAGGGCCTCGTTCCTGTGCTGACCATCAATGATTGCATAGCAGTATTCAATGCCTTCGGACTGCAATGTCAACTTGTTTCCGGCCCCGTCGTGCAATGCGATCCCATCCTCCAGCAAGTCGATAGCCTGAAGCACGGATATATCGTCGAACATCGTGTGCACACGCTTAAAAGACTCTTTCAGGTTCTTAACGTGGGACTTCGATATTTTGCGGTTGTCGTCAATATACACCAATTTTAGCCCAGCTTGGTAAAGCTCCATGTAGTCCACAGACACCCCGTTGCTCAATGCGACCATCAACTTTTGCCTTAGCTCCTCGCTTTGAACAATATTGATGCCTCCAAGGGGCTTTGTTTCTGATGCATCCTGACGCAGCATACCTGTCTGTGCGCCACAGTTACCAACAGGCGTGACGCTACCCTGTGCCATAAGGCTGTTTTCAATACTCCCTGCCGCTGCGTAAGCGGTCTTTCTTTCTACTTCTGTTTTCATTTTTTATTTTCATTATTGTTGAAAATTAGATTCTCAACGTCCGACTTTTTATAAAAGGACTTTCGTCCACACTTGATATTACGGAGATAGCCTGATTTGTTCCACCTCCACAACGTGCTCTTTGAAGCTCCTAACATTTTAGCTACTTCATCCGGGGTAAGATAGGTTTCCTGAACCCTCTCAGCCCTTCCCATCGTCCGACCTTCTTCTATTAATGACAAGCCGAACTCTTTCAAGTCGTTTATTCCGACTGTAATACTTATATTATTACTGCCATCGGAAATCAAATCATTTATTATCATTTTTTTACTTTTTAAAAATAAACTTCGGCCCTCACCTCTGTTTAAGGATTATCCTTGGTGATACCATTTCCCAGGTAGCCGACGATGAAACAGAGACACCGCTGGTCGCAAGGGACGATGCAAAGGTAAGACGGACTTGATGTAAAAATATATGTAAACGCTTGATTTCTGGCGAATGGTTATATAACGTTATGTAACCGTTATAAATCTTAGTTTATTGGAGTTTTGTACAATAGACAAACCAAAAAGCCGCACTCCTTTTCGGAATACGGCTGTAATAAAATCGTGGTGTATTAATGGGGCTATTGAGGCATTACATCTTGTCAATGACGTTTTTAAGTATATCGTCGTCAATGTTGCGGTATCTTGCAAAAGCCTTGCTGCCTTCAACATGACCGGACATCTTGCCTACTATGTTCGGGTCTGACACATATTTATATGCATTAGCGACAAAGGTCCTGCGTGCAATATGGCTGCTTGCTATCTTGTTAATCGGACAAAGCTCCATCTCTCCGGTCTTTGGATTACGTACTTCCACTTTACGGATTATCCCTGCAATGGTAAATATCTCCTTTATGGCTTCGTTGTACTTAACTTGTGAAATGAAAGGGAACAAACGTCCCTGTTTATCAACACCTTTGTATTTCTTAATCAACTCCGCGGCCAATGTACGTAGTGGAACCCTTGCTTGTGTGGCGTCCCCTTCATCTTTCGTTTTATGCGGCGTATATACCAGCACTCCGTCGGTTATATTGCCCATAGTCAGTTTCATGAGGTCGCTGACCCTGCAACCTACGAAGCAATGGAACACGAATATGTCCCGCTGTGTTTTCAAATGCTCGGTCGGCATGTCTGTTTCCGCAATCTTGTCGCGCTCATCCGATGATAAATAATAAGGCGTACCGTATCTCTCTACACCTATCTTAACACCGTCGAAGGGTCTATTCTTGGTCTTGCCCTCATCGTAACACCATGAGAAGAAACTCCTTAGTTTTTTCATCAGGGTTATTATTGTATTGTTGCCACGTACCTCTATATCCAAACGTCCCCTTCTTATACCGTTGGGCTGTTCCTTTATCATCTTGGCATACTGTTTCGGATATCTTTCCGAGAGCGCCTTTTCATTTTTCAGGTAGTCGCGGAAATCCTCAATGTCATCCTTGGTCACGTCGTTTACGTTGAAAGTAAAATCCTTGCGCTTACCCATGGTCTGCTGGAACTTAGTGAACCTCCATATGTCACGTTTCAACACCTGCATACCTCTTTCCCTGTCATCACTGAACTCCTTTTCCTTGAGGAACTCGTCAAACAGTTCAAAGAAAGTCTTGTTCCGTTCTATCTCTTCGGGTGTCATGTAATTCTCTGGATGAAAGAACTTGTCGACAACCATTTTCAGCCAATCATCCTTCAAGTCGGTCTTTTCAGCCGACTCATAACACTTAAATATGAAATTCTTAAGGTCATTTATGGTCTTTTGCTTCGCTTTTATATCCTCACGTTCACTGTTGCTGATGATGCGTTGTTCGTTAATAATAATATCCCCGTTCTGTCGCAACACATAACCGTTCTTTAATGCGTTGCCTTTTGTTGTTGAGCTTATTGTTTTCTTGGGCATCTTGATACCTGATTCGACAGTCTTGCCCCAATCAATCTCGTACTCAAAATATTTCTGGTCTATGTATACGCCGCTCTTAGCACGAAGATTGAATTTCTTGCCGTTGTAGAACCTTAGCAGTATTTCACTCTTTCCGTTGGTGAGTTTCTTGCTTGACAGTCTTAATTCTATTTGTGCCATAACGTAAAGATTTTTGACAACACAAAGGTACGAAAAACCATACTTAGAGGCAAATATTTTTGGCGTCTTTTTGGCGTCCTTTATGAAAATGAATGAAAATTGGCGTCTTTTTGGCGTGCAACACTATTTAACAAAATAAGCGTAAATCATTGATTATCAGATATATTTATTTTATTCGATTGCATTCAATTTTATTAAAATGCACCCTTAATGTTCCCAACGGGGTCACTTTGACGGCCGCATGAAGCATGGAAGATTGCTTCATGCGGCCTTTTTCATGTCCTTTCGCTTGATGAACAGCCGTAAAACTGTAAGCTGTTTGCCTCTAAAACGTGACGGTTTGTGCGTGTAGGGGGTGGTGTGGTTACGGTGTGTTACATAAAAAGACGTGTTTCCTTACAGTCTAAAAGGCCATGTTTCGCGATGCAAAAGGTGGCCTTTTGTAGGGTGAAAGACGGTCTTTTGCAAGGCTGTTTGCCGTTGTTTGCATGGCGGCAGGGCAGGGGATGGCGTGTGGACGGCGGCGTGCGGACGGCCGCCGGCTTTTAAGAAGTTTTTAAAAATGCGCTTAAATTCATTGCCGAACGGGAGCAATGAATGAAATAAAATGCGTACCTTTGTAACTTGATGGCTGTTGGCGCATTGCCAACTGGAAAATAAAAAACACTTGTAACACTATGGACATAATTGAAAGATTTTTGAAGTATGTTAGCTTCGACACGCAGTCGGCGGAGGAAAGCGACAGCGTGCCGAGCACGGCGAAGCAGCTGGTCTTCGCCAAGTACCTGCGCGACGAGCTGAAGGAGGAGGGCTTTGACGACGTGGAGATGGACGACATGGGCTATGTGTACGCCACGCTCAAGTCGAACATGAAGAAGGACGTGCCCACAATCGGCTTCATCAGCCACTACGACACGTCGCCTGATTGTAGCGGAAAGGACGTGAAGCCGCGCCTCATACGCAACTATGACGGGCGCGACATAGAGCTGTCGCCGGGCATAGTGTCGTCGGTAAAGAAGTTCCCCGAACTGCTTGCGCACAAGGGCGAGGACATCATCGTGACCGACGGGCACACCCTTCTCGGCGCGGACGACAAGGCCGGAATAGCCGAAATAGTGCAGGCCATGTGCTGGCTGCGCGACCATGACGAAATAAAGCACGGCGACATTCGCATGGGTTTCAATCCCGACGAGGAAATAGGAATGGGTGCCCACCACTTCGACGTTGAGAAGTTTGGCTGCGAATGGGCGTACACGATGGACGGCGGAGACCTTGGCGACCTGGAGTTCGAGAACTTCAACGCCGCTTCGGCGAAGGTTGTAATCAAGGGAGTGAGCGTGCATCCGGGCTATGCCAAGGGCAAGATGGTCAACGCTAACAGGCTGGCGGCCGAGTTTGCGGCCATGCTTCCGGCCGACGAAACGCCCGAGACGACCGAAGGCTACGAGGGGTTCTACCATCTGCTGGGCATCGAGTCGAACATAGAGCAGGCCAAGCTGTCTTACATCATACGCGACCACGACCGCGAACGGTTTGAGGAGCGCAAGGAGTTCATCGCCGACTGCGCGCGCAGGATGAACGAAAAGTACGGCGAGGGCACCGTCGTGGCCGACGTGAAGGACCAGTATTACAACATGAAGGAGAAGATTGACCCCAACATGCACGTAATAGACATCGTGCTGAAGGCCATGCAGGACTGCGGCGTTCCGCCCAAAGTAGAGCCTATCCGCGGCGGAACGGACGGCGCGCAGCTGTCGTTCAAGGGGCTGCCGTGCCCCAACATCTTCGCCGGAGGCGTCAACTTCCACGGTCCTTACGAGTTTGTCTCCGTTCAGGTGATGGAGAAGGCCATGCAGGTAATCGTAAGAATCTGCGAGATTACGGCGGAATATAACGACTGATAGCGTTGCCGGTTGACACCCACCCCAACCCTCCCGAAGGGAGGGGGCTTGGAATGTTGCGTTCAAAATAAGTGATAATGGTAATCAAGCTCCCTCCCTTTGGGAGGGTTGGGGTGGGTGTCTGTTCTTAATTCTCAACAAAGCATGTCCGAACTTCCTTATCTTGTCAAAGACCTTGCGCTAATACTTATCGTGGCCGGGGTGGTCACCATCGTGTTCAAGAAGCTCAAGCAGCCGCTCGTGCTGGGGTATGTCGTGGCCGGTTTCCTGGTAAGTCCGCACATGCCTTATACCATGTCGGTGGTTGACAAGGCCGACATCTCGACGTGGGGAGACATCGGCGTGATGTTCCTTCTGTTCTCGCTGGGTCTCGACTTCTCGTTCAAGAAAATCCTGAAGATGGGCATATCGCCCGTAATCACCACGTGCAGCGTGGTGTTCTGCATGATGATGCTCGGCATTGTGGTAGGCCACGCCTTCGGATGGAGCCGCATGGACTGCATATTCCTTGGCGGAATGCTGGCCATGAGTTCAACCACCATTATATATAAGGCGTTCGACGACCTCGGCCTTCGCCAGCAACGCTTCGCCGGACTGGTGATGAGCGTGCTCATACTTGAAGACATACTGGCCATCGTCCTGATGGTGATGCTCTCGGCTGTAGCCATCGGCGGCAACCCTGACGGCGGCGAGATGCTGGGCAGCGTGATGAAAATCGGCTTCTTCCTCATCCTCTGGTTTGTCGTGGGAATATTCCTCATACCGTGGATATTGCGCTCCATGCGCAAGCTCATCAACAACGAGACGCTGCTCATTGTGTCGCTCGGGCTGTGCTGCGCCATGGCCGTATTGTCGACGAAAGTTGGCTTCAGCAGTGCCTTTGGGGCGTTCGTGATGGGTTCAATTTTGGCCGAAACTGTCGAGGCAGACCGCATAATAAAGCTCGTCGAGCCGGTGAAAAACCTGTTCGGGGCGGTGTTCTTCGTGTCCGTAGGCATGCTTGTCGACCCCCATGTCCTTGTCGATTACGCCGTGCCCATAGTCTGCTTGGTGCTCACTATACTTGTAGGGCAGGCCGTGTTCGGCACGTTCAGCTTCATGCTAAGCGGCCAACAGTTGAAGCCCGCGATGCAGTGCGGCTTCTCGATGGCGCAAATCGGCGAATTCTCTTTCATCATAGCGTCGCTCGGTTTGTCGCTCGGCGTCATCGGCGAGTTCCTTTATCCAGTAGTGGTTGCAGTCTCGGTAATCACCACTTTCCTTACTCCTTACATGATACGCGCCGCCAACCCGTGTTACAGCATGCTTGAACGGCGGTTGCCCGGGCGGTGGATTGCCGCGCTGAACAACGTCACTTTGAGCCGCCGCCCTGTCAATACGGGGCGCAAGTGGAAGAGCCTGCTCGTTCAGATGCTGCGTGTGACGGTAATCTACGCCATCCTTTCGGGTGCGGCCATAGCCCTTATGTTCACGTTTTTCCTGCCTTTCGTCCGCCATGTGCTGCCACACTGGTGGGCCAACGCCGTGTGCGGACTTGCCACTCTGCTCGTGATATCGCCTTTCCTGCGTGCCATTGTGATGAAGAAGAACCACAGCGATGAGTTCAAGGCCCTGTGGGCGGAGAACGTCTACAACCGTTTCCCGCTGGTGTTCACCATCCTTGTGCGCCTCGCCGTAGCTTCGGCGTTCGTCTTTTATATATGTAATTATCTCACGCGCTTCACCAACGCCTTGATGTTCAGTATCGCCCTGGCTGCTGTCGCGCTGATGGTAATCTCGCGTTCGCTCAAGAGGCGCAGCATAAAGATGGAGCGCATGTTCTTGCAGAACCTGCGTTCGCGCGAAATCGAGGCCGAGGTTATGGGGCGCAAGCGTCCCCTTTACGAGGGCAGGTTGCTTGACCGCGACGTGCATATAGCCGACTTCGACGTGCCTGAAGACACGCTTTGGGCCGGCAAGACGCTGCGCCAGCTCGCTTTGGCGAGCAAGTATGGCGTGCATGTGAGCAGCATCCTGCGCGGTATTCTGCGCATAAACATACCCAACGGAGACACAATCATCTTTCCGTGTGACAAAATCCAGGCCATAGGCAGCGACGACCAGCTTACCGCTTTCGGCTCCGCGCTCGTGAGGGAGGTGCGACAGAAAGACCCCGACATAGAGAAACGGGAGATGAAACTGCGGCAAGTTGTAATCCGTGAGGGCGGTGCTTTCGCCGGAAATACAATGAAGGAGAGCGGCATAAGGGACAAGTTCAACTGCATGGTGGTAGGCATCGAGGAGGGCAAGGAAAACCTTTCGCCCGTCGCCCCGTCGCGTATCCTCAAGGATGGCGACATCATCTGGATAGTGGGAGAGGAAGAAGACATCATGCGTTTCAACGCCGAAAACTGAACCCTCGGCACGCTTCTGCCTGCCGTGTCTTGACCGTTGAGTTTACAAAAGGCCGCCTTTCACGTTGCGAAAGGCGGCCTTTTGTCGTGTAAAAGACGGTCTTTTGCATTGTAAAAGGCCGTCTTTTGCAAATGCGTTTTGCCAGATGTGGCATTATTGTAGTAAGCAAATGGCTATATTGTTGGCTGCCAGGTAGTTGCAGCCTGATGCCCCGTGCGTGTGCAGGCGTGCCGTCAATACCACTGCACGGCGTTGCTGAAGCCGCTGCGCTTGTCGTATTTCAGGGCGTCGGTTAGCGTCGCCGCGTTGCATCGGAACGAGAAGTTGTACGACGTGTAGGGAGCAAGCACTACCGAACAGCTCATGTTGAAGCAGTGCAGGTCGCGCTGAAGCGAAGCGGTGGTCATGGATATTTCGTGGTTGTCGAAGTCGTAACCAGACGAGAAGCTGATGTTCCAGCCGTCGCTGATGCGTATGTTTCCGCTGAAGTTCAGCGTCTGCGTGAACTTGTAGGGGTAACGCATCGTCTTCTTGTTGAACTTGGAGTTGTCCCTGTTTTCACGCATCGATATGCCGTAACCGAAGGTCAGCGACCACGGCATCGAGAACTTCATGTAGCCGTCCTCGTCGGTCTCGGCCTTGCCGGAGTTCTCCTTTTTCGCGCCGTGCTGTCCGCGCACGAGGTCGTCGTCCACGTTCGACTCTATGTCGGTGTTGTCCTCGTCGTCCACCTCTTCTTCGTCCTCTTCGTCTTCATCGTCGCCTCCGCCAAACCATTTCTTTATTTTGTCGGGTGTGAGTGTGAACGATATGTTCTGCGACATGCCCTGGAAGCGGCCGAAGCGGCCCTTGCTGTACTCGGTGTGCGTGCCCACGTAAGGTGTTCCGTTCTCGTCAAGCTCGTATGCGTATGTGGCGAACACGGCGTTCATGTTGAACGTATAGTTCTTCCACCACTTCAGGCGCAGGCGCACGGTGAGGTCGCTCCAAGGGCGTTCCTTGGCCGCGAGGTTGTAGCCCATGTTGAAGCCGAGCTCGTCGATGATGCTTATTTTCTTGAAGCCGGTTGAGTCTTTGTCCGACTTTATCTTCATCTCGATGTTGTTCGAGAGGTCGAACGTAAGGCTTCCCGTCTTTCCTCGCGACGGCACTCCGTACATGCTGTTCTGGAATGGGCTGTATTCTACCAGCTCCACGCTGCCGTCGGGGTTGGTCTTCTGGTACGTCTCGTAGTAGCGCGAACCGTTGTCGGGCGCGTAGTTGAACGATACCTGCGGCGTCATCACGTGGCGTATGGCCTGTATTTTGTCGCCGAATATTTTGCGCGATGGTGTCCAGAAGCCGTAGAGCTTTGTCGAAGCGCTAAGGCTCATGTTCCAGTCGTACACGTTGTAGAAGCCGTACACCGTGTCGCGTGCGGCCACCTGGCGCTCCTCGTCCCATGATTGCATCACCTTGTTGCTGTACATTCGGTCGGTGAAGTTGAACGAGGGGTTGATGTTTATGTAGTTGAACAGGGTGAAATTGGCCTGGATTGGTATGTTGTGCCTGAAGCCGTTTTCCCAGTCCTTGATGAGGTTCGACTTGAACAGCTGGCTCTCCTTGGTGTCTATTGAGTTCTCGAATTGTCCGGTATAGCTCATCGATATTTTCTCGTACCACCGTTCCTTTCCGGCGGCGTGCTTGCGCTTGAAGGGGTAGAAGCGGCTCACCGATATGTTGAGGCTCGGCAGGGTGAGGCTCACGGTGGAGTCAATCATGTTCTGGCTTAGGTTGGCCGTACCGCTGAGCGTCATGCCTATGCTTGAGAATGTGCTGCTCCAGCTTACGCTTGATGTGCGCAGGCTCTGCGTGTAGCTCTGCGGATTGTACATGCTGGTAAGGTTGTTGCGCTCGTATGAGGTCGACGCGAAGTTGACGCTTGCCGACAGGCTGGTGTACGGGTTGGCCTTTGCGTCCTGGCGGTGGCTCCATTGCAGCTTGAAGCTGGTCTGCTCGCTGTAGTCGGGCATGCCCTTGTCGCCGTTCTTGGTGTTCTGGTAACTGAAGAGGAAGCTGCCGCTGTACTTGTACCTCTTGCGGTAGTTGGAGGCCACGCTCACGCCCCATGAGCCCTTGGTGTATATTTCGCCGAGCAGCTTCAAGTCCCACTTGTCGCTCATGGCGAAGTAGTATCCGCCGTCGCGCAGGTAGAAGCCGCGCGAGCTTTCGTCGCCGTAGGTAGGCATGATGAAGCCGCTCGAATAGCTCTTGGTGAACGGGAAGAAGCCGTAGGGGATGGCCAGCGGCAGCGGAACGTCGGCCACTACCAGGTAGGCTGGGCCGAAGACGACATCCTTGCCCGGCCTTACCTTGGCGCGCGAGAGGGCTATGTAGAAGTCGGGGTGGTCGCGGTCGCACGTCGTGTAGCGGCCATGTTGCAGGTAGAGCACGCCGCTGGAGTCGCGCTTCGACTGCTCGCTTGAGAGGAAACCGTCCTGCTGCGCCGTGTAGACGCTGTTGATGAAGCCCTTTTTCGTCTTGAAGTTGAACGACATCGTGTCGCTCTCATACGTGTCCTTGCCCATCACGAAGACCGGCTTGCCTGTCACTTCGCCCGTAGTGTCGGCCGTTCCCGTGGCGTGTACGAGGTTGCTGTCGAGGCTCATGTATATGCGGTCGCTCGACAAGTCCATGTTCTGGTACTTTACGTTCGAGTTGCCGTACAGGTAGGCGCGCTTCAGCGAGGCGTCGTAGACGAGCGAATCGTCCGACGAGAAGTCGACCGGCGCGTCAAGGCTGTTCGACTTCCTGCGGTTCAGGCTGTCGAGCTTGATAGAGTCGTCAACGTGCTTGTTGTGCTTGTAGATGGCCAGCGTGAGCGAGTCCATCTTGGTAGTGTCGGGTTCGTCGGAGAGCGCCGCCGTGTCAACGTGCAACGTGTCGCCGGCCTGGAGCGTGTCAGCGCCGCCACGCATTGTGGTGTCTCCAATGGCCGTAGAGTCTTTGCCGCCGCCGTCTTTGCCGTTGCTTAGGAAAAAGGGCATGGTTGGTTCTGCCATCACGAATATGAAAGCAGACAGCAGTATGAATATGACGGTTTTAGTTCTCATTTGCAAATGCAGGGTGCAAATTTACGGAATTAAAACCTAATAACACGCCATATCCCGTTTTTTCTTGTTATTTTAACTTTTTTGCGAGTGCCTTCAGCCGGCCTTGCGGCACGCTTCTGCGCACCGTGAGGCGGGCGTTTGCGACGTGCCGCAAGGCGTTTTGTCAGCCGTGTTGCGGCTGCTTTGTAACTTGCTGATAATCAACGGCATTATAAAAGGCCACCTTTTAGCTTGTAAAAGGTGGCCTTTTGGCGTGCAATTCATGGCCTTTTGGAATGTAAAAGGCCGTCAAAGGATATGCGGTCACGGCTTTGCGGGCTTGTCGCCCATGTGCAATACGAGCGTGCCGCCTTTCATTATGTCGTCGTGCGTGATGTAAGTCTTGTCGTAAGGCTTGCCGTTCAGTTCGGCCGACTGTATGTAGACGTTTTCCGGCGAGTTGCCTACGGCCTCGATGGTGAACGTCCTGCCCTCGGCGTATGACGGGTCGAGGCTGAACACTATGCGGCTGAACACTGGGCTGGTGATTTCGTACCGTCCGTTGCCGGGGCACACGGGGTGTATGCCCGAGGCGGCAAGCACGTACCAGGCCGACATCTGCCCTACGTCCTCGTTGCCCACAAGGCCCGTCACGCGGTCGTGGTAGGCGTTGCGGCAGATGTCGCGCGTCCACTTCTGCGTAAGCCAAGGCTCGCCCAGCAGGTTGAATAGGAAGGGGATGTGCTGCACCGGCTCGTTGGCGTGGTTGTAGTAGCCGTTCCACAGGTAGTCGCGCGGCGTGTTGTTGAACATAGCGCGGAGGTCGGCCAGCACCTTGTCGCGGCCTCCCATCAGGGCCACCATGCCGTCAACGTCGTGTGGCACGAACCAGCCCTGCTGGTACAGGTTGCTCTCCGTGCAGCCGTAGCCCTCGGCCATGCGGCCCTGCCCGGGCAGCGGCATGAACCGCCCCTCGTCATCTCGTGGACGGAACCAGCCCCACTCCTTGTCGAACGTAGAGCCGTAGGCCAGCGCTCGGCGGTCGAAGCGGCGGCGGTCGTCCTCCTTGCCAAGCCACTCGGCCAGCCGCGCCATGCACCAGTCGCTGTAGGCGTATTCAAGCGTGAGCGACACGCCGTTGCCTCCCGGCGACCAGCCCAGGTCGTTGTTGCCGAAGCGGCGCGAGGTGTTGAGCGCGTAGCGGTAAGCCTTCTCAACGTCGTATCCGCGGATGCCTTTCGAGTAGGCGTCGCAGAGCACCGATATGGCCGGATTGCCGAGCATGCAGCCCGAGTAGGCGTTAAGCAGTTCCCAGCGTTCCAGGTATTCGTTGCCGCTCTGCGAGGCTATTTCAATCAGCGAGTTGAGCATGTCGTTCACGACGGTGGGGTTGATGATGGTCTGTAGCGGCATCTGGCTGCGGAACACGTCCCATCCACTGAAGATGGTACGCTTGTTGAAGGCCGCCGTTTGGTGTACCTTGTTGTCTGCCCCGAGGTATTCGCCGTTCACGTCGCTGCACAGGCGCGGGTCGAGCAGCGTGTGGTAGAGGGCCGTGTAGAATACGCGCCGCTCTTCGTCCGTGCCTCCGCTTACGCTGACTTTTGACAGTTCGGCATCCCATAGGGCGGCGCACTCGTCGCGGTATGCGTCGAAATCCCAGCCTTCCATTTCCGCCTTGAGGTTCGCCTCGGCGTTCTTAAGGCTTGTGAAAGATATTCCGGCCTTCATCAGGATTTGCTCTCCTGCCCGGGTGTCGAAGTCGGCGTAGAAGCCGATGTGCTTCCCCTCATGCCGCATTGCGCCGGGTGTCAGCTTGGCGTTGCGTGCATAGTCGCGGTATTCTTCGCTCTGTATGTCCTCTAATTTGCGGCTGCGCCCGTCGGGAATGGCGGCTTCCCATACGCCGTGCGACTTGAACGGGCGCGAGAACTCGGCGTAGTAGTACACCGTGTAGTCGGCCTTTCCGCTGCCGTTGCCCCATCCGCCGCCCTCGGGAGTGCAGCGCATCATGCCCCGTATGGCGTTGCCGCCGACGACTTCGACCGTCTGCCATACCGACGTTCCGCCCACGCGCCGCGCCAAGTCCACCTGTATGTGGGCGTCGCGGCTGGCCGGATAGGTGAAGCGCAGCATGCCGCTGTGGGGCAGGGCGGTGGCTTCGGCGCGTATGCCGTAGTCAGTAAGGAGCACAGAGTAATACCCGGCGCGGGCCGTCTCGCTCTGTTTGTCATAGCGCGAGCGGTAGCCTTCGTCAGGATTGTCAAGCGTTCCGGCGAACGTCTTTACGCCGCCTGTGGTTGGCATGACGAGGAAGTTGCCCAAGTCTCCGTACCATCCTACGCCCGACATCTGCGTGAAAGCGAAGCCCTCGATTGACGTGTGCTCGTAGCTGTAGCCGCAGCTGTTGTCGCCGCCGGTCACGGTGTTGGGGCTCACCTGCACCATGCCGAAGGGCGCTACGGCGCCGGGATAGGTCTTGCCGAGGCCGTGGTAAGCCTTGGCGAGCGTCGTGTTGGTGGTCGCCCCGACAAAGGGGTTGACGTAAGACGACGGCCTCTGCTGTGCGCAGGCGGCCGAAACGCTTGCGCACAGCAGGGCAAACAATAATATGGTGTGTTTTTTCATAGGGATGGTCTCATAACAATTGTTGCATGAAAAGGTGTTACTTGGCGTCGAAAACGCCTGTTGCGCGGTAGTAACACTCAAGCATCTTGCTGAAGATACGCTCGCCTGCGCCAACCTCTATCATGCCGTTAGGCCCGTCGTAAGCACCGAAACCACCGTAGGCCGCCGAGCGTATGTCGGGCACGTAGGTAGGCCATGTGCCTCCGCTCCATGTGTATCCGAAGAAGAACGGCACTACGCCGTTGGCCTGCATCTCGCGTTTCCAGTCGAGCTGGAACTTGATGAACGGTTCGCCCGGCATCGCCGCTATGGCTATGCGGTTGTTTATGGAGATGGCCGAGCAGCGTATGTGGAACTTCAGGTTCTTGTCATGCCGCCCCGTGAAATCCAAAGAGTCGGTGCAAATGCTGATTGACGGCTCGTCGTAGGGGTTCGGGTAGATTTCCTTTGCCAGCTTGACGGCTTCGATTGACAGCAGTTTTCCCATGCGTTCTATGAGGTCGTAGTTGCAGGGGCGTGGGTCGTCGGGGCTTTGACGGCCACCGTCCTTGAAGAGCGGAGCTTGGTTTCCTGCACCACCTTGTATGAAGAGGCAGTTAACCTGGCCGCCGAACGCCTCCTCGGTGTACTTCGTGGCGTAGCCAACATAGTCTGCCGAAATCTCGAAGTTGCTCCATACCACGTCGGGATGGCAGGCGTAGTTCATCACGAGCACGCGCGGACGGCCCTGCATGTCCTCGACCTTGATTACGCCGACGGCGTTGTCCACCGGGCCGTGGGGTATGCGTTCGGGGTTGACGGCGCGGTAATGCTCGTCGCCTACCCACGACTCGCGGGCGCGTCCGTCGTCGCGGATGATGAGGCGGTTGAAGCTAAGCTGCGGAAAGCTGCGCTGTCCGCCGGATATGCGTGCGTCGAACATCGAGGCGTCGGCCTTGGCCATGGCCTCGTCGATGCGCACCTCAAGCCATTCCTTCGGGCCGCGCTCGGAGGAGTGGGTGTGCTGCGGACAGAAGTACACCTCCTGCAAGCGGTACTTCGCGCGCAGCCGTGCGGCCAGCTCTTCGTTGGTGTATCCGCCGAGGTCCAAGGCCACGAAGGCCACGCGCGTGCCTCCGGCTTCGAGCAGCAGCGTGCGTGCGTAGAGCGAGTCGTGTACTGGATACTTAGGCTTTTGAGGTGTGATGTTGACCTTGGCCGTGCCTGCGCGCAATACGTCGGCGGCGTTGGCGGCGGCAATGTGGAAGGCACTCGCGAGAAGGCAGAGTGCCGACAGCAATAGATGTCGTGTTTTCATGTCTGTTGTTGTTTGATGGATGTTTTTTAATTATCTTGATGCAATATTAGCGTTTCATGCTTAAACCTGTGATTAATTAAGGCTTAACCCGTGCCGATGAAACTTTTTTTAACGTAAATCGGTCATTAGAATTTAGGGTTTCCCAAAATCATACAGTTGACAAAGCGTTGATATTTTTTTGTTTGCATTCACTCCCGTCTATTATTAAATGCAACGTGAGTTCGGTCTAAGGAATAATTTTACAAATAGAGAAGAACCTGTCTTTTCTTTCGCTCCAAGTGGTCGGCTGGTATCTGTCATTCCGCGCTCCGACGCGGAATCCAGTACCAATAACACTGGAAAAGCCTGGCTGTTTACACTGGATTCCGCGTCGGAGCGCGGAATGACAGATACCAGCCGACAGCTTGAAGTTGGATGATTACCGATGTTTCTTATACCGAACTCACGTTAAATGCAGCAAAATTTTCTTTTTTATCGCGTACAATAAAAATCCGAGAAACAAGCAAATCCATCAGAAAGTATTAAAAACAAAATAGGGCGTAACTCATTGAGCTACACCCTACTTTCCTATCATTAGTTATCGTTGTTTGCCGATGCTTACTTCACTTCCTCAAAGTCGGCGTCCTGAACGTTGTCGTTGGCCTTGCCGCCGTCCTGCTGCTGGCCTGCGCCGGCGTTGCTGTTGCCGGTGAAGCCTTGGCCTGCGCCCTGCTGTGCGCCGCCTGCCTGCTGGTACATCTGTGCGCTGGCCGCCTGCATTACGGTGTTGAGGTTGTTGATGGCGTTGTCGATGGCCGTGATGTCGCCGCTCTTGTGGGCGTCGCGGAGCTGCTGGAGGGCAGACTCGATGTTGCCTTTCTGGTCGGCGGGTATTTTGTCGCCGTTGTCCTTCAGGAAGTTCTCGGTGGTGAATATCATCGAGTCCGCCTGGTTCATCTTGTCCACGCGCTCGCGCTCCTTCTTGTCGTTCTCGGCGTTCTGCTCGGCCTCTGCCTTCATGCGGTTGATTTCGTCCTGCGTCAGACCTGACGAAGCCTCTATGCGGATGGCCTGCTCCTTGCCGGTAGCCTTGTCCTTCGCGCTTACGTTGAGGATGCCGTTGGCGTCGATGTCGAACGTAACCTCAATCTGCGGAACGCCGCGGCGCGCCGGAGCTATGCCCTCAAGGTTGAACTGGCCTATGCTCTTGTTCTGTGCGGCCATCGGGCGTTCGCCCTGCAGGACGTGGATTGTCACGGCCGTCTGGTTGTCAACGGCGGTCGAGAACACCTCGCTCTTCTTGCAAGGTATGGTGGTGTTGGCGTCGATAAGCTTCGTCATTACGCCGCCCATTGTCTCGATGCCCAGCGTCAGAGGTGTCACGTCAAGCAGCACGATGTCGCCCACGCCGCTCTCCTTGTTGAGGATTGCGCCCTGGATGGCTGCGCCTACGGCCACCACCTCGTCGGGGTTGACGCCCTTTGAAGGCTCTTTGCCAAAGTAGTTCTTAACCAACTCCTGCACAGCCGGTATACGGCTTGAACCGCCTACGAGGATAACCTCGTCGATATCCGCCGTCGTCAGCTTGGCGTCGCGTATCGCGTTCTGGCACGGCACGAGGCAAGCCTGTATGAGCGAGTGGGCCAGCTGCTCGAACTGGGCGCGTGTAAGCGTCTTTACCAAGTGCTTGGGCACGCCGCCCTCGGCCGTGATGTAGGGCAGGTTGATTTCCGTAGAGCTTGAGCTTGACAGCTCGATTTTGGCCTTCTCGGCAGCCTCCTTCAGGCGCTGCATCGCCATCGGGTCACGTGAAAGGTCGATGCCCTCGTCGGCCTTGAAGCCGTTTACGAGCCAGTCGATGATTACCTGGTCGAAGTCGTCGCCGCCGAGGTGGGTGTCACCGTTGGTTGAAAGCACCTCGAACACGCCGCCGCCGAACTCGAGTATCGATATGTCGAACGTACCGCCGCCAAGGTCGAACACGGCAATCTTCATGTCCTTGTTGGCCTTGTCTACGCCGTATGCCAGCGCGGCGGCCGTAGGCTCGTTGACGATGCGGCGCACGTTCAGTCCTGCGATTTGTCCGGCCTCCTTCGTAGCCTGGCGCTGCGAGTCGGAGAAGTATGCCGGCACGGTGATTACGGCGTCCGTAACTTCCTGTCCGAGATAGTCCTCGGCGGTCTTCTTCATCTTCTGCAGCACCATCGCCGATATTTCCTGCGGAGTGTACTTGCGCCCGTCGATGTCGACCCGGGGGTATCCGCCCTCGTTGACGACGGTGAACGGCACGCGCTCCGCCTCCTTGCGGCTCTGGTCGTAAGTCTCGCCCATGAAGCGCTTGATGGAGTAGATGGTGTTCTTCGGGTTCGTTATGGCCTGCCGCTTGGCCGGGTCGCCTATTTTGCGCTCGCCGTCCTTCACGAAGCCTACTACCGAAGGCGTGGTGCGCTTGCCCTCGCTGTTGGCGATTACAACCGGTTCGTTGCCCTCGAAAACGGCAACGCATGAGTTAGTCGTACCTAAGTCAATTCCAATAATCTTTCCCATAATAGTATCTTTTTTTTGTTGTTTTTACGGTTTTACGCTCGTGCGGCCATTAGGTTTTACGGTCGTCGGGGGCTATGCGGTGTTGTTGTTGCCGTTGTTCCCGGCTGCGCCTTAGTCCGCTCCCTCCGTGCCTTCACCGCCGCACTTGAAGTCACTTCACAGTCAACAAAACGTATGCCAATGGCAGAAACCCGCCTGCCGGCGTGACATTTTGGCGCATTCCGTGGCATATTTGCCTTTTTCCGCGACATATCTTGTCATAAGTTGTGCCACTATCATGCGTCTTTTCCCCGTGCGTTCCGCGGCGTGCCTGTAATGCGCCGACAGCCAGGCAGTTCCCAATATGCCGTCTTTTGGCCTGCAAAAGGCGGCCTTTTAGCGTGCAAAATATGGCCTTTTGGAAGGCGAAAGACCGTCTTTCGCAAAGCGTGCGGCTGAAGGACGCGTGCCTACCGTTGTGCTTTGCCGCGTGAAATTATGCAATCCTTTCCTCCGTTTTGTTTTGGTTTTATCGGGAATTGCTGTATATTTGCAGAAGACAAGCTGCACTCGGGAAATTGAAAGCAAGCTTTCTTTCCGCTCGTTTGCATTGTCTTTGCAAAATATAAAAACACTGAAAACCATCATGACAGGCATAGGAGACAAACTGCCCGACGTGCTCGGGCGCGACGAGAACGGCAATGAGGTGAAGGCGTCAGACTTCAAGGGGCGCAAGCTCGTGCTCTATTTCTACCCCAAGGACCTTACTCCGGGCTGCACGGCGGAGGCCTGCAACCTGCGCGACAACTACGGGCGGCTGCGCCGTGAGGGCTACGAGGTCGTAGGGGTGAGCGTCGACGACGAGGGCAGGCACCGCCGCTTCATAGCCAAGAACTCGCTGCCCTTCCACCTCATAGCCGACACGGACAAGGCGCTCGTCGCCCGGTTCGGCGTATGGGGTGAGAAGAAGATGTACGGACGCACGTACATGGGGACGATGCGCACTACGTTCATCGTCAACGAAGACGGCGTCGTGGAGCGCGTCATCACGCCCAAGGAAATCAAAGTGAAGGAGCACGCCGCCCAAATACTTGGCGGCGAGTGACGCCGTAAACCGTAATAACCATTAAAACGACATACTATGATTAACAGACAATTGCTACATCCCGAGAGCATCGTTGTCGTGGGAGGCTCGAACAACGTGCACAAGCCGGGCGGCGCACTGGTGCGCAACCTTGTCAGCGGAGGCTACAGGGGCACGCTGAGGATAGTCAACCCGAAGGAGGACGAGGTGCAGGGTGTCAAGGCGTTCCATGACATCCGCGAGCTGCCGCCTACCGACTTGGCCGTGCTCGTGATACCTGCGCCGATGTGTCCCGACAACGTTGAGGTGCTGGCCGCCGAGAAGGGGGTCAGGGCTTTCATAATAATCTCCGCCGGGTTCGGCGAGGAGACCAAGGCCGGGGCTGAATTGGAGCGTCGCATTCTTGACACTTGCGAGAAGTACGGGGCGGCCCTCATAGGGCCTAACTGCATCGGCCTGATGAACGCCTGGCACCACAGCGTGTTCACGAAGCCCATCCCCACGCTCCACGAGAAGGGCGTCGACTTCATCAGCGGCTCGGGCGCTACGGCGGTGTTCATTCTCGAGTCGGCCGTGATGAAGGGCCTTCCGTTCAACTCCGTGTGGAGCACCGGCAACGGAAAGCAAATCGGCATAGAGGACGTACTTCAGTTCATGGACGAGAACTTCGACCCCGAGCGCGACTCGCACATCAAGCTGCTTTACATCGAAAACATCAACGACCCCGACAAGTTGCTCCTGCATGCTGGCTCGCTCATCCGTAAGGGTTGCCGCATAGCCGCCATAAAGGCTGGCAGCAGCGAGAGCGGCAGCCGCGCGGCGTCGTCGCATACGGGCGCGATGGCCAGCAGCGACTCCGCCGTCGAGGCCCTGTTCAGGAAGGCCGGCATAGTGCGCTGCTTCTCGCGCGAGGAGCTTACCACCGTGGGCTGCATCTTCACGCTGCCCCGTCTCACCGGGCGCAACTTCGCAATAGTTACCCATGCCGGCGGCCCCGGCGTGATGCTGACCGACGCCTTGTCGAAAGGAGGGCTCAACGTGCCCAAAATCGAAGGGCCCGAGGCCGACGAGCTGAAGGCGCAGCTCTTCCCCGGCTCGTCAGTGTCTAACCCCATCGACATTCTCGCCACCGGCACGCCGGAGCATCTCGGGCTTGCCATCGACTACTGCGAGCACCGCTTCAAGGACATCGACGCCATCTTCGTAATCTTCGGAACGCCCGGCCTTGTACAGCTTTACGAGGCTTACGACGTGCTGCATAAGAAAATCATGGAGTGCAAGAAGCCCATTTTCCCCATCCTGCCGTGCCTCAACACGGCTGGCCCGGAGGTGGCCGAGTTCCTAAAGAAGGGGCATGTCAACTTCAGCGACGAGGTTACTCTCGCCACCGCTCTTACCCAGGTGATGAAGACTCCGCAGCCTGCCGACAGCGGAATAGAGCTTGCCGGGGTCGACGTGCCGCGCATCCGCGACATCATAATGCACATCGACGGCGACGGATACCTGCCGCCCGACGGTGTGCGCGAGCTCCTTTCGTGCGCCGGAATACCAGTAGTGCCCGAGAAGGCGTGCGCCGACAAGGACGAGCTTGTGGCCTTTGCCGACAGGATAGGCTACCCCGTGGTGGCCAAGGTGGTAGGCCCGGTACACAAGAGCGACGTAGGCGGCGTGGCGCTCAACGTCCGCACGGCCAAGTACTTGGAGCTTGAGTTCGAGCGCATGATGCGCATCGAGGGGGCTACGGGCGTGCTCGTGCAGAAGATGTTGCACGGCCGCGAGCTGTTTATCGGCGCGAAGTACGAGCCGAGGTTCGGCCACATAGTGCTCTGCGGACTTGGAGGCATCTTCGTGGAGACGCTCAAGGACGTGTCGAGCGGTCTCGCCCCGTTGTCGTATGGCGAGGCTTTGTCCATGCTAAGGTCGCTCCGTGCGTATAAGATAATAAAAGGTACGCGCGGCCAACAGGGCGTAAACGAGCGCAAGTTCGCCGAAATCATCGTCCGCCTGTCGACTTTGCTGCGCTTCGCGACGGAAATCAAGGAGATGGACATCAACCCGTTGCTGGCCGACGGCGACGACATCGTGGCCGTTGACGCGAGAATACGGATTGAGAAAGACAAACAGATGTGAGTTGATTCTTAACTCAAAACGCTTTATAAGAAGATGAAAGTTCTTGTTGTAGAAGACAATGCCGACCTGCGCGAAGTAATCTCGCGCTCGCTCGAAAAGGAGCGTCATGTGGTGGAGACGGCGGCCGACTATTCGACGGCGCGCACCAAGGCGTTCCTCTACGAGTATGACTGCATACTGCTTGACATCATGCTCCCCGACGGCGACGGGCTGACACTGCTGCGCGAGCTGTCGGCGCGTGGCCGCCGTGGCAACGTCATCATAATCTCCGCCAAGGACTCCATCGACGACAAGGTGGCCGGACTTGAGCTTGGGGCCGACGACTATCTCGCCAAGCCTTTCCACCTGGCGGAGCTCAACGCACGCATACGCAGCGTGGCGAGGCGCAACTCTCGCGGCGGCGTCGACGGCATCAAGGTGGGCAATGTCACCGTGCATCAGGACAAGTTCACCGTCGACGTTGACGGCGTCGCGCTCGACCTGGGCCGCAAGGAGTACGACATACTGCTGTATTTCGTCAACCGTCCAGGCCGCCTGGTCGACAAGATGACGCTGGCCGAGGCCGTATGGGGCGACGATGCCGACCAGGCTGACAACTTCGACTTCGTCTACGCCCAGATGAAGAACCTGCGCAAGCGGCTCAAGGCGGCAGGGGCGAGCATCGAAATCAAGACCGTCTACGGCTTCGGATACAAGCTGGTAGAGAGCTGACGGCGGCGTATTTGATTGAGGATTGAGAAATGGGAATGGATAATTATGATTACCATTAATTGAGAATTGAGAATTGGGAATGGATAATTATGATTACCTTTAATGGAGAATTGAGAATTGGGAATGGAGAATTATGATTACCATTGTCAATCGGTTTTTGCTCAATGGCAAGAGTAATCATAATTCTCCATTCCCAATTCTCAATTCTCCATTATCATAAAGGCCATGAAACTGCAAAACGTAATAACCTTCCGCCTGTCCATCTTGAAGGCCGCCATCTTGGCGGTATGGGCCGTATGCTTCTACTTTGCGGTGATAAACGAAATCAACGACAAGACCGACGAGCGCCTGGCCGGATATGCCGAGGCGGTCATCACCGACTATCTTGCAGGGCTGCCCGTACCGGGCGAAGGCACGCTGGGCACACGGCGTTACGTCATGCACGCCGTGACTGAAGGCTATGCCACCAGCGTTGACCGCATAAGGTACAAGGACACGGAGATGCTTTTCGACGAAAGCGGACGCTATGAGCCTGCTCGTACCGTGTCGTATGTGTTCCGCACGGACGACGGACAGTGGCGCGAGCTTGTGGCTTTCACCACCACCATCGACAAGGACGACCTCAAGCGCGCCATCCTCTACTGGCTCGTCGCCCTGTACGTGGTGCTGCTTCTCGGCCTCATAGGTGTCAACCTGCTTACCGTGCGCCACTGCATGAAGCCGCTGAAGACTCTTTTCGACTGGTTCGACGCCTACATGATAGGACGCGGAGGCCGGTTGCCCGTGATGAATACGCGCGTCACCGAGTTCCGCAAACTTGACGATGCCGTGCGCCGCAGCGTAGCGCGCAACGAGCGGCAGTACGAGCAGCAGAAGCTGTTTATCGCCAACGCGTCGCACGAGATGCAGACGCCGCTCGCCGTATGCACCAACAGGCTGGAGATGCTTGCCGACAGCGACAACCTTACCGAGGCGCAGCTCGCCGACATAATAAAGACCATGCGCACGCTGAAAAGCCTCGCCGCCACCAACCGCTCGCTGCTGCTGCTCTGCAAAATAGACAACGGGCAGTTCGCCACGCGCGTGGATGTAGACCTTCGGAAGGCCACGCTGAAGGTGCTTCCCGACCTTGAAGAGGTGTACTCTTACCGCCGCATATCGGTTGAAACGCATCTTGACGGCGCGGCGACAGTATCTATGGACGAACAGCTTGCAGGCATACTGGTGGCGAACCTGCTGAAAAACGCCTTTGTACACAACGTCGACAGCGGCCGCATCGTCGTCACCATTGACAACGGAAGCTACACCGTAGCCAATACGGGCGTGGCCGAACCGCTCGACGACACCAAAATATTCGAGCGTTTCTACCACTCCGCAGGCAAGAAGTCGTCTACTGGTCTCGGCCTCGCCCTTGTCAAAGCCGTCTGCAACCTGTACGGTTTCACCGTGGCCTATTCGTTCACCGGCGGCCTGCACACGTTCCGTATCGGTTTTAACGAAGCCTGACTTTCACCCTCGTTTTTATCCCCTTTGTAACTGCCTGGCAGTCAGCGTGTTTCCAAAAGGCCGTCTTTTGCACTGCAAAACACGGCCTTTTAGCGTGCAAAAGATGGCCTTTTGGAAGGTGAAAGACCGTCTTTCGGGTTCATCCGCAATTTGCTTGGATGAAATAATTGTATCTTAATTTGTTTTTTGTCATTACATTTTGTGTACACACCATGTTGCAATCCAGGCAGTCGGTAACTGTCATTCCGCGTCGGAGCGCGGAATGACAGTTACCGACCGCATGGCTAAAGGTCGGGTGTTTTCATTAATGAACCATACATTTCATCCAAAAGATTTGCGGATGAACCGTGAATCGCAAAACGGAATATAAGCTCGTTTTTCCCGTTTTATTTTGAACTATGCAGGTTTTGTGCTATTTTTGTAACCAAATAAAATATTGGTTAAAATGAAAAAGACAAAGACACTATTTTTTACAAGCCTGGTGCTGGCGGCCATGTCGCTGCCTGCCGCGGCGCAAACAAAGGCTGGCGGCATATCGGCTGACATGCTTACGGCCATCAGGCAGGCGCAGCAAAGCTCTGCCGAAGGCCGCGCCCTGCGCAACGCCTTGGCTGGCAACAGCATCGACGCGCTGGCAAAGAACTACGCCAACAACGGCAAGGTAGACACTTACTTCAGCGTGGAGACGCCCTCGCAGAGCATCACCGACCAGAAGCAGAGCGGCCGCTGCTGGATGTTCAGCGGCTTCAACGTGCTGCGCTCGGAGTTTGCCAAGCGTACAGACTCGCTTACCGTCGACCTCTCTCACGCCTACCTGTTCTTCTACGACCAGCTGGAGAAGGCCAACCTCTTCCTACAAGGCGTGGTAGACTGCGCCGACAAGCCCATCGACGACGAGCGCGTGCGCTTCTTCTTCAAGAGCCCCATCAACGACGGAGGCACTTACTGCGGCGTTGCCGACTTAGTGTCGAAGTACGGACTTGTGCCCTCCGAAGTGATGCCCGAGACTTATTCTGCCGACAACACGGCGCGCATGGCGCAGCTGCTGAAGTCGAAGTTGCGCGAATACGGCCTGAAGCTGCGCTCCATGGCGGCCGAAGGCAAGACGCAGGCCGACATCAACAAAGAGAAGACCGCCATGCTCGCTACCATCTACCGCATGCTCGCGTTCACAATAGGAGAGCCGCCTACGGAGTTCACCTACGCCTTCAAGAACAAGCAGGGGCGCACCGTAACCGAAGCTAAGACGTACAATCCGATGACGTTCGCCGCCGAAATAATGGGCGGCAAGCCCGTAATGGGTTCGTTCATAATGGTGATGAACGACCCGCGCCGCGAGTATTACAAGACATACGAGGTGGAGTATGACCGCCATACGTATGACGGCACCAACTGGAAGTACCTCAACCTGCCTATGGAAGACATCGCCCAGCTGGCCATCGCCTCGCTGAAGGACGGCCGCAAGATGTACAGCTCATACGACGTAGGCAAGTTCCTCGACAACAAGCGCGGCTATTGCGACCTCAAGAATTACGACTACGGCACGCTCTTCGGCACCGACTTCGCCATGGACAAGGCGCAGCGCATCATGACATACGACAGCGGCAGCACCCACGCCATGACCCTGACGGCGGTCGACCTTGACGAGGACGGCAAGCCGGTGATGTGGAAAGTGGAGAACAGCTGGGGTGCGGACTACGGCCAGAAAGGCTGCCTCGTGATGACAAACGACTGGTTCAACGAGTACATGTTCCGCCTCGTGGTCGACAAGAAGTACGTTCCGGCCAATATGTTGAAGCAATATGAGCAGAAGCCAGTCATGGTAATGCCGGAAGACCCGCTGTTCCTGCCGGACGAGTAAATACCCACCCCGACCTCCCGAAGGTATGGAGCTTGACGTGTTTCGCAGTCGGGTAAATAACCAAAAGGGGCGAAAGCAACATGCTTTCGCCCCTTTTGGTTTTATAATAATTAGTAAAATCCAGTTATGTCACCCTTCACAGCATTCCAAACTCCCTCCCTTCGGGATGGTTGGGTTGGGTGTTAGCGGTTGGTCTTTACACCAAGTGTGCCACCCACTCGTCTCTGTCGCCGGGCAGCAGGTCGACCACGGGCAGCTCAATCATGGTGTAGCAGCCGGGCTGCTGGCGCATTGACGCGCGCGCCACGTTGACAAGTACCTGCGCGGTGAGCGCCGGGTTGTTGATGCTCATGTTGAACTCGAAGCGCTGGTTTTGCGTCTTTCCGCTTACGCCCTTGCGCACGAGGTTCACTCCGTGGCCCATGTCCTTTACCATGTCGACGCTCGGCACGGCCATGACATAAGTCTCGTCGTTGGCGAAGTAGGGGTCTTCCTTCACTGCCTTTGTCACCTCTTCGAGGCTTGCGCCGTCCTCCAGCTCAACGTACACCATGCGGCGGTGTATGCCCTCGCCCTTGGGCACGGTCAGCGAGAGCGCGTCCTTCACGCCCTTCTTCGAGCGCACGCATACGGAGTGGCCCATGCTCATGCCGGGGCCGAAGTTTGTATAGCTGATGCCTTTTGGCGCGAGGCTCTCCAGGAGGGTGCGCACCACGCTGTCAGACCCCGGGTCCCAGCCGGCCGAGATTACCGCTACGCGGCCGTGCTCCTTGCATATTTTCATGAGGTTCTGGCGGTACTGGGCTATGCCTGTGTGTATGTCGTAGCTGTCAACGGTGTTGATGCCCAGCGGCAGTATTTTCGATGCGTACTCCTCGCAGCTGCGCGTGGGAGTGGCAAGGATGGCCACATCGACGTCTTTCAGCTCGGTTATGTCCTTCACTACGTCGTACTGCGCCAGTTCGGCGGGCTTGTCGGCCGCGCCGTTGCGCCTTACTATTCCTGCGATTTCAAAGTCGGGAGCGGCTTCAAGCGCCTCGACTGTAAACTTTCCGATGTTGCCGTAGCCTACCACGGCTGCTCTGATTTTCTTCATATCTGCGTAAATGTTTTAGTGTATCCTTGTTTTTGGAAGTGCAAAGTTAATAAGTTCGCAGGTAAATGCAACACCGTTGTGATATAAGAATTGTAAAAAATGCGCCAAACTTACAGTCTGTTCGTTTTACGGCTTGTTTTCCGACGAATTGCAACCGCTTAGTTCCTGTTTTCTAAAAGACGGCCTTTTGCACCGTAAAAGGCCGTCTTTCGCACGGTAAAAGGTCGTCTTTTACAAGCCTGGAAAACACCTTTCATATTGTAACTTGCCGCCGTCTGCCGTCTGTCGGTTCGGCGTTGCTTTGACGCATGATGCCCGTTGCGGTTTGTTCAGTGCCGTCATGGTTTTGCAAATGCGTACCGTCCGAAAGTCGGTTTCGTTGTTGTCCGCCGCCCTTCGGCCATGCCGTGCATGCAGGTTGGAAAGTGATGATTGTATGTTTGAATGTAAACATTAATTATACAAAATGTTCATTTTAACATATATTTTAACGAAAAGTAACGTGATTTTCTGTTAAATTATTTAATTTTGCCAACCAAACAAAGCTGACAGACAGTTTGTAAGTAGTATGTTTTATATCAAGCCAACATAATAATCATTATAATTGACTGATGAAAATCTTTAATTTTGGAACAAAAGTCCTGCCCTGCATCGCAGTGGCGGGCGCACTTGCGTTGACCGGTTGTCAGGACGACAACTACGATTTCGACGAAGTGGACATGACCGTGGGCATCGGCAGCGACGGCCTTACGTTGCCCGTCAGCTCGACGAATGTCATCAAACTGGAAGACGTACTTGAGCTTGACGGCTCGGAGTGCGTGGTAATCAAGGACAACGGCGATTACGTTTTCACCCAGCAGGGCGGCGAGGCCAGCCCCGCCCATCCGCGCATCGCATCGTTCACGGTCGACAGCGACGGCTCTCCTGTGCAGGGCGAGATTGTCATTTCAGCCGTTCCAGCAATTGGCGGAGGCTCGTTTGACGTGAGCGCAAGCGGCAAGGCGCAGACCTTTACGTACCGTGGCGACATGCCCGAGGAGGTGAAGTCGCTCAAGTATGTAGGCGTAAATACAAGCCTCTCGTTCACAGTCAACTTCCCCAACGGGCTTAGCGCAGCCGTGCCTACTATAGAAAGTCTGGCCGTTACGCTGCCCTCGTATTTCGACCTGGGCGTTGACAACACCGGCGAAGCCGTCCACACGATAGTGTTTAGCGACGTTCCCACGAGCCGTCCGCTTGACGTGAACGTAGGCATCCACGGCCTTGACTTTGCCGAGGACAAGCAGGTTAACGGCACTGTCACCGCCGAAAACGGCGTGATTGAGATGAAGGGCAGCATCCTTGTGGACGTAAAGGCTACGGCGAATACCGACAATGGCGTTAACGGCAGCCACATAACAAGCTCCATGAAGCTGGATAACATAAAGGTGACGAGCGCGACCGGCAGGTTCACTCCCGAGTTCGACCTTGACGACCTCGGCGATGTCGAGGTGACAGGCGTGCCCGACTTCCTTACCGACGGCGACGTTTACGTAGACCTCTACAATCCGCAGGTCATCCTGACCATAACCAACAACATGGCCGTAGGCGGCCTTGTAAACGGTACAATCATCTCTTACAAGGGCGTAGACGAGCTTGCCAAAGTTGAGATTCCGCAGTTCAAGGTCAATCCTTCGGGCGAGTCTAAGGTCTGCATCTGCCGCAGGCCGGGCGACATAGACGCCTCGCTGTACACCGAAGTGGTTGGTGTTGACAATCTGTCAGACCTTATCCATACAATTCCCGACCGTATAACGTTCAACGCTTCGGCGCAGGCCAACCCGTCGGAAGACAGCTATTTCGAGTTTGACACCGACTACACGGTGCAGCCTTCGTACACAGTCGAGGCCCCCATCATGTTCGACAAGGACGCAAAAATAGTCTACAAAGACACCTTGGACGGCTGGCATGACGACTTGGAAGACTTCGAGTTGGCCGACGGCGCGTATGTGAACCTTACTGCAACAATCGAGAACCGCGTGCCTGCTTACCTCACAGTGCAGGCCAAGGCCATAGACGTTGACGGCAACGAGATGGCCGACGACGAAATATCGGTCAGCGTAACGCCCACCATTGCGGCATCGGGTAAGGATGGCAATGCGGTCGAAACACCCCTGACCGTCGACCTCCGGCAGGTAGGCGAGGGCGCTTTCAAGCGTCTTGACGGCCTTACATTCAAAATCGAGGCTGCCGCTTCAGACAACGGGCAGAACCCCGTTACCGGCACTACGCTCAACGCCAAGAAGCACTCTCTTGTCGCCAAGGACATCAAGGTGACGCTGAAAGGAAAAATAATAGGCGACTTCAACTAACCAAATAACGACATCACAGCAATGAAACACATATATATAAGGTGTGCGGCCGCCTTCATCATGACAGTCGCTGCCGGCGGAGCGATGGCCCAGGGACTCAACTCGGCTTACTTCACAGACGACTACAAGTTCCGCCACGACATGAACCCGGCCTTCGGCAACGAGCAAAACTACTTCTCAATACCGGCTCTCGGCAACATCAACGTCAACCTGCACGGTAACTTCGGGTATCAGGACATCGTGATGGACAACCCTATGTATCCCCACGAAAGCGGCAAACGGCTGACCACGTTCATGAACCCCTACATATCCACAAGCAAGGCTTTGGACGGCTTCAGCACTGGCAGCAACCGCATAATGGGCGACGTAGGCATTACAATCCTGTCTGCCGGCTTCAAGGGTTTCGGCGGATATAACACCATTGAGCTTAACTCGAAGACGACGTTCGGCATGTCGCTGCCCTACGAACTGTTTGAGTTCGCCAAGAACACGGGCAACAAGACCTACAACATTGGCGACATCAACGCCCACGCCATGTCGTATGCCGAGCTGGCGTTGGGCCACTCGCGCCAAATCAACGACCGTCTGCGCGTAGGCGCAAAGCTGAAGTTCCTCTTCGGACTTGGCCGCGCCGACCTCAAGATGCAGGACGTAAAGGCCGACCTTGCGGCCGGTGACAAGTGGACGGTATCGGGCAAAGCTACCGCCGACGTGTCGCTGAAGGGCTTTTCATACGTCACCGAGACCGACGAGTACAACGACCCCGACAAGGGCGATTACGAGAAGGTCGGCGACGTTGATGTCGACGGCTTCGGCCTCGGCGGCTTCGGTATGGCCGTAGACCTCGGCGCCGTTTACCAAATCAACGACGACTGGCGCGTGAGCGCGTCGGTGCTCGACCTCGGCTTCATCAGCTGGAGCGAGAACGCGCAGGCTGTCAACCGCGCCGACAAGTTCGAGTTTGACGGCTTTCACGACATATCCGTCAACGACGGCGAAGGCGTGTCGATGGACGACCAGGCCGACAAGTACGGCGACCAAATAACCGACTTCATCAACCTGAAGGACAACGGCAACAAGGGCGGACGCACTACAGGCATAGGCGCGACGCTCAACTTCGGGGCTGAATACAACCTGCCCGTGTACCGTAAAATAACGTTCGGCCTGCTTAGCAGCACGCGCATAAAGGGCGCGTTCACGTGGACGGAAGGCCGCCTGAGCGCCAACTGGAAGCCGCTGAAATGGCTCGACGGAGGCGTCAACCTGGCAGTAAACAGTTTCACTACGAGCATGGGTTGGGTGCTCAACATCCACCCCAAGGGCTACAACCTCTTCGTAGGCATGGACCATCTGCTCGGCAAGACGAGTAAGGAGTTCATACCGCTTAGCTCGAACGCGAGCATCAACATCGGCATGAGCGTGGCGTGGTAAGCAGTGGGGCTATATCCCCTTGATAACAGCCTGATAATCAAAGGTTTTGTAAAAGGCCGTCTTTTAGCTTCTAAAAGACGGCCTTTTGCATTGCAATTCATGGCCTTTTGGAAGGCAAAAGGCCATCTTTTACAAGCTAAAAGACGGCCTTTCTGAAAGGCGTTGACAGTCAATGGATTACGCACAGTCAGTCCTCGCCGTGTCCGGCGGCCATCCTGCGCCTGAACAGACGCCCCACAACGCTCCAGTAAGGCATCTTTTTCAGCGTGGCGCGGACGGGCTGAACGTCCCAAAGAAGGAACACGGCGAGCACCACCGAGCACAGTATGGTAGAATAAGCCGAACCGGTAGCGGGGCTTAGCGATTCAACCTTCCCTTTGTACACCACTCCCGGCACGGCGTCGGCTGTAAACTCCACATCCTGCCCCACGGATACGTGCTTCAGCTGCGTCTCGCGGTAGTTGGCGATAACCCACACCTGGCCGTCGTCCACTATTCGGGCCAGCGTCTGCCCCGGCTGCACGAGCTGTCCCTCGTGTATGTCCTTGCGTCCCATCACGCCGTCGCACGTCGCCACGACGACAGTGTACGACAGGTTGAGCCGCGCCAGGTTGACAGCAGCCTCGGCAACGCTCACCCCGGCCGTGTTCTGTTGCAGCCTGTGAGCCTGCTCGTCCTTGACAAGCGAGGTGGAACGGCGGCTCGCCGACGCCTGCTCGAAGCGTGCCCGGGCGGCCTCGTAGCGTGCCTTGGCGTTGTCATACTGTTGCCTCGTCACAGCGTCTTTGGCCAAAAGACCGACGTAACGCTCGTAGTCGCGCCGGGCGTTGTCCATGTTTACGCGCGCCTCTTCTATACCGGCGGAGGCCACGCGCACATTGTTCGCCGTGGTGTTGATGCTCGCCGATATGGCCGACGACCCCGAGCGCGAGCCGCGGAAGGCAGCTTCGGCCTGGGCAAGTTGCAGCCTGTACTCCGCGTCTTCTATCACTACGAGAGTGTCTCCGCGCCTTATGTGCTGGTATTCCTCAAAGCGCACCTCCTTGATGAAGCCCTGCACGCGCGTGTTTATCGGCGTTATGTGGCGTTGCACCTGTGCGTCATCGGTGTATTCCACGTCGCCCCAGTGTACTGTACGGCTCAATGCGTAGCCCAAGAGGCAGGCAAGCAGCAGGGTTATCACCACGTTGTAAACTCTCTTTATCAGTTTCTTGTTGTCCATTTTGCTATATGTTTTTAGTCGGGAAGCCGTCAGCGGCCATGCAGTCAGCCGCCCGGCGGCATGTATGTACACCTTATATTATATGTCTCCTGCCACGTATTTCATCATGTAATACGCGTAAACGATGTCTATCCGGGCGTCAACGGCCGACAACTCGGCGTCAAGCTTCACGTTGGAAGCGTCTATCATGTCGGTGACGAGCGCCATCTGAGCCTTGTAACGGCTGCTTACCACGCCATAGTTCTGCGCCGCCAGCTCTACGCTCTTTATCCTTGTGCGCAGCTCTACGAACGACTGGCGGTACAGGGTGTATGCTTCCTGCATTTCGTTGTCAACGGTTTCGGCGGCCACGGCATGCTCGTCGCGGCTCATGATGACGGCCGCCTTGGCACGGCGCACGGCCTTGTTGCCCTTGAAAAGCGAGCTTAACGAATACCTTACGCCTATGCCGACGGCCCAGATGTTGAAGTTCTTGTTGACAGGAGGCAGGTCGTAAACGAACGGGCCACTGAAATTGTCGGTGGCAAAAACGGCCACCTTGGGCAGCAAGTCGCTCTTGGCGATGCGCAGCTGCTGCTCGGCCTGCTCCACGCCGAGCGTCTTCGCCCTAAGCAATGGCGACTGTGCGGCGGCGCGAGCCTGCCACTCGTCGGCCGTGGCATCGTCAGTAGCCAAGGCGGCGACGGCCGAATCGGGTACGATTACGGTTGAAAGGGCAAGCCCAGTGGCGTTGCACAGCCTGTGGTTGAGCACGTCGCGGCGGTCGCGCGTCTGCCGGAGGGCGAGCCTTAGCGTCTCCATTTGCAGCTCGTAGCGCGTCACGTCGTTCTTCAAGGCCATGCCCTCGTCCTGCATGGCGCGTATGTCGGCGATGAGCCTGACGGTCAGCGCGATGTTCTGCTCGTACACCTTGATGCGGTTGTCGGCCTTGTACAGCCCCAGATACATGTCGAGCGCGGCCATCCTCTGCCTCGCCCTGCCCTGCGCCACGGCGTTCTCGGCCTGCCGCTTCTGCGTCTCCGCCAGCCTGACACCGGCATCAACGGCACCTCCGGCGTACACAGTCTGCTCGGCTACAATGGCAAGGCTGTTGCCGAAGTGTGGCTGGCGCAGGCCTCGGGCGTGGCCGAAATCGCGGTCGGCCATGACGACATTGCCGTTGTAACTGGCCGACAGTTCCGCATATACGTCGGGCAAGCGGCGGCTCTTGGCCTCGGCCACGGCATGCCCGGCCACGTCCACCCCGGCCTTCTGCGAGCGCAGGGTGTTGCTGCCGCTCTCGACGAGCGTGAAAAGCTCGTCCACCGTCAACGTGCGGCGCGTCTGCGCGGCGGCCGGTATGCCGGCTGACAGCGCGAGGAACAACGCCGGTACGGCGACGCCCCTCATCCTTTTTAGTCTTACTTTCATGCTATATGACATTTGCTTTCGTTGAAAACCGGCTGCAAAGGTAAGCCTTTCAGCCGACGCAGGGATTGTAAATATCACGCCTAAAATGGGATATTCAGGAACAAGCAGTATGTTAATATCATAAAACAGAAGTATATTTGCACATAAAAAGAACACGGGCGACGGCGCGGCGCATGGCTGCCGGGTGCGCCCTGACCAATCAGAAAGACTATGGACAACGAGACATCGGCCATACAAAGGGCGCGGCTCGGCAGCGGACGGCTGGCCGAGCTACAAGGCGAACAGCACGTGGTGGACTACGGCGCGATAATACTCTGCACGGCGGGGACGGCCACACTCACCATCGACTTCAAGCCGTGGCGGCTCGAAACGGACTCGGTAATCATGCTCTTCCCGGGCGAAGCGGCGATGCTTGACGGCGCGTCAACCGACTTCTGCGTACTGGAGCTGCGCTATGACAAGGCCATGCTGCGCGAGGCCAGCCTGCAAATGGAACACGCGGTGTACACGCTGCTGCGCAAGGACAGGTGCTGCGGCGGAGGAGGCATCGTGGCCGACATCGTGAAAGGCATGTTCGGGCTAATCGGTAAATACATGGCGCTGCCCTCGACGAGGTGCACCGGACAGATAGTGCTGTGCCAGCTGAAGGCGTTTTTCCTCGGTTTCTACGAGCATTCGACAACCTGCGGCCCGGCAGCGGCCGGCGGCTGGTCGCGCAGGACGTACGAACTGTTCGGCACGTTCATGGAGACTCTCGAGGCCGAATACATGCGTGCGCACGACGTGGCCTACTTCGCCGCGCGGCTGAACATCACGCCAAAGTACCTGAACAACATCGTGCGCGGCATCACCGGGCACACCACCAAGGCCGTGATTGACCACTATGTCATACTGCAACTTAAGCTGCGGCTGCGTGACAAGCAACGGAGCATAAAGCAGATAGCCTGGGAGTTCAACTTCAGCGACACCTCATTCTTCTGCCGTTACTTCAAACAGCACACCGGGATGACGCCCTACGGCTTCCGCCGCAGCCAGCCTCCTACCGGCGAATGACGGCCTGCTGCGGCACATGCCGCGGCGACCCATTTTGCAAGAGGTGGCCTTTTGCAATGCGAAAGGCCACCTTTTGCGTTGTAAAAGGCCGTCTTTTAGGAGGCGAAAGACGGCATATTGGAAAGGCGTTGACAGTCAACGGGTTACAGGCGGGCCAACCAATATACTCATAAATGCCGTCAACACCAAGTTTTTTAAGGTTAAATAAGCCTGCGTAAAATCCGTTTTCTCGAAAAAAATATATAACTTTGCAACAATAAAAACATATTAGCAACAACATTATAATCACTCACGGCAACTCTGACAAAGCAAGGAGCGCAGCGGCAAAGCACAGCAAGCTCCCTCCCTTCGGGAGGGTTGGGGTGGGTGAAAAACATTCAACAAAACATTATGGCAACACCGGAATTCAAGTACGCCCCCATGTTCCAGATGGGCAAAGACGACACGGAATACTATCTTTTGACAAAAGACGGCGTGTCGGTAAGCGAATTTGAGGGCAAGGAAATCCTGAAAGTAAGTCCCGAAGCGTTGACGATGCTGGCCAACGCGGCCTTCAGGGACGTCAACTTCCTGCTGCGCCGCTCGCACAATGAGCAGGTGGCTAAAATCCTGACAGACCCCGAGGCGAGCGACAACGACAAGTATGTGGCACTCACGTTCCTGCGCAACGCCGAGGTGGCTTGCAAGGGAAAGCTGCCTTTCTGCCAGGATACTGGCACGGCAATCATACACGGCGAGAAGGGACAACAGGTATGGACGGGCTTCTGTGACGAGGAAGCCCTGTCGAAAGGCGTGTACAAGACGTACACGGAAGAGAACCTGCGCTACTCGCAGAACGCGCCCCTCTCGATGTACGAGGAGGTGAACACGCGCTGCAACCTGCCCGCACAAATAGACATCGAGGCCACCGAGGGCGAGGAATACAAGTTCCTCTGCGTGGTAAAGGGCGGCGGCTCGGCCAACAAGACATACTTCTACCAGGAGACAAAGGCAAGAATACAGAACCCCGGTACGCTCGTTCCGTTCCTCGTTGAGAAGATGAAGACGCTCGGAACGGCGGCTTGTCCTCCTTATCATATCGCCTTCGTAATAGGCGGAACGTCGGCCGAGAAGAATCTTCTGACCGTCAAGCTCGCCTCAACTCACTATTACGACAACCTTCCGACGACGGGAGACGAGACGGGACGCGCCTTCCGCGACGTGGAACTTGAGAAGCAACTGCTCAACGAAGCGCACAAAATAGGTCTCGGAGCGCAGTTCGGCGGCAAGTATTTCGCCCACGACATCCGCGTAATCCGCCTGCCGCGCCACGGCGCTTCATGCCCAATCGGCCTCGGAGTAAGCTGCTCTGCCGACCGAAACATCAAGGCTAAAATCAACAAGGACGGCGTTTGGATTGAGAAACTGGACGATAATCCCGGTGAACTCATACCCGAAGAGCTGCGCAACGCAGGCGAGGGCGACGCCGTTCGCATTGACCTGAACCAGCCGATGAGCGAAATCTGCAAAATACTTTCGCAATACCCGGTGTCTACACGAGTAAGCCTCAACGGCACAATCATCGTTGCGCGCGACATAGCTCACGCCAAACTGAAAGCCCGTTTGGACGCAGGCGAAGACCTGCCGCAGTATTTCAAAGACCATCCCGTGCTCTACGCCGGCCCCGCAAAGACCCCGGAAGGAATGCCTTGCGGCTCAATGGGTCCGACAACGGCCAACCGCATGGACCCGTATGTTGACGAGTTCCAAGACCACGGAGGCTCTATGGTGATGATTGCGAAGGGCAACCGCACCCAGGTTGTTACCGACGCATGCAAGAAGCACGGCGGTTTCTACCTCGGAAGCATCGGCGGTCCGGCCGCAGTTCTTTCCATGAACAGCATCAAGAGCATAGAATGCGTCGAGTATCCCGAGCTTGGCATGGAGGCGATTTGGAAAATCAACGTGGTTGACTTCCCTGCTTTCATCCTCGTGGATGACAAGGGCAACGACTTCTTCAAGCAGCTGAAGCCGTGGACTCCGGGGTGCAAATGACTTTACAAGCAGACGAGTGACAAGCGGCAAGCAGACGAGTCACGAGTTGACAAACAACAAAATCCAAATAAACGGGCAGGCAAAGACGACATCCTTGCCTGCCCGTTATTTTATGTATAACCCAAACCCAGATTATGCTTAAACGTGTTTTTATCGCCGCGGCACTGTCTCTCATGATGCTGGCGGCACCCCAAGTAGCGGCACAAGAGCTGCTGCGGCCATACGAAAAGTGGGAAGCCACGCAGTTTGTTGCCTTGAGCGGACACCAGCCTTCTGACTATGTGACCGCCGACAACAACTGGGAAATAACCTATAACCTGCGCACTCCGCAGACCGCCGGTGAACTCCGCGGCAAAGGAATACCGTGTTCCGACAGCCAGCTGATGCTGCTCGAAGTCGGCGGAATTATCGAACGGACAGGCGGAAAATGGCATACGGCCATACCTATACTTGACAAGCGGCAGACCGACTCGCTGCGTATTTTCAGCCAAACGGTGGCCGATGACATTTACAGTAAGAACAGGCAGCACTTCATCTCGCTGGCAAGCACCATAAAAGACATGGGCTGGCAGGCCAACACGTTGTCCCTTACGTTCTCATACTTGCTTGACGGAAGGATGTGGACGAAGCTCCTTTTGTTCGATGATGCAGGCCAACACGCCACTTGGAGCGGCTGTTACTGGATACTATACGAGCCGAGGCAGGGCGCAAAGTACGGCACAAACGGCTACGGCGAGCAAGACCTGTGCCTGACATACATAGACAGCGGCATCGCGCCAAGCCCCGACACGATGGACGAATGCGCCGATGAAATAAGGCGGAACGGCAAGATTACCGATGCAGTCCTTGCTGAAAAGCTGGCGAGATACGGGCTGGTTGATGCGCAGGGCAACGCCTTGTTCCCGATAATAAAGCGTCAAGATGATGCTTTCCACCAAACAGTCAACCGCCTGACGGAGAACATCAGCGCGGCGTTAAAAGGCTATTGCGGCTCAATGTCGTCACAATTCGGCTTCAAAGAAGAGGCCGTAGCCACCGTAGCCCTGTACCATGAAGTGATGTGGGAGTTGATGGACAGAATGGAGAAGGACAGGATTTTCACTGTGCCGGGCAACCTTAAAGACAGCAACAAGCGTGGTGACGGCATAAGTAATCTGGTATTCTATGTGGAAGGAGGCTTGATGCAATAATCCAAAAGCCCGTGTCCGGGCTTCCGGATTTTATCTTTTATCATTTCAACAAGCGGTAACCGACGATGCCGCCGATGATTGACGCGGCGAAGATACCCAGCTTGGCTTGCAGCAACATAGTGTCATCGGTGAAGGCAAGGGTGGATATGAACATCGACATCGTGAACCCGATGGAGGCCAGGAAGCCAAGACCTGCGACGCGGCGGAGGGTCAACGCCCCGGTCTTTTGGGCTATTCCGAGGCGCACGAGGATGTAAGTTGAGAGCATGATGCCGAGCGGTTTGCCCAAGAGAAGCCCCAAGGCGACGCCCCAGGCGACGTTGGTTGAGAAGACGGTCTGCACGTCAAGTCCTGCGAAAGACACCCCGGCGTTAGCCAAAGCGAACACAGGCATTACGACGAACGACACGAACGGGTGCATGGCGTGCTCCAGACGCTGCGACGGAGGAATGGCGTCGCGTGTGTCGTTCATCATGTCCGCTATGACTTCCACCTGCTCATGCTCGAGCGTCGAGACGTTGTTTGGCTTAATGCCTGCGAACCGCCGCAGGTTGTTTGCCGCCCGCTTGATGTACAAAGGCTCGGGCAGACGGGCGTCGGCAGGGATTACGAAGGCGGCCAATACGGCGGCTATTGTAGCGTGGATGCCCGACATAAGGAAGGCTACCCACACTCCGCCGATGCCCAAGAGGCCGTAGAACACGACGTTCTTTACGCCCATCTTGTTGGCAATATACATCACAAGGAGGAACGCAAGGCCGACGGCGATGTTGACGACGGAGATTTCCGACGTGTAAAACAACGCTATAACGACCACCGCGCCGAGGTCGTCAACGATGGCGAGGGTCGTCAGGAACACTTTGGCAGCCAGCGGAACGCGGTCGCCGAGGGCGTAGATTACGGCCAGGGAGAACGCTATGTCGGTTGCCATCGGTATGCCCCAGCCTCCGGCCGACGGCGTCCCGGCGTTAAATACGGTGTATATGAGAGCCGGGACGAGCATCCCCGCCACGGCAGCACCTATCGGAAGGATGGTGTTGCGAGGGTCGGCCAGCTCGCCGCCGATGAACTCCCGTTTCAGTTCAAGCCCCACAACGAAGAAGAACATCGACATCAGTCCGTCGTTAATCCAGTGGTGCAGCGAGTAGTAAAGGTACGGTTCGCCGTTGAAAATGAAGCCGAGCTTATGCTCAAACAGGTGGAAATAGTCCTCGCTCCACGGCGAATTGGCCAGCAGCATGGCTATGACGATGCTCACGCCGAGCACCACCCCGGCCGACTTCTCCCTCTGTATGAAATGCTGAAGCGGCATTACCAGGCCGCGGCTGATTTTCTTTTGATATTTACGTGACATATTTACACACATTGATTACACGTCCCGATACGGCACAAAAAGAAGAGGATGCGCCACTTTCCTTTGTTATGGCGCGTCCTCTTTGCTTTTAGTTCAGTAACAGGATGCCTGTTCCACCATTAATTAAAAACATCCATATCAACAACTTGTTTTATTCTTTTCCCTCTCATCTTTGTGAAAAAACATCTCCATGACATCAAACATTTACCATCTTTCCAAACATCCCGTTACTCGAAAGTACATCACACGTTCATCAGTTGTCTAATATATCAGAGTTATTCTGACATTTCCTTTCAATATTTCAGAGACCGTCGACAACTTATGTTGTGCTTCTTGTTTTTCTGCCATAAAGTTAGTGACAATTTCTTATATCTCCAAATATTTCGGCAATAAAATGCTTTTGTTTTACATTTTTTATCAAGTTGGCACGCAAAAGCTGCACATTAACGGGGTAATGTGCAGCTTTTGAATGTTAACTTGTCTGCTTGTCTGCTGAACAAATCTGCTTGTCTGCTGAACATTAAATAAATCCTTGCCTCCGCAACGCCTCCATCATGCCAGCCGACATGGCCTCGTTGTCCTTCTTTGTGTAGCGTATGTCGGTATAGACCTGCGCCAGCGTCTCCTTGTTGTTTATGCTGACAAACTCGCGGTTCTCCTCCAACGCCTCCTTCGGGCCGTAGTATCGGTCGATGTCTTCGGGCGAATAGTCGTGGTAAGTCTCGCCGTGCACGAACGATGCGAGCGGCAGGCGGTCGCTAAGCGGCGGCTCTTCGGCCGGCCACCCCACGGTGAGCGTAGCCACGGGCATGACGAGCCGTGGCAGCTCGAGTATGTCGATGAGCTGCTGCGGCTGGTAGACGGTAGTGCCGAGGAAGCAAAGGCCGAGGCCCTCCTCCTCCGCCAGGTTGCAGAAAGTCTGCGTGTAGAGCAGCGCGTCGGTGGCCGCATTGATGAACGAGAGCATGTTGTCGTAGCCCGGTTCGGCCTTGCGGCAGCGGCACCAGCGGCTGGCGCGGTTGAAGTCGGCGCACACCGTCAGCACCACTGGCGCCTGGGTAACCATCGGCTGGTTGAAATGCGCCGGCGCGAGGCGCTCCTTCATCTCCTGCGAGCGCGTCACAACGACGCTGTACAGCTGCATGTTGCCCATGGTCTGCGTGCGCGCGGCCTCGTCGAGGAGGCGGTTCAGCAGCCCGTCGGCCACCTCCTTGTCAGAATATTTGCGGATGCTCCGCCTTGTGTTTATAGTCTTCATGTCTTCACCTTATTATTAATGCAAGCGCAAAGTTAGTCATTTTCCGCCACAAAGCAAAACCTGCGGCGGCGAAAAAGAGAGCCGCCGCCGAAACCGCCCTGTACAGGCGGCTTTGCAAAAGACCGTCTTTCGCATTCTAAAAGGTGGCCTTTCGCACGCCAAAAGACGGTCTTTTACAATGCGAAAGGCCACCTTTTGCAAAACGGCCTGCCGCAAGGCAGCGTCCAACTTACAATTATTTACCGAACAAACACAAATCATTACACTTTAATCCACATCCAAGGCACATCGTAACAAAAAAGCAGCCGCAAGGCTTGGAACTTTCATCCAAATTCCTTATCTTTGCAAAAGTTAAGTTTATTTATCTTTAACCAAAACTTATATCATTATGAAAAAGTTATTGATGGTGGCGCTCTTCGCAATAGTTGCGGTAGGCGCAAGTGCACAGAAGAACTGGACCGTATGGTGGGGCGGCAACGTTTCCAATGTAACCGACGGCGACTCAGAGTTCAAGGCATTGAACATCGGCGTATCTTACACAGCTCCAATAGCCGACGCTTTCGACTGGTCGGCAGGCGTTTCTTACACTACCAAGGGTGCGAAGAACTGGGACCCGGGCTTCATCCAGCTGGAAGGAAACGGCGCATGGAACTTTGTACAGACTGACGAGGCCAAGGTCGGCATCTTCACCGGTCCTTACCTGGGCTTCATGGTAACAGACGACGACATGCCAGAGACCAATACAGTCGACTTCGGTTGGCAGGGCGGCGTTGTTGCCGGATGGAAGTTCCTCTCGCTGAAAATAGGTTATGAGTATGGCTTCTGCAACCTCTTAAAGAAAGACTCTTGGGGATTAGACAGCAAGCCGGGCGACTTCTTCTTCCGCGTAGGTGTAAGGTTCTAACACATCTGCTGAAAAAACAAAGCGTCACGGACAACCGTCCGTGACGCTTTTTGTATGCCTATGCTCCACAATTTTACTTACAGCGCATTGTACCTGCTGATGAGCTTGCGGCGGAAAAAGCGGCCTACCTTCACGTAGTCGATGTCCTCGAAGGGCGGATAAAAGCGGCAGATGTTGTCGCGTACCTCAAGCAGGTAGTTGATGTTGACGATGAACTTCTGGCTCACCTGCACGAAGCAGCCGTCTATCCCCAGCAGAACGTCCTTGGTAACGCCGCGCTTCAAGCGCAGCGGACGGTCGCACCCGGCCACTATCACAGTCCATACGCGCGCCTCGTGGTCGTAGTGGAACACGCAAATGTCGCGTATGCGGACAAGGCGGAAGTCGACGGCGTTGGTGTAAAACAGCAGCTTTCCGCCGTTGGCCTTTACCGCATCGTCCTGTCTGCGGCGCGCCTCGCCGTCGCGCCTGTCGGCAAAGAAGCGCGTCATGATGGTGTCAAGCTCGGCCTCGTCGACAGGTTTCAGCAGGAAGTCGAACGCCCTGTTCCTGAACGCCGGCAGCATATAGTCGCTGTAAGCGGTGTAGATTACCACGTAACACCAGAAGTCGGTCTCCTCCTTCAGCCGTTCGAGAAACTGCAGTCCGGTCATGTCGGGCAGCTCCATGTCGAGGAACAGCAGCTCCGGCTTGTGCCTTACCACCTGCTCTATGCCGTCCTCGCCGCATGTGGCGGTGGCCACGAGCGTAACGTCTTCATACTTTCCAAGCTTCGCGGCCAGGTTGTCTATGGCCGCCCGTGTATCGTCTACTATTATAGCGTTCATCGTCTTTCAGTTCGTTTCAAAGCCTTCCGTGCCCGGGAGTTTCATCCCCAGCGGCATGGTTACAGTAACCTCGCACCCTTCAACGCCTCCGTCAGCGCCGCGGACGTTCCTTATGTCGAGCCTCATCTTGCGCTTGTTGCCATGATTCAGCAGGCCGATGGTGCTGCGGATTACCTTCAGTCCCGTGCCTGTTGACGACGGGTCGCCGCGCCGTATGTCGAAACCCGTGCCGTTGTCGGCCACCGTCATGCGGCATTCAGCCGCGTCCACTTCGACCGTTACACGCAACCGCTTGTGCCCCTCGCGGCGTTTCAAGCCGTGCTTTATGGCGTTCTCCACAAGTATTTGTATGAACATCGAAGGCACGTTGATGCTTTCGAGCACATCGTCGGCCGGCGCACTAACGCCGAAGTCAAGCCCTCCGTCGACGCATTCGCCCTCCACGCTGGCGTAATACCTCACGAAGTCAAGCTCCTCCTTCAGCGAAACGTAGTACCGCCCTGACATGTTCAGGTTGGCGCGGATGAGCCTTACGAGGCCCATCAGTTCGTCTCCGTCCTCCTTCCGCGCGCTGGATATGCGGTTGTTGAGCACGTTGAAGATGAAGTGCGGCGATATCCTGGAGCGCACGTTGACAAGCCTTAGCTGCATAAGCTGCATGTGCAGCTGCAGCCTGCGCTTCCTCGCGAAGGTGTAGACGTAAAGCAGCAGCAGGGCGAGGGCGGCCGCCGTGAGCACGCCTATGTACAGGCCGAGGCGCGCCTCGTGTATGTCGGCGTCCTTGGCCTGCATCTCCATCTGGTGATGCAGCTCCAAAGTGTCCTGCGCATAACGCATCATTATTTCCGAAGCGCGCATGTTCGCAATGTTGTGTTTCAGCGAGTCGTTGCGGCGTATGTATGCGTCAAGGTTGCGGTATGCGGCCTTGTAGTCGCCCTTGCTCACGTAGTACTGGCGCAGGTAGCGGCTGCGTATGTTCACCATGTTGTAGTCTATGGTGGCCGTAGTGTCCCCGCTGGCGAGCAGGCTGCGCACGGCGGCGTAGTCGCCGGCCTTGAGGGCCAGGCCCATCTGCACTGTGTGGCAGTAGTATATGGCCGTGGCGTCGCCTATTTTGCCGAAATACGAATAGGCTTCGTCCACCAGTCGCCGCGCCTCGGCTGTCTGTCCGAGGTTCAGCTTCACGTCGGCCATGTTCAGTTTGCACAGGTACATCTCGTAGCTCGACTGCATGCCGTTGCGCTCGAGCAGGCCGTACATACGGTTGAAGACGGCCTCCGCGCCGCGGTAGTCGGCCTTGTAGTAATAGTAGTTGCCGTAGTTGTTGAGGAAGTATAGCTGCATGTTGAGCGGCAACAGCCCCAACTTGGTGTCGGCCGTGCGGTAACACGAGCCTGCAAGGTCGAAGTCTCCGAGGTTGAGGTATATGCGCCCGAGACCCATGTACAGGCTGGCGTAGTCCTTTTCGGGCAGCCCGAGCGAGTCGGCCAGGAACAATGCGCGGCGATACCACCATGCGGCGCGCGGCATGTCGTTGGCCGCCACGTAGGCGTCGCCCAAGTTGGCGCACACGTCGGGCAGGCGGTATTCCGAGTCGCTGCCGAACAGCAGAGTGTAAGCCTTGCTGTATGCGTTGACGGCCTTGCCGGGTTCAAAGTGCAGCTTGTAGTAATAACTGCCCTTGGCATTAAGCAGGAAAGCCGTCATGCCGTCGACCCTCGGCGTTCGCCTGCACTCCGAAAGGAAGCGGCTTGCCTGCCGCCAGCGCAGCGATGCGGTGTCGGGCACGTCGCGCTGCACACTGTATCTCATCAGGCGCAAGTACCAGTCGTAGTAGTCAAGGCTGTCAGCCGCTGTTGCCATGCCTTCGTTTATCATGTCCAAAGCATACGGCGAATTGACCGCCACGGAGTCGTCGGCGGCCTTGAGAGCCGCCGTAAGGCTGTCTGTACGCGCGTCGGCACAGGCCGTCCTGCCGCCGCACGCAGCCAAGGCAAAGGCGGCCAAGGCGGCAGAAGCCGCCAGCATGAAGGCATGGAGGCGCGTCACAGCCGTCCCTCCTCCTGCGGGCAAGAGGGCGCTACGGCAACGCTTATTCTGGTGATGACGGTTTTCATGGAGTTGCTTTCAATGCCACAAAGATAGCAAAAATTACTTAAAAACGGCGCATCTGTATACGCCAAAAAAGTCATTTATCACTAAAATGAAACAAAATCATCAGCTAATGCAAATCTTTGTATCACAACGCACTCGCCAAAAGACCGTCTTTTGCCTTCCAAAACATGGCCTTTTACAACGCAAAAGGTGGCCTTTCGCAATGCAAAAGGCCACCTCTTTGAAAATGAAAGATTAAGAATGAAAAATTAAAAATCTGTCTTTGGATGCTGAAACGGCGTCAATAGCCGAAGATTTCTTCGGTCGTAAGCCTCTTGATGGGGCCGATTTTCTCCAACGCTTCCATGTCAAGCTGCTTCTCGTCGCCGAGGATTATGTAGCGGTAAGGCTTCTTTGCCATCGTCTCCTGTTCGAACTTCGCCACGTCGTCCATCGTCAGCGAGGGCACGGCCTCGTACACTTTCTTGTTAATGTCGTAGTCAATGCCGCGGTCGCGTGCGCCAAGATATGTGTAAATCAGGTTTTCCTTGGTGACACGCCGTGTGGCGAGGCGCTTCATAAGAGCCTGTTTCGCCAGTTCGAGAGCCTTGTCCGACTGCGGTATTGTGTCTATTATGCTGTTGAAAGTGCGGATGCAGTCCATCATCTTGTCGTTCTGCGAGATGATTAGCGTGTATGCGTATTCAGGCTGTCCCTTGTAGTACGGCGTGCCGTATTCGGCATACGCGCTGTAAGCAAGGCCGCGGGCTTCGCGCAATTCCTGGAAAACAACGGTGTTCATGCCGCCTCCGTAGTATTCGTTGAACAGCGAGATGACCGGCTGCTGCTCGGGGTTCCACTGGCGTCCGTCGTTGTGGAACTGTATCATGTATATGTTCTTGGCGTCATACGGGGCTATCAGCACCTCGTTCTGCGTGGTCTGCTGCAGTTCGTAAGGCTTGCCTGCGGGCACGTCTGCAAGTGTCTTGCCCGCCTTCTGGCCCTTGTCGATAACGGCGGTAAGCTCGTTCAGCTCCATCGGGCCATAGTAGAGCACCTCGTGCTTGTAGCCTTTCAGTGCCTTAATCATGTCAACAAGCTCCTGCGGATTCATCTCTTTCAGCTCTTCCGACGACGGAATGTTGAGCCACGTGTTGTAAGTGCCGAACATTCCGTACGCTTGCAGGCGGCTGAAGTTGGTCTGCTGGTCGAGCTTGTTGTCGGCGCGCGACTTCTCCTCTATGCCTACATACTTCGTGTAAGCTGCCGTGTCAACTTTCGCGTTGGCTATTACGTCGTCGAGCAGAGCCATAGCCTCGGGCATGTTCTCGGCCAGTCCGCTCAGGTAAATACGGATGGCCTTCTTGTCAACGATTATCCCATAGTTGCAGGCCAAGCTGTAAAACTTCTGCTTTACCTGCTCGGCGGTCATCTTGTCAGTGCCGAGATAGTTGAGATATTGTGCGGCGTAAGGCAGCCATTTGTCGCTTTCCTCGCCGAATTTATAGTAATAGCTCAGTGTGAAGCGGCCGTTTTCGGTGTTCTTCACGTACAGCACTGGCAGGCCGTTCTTCGTCGTTGCCCTGGTCAGGTCTTTGTCGAAGTCTACGAACTTGGGCTGTATAGGCTCCGTTTCAGAGTTGATTATCTCCGTGACGAACGCGCTCTGCATGTCGCGGTTGGTAGGTATCGCCGTTATTTCGGGCTTGTCTATCTTCTTGATTGTCGAGTCAACGCCCGTGCGTTTGTACACGGCGATGTAGTTGTCGAGGAAGTGTCGGTTGGCAAAGTCCACGATTTGCTGCTTCGTTATTCCCGATATGCGGTCTAAGCGGCCAACAACATCGCTCCACTTCTGACGGTTTATGAATGCGTTGACGAACATGTCGGCACGCCCGGCGTTGCTTTCAAGCGTTGTGTAGAAGCTCAGTTTCTTGTTGTTGATAACCGCCTTGAGCAAATCTTCGCTGAAGTCGCCCTTCTTTATCTTGTCAATCTCGCCGAGCATCAGTGCCTTCACGTCGTCAAGAGACTGTCCCTCCTTAGGGTATCCGGCCATTACGAAGCCCGAATATTCGGCCAGCGGATAGGTGAACGCTCCTCCGCCGAGCCACTTCATCTGCTGGTCGAGGTCGAGGTCCATAAGTCCTGCCTTGCCGTTTGACAGCATGTCGGATATCACGTCGAGCGTATCTGTCTGGAAAGAAGCTGCCTTGTCAAACCTCCATGCCATGTAAATGTTCTCCGCCTCCTGGCCTACAACGGTGGTGTCGGCCGGCGCCGTGCGGTCGGGGATTGGTGCATACTGCGGCTGAGAGAGGTCGGGGTTGGGCTTCCATGTGCCGAAATATTTGTCAATCAGGGCTATAACCTTGTCCGGGTCGAAGTCGCCGGCCATGCATATTGCCACGTTGTTAGGCACGTAATAGCGCTTAAAGTAGTTCTTTATGTTTACTATTGACGGGTTCTTCAGGTGCTCCTGCGTTCCGATGGTTGTCTGCGTACCGTAAGGATGGCCGGGGAACAGCAGGGCGTTCATGGCGTCGAACAGCTTGTTTGCGTCGCTTGCGAGGCCTATGTTGTACTCCTCGTACACGGCTTCAAGCTCCGTGTGGAAGCCTCGGATTACCATGTTCTGGAAGCGGTCTGCCTGTATCCGCGCCCAGTTTTCAATCTCGTTGGTCGGTATGTCTTCAACGTAGCAGGTCACGTCGTTGCTTGTGTAGGCGTTGGTTCCCTGCGCTCCGATTGACGACATCAGCTTGTCGTATTCGTTGGGGATGAAGTATTTTGCCGCCAGTTGCGATATGCTGTCTATCTGGTGGTAGTAGGCGCGGCGCTGGAGCGAGTCCTTCAGCGTGCGGTACACTTCGAAACGGTTTTGTATCGAGTCGAGAAGTGGAGCTTCCTTGGCTGCGTCTGATGTTCCGAATTGCCGTGTCCCTTTGAACATAAGGTGCTCAAGATAGTGTGCCAGACCTGTTGTTTCGGGCGGGTCGTTGCGGCTTCCCGTGCGCACGGCGATGTACGTCTGTATGCGCGGTTTCTCGTTGTTGACCGACAAGTACACCGTAAGGCCGTTGTCAAGGGTGTAGATGCGTGTCTTCATCAGGTCGCCGGGAACGGTCTGATACTTGTATTCCTTTGCCTGTAAGGGCAGCACAAGTGCAAGCAGGAATGCAAAAAGCGCTTTTCTTAGTTTGTTCATATATTATGTGTATTTGGTAGTTAAAGAAGTTTTTATTGGGAGTTAAAGTAGTTAAAGGAGTTTTTCGCTTCGCTCAAGGAAACTCTCGCTCACTGCGTTCGCTAAGGAGTTAAAGACAAATGCTTTGCCACTTGTATCTTGTTTCTTGTCGACTTGTTCCTCGTCTGCTCGTCCCTTGTCCCTCGTCTGCTCGTCAACTTGTCCCTTACCCGAGCTGGGCGAGGAACTTGTCGAGCGTCGCGCGGTCAACGTCGCCTAACGAATATTCCTTCTCGGCGTCCTCACGTATCATGTTGAGCCATGCCTCGTGCGCGGCCATTCCGCGTCCGCGGAAGTATTCGAAGTCATCTTCCGTAAGCTCGTCCTTGCCGAGCCATCCCTTCATCAGGTTCAAGGTGAAAGCCCATTGGTAGTCGTCGTAGCGGTCGTTGTAGGCTTCGAACATCCTGATTACCGACCCTATGCCGTCAATCATGCCGTATCTTATTTTCTCAACAAGGCGTTCTTCCTCTTCGGCAGGTATCAGCAGGCCGCCAAGGTCGCACCATTCGCCAGTGCCGGAAGGCGTTGTCGGCTCGCTGTTTTCATGCCGCGAAAGCTCCTCTCCGACATACATTTCAACGGCCATTGCGTACAGTTTCATGCCCTTTTCTAACGCATTGACAGTCAATGTGTTACCATCGGCCGTGCAAAAGGCCGTCTTTTGGCCTGCGTTTTGCCGCATATTGGCGAGCAATTGATGGCCTTTTACAACCTCATTGACCGTCAACGGGCTGAGCCATTCATAATTGATGATACTCTTGCGGCTGCCCTTTATGCGGACGTCGCGCCGCGGCCACTTGTTTATGTCGCGGTAAAGCCCTACGGTGGCGATGTTGCGTCCGGGCACGATATGCGTCTCGCGGCCTTCGCCTATGACGTAAGAGAAGGGCAGGGCGGTGGTGTCGGGATGGTTCTGTATCTTGCCCATGCACACCGAGAACGGCCCAATCTTTGCCGGATGCACGATGTGCGAGCCGCTGGCCGTCTTCACTCCGCGGCTTAGCGTGCCGTAATGTATAGGACCTATCTTGTACGCATGGTTGCTGAAATTGGTGCCCGAACCGGCGTTGTAGAACGATGTCATGCAGCCGATGAGCAGCGTGCTCTTGTGGTGTGACGCCGAGAAGGGGCCGCAGAAGGCGGCGCACGCCTCGCCGTTGGCCATGTATGTGTTGGCGAAGAACAGGCTGCTCTCCGCCGTGAAGCCGTTGGTTATCTGGCAGGCTTCGCCCACATAGCAGTTGAACAGCTTTGCGCTGTTCAGCACCGAGGAACCGTCGGCGATGATGGAGTTCTCGCATATCACGCCCGAACCAATGTAAACGCTGTCGTTAGCCTCGGCTGCCAGGGTGCAGTCGCTCAGGCGGCACGCCCCGTTCACTTCGCAGTTGTCTGCAATGTTGGTGTTGGTTATCTCGGTAGTGTTGATTATGCGCACGTAGTCGCCTATCGTCCCGGCGTCGGTGTGGCGGCTGTTTACGTAGTCTTTCGCCATGGCTTTCAGCGTGGCTGACAGCTCTTTGTCCTCCGGCCGGCTCACCATCAGCGCCGCGAGGTTGCTTGTCAGTCCGCGGAAGAGCACCACATTGCCGCTGCCGGCTTCGTTGAGCACCGATATTGTGTTGCCTTCGCCGAAGGTGGCTTCGGCCGTTGTCTCGATGGTGCATACGTTGCGGATGCAGCATTCCTCACCTATCACATAATTGCTGATGTAGTTGCCGATGTTCTCGACAAGGCTGTTGTCGCCTATCGTGACGTTGCGCAGCGTGGCGTTGCGCACCCCCGAGTGCATGTAAAAGTCCTGGCCGACTTCCACATTCTTCTCGAACACGCCGAGGTTTACCGTGCCGCAGAACCTCACATCCTTTATGTGCGACGGTGTGAAGTCGTCGGCCACGTTCACGTATGTCCAGTCTTCGGCTGTACACCCGTGCTCTTCGAGGGTTATTATTTCGTCGTCGGTAAGCTGTCTGTAGTCGTACATGGTCGTTATAGTTAATTGATAATTGATAGTTGAGAATGGAAAATTATGATTACTCTTGCTTTTTGATGCGATACTTTCCCACTTGGTGATTATTGTTTATATGTGTCTCGCTTGTTGGTAAAGGTAATCATAATTCTCAATTCTCCGTTTTCAATTTTCCATTTCCACATCTGTGGGGTAGAGGAAGTCGTTGTACGGGTACTTCTGTACGTGCAGCTGGCGCACCTGTTTGTACAGGGTGTCGCGCAGTTCGTCGATGTTCGTCTTGTTCCTTGCCGATATGAAGAGGCAGTTGTCGCCCTGTTTCGCCATCCAGGTGCGCTTCAGTTCGTCGAGCGTTATGTTCTCCTTGGTAGGCGGAGTGAGGTCGTCAGGCTCTTTGTCTACCCATGTGTATGCGTCTATCTTGTTGAATATGAGCATCGAGGGCTTGTCCGCGCAGCCGAGGTCTTTCAGCGTGTTGTTCACCACTTTGATTTGTTCCTCGAAGTCAGGGTGCGATATGTCGACGACGTGCAGCAGCAGGTCGGCCTCGCGCACCTCGTCGAGCGTGCTCTTGAACGAGTCCACCAGGTCGGTGGGCAGCTTGCGTATGAAGCCCACAGTGTCTGCAAGCAGGAACGGCAGGTTCTCAATCGTCACCTTCCTCACCGTCGTGTCGAGCGTGGCGAAGAGCTTGTTTTCTGCGAAGACCTCGCTTTTGGCGAGCAGGTTCATCAGCGTTGACTTGCCCACGTTGGTGTAGCCTACGAGGGCTACGCGTATTAGCCGTCCGCGGTTCTTGCGCTGCGTGGTCTTCTGCTTGTCTATTTCGGCGAGGCGTTGCTTCAGCAGCGACATGCGCTGTAGGATTATTCGGCGGTCCATTTCGAGCTGTGTCTCGCCCGGGCCGCGCAGTCCTACCGAGCCTTTTCCTCCTCCCGAGCCGCTTCCGCCGCCCTGTCGTTCAAGGTGGGTCCAGAGCCGTTGCAGGCGCGGCAGCATGTAGCGGTATTGCGCCAGCTCTACTTGTGTCTTGGCGTTGGCCGTCTGTGCGCGCATGGCGAAGATGTCGAGAATGAGCGATGTGCGGTCGAGTATCTTCACTTTCAGCTCGTTTTCGATGTTGCGTATTTGCTTGGCCGACAGCTCGTCGTCGAAAATCACCATTCCGATTTCCCTCTCGGCTTCCTCCTCGGCGCGTATGTACTGCCTTATTTCCTCGAGCTTTCCCTTGCCTACATACGTAGTTTGGTTAGGCCCTGCTATTTTCTGCGTGAAGCGTTTGACGGTCACCGCCCCGGCGGTGTCGGCCAAAAACTCCAGTTCGTCAAGGTATTCCTTGGTCTTGGCCTCGTCCTGCTGCTGTGTGATTAGTCCCACGAGGACAGCCGTTTCGGCCTTGGCCTCTGATATGACAAATTCTTTCATTCGCGTGTTTACAGATGTGGTATAGTATAATGCAAAGTTACATAATTCGCTGTAAACGGCAAAGAAAAACCTTGTTTTACGCCGTCGTTTTATCACCTTTTTACCATTGGTTTTGCGAAAGGTGGTTCATCCGCAAATCTTTTGGACGGAATGTATGGTCCATTAATGAATACATCCAACCTTTAGCCAGGCGGTCGGTAACTGTCATTCCGCGCTCCGACGCGGAATCCAGAAAACATCCAAAGCGTCAAACGATACTGGTTGCATTCACTGGATTCCGCGTCGGAGCGCGGAATGACAGTTACCGACCGCCTGGCTAAAGGTAGGGTATATTCATTGGGTGTATGGATAAAATAAGGGGTAAATATTTTTGCGCCGTCCAAAAGATTTGCGGATGAACCCCAAAGGCGGTCTTTTGCATTGCAAAAGGCCACCTTTCGGCGGCTAAAAGGCCGTCTTTTGCACGCTAAAAGACGGCATATTGGAAAGCCGTTGATAGTCAAGCAGTTACGCAACGGCTATCAACTGCCGTTCAATATGAGACATTTTGGCATGCGAAAGAGACAAAATGGCGCATTCGGCGCACGGGCACGCATTTTGAACTTATGGTTTACGGATAACGCAAACCACATAATAAGGAAAAAGAAAGGAGAACAAAATATGACATTCGACAAGTTTACAATCAAGGCGCAAGAGGCCGTCCAGGAGGCGGTCAACACCGCGCAGCGCGGCGGCCAGCAGGCCATCGAGCCGGTACACCTGCTGAAAGGCGTCATGGCGAAGGCCAAGGACGTGGCCAACTTCATCTTCCAGAAGCTCGGCGTGAACGCCATGCAGGTGGAGAACGTGCTCGACCGCGAAATCGGCCGGTTGCCCCGCGTGCAGGGCGGACAGCCTTATTTGAGCAACGAAAGCAACGAAGTGCTGCAACGCTCGACCGACATCTCGGCCAAGATGGGCGATGAGTTCGTCTCCGTGGAGCCGCTTTTGCTGGCTCTGCTTACGGTCAACTCTACCGCATCGCGCATACTGAAGGACGCCGGATGCACGGAGAAGGAGATGCGTGCGGCCATCAACGAGCTGCGCCAAGGCCAGAAAGTGCAGTCGCAGTCGGCTGACGACAACTATCAAAGTCTTGAGAAGTACGCCAAGAACTTGGTAGAAGAGGCACGCCAGGGCAAGCTCGACCCGGTAATAGGACGTGACGATGAAATACGCCGTGTGCTGCAAATACTCTCGCGACGGACAAAGAACAACCCTATACTTATAGGTGAGCCGGGTACTGGTAAGACGGCCATCGTAGAGGGACTGGCCGAGCGTATAGTGCGCGGCGACGTGCCCGAGAACCTGAAAGACAAGCAGCTGTACTCTCTCGACATGGGTGCGCTCGTGGCCGGAGCCAAGTACAAGGGCGAGTTTGAGGAGCGTCTGAAGAGCGTAATCAAGGAAGTTACCAACTCCGAGGGCCGCATCATCCTCTTCATCGACGAAATACACACCCTCGTCGGGGCAGGTGGCGGCGAGGGAGCGATGGACGCCGCCAACATACTGAAGCCTGCATTGGCGCGTGGCGAGCTGCGCTCAATAGGCGCGACGACGCTCAACGAGTATCAGAAATACTTTGAGAAGGACAAGGCTTTGGAGCGTCGTTTCCAGACGGTGATGGTCGACGAGCCTGACGAACTTAGCGCAATAAGCATCCTCCGTGGCCTGAAGGAACGCTACGAGAACCACCACAAGGTGCGTATACAGGACGACGCGTGCATAGCCGCCGTCAAGTTGTCGGAGCGTTACATATCAGACCGCTTCCTGCCCGACAAGGCCATCGACCTGATGGACGAGGCCGCGGCCAAGCTCCGCATGGAACGTGACTCCGTGCCGGAGGAACTTGACGAAATAACCCGACGCCTGAAGCAGCTCGAAATAGAGCGCGAGGCCATCAAACGGGAGAACGACCAGTCCAAAATCGCACAGCTCGACAAGGACATTGCGGAGCTGCGCGACAAGGAAAAGGCGTTCCGCGCAAAGTGGGAAGGCGAGAAGGCGCTCGTCAACAAAATACAGCAGGACAAGCAGCAGATGGAGCGACTGCGCTTCGAAGCCGAGCGTGCAGAGCGCGAAGGCAACTATGAGCGCGTGGCTGAAATACGTTACAGCAAGCTGAAACAGCTTGAAGACGACATCAAGAGCATACAGGCGCAGCTGCGCTCGACGCAGGACGGCAACGCCATGATACGTGAAGAGGTGACCGCGGACGACATCGCCGAGGTGGTAAGCCGCTGGACCGGCATACCCGTTACGCGGATGATGCAGAGCGAGAAGGACAAGCTGCTGCACCTTGAAGAGGAGCTTCACAAGCGCGTAATAGGTCAAGACGAGGCCATAGAGGCCGTAAGCGACGCCGTAAGGCGCAGCCGCGCGGGCCTGCAAGACCCGAAAAGACCGATTGCGTCGTTCATCTTCCTCGGTACGACCGGTGTAGGAAAGACCGAGCTGGCGAAGGCTTTGGCCGAGTATCTGTTCAATGACGAGACGATGATGACACGTATCGACATGAGCGAATACCAAGAGAAGTTCAGCGTGTCGAGGCTCATCGGTGCGCCTCCGGGATACGTAGGCTACGACGAGGGCGGACAACTTACCGAGGCGGTAAGGCGCAAACCTTACTCCGTTGTGCTCTTCGATGAAATCGAGAAGGCGCATCCCGACGTGTTCAACATCCTCTTGCAGGTATTGGACGACGGTCGCCTGACCGACAACAAGGGGCGCACGGTGAACTTCAAGAACACCATCATCATAATGACTTCTAACCTCGGAAGCCAGTACATACAGTCGGAGTTCGAGCACATAACCGCTGCCAACCGCGACGCTGTTATCGAGAAGACTAAGAAAACGGTGATGGAGATGCTGAAGAAGACCATCCGTCCGGAGTTCTTGAACCGTATCGACGAGACCATAATGTTCCTTCCGCTGACGCAGGAGCAAATCGCCGACGTTGTAAAACTCCAGGTAAACGGCGTTAAGAAGATGCTTGAGCAGCAGGACGTGACGCTCGATGTCACCCCGGCGGCCATCAGCTTCCTTGCATCGGCTGGCTTTGACCCCGAGTTCGGAGCGCGTCCCGTAAAGCGTGCCATCCAGCGTTACATGCTCAACGACCTGAGCAAGCAGCTCCTTGGCGGCACGGTTGACAGGCAGAAGCCCATCGTCGTTGACGCGGGAGACGGCGGACTGACGTTCAGGAACTGATTTGAAGGAGAGAAGGTGAGAGGGTGAGAAAGTGAGAAATTTATGCTTTTGAAATATATTTGGCATGATTTCTCACCTTCTCACCCTCTCACCTTCTCACCTTTTAATTGTTTATCGCCGTCCACGCCACGCTTGCCGACATCCAGCCTACAAGCAGCAGGAACATCAGCAGCCACCAGCCGACGAGCACTTTTAGGGTGTACCACGCCGTGCGCAGCAGGCCGAAGCCGTACAGTTGCTTGTAGTCGTACAGCAGGATGAGCAGCAGGAGCCACGTTGGCATGACGTACATGTTGTCAATCCACCGGCTGCCTTGGGTGGCGATGATGCACACTATCGACACCATCATAAGCTGGCTGGCTATTAGAATTTGTGCGAAAAAGCACTCGGTGAGGTTCATCTTCGGCCGCAACGGCGACCGGCGGAACACGCGCATGGTAATCAATGCGAAGAGGCTGTGGCTCAAGATGAGTTCTATTGCCTGGTTTTGGCGGAAGAAGTCGGTAACATTTTCAAACGCATTGAGAAAGTTGCTCATCCCTTCAAGCATAAAACGCTTGCCTGAATATGCACCTTCGCCGTCGGGAATGTCGGCCTTCTGCTCGGTCAGACGCGATGTAGCGTCGGCATAAAACTCGTCCATCGCCCCGGGGGCGACGACATGCTGCGTTACGACAAACGCCGTAGTGACGAGGAAGAGCATCTTGACGGGAGGAAAATACGGAGCCTGGCGGCCGTCGAGATAGTCGCCAATCATGTGGCCGGGGCGGTAGATGAGGTGCCAGAGCGTGCGCGGCAGGCTGCGGTTGCCTAATCCCCACACCTCCAAAGTCTTGCTCAATGCGTGGCGCAACGTGAAGCGCGACACCGAGGCCGACTGTCCGCAGCGCGGGCAGAAGTTGCCGGTGAAGGTCGTGCGGCAGTTAAGGCATACGTGGCTGTCGGCCGAGAGCGGCTGCGGCGTCACTCCCTTGCGCTGCCAAGCGGCGAAGCGTGCGCCCTTTTGCCTTGCCCATTGCCATGCGGAGATGAACCTCGCGGCTATCTTTTTAAAAGGATTTGACATGTTGCAAGTTAAAGAAGATACGTAAAAACGTCTGCAAAGGTACAAAATAAAAAAATGCCCTGTCATCCCGACAGAGCAATTTTTTTCACTTTTTGAATGTCTTAGTCTTTAGTATCAATGTAGCATGTAATTCTGAAAATCTCTTCGTTACGGGGGCAAAATTAGGCAAAATAAGTTGACCTATATCAAAAAAAACTGTATTATTTCCTAAAAAACTACGTAAACGTTTACGGTAATTTGCGCTTTTTTACGTCGGTTTCCAGCCTCGCAGGCGGCTGCAACGGTGACGGTACGCACGCCGTTTTGAGCGGCAGGAACAGCCCTTCCGCGCACCTATATGCAGGCGGTTGCGTAACGTGCTGGTATTCAGCGTGTTGCAAAATGCCGTCTTTTAGCTTGCAAAAGACGGCCTTTTAGCGTGCGATTGATGGCCTTTTGCAATGCGAAAGACGGCCTTTCACGGTTCATCCGCAGTCAACGTGCATGATATGTACATATACCATGCCTGCTGATTGACTGCATTCCGCAAAACGGTTCATACCACAACGCCCGTAACCGCAGGGTGCATGGGCAGGCTAAAATGTGTACGCCGTGCAATAAAACACTGTAACGTGCGTTTTATTTAAGGTGTAATGTAATTTTTACTGACGATGATAGAATACGTAAGGGGCGAACTCGCCGAGCTTACTCCGGCGTATGCCGTTGTGGAGGCGGCCGGCGTAGGTTACGGACTTAACATAACGCTCAACACATATACGGCCATACAGGGCAGTAAGGACGTGCGCCTGTACGCCTTCGAGGCCATACGCGAAGACGCTTACACGCTGTACGGCTTCGCCTCGAAAGAGGAGAGGGAGATGTTCCTGATGCTCATAACGGTGTCAGGCGTGGGCGCGAATACGGCGCGCATGATACTCTCCGAGATGACGCCAGCCGAACTGTGCGGCGTAATTTCGGCAGGCAACGAGAAAATGCTGAAGACCGTCAAGGGCATCGGCCTGCGCACGGCGCAGCGCATAATAGTCGACCTGAAGGACAAAATCGCAGCCCTCGGCATAGCCGGCGAGCAGCCTGTGCAGGCAGGCGAGGCGCAGCCGCAGGTTGACAAGGAGGTTAAGGACGAGGCCGTAGGCGCACTCACGATGCTCGGTTTCGCTCCGGCACCGTCGGCCAAGGTGGTAGTTGCCATACTGAAAGAGCAGCCCTCGTTGCCCGTAGAGCAGGTGGTGAAACTGGCGTTGAAGCAGATAAAATAAGTATGAAAATGAATAATGAAAAATAAATAATGAAAAACAGTGCGCGGTTGTGCCATGAATTAATGTATCACAACAAGGCCCAAGCCGGATTTTTCATTATTCATTATACATTATTCATTTAGTTCAGTTTTGCTGATGAGGAAAATCTTATACGGACTTTTGCTGGTGTTGTTTGCCGTAAGCGCGGCAAGCTACGCCCTGACCGTGCCTTACCGGCAGGACGACAGGACGCGCCGCGCACGCCAGGCGCAGGCCGCCGCGCAGCAGC
>CAKZVT010000001.1 GCA_937922435.1 uncultured Prevotella sp. | reverse complement strand
TCCATGTCCACAATGTCGTCCATTATGCGCTGTGCCAGGCCGACGTGGCGGCGGAACAGGTCGTAGTCGAAGTACGCCTTGTCGGTGAACGGGTTGACTACGTATGAATAGAGGTTGATTGACAGCAGGCGGCACGAGTCGTAGGGGCAGAGCGGAATTTCGCCGCAGGGGTTGGTAGACACCGTGCGGAAGCCCAGGTCGGCGTAGCAGTCGGGTATGCTTTCGCGCAGTATGGTGTCCCAGAAGAGCACTCCCGGCTCGGCGCTTTTCCACGCGTTGTGTACTATTTTCTCCCACAACTGCTTCGCGCTGATGGTCTTTTGCGTCTGCGGCTCGCTGCCGTCGATGGGGAACTGCTGTACATATTCCTTGTCGTCTATGGCCGCGCGCATGAACTCGTCGTCGATTTTCACCGACACGTTCGCGCCCGTGATTTTGCCTTCCGTCATCTTAGCGTCGATAAATGCCTCGCTGTCAGGATGCTTTATGCTCACCGAGAGCATCAGCGCGCCGCGCCGTCCGTCCTGCGCCACCTCGCGCGTAGAGTTGCTGTACCTCTCCATGAACGGCACAAGCCCTGTCGAAGTAAGTGCCGAATTGTTGACGGGCGAGCCTTTGGGCCGCAGGTGCGACAGGTCGTGCCCCACTCCGCCGCGGCGCTTCATCAGCTGTACCTGCTCCTCGTCGATGCGCAGTATGGCGCCGTAAGAGTCGGCGTCGCCGTCAAGGCCGATTACAAAGCAGTTTGACAACGATGCCACTTGGAAGTTGTTGCCGATGCCGGTCATCGGGCTGCCAGCCGGCACAATGTATCTGAAATGGTCGAGAAGCTCATACACGTCCTCGGCCTTCAACGGGTTAGCGTACTTGTTTTCAATCCTGGCCACTTCGTTGGCTATGCGCCAATGCATGTCGGCCGGAGTCTTTTCAAAGAGGTTTCCATAGCTGTCTTTCAGCGCGTACTTGTTGACCCATACCCTTGCGGCAAGTTCGTCGCCGCCGAAATAGGCCAACGAAGCCTGGTATGCTTCCTCGAAAGTATAAGTTTTTTTATTCTCCATGATGACAGAAGTAAATTGAACAATGCTGCAAAGCTACGAACATTTTTCGACAAACAAAAATACTTTTTGGAATATTTGCAAATAATTTTTCAACGAAAAGTTTTCCAAAACGGCAAACTTTGCGCGGCGAAAAGCTGTCACAGTTTTGTAATTTTGCGAAGCGTCGCAGGCCGCAGACCGCACAATTCCGCCGCGTACGGCGGCATCCGGGCACAGCCCCGCACACAGCCCGCAACATTGCGGCACGCATTTCACGCTCCCATTAATACAGAGACGTTTTTCAATATGGGTTCATCCGCAGTTCAGGTGTAAGCATACTTGTTCCGCCGGATTTGCAATCCGGCGGTTTCTAAGTGCGGATTTGCAATCCGCTCACCAACATATATCATTTTATATATGTGCGGTTTGAGCGGATTACAAATCCTTATAGTAAATTTCGGCGGATTGCAAATCCGCCGAAACATATTACCCTCCGCCTGAATTACAGTAGGATGTATATGCTTATTGGCTTTATATTCCATGCACCTGAACCGCGGATGAATCCAAAAAGGCCGTCTTTCGCATTCCAAAAGGCCATCTTTTGCACTGTAAAAGGCCATGTTTTGCGATGTAAAAGACGGCCTTTTGCAAACACGTTGACAATCAACGCGTTACAAGAGGGACGCGAACCGCCGCCGAAACAGCCGCGAAACGCATGCCCACCGCCATGTTCCAGCATGCAAGTAGACGTGACGCGGACGCGCAGCCGCTTGTCCGGCGGCGCACCGACACACGCCAGCTATTAATAATAGTTAAACCGTTGGCTGTGCGGATAATTTTTTGTTACTTTGCACCAAATTAGGTGTGTTATAGCCACTAAGTAATGGGTAAAAGACAGAAAAAGTCCCGCGTCCGCCACGGACTGCAAGGGATAACACTATGCATAAGCACCGCGCTGGTGCTGATTTTATTGGGAATGGTGGTGTTCTCCGTGCTCTCGGCACGCAACCTTTCCGCATACGTAAAAGAGAACCTTACGGTGACGATGATGCTCGGCGAGGACATAACCGACCCGGAAGCCAAGCAGCTGTGCAACGAGCTTGGCAAGCGGCCTTACATCAACCACCTTATTTATATTAGCAAGGAACAAGCCTTGAAAGAGCAGACCGCCGCAATGGGCACCGACCCGAGCGAATTCATCGGCATGAACCCTTTTGTGGCATCCATCGAGCTGCAGCTCAAGGCGCAATACGCCAACACCGACTCGCTGAAATGGATTTCGTCGGCGCTCAAGAGCGACAAGCGCGTAACCGACATAACCTACCCCCAAGACCTTATGGACAGCGTAAACAGCAACCTCAACAAGATTAACATCGTGCTGCTGGTGCTGGCCGTGCTGCTGACATGCGTGTCGTTCTCGCTCATCAACAACACCGTGAGGCTGGGAATGTATGCCCGGCGCTTCACCATACACACGATGAAGCTGGTCGGCGCGTCGTGGGGCTTCATACGCAGGCCCTTCCTCGCCAACGCCGTGGGCATCGGCCTGCTGGCCGCCTTGCTGGCCGACGGGGTGCTGGCCGGGGGCGTTTACGCCCTGTACACTTACGAACCGGGCGTGATGGCGGTGATAACGTGGCAGGTAATGGCCATAACGGGCGGCTCGGTGTTCCTCTTCGGACTGCTCATCACGCTGCTATGCGCATGGGTGGCGGTAAACAAGTTCCTGCGCATGAAGGCCGGAGACCTGTACAAAATCTGACAGGCTGACGTTGAAGTAACAATTAAAATCAACAATTAAACAACGCGGCAAAACACAAGGGAACGGCTCACAAGGCAAAAACACTTGTCTGCCCGTAGCTGTGTGCTTGTCTGCTAAACAAAAAGAAATGGACAGAAGAAACTTTGCATTTGACAGGATGAACTTCATCCTCCTTGCCGTGGGCATAGCAATAGTAATCATCGGCTTCATACTCATGAGCGGCGGAGGCACCGAGGACGGTTCCTTCAACCCCGAAATATTCAGCGCCATGCGCATAAAGGTAGCCCCGGCGGTATGCTTCATCGGCTTCGTGTCGATAGTCTACGCCATCATACGCAAGCCGAAGGACAACGGAACTGACAATATTAACACACCTAAAGAATAAACAAGACTGACTTATGGATTTATTTGATACGGTCATCATCGCCATCGTTGAGGGCCTTACGGAGTTTCTGCCCGTGTCTTCAACGGGGCACATGATAATCGCACAGAGCCTTCTCGGCGTAGAGAGCAATCCCTTTGTCAAGGCGTTTACCGTCATAATACAGTTCGGTGCCATCCTCTCGGTAATCTGCCTCTACTGGAAACGCTTTTTCCACCCCAACGCCGGGCGTGAAGGCAAGTCGTACTGGCGCGCCATGTTCGACTTCTACGCACGCCTCGTGGTCGGCGTAGTGCCGGCAGCCGTGCTCGGCTTCGCCTTCAACGACGAAATAGAAGCCAACCTCGACAACGTCCAGCTGGTAGCGTGGATGCTCATAGTGGGCGGCGTATTCATGCTCTTCTGCGACCGCATATTCAACCGCGGAAGCGAGAACACACGCCTTACATACAAGCGCGCCTTCGTAATCGGACTCATACAGTGCATCTCGATGATACCCGGCGTGTCTCGCTCTATGGCTACCATAGTAGGCGGAATGAGCCAGCGGCTCACCCGTAAGGCAGCGGCCGAGTTCTCGTTCTTCCTCGCCGTGCCCACAATGTTCGGCGCGACGTGCCTCGAGACATACAAGCTCATCAGCCACGGCGACGGCTCAATCCTCGCGCAAGGCAACAATTTGCAGATGCTAATCATTGGTTCGGTGGTGGCGTTCATCGTCGCCATACTCGCAATAAAGTTCTTCATCAACTACGTTACGAAGTACGGTTTCGCGGCGTTCGGCTGGTACCGCATCATCGTAGGACTCATAATAATCATCTGCACGCTGTGCGGCGTAGAGATGAAAATGACCGACTAATGGCCGATGAACTTCCACGAAGGAGAAATAATATGCCTTGACAAGCCTTACAGGATGTCAAGTTTCGGCGCGCTGGCACGCGTCCGCTACCTCATTTCGCAGAAGCTCGGCGTGAAACGCATGAAGACCGGCCACGCCGGAACGCTCGACCCGCTGGCCACCGGCGTGCTAATACTCTGTACGGGACGCGCCACCAAGCGCATAGAAGAGCTGCAACTGCACACCAAGGAATACACGGCCACGCTGCAACTCGGCGCGACCACGGCCAGCTACGACATGGAACATCCCGTCAACGCGACGTTCCCCACGGAGCACATAACGCGCAGCCTCATCGAGGAAAAGCTGCAAACGTTCGTCGGAGAAATCCAACAAGTGCCGCCGGCGTACTCCGCCTGCAAGGTGAACGGCGACCGCGCGTATGACCTTATGCGCAAAGGCAGGGACGTGGAGCTTAAGCCCAAGACGCTGAAAATAGACGAAATAGAGCTTACCTCGTTCTCGCCCGAGCTGATGCAGATGTCAATCCGCGTGGTGTGCGGCAAGGGAACGTACATCCGTGCGTTGGCACGCGACATCGGCGAAGCCCTCGGCAGCGGCGCATACCTTACCGCATTGCGCCGCACAAGAGTAGGAGACGTGCGCGTGGAAGACTGCGTTACGCTCGACGACTTTCCCCAGTGGCTCGACAAACAGACAATAGAAGACATAATAACGGAGGAAAACAAGATATGAAACTGTCACAATTCAAGTTCAAACTGCCTGAAGAAGCCATAGCCCTTAACCCGCCATACCACCGCGACGAATGCCGGTTGATGGTGCTGCACAGGGTTTCACAGAAAATCGACATGTACAAGACGGACGACAAGGGAGAACCTCTTAAAGACGAGGAAGGCAACCCCGAGTACCTTGATTTCCGCAACATACTTGACTATTTCGACGAGGGCGACGCCTTCATCTTCAACGACACGAAGGTCTTTCCGGCACGTCTTTACGGCACGAAGGAGAAGACCGACGCAAAAATAGAGGTGTTCCTGCTGCGCGAACTGAACGAAGAGATGCGCCTGTGGGACGTTCTCGTAGAGCCGGCACGCAAAATACGAATAGGCAACAAGCTGTTTTTCGACGACAGCGGAACGATGGTTGCCGAGGTGATTGACAACACAACGAGCCGCGGACGCACGCTGCGCTTCCTCTACGACTGCCCTCATGACGAGTTCAAGCGCGACCTCTACGCGCTCGGCGAGGCACCACTGCCCCACTACATCGTCGACCGCCGCCCGGCGACTCCCGAGGATTTGGACGACTTCCAGTGCATTTTCGCCAAGAACGAAGGCGCGGTTACAGCCCCGGCTTCGGGTCTGCACTTCAGCCGCGAGCTGATGAAGCGCATGGAAATAAAGGGCATAGAGTTTGCCTTCATAACGCTGCACTGCGCCTTGGGCAACTTCCACGACATCGAGGTGGAGGACCTTACGAAGCACAAGATGGACTCGGAGCAGATGTTCATAGGTGCCGATGCCTGCAAGACGGTAAACCAGGCGAAGCTGGCCGGCCACCATGTGTGCGCCGTGGGCACAAGCGTTGCAAAGGCTACGGAGACCGCCGTAGGCACGGACAAGCTACTGAAGGAGTACGAGGGCTGGACTAACAAGTTCATCTTCCCACCGTATGAGTTCGGCGTTGCCGACTCGATGATATCCAACTTCTATCATCCAATGTCGCCGCTGCTTATGTCTACCGCCGCGTTCGGCGGCTACGAGCTTGTCATGGAGGCATACGACACGGCCTTGAAGAACGGCTACAAGTTCGGCTGCTACGGCGACGCGATGCTTATTGTGAACGACTAAAGGGAGTGAAGAACGAAAAGTTAAGAGTGAAGAATTAAATACTCCTGCATAGCATTTATATTCTTCACTCTTCGTTCTTCACTCTTCACTTATAAAATATGCACACGGTTTATCTCGGATTAGGCACCAACCTCGGCGACCGCAGGCTCAACTTGGAGACCGCGATACGCCTTCTTGGCGAACGTGTGGGCACGGTTGTGCGCACGAGTTCGTTCCACGAGACCGAGCCGTGGGGCTTTTCGTCCGGCAACATGTTCATGAACGCCGCCGTGTGCATCGACACACAGCTCTCTCCGCGCGGCCTTCTTGAGGCCACACAGGCCATTGAGCGCGAGATGGGGCGCACCGCGAAGTCCGTCGACGGGCGGTATCATGACCGCATAATAGACATCGACATACTGCTGTATGACGACCTCCGCATGGACGAACCCGACCTGAAAATACCGCATCCGCTGATGCACGAGCGCGACTTCGTGATGCTTCCGCTCGGCGAAATACTTGAACACACATCATAAAAAGCACGCACCAAGACATGAAGATGATTTCAGAAAGTGACAAACAATTCAGCTGGGACGACGTAAACACCCTCCTGGGAGGCATCGTCCTCGTGCTTTACGTCTGCCTGAAGGAGAAGGAAGCCTCTCCGGCATGGCTCCACTTGTTTGGCGGACTGCTTGCCCTTACAATCGGCGTAACCGATTTCAAGCGATACCGCGACAAGAAAAAGCGCGGGAAAAGCGCGTGGTTTACATTCTTCCTCGGCATATTGTTCACCCTATGGGGCATCGGCTTCATAGTCATGGCACTTGCAACGATGCTGTAAATGCCTACCAACCCTTATAAAAAACAAAACTATGAACAACCTGCTTGTAAAGTTTTTCGCATACGCCGACATGCTTTTCATGACGGCATTCATCCTCGCCGTACTCATTGGCGACATCAAATGGTTTTCCGTCACAACGTCCATCGCCCTGCTGGCGTTCGGCATCGCGGGCGTAGCCCACGCCCTGCTGACGCGCAAGGGACGGCCGCAGAACTACATATACGTCTGCGGCCTCGACGCGCTCGTCGGTCTCGTGGCCGTCATCTTGGGAGTAACCACAGGCTGGTGGAACTAAAAACGCACCGTCATGCTCAAACAAAACATACTCGCATGGCTGCAAGTAGCGGTCATAATAATGCTCATCGTCATGGTTGCCATAGCCAAAGCGTGGTTCGGCGAACCGCAATACTTGCAGGCAGCAGCATTGTTCACGCTCATGGGAGCCGTCGGAACAGTGCTAAGCCTGTGGTGCCACGACCGGCTGAAAAGCCCCCGATTGGCGTATTTCCTCATCACACTGGCAGGAGGCGCACTGTTCATAGCCCTGCCGTTCGTGTGATTTTAATTAAAGAATAGGCCCAATTGGCCGGATAAGCCCAATGAGACTGATACGCCGGAAGCAATAAGCAAGGCATTCGGCTGTAACTCCTTTAACTTCTATAACTCCTTTAACTCCCACGAGAAAAGACGAAAGCGCGAGCTACAACATTGTAGCTCGCGCTTTCGTCTTTTCTCAAAAATCTATTCTTCAATGACTTCGCTTAACGGCGCAGACCGAGAGCCTTGATGATGGCACGGTAACGGTTGATGTCGCGCTTGTACAGATAGTCAAGCAGACGGCGGCGCTTGCCGACGAGGATGGTCAGCGAACGCTGCGTTACGTGGTCCTTGTGGTGCTGCTTAAGGTGCTCCGTCAAGTGGGCAATACGGTATGAGAACAATGCTATCTGGCTCTCTGCCGAACCAGTGTCAGTGTTAGACGCGCCGTACTTGCCGAAGATTTCCTGCTTTTTAGCTGAATCTAAATACATTTGTTTGTGATTGATTAAAAGTTTCTAATTACATCCTTCGGGCGGAACTGCGCCTCAATCACGGGCGCGGCCGTCGTCGAATGCATCGGATTTTCCGAATTCGGGTGCAAAGGTACTACTTTAAATGAAAAATTAAAAATTAAAAATTAAAAATCTACCGGCGTGCAAGCGTTTTTTAACATTCGGCTTTTTGTAAAACAATATAACGCAAAACTTACGCCTGACGTTTTGCTGCGACATGGCGAAAAGCCGTGACACATTGATTTACATTGACGCTCCAGGACGGCGATATTTTGCAAAACAAAACTTCCGCGCGGAAATATCGCAAGCAGAAGTGTGCAAAGTTAAAACACACAACATCAACAACTTACGCATTTACGCATATCATTTGTGCAATAGAACAGCACGGGGAAACACTGCAAAAGGCCGTGTTTTGCACCGCCAAAAGCCGTCAACACGGCATGAAACGACGGCCTTTGCGCCTGCAAAAGGCCGTCAACCGCATTGCAAAAGACAGTCTTTTACAAGACGAAAGGGCGCTAACAGCACAGCCGAAGGCCGCAAACGGCGGTACGGAAGGCCGTTTCCTGCCCCGCCGTTCTCTATTTCACGCAAAACCGACGACATTCTCATGTTGACACATTGCCACCGTTTCGCGCCGTTATCATTGCTTTTTGAAACAACACTCAAGCGTTATCTGCCCAAATCCAGGCAGTCGGTAACTGTCATGCCGCACCCCGATGCGGCATCCAGTAGACAAAACTAAAACATAAAAGAAAGGCTAATATACATTACTGGATGCCGTATCGGAGTGCGGCATGACAGCTACCGACCTCCTGGATTGTAGCAGGATGTTCCGTAAAAACAGTAAAAAGGAATATGAGAGGCATGATTTTCCTCATTATCCGCCACATAAACAGAGCTGACGAAGCACACGCAAAGAAACCGTAACGCCATGTTACAAAACGCTGAAAACGCCCTGCACATAGTAATTTTCTTAACTCTTAATTCTTAATTCTTAATTTAAAGATGTAATTTTGCACCCGATTTTATAAGGTATTAGTATGCAAGACATTAGGAACATAGCGATTATCGCCCACGTAGACCACGGCAAGACCACGCTCGTGGACAAGATGATGTTGGCCGGAAACCTGTTCCGCGACGGACAGGACTTGAGCGGCCAGGTGCTCGACAGCAACGACCTGGAGCGTGAGCGAGGAATAACCATACTCTCAAAGAACGTTTCCATCAACTGGAAAGGTACGAAAATCAACATCATAGACACCCCGGGACACTCCGACTTCGGCGGCGAAGTGGAGCGCGTCTTGAACATGGCCGACGGCTGCCTGCTGCTGGTTGACGCCTTCGAAGGCCCTATGCCGCAGACCCGCTTCGTGCTTCAGAAGGCTCTGCAAATCGGCCTGAAGCCAATAGTTGTGGTCAACAAGGTTGACAAACCCAACTGCCGTCCCGAGGAAGTGTACGAGATGGTGTTCGACCTGATGTTCTCGCTCAACGCCACCGAAGACCAGCTGGACTTCCCCGTGGTGTACGGCTCGGCCAAGAACGGCTGGATGGGCGAGGACTACAAAGTGCCTACGGACAACATCAACTACCTGCTCGACAAGATTGTGGAGGTAATCCCGGCCCCGCGCGCACTCGAAGGAACGCCCCAGATGCTCATAACCAGCCTCGACTATTCAAGCTACACCGGCCGAATAGCCGTAGGTCGCGTCCACCGCGGCACGCTTACCGAGGGCATGAACATAACCATCTGCCACCGCGACGGCTCGCAGGAGAAGACCAAAATCAAGGAACTGCACACCTTCGAGGGCATGGGCCACGTAAAGACAAGCCAGGTATCGAGCGGCGACATCTGCGCCATCATCGGCCTGGAGAAGTTTGAAATAGGCGACACCATCTGCGACTTCGAGAACCCCGAGCCGCTTCCCCCCATCGCGATTGACGAGCCTACGATGAGCATGTTGTTCACAATCAACGACTCGCCGTTCTTCGGCAAGGAAGGAAAGTACGTCACCAGCCGCCACATCAACGACCGCTTGCAGAAGGAATTGGAGAAAAACCTCGCCCTGCGCGTGGCTCCCTTCGGCGACTCTACCGACAAGTGGCTTGTCAGCGGACGCGGTGTGCTCCACCTCTCGGTGCTCATCGAGACCATGCGCCGCGAGGGTTACGAGCTTCAGGTAGGCCAACCGCAGGTAATATACAAGGAAATCGACGGCGTGAAATGCGAACCCATCGAGGAGCTTACCATCAATGTGCCCGAGGAGTTTGCCAGCAAGATGATTGACATGGTTACTCGCCGCAAGGGCGAAATGACGTCGATGGAGAGCCAGGCAGACCGCGTAAACATTGAGTTCGACGTGCCTTCGCGCGGCATCATCGGCCTGCGCACCAACGTACTCACCGCCAGTCAGGGCGAAGCCATCATGGCTCACCGCTTCAAGGAGTACCAGCCTTACAAGGGAGACATCACCCGACGCATCAACGGCAGCATGATAGCGATAGAGACGGGAACGGCCTACGCCTATTCAATAGACAAGCTGCAAGACCGCGGCAAGTTCTTCATCGACCCGGGCGAAGAGGTCTACGCCGGCGAGGTTGTAGGTGAACACGTACACGACAACGACCTCGTGGTGAACGTGACTAAGGCAAAACAGCTTACAAACACACGCGCCAGCGGCTCTGACGACAAGGCGCGCATCGTGCCGCGCACCATCCTCTCGCTCGAGGAAGCCCTCGAATACATCAAGGAGGACGAGCTTGTCGAGGTTACGCCGAAGTCGATGCGCATGCGCAAAATCATCCTCGACCACAACGACCGCAAGCGAGCGAACAAGCAATAAACAACTTTGTTGTAATTAAGAATTAAGAGTTAAGAATTAAGAAAATATGCTTTGAAACAGCAACGGTGATTTTCTTAATTCTTAACTCTTAATTATTAATTTGTAAAAGGCAGTTCTCCGCAGCTTGTTTGGATGACATACAAGGTCTATTAATGAAAGCATTTGTTCCGCCGGATTTGCAATCCGGCGGTTTCTAATTGCGGATTTGCAATCCGCACATACCCCAACATTTACCTCATGGCGGTGTGGTTTGAGCGGATTGCAAATCCTTATATTACTTTTCGGCGGATTGCAAATCCGCCAAAACATATTAGCGACAGCCTGACTTGCAGCAATATATAAACGGAAAAACCTTCACCAACCATCCAACAGATTTGCGGATGAACCGCAAAAGGTGGCCTTTTAGCTTATAAAAGGCCACCTTTTACATTGTAAAATGCCGTCTTTTGCAAGCTAAAAGACGACATTTTGCCCAGTCGTTGATTTACAGGCGGTTACTGTCCGCCGCCCTGCTGTCCGCCGCTTTTCACGTCGTCGTTGCTTATTGTGCGCTCCGCCTTCCTGACGGATGCCTTCAACTCGCCTATGCGGAAGCTCACGCTGAAGCCGAAACGCTGCTGCACGTACCTGCTCCAGGAGCGCTGCATGAAGGCCGTACTTGACGTGGTGTTGTCATAATCCATGTATTTCTTGAAGAAGTTGTTGGCGTAGACCGACAGGGTGAGCCGCTTCTTGAGCAACTGCTTGGTTACGTTCAGCCCGTAACCGAAGAAGCCGCCGCCCTTGCCTTGCAGCGAAATCCAAGGCGTCTGGCCCCAACAGTTAAGGCTGATGCGCCAGTCCTTAGGCAGCGTCTGCTGCGCTCCGCCCGACGCAAACATGTTCCAGCCGCGGTTGCTAAGGCCGTTACCGTCGGAAAGATACTGCCAGCTGCCGAACATGTTGGCATAGATGCGCGTCGAGGTGAAGGGGTTATAGTTGGCGTATGCGTTCAAAGAGGCGCGCCGGGTCTTGCCTATGTTGCGGTAAGTGGTGTACAGCACGCTCTTGCCCGTAGGGCTTTGCAGGCCCGCAATGTCGTTGTCGTTGACGAGAGACGTCACGCTCTCGATGCTGTTGTTTGTGAAACTGTACGACAAGTTGAAGTTAATGCTTAGCTTGGAGGTGAAGCTGTTGTAGCCGAGAGAGAACGAATGGGTCTTCTCGCTGACAAGGTTCGGGTTGCCTTGGCTGATTGACGTAGGGTCGGCATCGTTCAAGTAAGGGTTCAAGTACCATATTCCGGGGCGGTAGATGCGCATATTATAGCCCAAGCGCAGGTTCTGCGTGTCGGTCAGGCGGTAGCCTATTGAGGCGGACGGAACGATATCGTCGAAGTCTTTTCGGAAGTCGTCGCCGCGCCCGAGCAGGTATTTCACGTCCTGTATGGTGTGCTCGTAGCGCAGGCCGAGCCGCCCGGAGAGGCGTTTCCACTTGATGCCATAGCCGAGATAGGCGGCCAGTATGTCGTTGCGGTGCTTGTAGTGGGAACTGTGGTCTTCGTCAAACTCATATCCGCCGCCGTCCATCGCCGCCATAGTGTAGCGGTCGTTCTCCGACGAGTTGTCGCGAAGAATGTACTTGGCACCAGCCTCAAGCGTGTGGATTGAGTCGAAAGGAGTGGTGAAGTCCACCTGGAACGTATGCTCGGTAGTGTTCTGATGGCCGTCGTTATGCTGGTTTTCGAGGCGGCGCAGATAGTCTTCCCAACCGACGGTGGCCGTCATGTCGTCATAGTCGGTGTACGAGTCGGTGGTCGAGGGGTCAGTGCTTATGCGGTAAGAGAAGGTGAGCATGCGCTCCTTCACCTTGAAAAGACGCTGGTAGTCGATGCCTCCTTCGATGGAGAACCACGAGTTGTGCGAGTGGGAAGGCATGGAATAGGCGTACACCTGCGAGCCGTCGAGTGGACTTGTGCCCGCCACCGACGACGCGCCGCGGCTGCTGTAGCTGTTGCCCCAGAGGCCGAACGAGCCGGTAATGAGGTTGAGCGAGTCGATTTCATAGCTCGCTTCGAGACTGCCCATGTGGAAGTTGCTGCGCCCCTTGCTGCTTCCGTCGCTGGCGGTGTTTGCCGATGTGGCCTGCGTATCGTCGCCTGTCACGGTGAGCGCGCTGCCGTAATAGCTGCGCGGAGAGTCGTTGTAGTTGTAGTTGTAGCGTGCGCTGACGGTCAGCTTGCCGGCCTTCACCGTGCCGAATACGCCTCCGCCTGCGCCCATGCTGCTTGCATTGGCCGAAACAGTGGCAGTATATCCCTCAAAGCCAGAGCCTACGGTGACGATGTTAAGTATGCCGCCCACGCCCTCGGCGTCGTACTTCGGGCCGGGGTTTGTTATTACTTCGATTTTCTTTATTGTGTTGGCAGGCATGCTCTTGAGCACCTCCGAGGGGTTGTTTGACATCATGTTGTTGGGTCGTCCGTTGACGTACACCTTGAAAGACGAACTGCCGTTCACCTTTATGTTATCTTCGCCGTCGACCGTAACCATAGGAACTTTGCGCAGCATCTCCATCACCGTGTTGGTCTTAGAGTCGGGGTCGCTCTCCACATCGTAGCCTATTTTGTCGATGTCGGCCGTCACGAGCGGCTTCTGCGCCACCACTTCTACACCAGCCAGCTCGTTCCTGGCGTCGCTGATGGGCACCTTGCCGAGGTCAGCAGTCGGTTTCCCGGCATCAACGGCAAAGTCTTTTACCACGTCGGCGCGCCCCATCGAGCTTACCGTAAGGCGGTATTTGCCCCCGGCGGCGAGGCTTAACGTGAAGCGTCCGTCCTTCTGCGTCACGCCCATCTTGACCGCCTTGCCCGGCGCGGCGGCGTTTTCTATGCGCACCGTGGCGTAAGGTTCGCCCTCGCCCGTGATTGAATCGACCACCAGTCCCTTGACGGTAAAGCCGTCAGCGCCTGCCGCCGACACCGCCGTGTGCGCCTGCGCAAGCATCAATAACAACAAAACAAGATATTTGTACATGGATGTCTATGTTTCGCCCCAGTGCTTTCGGCGGCACGGGGCATGGTTAAATTCACATTAATATATACGCCTTGACACGCCGGAATGTGACAACGCGCGGTGTTATTTAACGTTTTTTACACATCGCGACGGCGTTGACCTGTGCCCGGCAGGCGGCTGCTTGATGTCAATGCAAAGGTAATAAAAAAGCCGTTTCGCAGATAAAAATCCGCCGAAAATCGGCATTTCATAAGTCATTGGCTATCAAGCAATAAGCCGACCGACGGCAAACGGCGTTGCAAAAGACCGTCTTTTGGCTTCTAAAAGACGGCCTTTTAGCGTGTAAAAGGTGGCCTTTCGCAGGCTAAAAGACGGCCTTTTGCAGAACGGCACAACAGCGTACGGTTTTACCTTTTTACTTTTTTACCCTTTTACCTTTAAGAAATAATCCGTAACTTTGCGCCCCGACAGCAATGGACAAGCGCAACAAAGAAATACTAAGAATCGCCCTGCCGTCCATCGTGAGCAACATCACGGTGCCGCTCTTGGGGCTGGTCGACGTGGCGATAGTGGGCCATCTCGGCGCGGCGGCGTACATTGGGGCTATCGCGGTGGGCGGTATGACGTTCAACGTGATGTACTGGATATTCGGTTTCCTGCGCATGGGAACGAGCGGAATGACGTCGCAGGCGCTCGGACGGCGCGACTTCGGCGAGGTGACACGCCTGCTGGCGCGCTCCCTCGGCATAGCCTTCGCCATAGCCTTTGCGCTCATCCTGCTGCAAACACCGCTGCGCACGGCGGCCTTGGGCATAATGCAGCCCACGGCGGAGGTGGCCCGCCTGGCGTCGATTTACTTCGACACGCTCATCTACGGGGCACCGGCCATGCTCGGACTGTTCAGCCTCTCGGGCTGGTTCATCGGCATGCAGAACTCGCGCACGCCGATGGCCGTCGCCATAGTGCAGAACATTGTGAACATAGCCGCGAGCACTTTGCTCGTATTCGGACTTGGAATGAAGGTCGAAGGGGTGGCCCTTGGCACGCTGACCGCGCAATACGCAGGCTTCATTATGGCCGTGGGCTTGGGATGGAAGCACTACCGCCGACTGCGCCGTTACTTCTCTTGGCAAGGCGTATGGCGGCGCGAAGCCATGCGGCGGTTCTTCTCCGTCAACCGCGACATATTCCTTCGCACGCTCTGCATGGTATCGGTAATGCTGTTCTTCACGTCCGCCGGGTCGTGGCAGGGCGAGGTTGTACTGGCCGTAAACACGCTGCTCATGCAGTTTTACCTGCTCTTCTCTTACGTGATGGACGGCTTCGCCTACGCCGGCGAAGCCCTGTCGGGCCGCTACTACGGCGCGCGCAACCATGCCGCACTGCGCGAAACGGTGCGCGACCTCTTCCGCTGGGGCTTCCTAATGGCCGCCGCCTTCACCTTAGTTTACGCCCTCGGAGGCGACGCCTTCCTGTCGCTGCTCACCGACGAGCCGCATGTCGTAGCCGCGTCGCACACCTATTATTATTGGGCTCTTGCCATTCCGCTGGCCGGAGTGTCGGCTTTCGTGTGGGACGGAGTGTTCATCGGCTGCACGATGACGCGCGGAATGCTCATATCAATGGCCGTAGCCGCCGCGGCGTTCTTCGCCGTTTACTTCTTGTCTCGCGGCCGTTTCGCCAACCACGGGCTGTGGGCGGCGTTCATAACATACGTTTTTCTGCGCGGATTTGTACAGAAAATTCTGTACAAATCCGCGCAGAAAAACAATTAACTCTTAATTCAATAAATCACCCTTCAGGGTAAACCATGTTTTCTTCCCCGATGTTTTCAAGCACCTCAGTAAGGTATTTGCGGGCTTCGAGGCGTGCCATGGGCAGGTCGTGGAGCAGGTAATTGCCGCAATCGCGCGGCGCGGCACCGGGCACTTCGCCGTCGAACGAGGCGATGAAGGCGAACGTGCGGCGCATCAAGGGCACGATGTCCTGCGGCTGGAGGTCGCCTTTCACGAGCAGGTAGTTGCCCGTAAGGCAGCCCATAGGCCCCCAATAAACAATACGCTCCGCCCATTCCGCGTCGTTGCGGAGGTAGGTTGCGGCCAGATGTTCTATTGTATGGAGAGCTCCGGGGTGCAGTGCAGGCTCGCGGTTAGGCTCTTTCATGCGTATGTCGAACGTGGTTACGGTGTCGCCTCCAACGCTGTCCTTGCGCGAGACGTATATTCCACGGAGCAGCTTCTCGTGGTCGATGGTAAAACTGGGAATGGTCTTCATATTGTCTTTTTTTAAGAATTTAGAGAAGTTATAGAAGTTATCACTCGCTGTGCTCGGTAGAAGTTAAAGCCATTACTTGTGTTATCGAACGTTGCCAAAGATGCTATTGGCTTTAACTTCTCTAACTTCTTTAACTTCTATAAATTCTAAAGCATTCACAGCGAAGCTATAAACCTCTTTGTCAGCGTGAACGAGTTGTCGGCCAGGCGTGCCCAGAAGTCGAAGTACTGGCTGGCCTTCGTGTCCTTGAGCGGCAGGTCGCTGATGACGCGGAAGCTGATGAACGGCACGCCGTATATGTGGCATGTCTGCGCGATTGAGCAGCTCTCCATGTCAACGGCCACGGCTTTGGGGAAGCGTGCGATGATGGCTCGCATCTTGTTAGGCGTATCGACAAACCACTCGCCGCTTACGATGAGCCCCGTGTGCACGGCCTTTCCGTCACAGGCGGCCACGGCCTTGTCAACCAGTTCGGCAGGAGTGCGGAACGTCGCAGGCATTCCCATGATTTGGCCGAAGCGGCATTCGTCGCCGCAATAGGCGTCATGATAGCAGTATTCAGTGCCCACAACGATGTCGGTTACGTCCATACGGTCGTCCGCACCGCCTGCAACGCCGGTGGAAACCACAAGGTCAGGCCGGTAATTGTTGAGCATTTCTACTGTGCCTATGGCAGAATTCACCTTGCCTATGCCGCATTTCTGCAACACGATGTCCTTGTCGCCGATGCGTCCGAGGATGAAATCATTATTGTTGCGGCGCTCCACCGTGGAGTCGTCGAGCAGTGACTTTAGCTGGACAAGCTCCTTGTCCATTGCTACGATTATACCTATTTTCATGTACGGATGTGTCGTTTGGATGGCAAAAGTACATATTTTTGATGAATAATGAACAATGAAAAATGAAAAATTTTGGCTGCGCACGGTCGACGGACGGATGTTGCAGAATGCCAGAAAAACAGCGCGCGGCGGTGACACTTTGACTTTGCAACAAATCCGTTTGACGCTCCCGGAAGGGGCGCGGCGTGCAAACTGCGCAGTTCGGAAGGCCGACCGCCGTTTTCCGCACACAATATCATGTCCTGCGTAACTTCTTGTCAGCCAGCAACTTGCAAGAACATGCACATCAGTCAGGCACGAACTGCAGCCTCAAAGGCCGCCTTCTGCCATGTAAAAGACGGCCTTTGGCAACCTTAAAGACGGCCTTCAGCATCGGCGAAGACGGCCTTTCACGATGCGGAATGCAGCGTCTTGCTGCGCGAATAGCCATTACATGCAGCACATCAAGGCCATTCGCGCACGACAAAGAATGCTTTACAGCCCAGGCGGAAGCTATTTCTGAAAAACAGATTGTAATGTTTTCAGAAAACGGCGTATAACATTCTGACAACAAATGCGCACCATTTGCCAACCATACAGCTACAAGTCGTCTGCTAAAAAAGCATTATTTTTCACATCTTCGCTCGTCATTTCACATTATATATATTACTTTTGCACGTCAGAAACATTAAAAGAAAAAACATCGAAAGACAATGGAAACACTGAAAAAATGCCTTCCCGACGTGCTGGCCGTAGTGCTGTTCGCGCTCATCTCGGTAGCCTACTTCTTCCCGGCAGACATCGAGGGGAAAATCCTCTACCGCCACGACTCGGCCGCGAGCAAGGGTCTCGGCCGCGAAACCGACGAGCACCGCGAGAAGACTGGCGAGGTGTCACGCTGGATGAACTCCGTGTTCAGCGGCATGCCCACATACCAGACTGCTCCCGGATACACAAGCACGAAGGGCGTAAGCACGGCAACCGACGTGTACCACCTGTTCCTGCCCGAGAACGTATGGTACGTGTTCGTCTACCTGCTGGGCTTCTACATCCTGCTGCGCGCGTTCGACTTCCGCCAGCATCTTGCCGTCCTCGGCTCAATAATATGGGCGTTCTCAAGCTATTTCCTCATCATCATAGCCGCCGGACACATCTGGAAGGTGATGGCCTTGGCATACCTGCCGCCCATGCTCGCCGGCATGGTGCTGGCATACAGGGGCAAATACCTGTGGGGATTCATCGTTACGTCAGTGTTCGCGGCGTTTGAAATCAACGCCAACCACGTGCAGATGACGTACTACTTCCTGTTCGTCATCCTCTTCATGGTAATAGCCTACCTCGTGGAAGCCATACGGCAAAAGCGCATGGCGCACTTCTGGAAGGCCACGGGCGTATGCGCAGCAGCAGCAGTAATAGGCATCTGCCTCAACCTTAGCAACCTGTACCACACATGGGAATACAGCAAGGAATCGATGCGCGGCAAGAGCGAGCTTGTAAAGAAGCAGTCGGCCAACAGCACGTCGAGCGGCCTCGACCGCGACTACATCACCCAATGGAGCTACGGCATAGGCGAGACGTGGACGCTGCTCGTGCCCAACACCAAGGGCGGAGCGAGCATGCCGCTCGTAGAAAGCAAGACGGCCATGGAGAAAGCGAACCCCGAGTTCAACATGATTTACCAGCAGATGGGCCAATACTGGGGCGAGCAGCCCGGCACGCAAGGGCCTGTCTACGTGGGCGCATTCGTGCTGATGCTGTTCGTGCTGGGGCTGTTCATAGTCAAAGGGCCTATGAAGTGGGTGCTGCTTGCAGCCACGGTGCTCTCAATATTGCTGTCGTGGGGCAAGAACTTCATGCCCTTCACCGACCTGTTCATCGATTATGTGCCGATGTACTCCAAGTTCCGCACGGTGGCGTCAATCCTCGTCATAGCCGAGTTTACCATACCATTGCTCGCCATGCTGGCGTTGAAAAAAATCGTAGACGACCCCTCGCTGCTTACGAAACGCATCAAGGCGGTGTACGCGAGCTTCGCGCTGACGGGCGGAGTAGCCATCCTGTTCGCCCTCTTCCCCACCCTCTTCTTCAGCGACTTCATATCGTCGCAGGAGCTGCAGGCGCTCTCCACGCTGCCGCAGGAATACGTCGTGCCCATCACGGAGAACCTTCGCGAGATGCGCCGCGCCGTCTTCACGGCCGACTGCTGGCGCTCGGCGTTCATCATTATAATAGGTACGCTCTGCCTGCTGCTGTTCAAGGCCAAGAAGCTAAAGGCCGGTTACATGGTAGGAGCGCTTACAGTGCTCTGCCTTGTAGACATGTGGCAGGTTGACAAACGCTACCTGAACAACGACATGTTCGTGCCCAAGAGCGAGCGCGAAGCGCCGATGCAGATGACGGAGACCGACCGCCTCATCCTCGAGGACAAGACGGACTTGGGCAACTACCGCGTGCTTAACCTCGCGTCAAACACGTTCAACGAGAACGAGACGTCATACTTCCACAACAGCATAGGCGGCTACCACGCGGCCAAGCTGCGCCGTTACCAGGACATCATCGACCATTACATAGCCCCGGAGATGCAGAAGCTGATGCCAGCGGTGGCCGAAGCGGGCGGCGACATGCTGAAAGTGAACGGCGACAGCCTGTTCCCCGTGCTCAACGCGCTCAACGCACGCTACTTCATCCTGCCCCTGCAAGGCGGCCAGACCGCGCCCGTGATGAACCCGTATGTGCACGGCCCGGCATGGTTTGTTGACAAAGTGACCTACGCGGACAACGCAAACAAGGAAATCGAGGCCGTAGGCCGCATCGACCTGCGCCGCGAAGCGGTGGCCGACAAGCGTTTCAAGGACGTGCTGAAGGCATCGGCCGTGCAAGACAGTACCGCCTCGGTGAAGCTCACCAAGTACATGTCAAACCAGCTTGAATACGACGTTTACTCGACGAAGGGCGGCGTAATAGTGTTCTCCGAAGTGTATTACCCGGGCTGGACGGCCACCATTGACGGACAGGATGCCACGCTGGGACGCGCCGACTATCTGCTGCGCGCACTCAACGTAGCCCCTGGCAAGCACAAAATCGTGCTCACGTTCCGCCCCAAGTCGGTAGCCACGACGGAGACAATAGCATACATCGCCTACGCGGTGCTGCTGCTCGCAATAGCCATTGCGGCGTATCTCGGCTACCGCAGGAAGCGCACCGGGGCAGAGTAAAACAGTCGTCGGCGTAACGCATTGATAATTAACACCTTATAAAAGGCCGTCTTTTAACGTGTAAAAGACGGCCTTTTGCATTGCAATTCATGGCCTTTCGGAAAGCGAAAGACCGTCAATTAGAATATAGACTAGCACATTATGGCTCATCCGCAGTTTGGATATATGACATAATGAACGAAAATCAATACTGTACCCTCTTCCAAACCAAGCTGTCGGTAATTGTCATGCCGCACTCCGATGCGGCATCCAGGAAACATCCAAGACGTCAAACGGTACTGGCAGTATACGCTGGATGCCGCATCGGAGTGCGGCATGACAATTACCGACAGCCTGGCTAAAGAACTTGATACAATCCAACAGATTTGCGGATGAACCGTCAATTGGGAAACCGGCAGGCACATTATGGCCTGACATACGCGCCTTTTCGACGAAAAGATGTATATTTGCAGCGTTGTAAACGCAATGAAAACGAAAGCGAAATGCAGTTCAGGACAAAGGTAAACATCGGCAAGCCCGACTTCCAACTCGCACCATGCGAAGAGATGCTGTTCGTAGGTTCGTGCTTCGCAGACAACATAGGGCGGCGCTTCAAGGAAGAGAAGTTCCGCGCGACGGTCAACCCCTACGGCGTGATGTACAACCCGGCAAGCATACTGCACACGGTGAAACGGTGTGAGGACGCGCCGCGCGTGGCACTGTTCACGCTCGGAACGAACCATGTGTACATACTCAACGAGACGGGCGAGATAGTTGACAACTGCGCCAAGCGCCCCCAGCGGCTCTTCACGGAAAGGGAACTTAGCGTGGACGAGTGCGCCGTCTATCTGACGGAAGCCGTCGACATATTAAAGGAAAGGCGCGAGGATGTGAAGGTTATCGTGACCGTAAGCCCAATACGTTACGCCAAGTACGGCTACCACGGCAGCCAGCTGTCGAAGGCGGTGCTGCTGCTTGCCGCCGACAAAGTGGTGAAAGAGCGTGCCGGAACGGTAAGTTACTTCCCGGCATACGAAATCGTCAACGACGAGCTTCGCGACTACCGCTTCTACGCCAAGGACATGCTGCACCCCTCGGAGCAGGCCGTAGAATATATCTGGGAGGTGTTTTCAGACGCCTACTTCTCGCCCGAGGCCAAGCGTTTCATCGAGGAATGGCGGCCGCTGAAGGAGGCTTTGGGGCACAAGCCGTTCCACCCCGAGTCGCAAGAGTACAAGGACTTCATGGATAAAACTATGTTAAAAATAGGCGAACTGTCAAAAAAATATCCGAACTTTGTACCTTAGAAAACAGTAAAAGGGTAAAAAGGTAAAAAAGTAAAACGGCAAAGCATTCGTCTCCAACTACTTTAACCACCTATAAATGCTCTAACTTCTACATTTATCATGTTATACTCAATTGAGAAAATAACGACTTTGATAGGCGCACGCCGCTATGGTTCGGCTGACGGCAACATACGCTGGATACTGACGGACAGCCGCAGCGTGTGCTTTCCCGAGGAGACTTTGTTCTTCGCCATACGGTCGGAACGCAACGACGGACACAATTACATTGCCGACCTTTACCGCCGCGGAGTGAGAAACTTCGTGGTAGAGGAACTGCCTGCCGACCGCGAAAAGGCTTACGCCGACGCCAACTTCCTGAAAGTTCCGCACTCGGTGGAGGCTCTGCAACGGCTCGCCGAGCGTCACCGCGACGAGTTCGACATACCCATCGTAGGCATAACAGGCAGCAACGGCAAGACCGTTGTGAAGGAATGGCTTTACCAGTTGCTCTCTCCGCAGATGGTCGTAACGCGCAGTCCGCGCAGCTACAACTCGCAGATAGGCGTTCCCCTGTCGGTCTGGTTGCTCGACGAGCACTCGCAGGTAGGCGTGTTCGAGGCCGGCATAAGCCAGAAAGGAGAGATGCAGGCGTTGCGCGCCATCATACAGCCTACCGTCGGCGTGCTGACAAACCTCGGCACGGCGCACCAGGAAAACTTTGCGTCAATGGAAGAAAAATGCCTCGAAAAGCTGAAGCTCTTTCACGACACAAAGGCCATTGTCTACCCTTGGGACGACGAGACGGTAAGGAGTTGCGTGGCAAGATACGACTACAAGGGCGAGCAAATAGCCTGGTCGATGCGCGACCCGGCGGCAAAGATGTATGTAAATAAGGTAGAGAAGAGCGGCATATCGACTACCGTAAGCTACGTGTTCGACGGCAGGGAAGGCTGCTACACACTGCCTTTCATCGACGAAGCGTCGGTAGCCAACTCGGTGGTTTGCGCCGCCGTAGCCCTTCACTTGGGACTTACCACGGAGCAGGTGGCCGGACGAATGAGCGACGTCGAGCCGGTAGCCATGCGCCTGGAGGTGAAGGAAGGCCAGCACGGATGCACCCTTATAAACGACTCTTACAACTCCGACATCAACTCGCTCGACATCGCCCTCGACTTCATGAGCCGCCGCCCGGACCACGCCGGACGCAAACGCACACTCATATTGAGCGACATCTACCAGAGCGGAAAGGCCGGAGAGACGCTATATAAGGAAGTGTCAGACCTCGCAAGGACACGGGGCGTGCAGAAAATAATCGGCATCGGGCCGGAAATCAGCGCCAACGCCGATGTCATAGACATACCCGAAAAGCATTTCTTTGCCGACTGCCACGAGTTCATTGCAAGCCCGGAGTTCGGCGGTTTGCACGATGAAGTTATCTTGCTGAAGGGCGCGCGCCGCTTCAGTTTCGACCGGCTGACCGAGCTTTTGGAGCAAAAGGTGCACGAGACTATCCTCGAAGTGAACCTCGGAGCTATGGTGAAGAACCTCAACCACTTCCGTTCGTACATGAAGCCGACCACCAAACTGGTCTGCATGGTAAAGGCCGACGCTTACGGAGCAGGCGCGGTAGAGGTGGCGAAGACGCTGCAAGACCACCGCGTTGACTATCTCGCCGTGGCTGTTGCGGACGAAGGCGTGACGCTAAGAAGGAACGGCATAACGGCCAACATAATGATAATGAACCCCGAAATGACGGCGTTCAAGACGATGTTCGACTACAAGCTGGAGCCTGAAGTGTACAGCTTCCGCCTGCTTGACGCCCTCGTGAAGGCCGCGCAGAAAGAAGGCATAACAGGATATCCCGTCCACATAAAGCTCGACACGGGCATGCACCGCCTCGGATTCAATCCCGAGACAGACATGGACGAGCTCATCTGCCGCCTGAAACGGCAGAACGCGGTCATCCCCCGTTCGGTGTTCTCACACTTCGTAGGTTCTGACAGCGATGACTTCGACAACTTCTCCGCACACCAGTTCGAGCTGTTCAAGGCCGGAAGCGACAAGCTCCAGGCGGCGTTCAGCCACAAAATACTGCGCCACATGGACAATTCGGCTGGCATAGAGCACTTTCCCGAACGCCAGCTTGACATGTGCCGCCTCGGCCTCGGGCTGTATGGCATAGACAGCCGGGACAACTCCGTAATCAACAACGTGTGCACGCTGAAGACCACAATACTGCAAATACACCCCGTGCCGAAGACCGAAACCGTAGGCTACAGCCGCAAAGGCATACTCACAAGGGACAGCCTCATCGGCGCAATACCAATAGGATACGCCGACGGACTAAACCGCCTGCTGGGCTGCGGACGGTGCTACTGCCTTGTAAACGGCAAGAAAGCGCCCTACGTAGGCAACATCTGCATGGACGTGGCGATGATTGACGTGACCGACATAGACTGCAAGGAAGGCGACACGGTAGAGATTTTTGGCGACAACCTGCCCGTAACGGTGCTCTCAGATGTCATGGGCACCATACCCTACGAGGTGCTGACAAGCATCAGCAACAGAGTGAAGAGGGTTTACTTCCAGGACTGACGCGCTACGGACGTAAGCCTCTGACTATCAACAACATAACTACACACTTTACAAAAGGTGGCCTTTTAGAAGCTAAAAGGCCACCTTTTGCATTGCAATTTGCCGTCTTTCGCAAGCCGAAAGACCATGTTTTGCAACGCGTAAAGAGCATTAAACTATTTTAACGAGACGGCATCCGTTTTTTAAGGAAAAAGCAGTAACTTTGCGCAAACTTACTTTTAAACGGATACTATTAATCAAAACAATAACTGATGAATCCAATTCAAACGACAAAGATGACCAACTTCCGTTGGGTCATTTGTGCTTTGTTATTCTGCGCCACGACGGTAAACTACCTTGACAGGCAGGTGCTTTCGCTGACGTGGAAGGACTTTATAGCACCTGAGTTCCACTGGGATGATGCCCATTACGGCATGATTACCGGTTTCTTCTCCGTCTTTTATGCCGTCGCCTGCCTGTTCGCCGGCAAGTTCGTCGACTGGATGGGCATAAAGAAAGGCTATCTTTGGGCAATCTTCATCTGGTCGCTGGGCGCGTGCCTGCACGCAGGATGCGGCTGGGTGACAATGGAAATAGAGGGACTTGAGTCCGTAGCGGCTCTCCGCGCGGTAGAGGCCGGCAGCGAAGTGGCTATAGCCATCGCCACCGTAAGCACATGGCTGTTCCTCGTTTGCCGCGCAATCCTCGCGTTGGGCGAGGCCGGCAACTTCCCCGCAGCCATCAAGGTTACGGCCGAATACTTCCCAAAGAAAGACCGTGCGTTCGCCACGTCAATCTTCAACTCGGGCGCGTCGGTAGGCGCATTGGCGGCTCCGCTCACCATTCCAATCCTCGCGCAGCACCTCGGTTGGGAGATGGCGTTCATCATCATCGGTGCAATCGGCTTCGTATGGATGTTCTTCTGGGCTCACCTTTACGAGAAACCGGAGAACACAAAGCGTGTGAACAAGGCCGAACTAATATACATCAACCAGGACGACGAGGAAGAGGCAAAGCCTGCCGAGGAGGCCAAGGCCGAGAAGACTATCCCCTTCTTGCAGTGCTTCAAGTACAAGCAGACATGGTCGTTCGTGGTAGGCAAGTTCTTCACTGACGGCGTATGGTGGTTCTATCTGTTCTGGGCACCGGCTTATTTCTCCGACCAGTTCGGCTACGCATCGTCGTCAGGCATGGGCATGGCGCTCATCTTCGTGCTCTATCTTATCGTCACCGTGCTGTCAATCTACGGCGGATACCTGCCCAAACTCTTCGTCGAAAAGAAGGGCATGGGTCCCTACTCGGGCCGTATGCTGGCAATGCTCATCTTCGCATTCTTCCCCCTGTTCGCGCTGTTCGCACAGCCGCTGGGCGGCTACTCGGTATGGTTCCCGGCAATCATCATCGGCCTTGCAGGCGCAGGCCACCAGGCATGGTCGGCCAACCTGTTCTCGACCATCGGCGACATGTTCCCGAAATCGACCATCGCCACCATCACTGGCATCGGCGCAATGGCAGGAGGCATAGGCTCGCTGCTCATCAACCTCGGCGCAGGCGAACTGTTCACATTCGCCGAAAACGCAGGAACGGAGTTCTCGTTCCTCGGCTTCGAGGGCAAGCCTGCCGGCTATATGATTATCTTCTGCATCTGCGCAGTGGCTTACCTGCTGGCATGGATTATCATGAAGAGCCTCGTGCCGAAGTATAAGCCAATCGTTGTTGAATAACATTTGACCGTCATTTATATTAAGAATGGAGGCGCAACAAGTGCGCTTCCATTCTTTTTTATTACATTTGCACCAGTTTAAGCAGCAAGAAAGGAGACAAACAATGAGCACAGTAATCTATCCATCACCAATCTTCGGACCTGTACACAGCCGCCGCCTCGGCCTCTCTCTGGGCATAAACCTTATGCCGGCGGACGGCAAAGTGTGCACATTCGACTGCATATACTGCGAATGCGGCTTCAACGCCGACCACCGTCCACGACAGAAAAGGCCGTCACGCGAGGAGGTTGCAGCGGCCTTAGAGCAAAAACTTAAAGACATGCAGGCCGACGGACGGCTGCCCGACGTGCTCACGTTTGCAGGCAACGGTGAGCCGACGGCTCATCCGCAGTTCGCTGGAATAATAGACGACACACTGCGACTGCGCGACCGATACTGCCCCGAAGCAAAGGTATCGGTGCTAAGCAACGCCACGATGGCAATGCGCCCGGAGGTGCACGCCGCCCTCGAACGCGTTGACAACAACATCCTGAAGCTCGACACCGTAAGCCAGGAATACATCAACCGCGTAAACAGACCCACCTACCCCACCTACGATGTGCATGAAATCATCGAGACAATCCGCTCATTCCGAGGCCACGCCATAGTGCAGACAATGTTCATGCGCGGCAAGATGGACGGCCAAGACGTTGACAACACCGGCGAAGAATACGTCCGTCCGTGGCTCGAAGCGGTAAAACACATCGCCCCGAAGCAGGTAATGCTCTACACCATCGACCGCGAAACGCCCGACCACGACCTGCGCAAAGCCGCCCCGGAAGTGCTCGACGCCATCCGCGACCGCGTCATAGCGATGGGCATCCCATGCTCAGTGGCGTACTGAAAGAGTGAAGAATTAAAAGTGAAGAGTTAAGAAAATTTGCCTTGAAAGCGTCTAACATGAAAGCTAATTCAAACGCACAATCAACAGACACATCGGTAAACGTCTTGATGATTAACTCGCAAGGCATGATGCTCTCTGTTTTAGGAAACGACTATTTCGTATCATACAACCGCGTGCCTTGGCTCCGCGATGCCCGCATAAGCAGCGCATTGAACGTCCGCATGGCTGGACAGAATGCTATAGAGTGGCCAGACCTCGACGTAGACCTTGAAATAGAGAGCCTCAAACATCCCGAACGTTACCCATTGGTGATGAAAAGGTCGCCGCTGGATGTATTATAAAATATTCCACAACCTTGCTCGACGCCATCCGCGACCGCGTCATTGCGATGGGCATACCGTGCTCTGCGGCATACTGAAAGAGTGAAGAATTAAAAGTGAAGAGTTAAGAAACGAAGTGCGTGCCTTGCTTGTCAAGGCACGCACTTTATGTTTTCAGCCAGAAACCTGTTGACATCTGTTCTTACAAAAGATGGCCTTTCGCGTTCTAAAAGACCACCTTTCAGCGTGTAAAAGGCCGTGTTTTGCAATGCAAAACACGGCCTTTTGGAAAGCAATATACCGTCTTTCATATTCAAGGCAACGATGAACGCCGTATCAGATGGTAGCGGAACGCAAGCCGGGAAGCATCCGATACAGGCAAAAAGCATTGTTTTTTTACTGTAAAAACAGAAAAAGACGGCCAAAAGTTTGGCCGTTTCACAATAAGTATGTACTTTTGCACTTGCTTATGGAACGGGATGTAGCGCAGTTGGTTAGCGCACGCGTCTGGGGGGCGTGAGGTCGCTGGTTCGAGTCCAGTCATCCCGACTGAAGCAACAAGGCATCGAGAGCAGCATTACAGCTGGTCTCGATGCCTTTTACTTTATATATGCTGCGCCGGCCTTGTTGCTGCCGTACTGTGCGCCAAAAGTAGTTATGTAATGTTTGCGTGGCCGCTTTTCGACTGATTTGTTGCGGCTGATTTAGATAACGCCGGATTTTTCACTATATTTGTGCGCGGACATTTCGCTTGTTTAAAGACGGTTGAATAAAGACATTGTGATTATATGGAAAAGAAGAAGGAGAGAAAACCACGGATGATTACGAACAGCCAGGAGGTGCTTGACTTTCTTGAGAAAATCAGGAAAAGCGGCGGCAAGAGAAGGCTGAACAAGCTGGGGGAGTGGCGGAAAGCACATCCCGAACCTCTGTTTACATGGGATGAAAAGGACTTGAAGTACATCATGAAATGAGAGTTTACCTCGACACGAATATTCTTGCATTCATGGTGGGGCAAGACCAAAGATGCTCGATAAGTAACGATGTTGATGAACTGATTGACAGTTACGACACGCTGCTCCTTTCAAGTTCGGTGTGTTTTGCCGAACTTGTACATCTTATACAGATAGGAAAAGTGTGTATTCCGGGGCAGAAGGACGTACGCAAGGCTTCCGTTCTTGATTTGAAACGGCTTGAAGAGCTTGGTGTAAGCATGGTGCCGACCACCATGGAGCACATAAAGACGCTGATAGAGTGCCGCTTTATGACGCCCACCGCGACCCGAACGACAGGCTTATAATAGCGCAGGCGATGTCAGACCGTGTCACGTTGATAAGTTCTGACAGGAAATTCATGCGTTACGGCCGTTACGGGCTTGACTTTATTTTCAATGAAAGATGAACGGCTGTGGGCTTGCCAAGCATGTTTGTATATATACGTTAATGGGGCTATGCTGATTGGCATAGCCCCATTACTGCATTTTTATGTTGCCTGAATACGTATTATTCTACAGCTTTCTTTATCCACGCGGCGATGTCCTGCATCACTTCGGGCGACAGGGTCTCGTCGATTTGGGCGTATTCCGTTGTCATGCCGGTGGTGCAGTGCTGGAAGAGATGGTTCAGTCCGGGGTATTCCTTCACGAGGTTGAGGCTGCTCCCGGGCAGCAGGCTGCGGATGGCTGACAGGTTTTCGTCTGCCAGTACCTGCACGTCCTTCGAGCCGTTGACGGCCATCACGGGGCATTTTACGGCGCGAAGGTCGGCCGACGGGTCGTAGCCGACGAAGTATCTAAGCCACGGCGTGCTGATTTCCAGTGACTTGGCGAGGTTCTGCACGAGCGGTTCGGGCAGGGTTACGCCCGTCTGCATGGCTATTTCAGTTACTTTCATTGTGGGTTGTGAGACTTTTTCGCCCGAAGCCATAATGTCGAACACTTTGTCGAGAACCTTGCAAAAACCGTCCACCATATCGGCAGGCACACCGCTTTGGGTCAGTCCCATGCGGTTCTGTGCAAGCAGAATATCCTTTCCGCTGACGCCAGGCCCAGCCATGCTGACTATGAAGTCGGCCTTGCCGCGCGCCCCGAGCATGAAGGCTATTGTGCCTCCCTCGCTGTGGCCAAGCACTCCTACGTGGCCGAACTTGCCCGTCTTACGCGCATATTCGACGGCGGCCAGCGCGTCTTTCATAAAGTTTTCTGTCGTAGCCGAGGCCGCGTCGCCGGTCGACTTGCCCACTCCGCGGTCGTCATAGCGCAGCGATGCGATGCCGTTGCGTGCCAGGTAGTCTGCCAATACGAGGAAGGGCTTGTGGTCAAACAGTTCCTCGTCGCGGTTCTGCGTTCCGCTGCCGGTCACCATTATTACCACGGGCACGGTGCTTTTCTTCATCTTTTCGTAGCCTTCGGGATAAGTCAGCGTGCCACAGAGCGTGGCGTTGTCAACCGTGTTGGTGAACGTTACTTCCTCCGTCGTGTACGGATAAGGCTCTTTCGGTGTCTGCGGACGGTTGCGCTCCACCGTTCCGGGCTTCAGCGTGAGCGGAAACGACATGCCGCTTTGGCTGAAGTTGCCTTTTAACAGGCCGTCTTTCAGCTCGCCTTCATACGCCGCATTGATGGCCTGCACTGTGATTTTCACCTTCGTACCGTCGGTCACCGTTATTTCCGCCGGTATGCCCTTGACGCTTTGGTCGGGGCTGTCAATGGTACAGGCGAGTGCTCCGACGTCGCCTTTGGTTATGTTGAACACGAGGTTGAGCTGCGTTCCCATTACGTCGAGCTTGCCCGTCCAACTGCCTTCTACGGTCTGCGCCGTGGCCGAAAGCATGGTAACGAGCGCGAATAAAATAAAGATTATCCTTTTCATGTATGCAAGTTGTTAGTCGGTTATTTGTTGCAAAGTTAACAAATAAACGGGCAACTTGTAACCTTAAAGCGTAAAAAAGCTCACCCTTGCACAGCTTTTGCCATGCAAGGGTGAGCTATATATCGGTTTACCAGTTATGCGGACAGGGCTTAGTCGCAGAGCTGTACCGTAAGCAAAGCCCTCTTATACTTCTCCTGGTCTTGTGAATAACCGTCGTAAATCTTGAAAGCCTCCTTCCCGTCGATGGAAACCGCCGCCATCACGAGTGGGAACTGCAACACCCTGTGGGCGTTTGACATGAAATAATTTCCTGCCGACGGATACCAGAACGATATGCTGACATCGTGCTTTCCGCCGTCATATTCCAAGTCTTTATACGTAACGGACATCGGATAGAAATACATACCGACAGTTCCTTTATATATGTTGTAGATGCTGACCTGGCCCTTTATCTGCTGGTTTGGAGCGTTCTCGATGGCTTCTGTCAAAGCAGGGTACTTTTCTTTGTCGATTTCCTTGGTGAACACACGTCCCTCGATGCCGTTTACAACAAATGTAACCGAATCCTTACCGTCGAGCGTATAGCCACGGTTTATTCCTCCGTTGACATAATATCCGGTCAAAGAGTCGGTCTTGTAGGGGTTGTTTTTGTCGGTGATGGTGTCGTTGTAGAAGTAGACTTTGTTTGCATAGACACCGCTTCCGCCCTGGTAAGAGCCTCTCATCTGGTCATAAGCCGCACTGATTTCCTCTGGAGTCGGGCCGCTGTAATCGTCGCCGTCAAGACAAGACGTTACCGACATTGCACCTACGCAGCACAAGAGGATGATGAATAACTTGTTAAACTTTTTCATTTTTGTTATTTGTTATTTTATGTTTTGCTATCAATTAAACATCTTATAGATGAAAACCTTGCATCCGTTGGCAAACTTTTTCACCTTATTTTATTTATATGCGCTTGCTCTCTCCACGCAGCAGGTTCATAAACTCCTCGCGTGTCTTGGCCTGATTGAACGCGCCGGAGAAGTCGCTCGTGGTCGTTATGGCGTTCTGCTTCTCCACTCCGCGCATCTGCATGCACATGTGTTTCGCCTCGACCACCACCATTACGCCGAGCGGTTTGAGCGTTTCCTGTATGCAGTCCTTTATTTGCAGCGTCATGCGTTCCTGCACCTGGAGGCGGTGGCTGTATATGTCTACCACGCGGGCGATTTTGCTTAGGCCGGTGATGTAGCCGTTGGGGATGTACGCTACGTGTACTTTGCCGTAGAAAGGGAGCATGTGGTGCTCGCAAAGTGAGAAGAAGTCGATGTCCTTAACGATTACCATCTGGCTGTATTTCTCCTCGAAAAGCGCGTCGAGCAGCACCTTGTGGGCATCCTGTGCGTAGCCTCTTGTCAATACTTGCATGGCCTTAGCCACGCGCATCGGCGTCTTTTGCAGGCCCTCACGGCTTGTATCTTCGCCTAAAAGCGAGATGATGCTCTTGTAGTGTGATGCAAGGTCGTCAAGACCTTCACGGAATTCTGTCTCAGGATTCATCTTGATGTAATGTTATAAAAATGATTTTTCACCCGTCAAGTGCAGGTTTTTCGTGCATTTGGCGGTAATGATATGGTGTACGGACGGACTAATATGCCACCGTGATTTTTCCTTTTACGATGCACGCCTGACGGTAACCCATGTCCTTGATTTCCTGCAATACCTCGTTGGCTTCCTGGTAAGTACGGAAGTTTCCGACGCGGCATATCCACCGTGGAGAATAAAAATGCACGTAGATTGGCAGGTCTGGGAACCTCGATTTGATGGCGTTGCCTATGCGTTCGGCCTTCTGCCGGTCGGCTCTTGAGTTTCCGCCTGAATACGCCTGGACGCGGTAGCCGGTTATCTTCCTGCCCCCACGCATCACCTTCTTTGACGTGTCGATGGCTGGCAGGTCGCCACTCTCGCCACTGTAGCTGTCCGTCTTGCGTTCAGTATGCGTTCTTGCAGAGGGTGTTTTGGCCGTAACCTCATTGTTAGCCACAGTGTTCCGGCTGTTATTTTCCGGCTTTCCTACGGTTTCTTTCTTAAGAGCTGTAGGTTGAGTCCTTAAGAGTTTGGTGTTGTTTACCAATTCGTCGATAGCCGGGTCTTGCGTAACCGTCACCGTGCCTTGACCCGTTTTCTTTTCCTTTAGTCCGTCGAGAAACGACTGTGCGCCGGCTTGTAATGAAAATCCCAAGGCCAGAAGCGATATTACGGCGAATTGTCTCATGTCCTGTAAAGCGTTGTTTGATGAAATAATTGATAAAAGAGAGGGGCGCACCGACGCTTTCCGCACCGGCAGTGCGCCGTCTCCCTTGTCTTTGTAGATGTTATTTCCAAGCATTGATAATGCCCATGAAGTCGGCAGCTTTCAGTGAAGCGCCGCCTATGAGGCCACCGTCGATGTCGGGTTTTGCAAACAGTTCAGGAGCGTTGCTTGCCTTGCAGCTGCCTCCGTAGAGGATTGTCGTGTCGTCGGCAACGGCCTGTCCGTACTTCTCCGCTACGATGCTGCGGATGTAAGCGTGGATTTCCTCCGCCTGTTCTGCCGTCGCAGTCTTGCCCGTTCCGATAGCCCAAATCGGCTCGTAAGCTATGATTATGTTCTTAAACTCTTCCTCTGTGAGGTTGAATACGCTGCCTTCAAGCTCAGCCTTAACCACCTCGTTCTGCTTGCCTGCTTCCCTTTCTTCAAGGCTCTCGCCGATGCAGAAGATTACCTTCAGGCCGTTCTTCAGTGCGAGGAGCACTTTCTCTTTCAGTATTTCGGGAGTTTCAGCGTAGTAGCCGCGGCGCTCCGAGTGGCCGAGGATTACGTACTGTGCGCCTGTGCTCTTAACCATCTCGGCCGAAACTTCGCCCGTGTACGCTCCTTTTTCCTTGTCAGCGCAGTTCTCGGCGCCAAGTCCGATGACGTCCTGGTTGAGGAATTGTGCTATGCTTGCAAGGTGGATGAACGGCGTGCAGATGATAACGCCGCAGTTGGGCTTCTCGTTTGTAAGAGTCTCGTTGAGTTCCTTAGCAAGAGCGATGCCGTCTTGCAGGTTCATGTTCATTTTCCAGTTACCTGCTACAATTTTCTTTCTCATTTTCTTTTTGCCTTTTAATAGTTGATATATCTTGTTTGAATGTTCTTTCTTCTTCAGCCAACGGGTGAACTTCCAGGTACGGTCGGCGAAGGTAAGGAGCACGAGCGGCAGGATGTACCAGAGCAGTTTGCCGGTGATTTTGCCAGTCACGGTGTGCTCGGGGATATGCCCGTACTCCGTGTCTTCAAGCCTGGGCGACTTGTAGTCGAGTGCCGGCAGGCTGTTGTGGCTCCACTTTCCGATGACAACTCCGTCTTTCAAGAGCAACAGTCCGGGATTGCTGCGGATGACGGTCTTCAACGTTATGTCGTCGGTCAGATAGAAACTGTACTCCGCCCCGGTGATGTCGCGCCATCGGGCCACGGCCTCTTCCGTGCTCGCCGTCAGCGCATAGAACGGATATCCGTGGTCGACGCTGTATTCATAGATGGCGTCTATTTCGCCGAAGTTTGAGTCGTCGGCGTATTCCAAATGCGGAGACACCAGAAGGAACGAGTACCCACGGTAGCCGACAACGCTGTCCGTGATGTCCTCTCCGCCGTCCATCGTCTGTATGGAGAAGTCGTGTATGGGCGGCACATAGCCCTCGCTCGTCTGCACGGTCTTGCTGTCGATGAACGTCCAGGTGGAGTCCGGGTAGTTGTCAAGGGTGAACTCCTTGCGCTGTCCGTCCTTTTCCAGTATGAACGTTGTCTCGAACTGCGGCTGCTCTGCGCCTTCGGGGATTTCCATTCCCTTGCGGATATCCGCACCGATGTAGTACGGGCGGAAGTCGAACGGCGGCAACGTGTACAGGCTCATGCTGCTCGACACGATGATGAAGAGCACCGTGTACGTGGTAACAATCCACTGGTTGGAGCGGCTGATGAACCTCGGCATCATGAGCGGACGCGCCGCCAGCAGCACCGTTGCGGCCAAGAGGACGACGTTTTTGTAAAAAGTCTCCCAGTTGGTCAGCACCACCGCGTCGCCGAAGCATCCGCAGTCCTTTATGGGATTGCTTATGGCGAGCCACAGGGTTATTGGCGTCATGACGGCCATGAACAGCAACAGCAGGCGCGTTACGAGCCTGCGCCTTATGGCGAACAGCAGCAGCACGCCGAGGCAGAACTCAAAACCGCCCAGTGCGACGCTGGCCGCGAGCGTGAGACTGTCGGGCACGTACTGCGTGAGACCGACCACCTCGACGTAGTCTTGCAGCTTGTATTGCGTGCCGAGGGGGTCGATGGCCTTGACGTATCCCGAGAAGATGAACGTCAGCGCAACCGCAAAGCGGCACAGGTTGACGGCCGTCGCCGTTATGGCCTTCCTGTAGTTCATTGCCAGTCAGTAAGCTTGATGACCCCGAACACGGCGTAGTTGATGATGTCCATGTAGTTGGCGTCGATGCCCTCTGACACCAATGTCTCTCCGCCAAGGTCTTCAATCTCCTTGACGCGCTGTATTTTCGTCAGTATGAAGTCCGTGTAGCTGCTTACGCGCATCGACCGCCACGCCTCGTCGTAGTCGTGGTTCTTCTTCAGCATCAGCTGCAGGGCCTTGTCGGCGAACGTGTCGTAAAGGAGCATGGCCTCGTCGGCTGTCATGTCTGGTGTGTCAACAAAGCCCTTGTCAAGCTGTATGAGGCCGACTATGCCGTAATTGATTAGGCCGACGAACTCGGGCCTTATGCCTTCGCCTACGAGCGATTCCTTCTTCAGTTCGAGGCTTCTGATGCGCTTGGCCTTGATGAACAGCTGGTCGGTCAGCGCCGACGGGCGCAGTATGCGCCACGACGGACCGTAGTCGTGCAGCTTCTTGGCGAACAGCGAGCGGCATTCTGCCATCGCACTGCGGAACTGTTCTTCGGTCTTTGAAGTGTCTTTTGCCATGTCCGTATATGTAAACCGGTGCAAAGGTAGCTATATTTAAGGAGTTTGGGAAGTTATAGAAGTTAAAGAAGTTAAAGGAATTAAAGACAACGGCCTTACTAAGTGGCAGCGCGAAACATCGTCAGTTTTCATGCCGCATCATGTCAATCCGTATGGTTATGGCATTTGTCCTTAACTTCTTTAACTCCCTTGACTCCTTTAACTTCCAAGCATTCACTCCTCCATTTTCTTCTTTATGTACTTTATTTTGGCGCACTCCACGTCGAAGACGGTCTGCAGCGAGTCGCGCTTCACGCGCATCAGGTTGACCGCACGCAGCTGTTCCACCGTAGCCGCGCTCTTCTCGCGCAGCGCGTCGACGGTCTTCTTCATGTCCTGATACTCACGCTCTACGCGCTGCAGCACAGTGTCAACGCCTTCAACGGTCAGCTGCGCACGCTTCAGCTCAACCTCCTGATACAGGCGCAGTGCCTGCTTCCTGGCCTCGATGGCCTCGGGGCAGTTCTTGCGCAGCGAGTCGATTGTGGCCAACGCCTTGGCGTAATCGCCGCCATTGAACTCCGTCTTGGCCTGCTCCAGCAGTTCGCGAGCCTGCTTCTCCACCGCATTCTCGCCGCAGCCTGCCAGCACAAGCATGGCGCAAAGAGCCAAAGCGGCGGTAAATAGTCTTGATTTCATAATGATATTGTTGTTTGCGGCAAAGGTACAAAAACATCTTCAAATACACAATTCCACACCGCTTTTCCGCTAAAAAACAGCTCACACGGCCGTAACTTTTCACCTCTCGCCTAACACCTTGACATCCAACACGTTACAAAAGGCCATCTTTTACAATGCAAAAGACGGCCTTTTAGCCTGTAAAAGGTGGCCTTTTGAGATGCGAAAGACGGCCTTTCGCGGTTTTACATGGCACAGGCCGCACGACAACAGGCAAAAAGCCGCTTCCACGGCGGCACGATTACAGGCACTCACTGGCAAAAATCCATTTTCTTAACTCTTAATTCTTAATTCTTAATTCTTATGTGTATTTTTGCAGCCGCTTTAACTTTTCATTAAAATGAGGATGCTTTCAGACGCCGAACTGGCGCAGCTTTTAGATAAAGACATATTCCATAACATCTCCGACGAGGCCGACAGCCTCGGCCTTGAGTGCTACGTCGTGGGCGGATACGTGCGCGACCTGTTCCTCGAACGGCCGTCAAACGACATCGACGTGGTGGTCGTGGGCAGCGGCATCAGTATCGCCGAAGCGTTGAAAAAGCGGCTCGGCAAGCGTGCGCACCTGTCCGTATTCCGCAACTTCGGTACGGCGCAGGTGAAATATAACGGCCTTGAAATAGAGTTCGTAGGCGCACGCAAGGAGAGCTACAGCCACGACTCGCGCAAGCCTGTGGTGGAAAACGGCACGTTGGAAGACGACCAGAACCGCCGCGACTTCACAATAAACGCCCTCGCCGTGTGCCTCAACAAGGCGCGCTTCGGCGAGCTGGTTGACCCCTTCGACGGACTGGCCGACCTCGAGGACGGCGTCATACGCACACCGCTCGACCCCGACGTGACCTTCTCTGACGACCCCCTGCGCATGCTGCGGTGCGTCCGCTTCGCCGCACAGCTCAACTTCTACATCGAGGACGAGACGTTTGACGCCCTCATGCGCAACGCCGACCGCATACGCATCATCAGCGGCGAGCGCATACAGGAGGAGCTTAACAAAATAATGATGACCGCCACGCCGAGCAAGGGACTGGTCGACCTGTACCGCTGCGGACTGCTGCCGCGGCTGCTGCCGGAGCTTACCAACCTCGACCTTGTCGAGAAACGCAACGGCCGGGCGCACAAAAACAACTTCTACCACACGCTCGAAGTGCTTGACAACGTAAGCCGGCACTCCGACAACCTGTGGCTACGCTGGGCCGCACTGCTGCACGACATAGGCAAGCCCAAGACCAAACGGTGGAGCAACGCGCAGGGATGGACGTTCCACAATCACAACTTCGTGGGGGCGAAAATGGTGCCCGACATCTTCCGCAGGCTGAAACTGCCAATGGACGCGAAGATGAAATACGTCCGTAAACTCGTCGACCTGCACATGCGCCCCATAGTAATAGCCGACGAGGTAGTGACCGACAGCGCGGTGCGCCGCCTGCTCAACGACGCCGGCGACGACATAGACGACCTCATGACGCTGTGCGAGGCCGACATAACCAGCAAGAACGAAGGCCGCAAGAAGCACTTTCTCGAGAACTTCCGCATCGTCCGCTCCAAGCTGCACGACCTCAAAGAGAAGGACTACAAGCGGCTCTTGCAGCCCTGCATAGACGGCAACGAAATAATGGAGATGTTCCACCTGAAGCCCTCCCACGAAGTGGGCGAGCTGAAAAAATACCTCAAGGACGCCGTGCTCGACAACCGCGTGCCCAACGAGCGCGAGCCTCTGATGGCGCTGCTCATGGAAAAGGCAAAGGAAATGGGGCTGGCGTAGGGACAAGCATAAATACAAAATAAAGCCGCCGCACACAGTGATGCATTGATACACTGTGTGCGGCGGCTTATGCGTTCACGGTCAATTCAACAAAACATCACCACCATATATAGGCATAACTACAACAAGGCGACAGCCTTGCGTATTGCATCCATACGCCGGGCAAGTGTCTTATTCTCACGCGCCGTGCGCATGTTGTAGTCCAACTGAATGCGCATCAGCATGTCGGAACTAACCCCCAACGCAGCTTCAAACAGCAATGCGGTAGTCGGAGTAAGCGGACGGTGGCAGTTCAGGATGTCATTAAGCATCTTGTATGACATCCCCATCTGTTCCGCCAATGCGCTTTGCGTGATGTTGCGGCATTCTATTTCTTCCTTCAAGATTTCCCCCGGATGTATCGGGCGTTGGCAAACATACTTTCCCATGATGCAAAATGTCATTTATAATGGTTAGACAACTCAATTATGTTACATACTGTTATCACGGTTTCTGCGGCAACCTGGGATACAGTAAATTCAATACGATACTGGTCGTTCACGCGTATTGAAGAGACACCTGCCTTATCACCTTTCAGTACTTCATAGTGTAACGACTTATACGGATATAATTCTTCTACACAATTAGCTTGTTCAAGCATCTTTATCCGTGCCTGATACCTTGATATTATGCTTGGTTGAAACCTGTGTTTCTTATCTGTCGATTTGCCTTCTTCGTACAGTTGACGCAGGTATTCTTTCTTAAATGTTATTTCCATGACAAGGTCTTATTGCATGCAAAAATAGTAAATTCAGCATAAATCCGCAAAAATAGTGGATGAATTTATGTTTATTTATCACTTACCTCCACCCTATTTCAACCATAACCGAACGTCATCGCGCCCATGTCGTTGAGCGTTTCGATGACCTGTTGCAGGCTGACCGAACGTGAGTTCGACCTAAATTATTTCCGAAAACAACATGTTTTCACTGAAATTTTATCATCTTGCCCTTGCCTGTACACCCTCCAAAGTGTTTTGCCACAATGCTACGCATATTGCTGTTTACGCTTACAAGTTGACTTTGCTTAACGCGTTCATACCGCCGTATTTTGAAAAACAAACATCCAAGACGCAAATAACGCCGTTTCGCGCGTGCGCAAATAAACGCCTGTAAACCAACGCCTTACCATATTTTCACGGCAAAGTGTGCAACAATTGGAGGCGTTAAAAGCTGCAAAAGGCCGCATTTTGCGCTGCAAAACACGGCAAAACGGAATGCGGTTTGCCGTCAAACGCCATACAGAAAGCGGCCTTCCGCCGTGCAAAAGGCCGTCTTTTGCACGGCGGAAGGCCGCTTTTCATCATGCTAAATGCCATATTTCACATCATGGTTTGCCGCATTACGCACCTTCAGCAGCCTATTTTGCCACTTCCGGCGGACATTTTCCGTGTGTCGTTTTGTCAAGAAAAAGGCGTTTCCTGCATGATTATGCCAAACGCAACGACTGCCGTCAGGCCGTCACCTCAACCCTCTTCCCGTCGTAAATGAACGTAGCCGCGCCCATGTCGTTAAGTGCTTCGACGACCTGTTGCAGGCCCATCGAGCGCGGAATGTTGAAATGTACGCGCACGTCGAGCGGCTTGCGCGATGTGAAGACGACGCTTACGTTGTACCATGCGCCGACCTCCCGCATCACGTCTTCAAGCCGGGCGTTGTCGAAACAGAACATTCCGCGGCTCCATCCGGCAGCGGCCTGCAAGTCGACAGGCGACACACTAATGCCCCGTTTGCCCGAAAGAACAGCCTGATGGCCGGGCTTCAGCGTCTCCAAACGGCCTCCGCCGCCGTCGCTCACCTGCACTTTACCGCTGTAAAGCGTCACCTTGCGGCTTGCGCCGGGATACGTGCTGACATCGAACACGGTGCCGAGCACGCGGGCGTCAAGCCCTTCAGCGTGCACGGTGAACGGCCTTTTATTATCATGCCGCACCTCAAACCGCGCCATGCCAACGAGCTTCACTTCCCTTGCCGGTTTACCGTTGAAGTCCTTTGGATATTCCAACCGCGAACCTGCGCTGAGCAAAACGTGCGTGCCGTCAGGCAAAACGACGGGCTGCACAGTAGCCGCCGGAGTGCATACGGTAATGCTGCCGCCGCTCTCCGACTGCTCCACGCCCTGCGGAACGTCCATTGCGGCAAACGCTTCAACTGCATCTCCTGATGTGGTAAGCCGTTGCCAAGGCATCAACACGGCAACCAACGCCACGGCGGCGACCGCCACAGCAGTCCATATTGCCGTCTTGACGGCGCGGCGGCGACGGTCTTTTACGCTGTGCTTTGCCGCAAACTCCGCCCACGCTGCCTGCGTATCGCCGTCTTGCGGCATGTCGCCAGTAGCCTCGCCGAGGGCGTAAAGCAGGTCAAGGTCGGCCTCGCTAAATTCGGTGTCGTGTCTATTCGTATTGTCGTTCATAGTCGTTCCTCCTGTCTTTCGATTTCTTCGCGCATCATGCGCAGTGCTTTCCGTATGTGCTTCTTCACCGTTTCAGGACTTATGCCGAGGCTGTCGGCGGCTTGCCTGTGGGTAAGATGGCGGTAATAACACATGTTTATAATGCTCCGTGTAGGCTCTTCCAGGCGGTCGGCCACGGCCTCCGCCATGCTTAGCAGGCGTTCGCGCTCGCGGCTTTCGGCCTCTGTCACAGGCTGCAACGCCGCCGCCAGCGCGGCGGAATGCCTGCGCTCAACGTCCCGGTGCTTGAGCCTTAGCACGCAGGCGTTGTGCACGCACGTCCTAAGCCATGCCGCATGGCGGCTTGGGTCGATGTCGCCGAAGCGCCGCCAGGCTGTCTCCATAACGTCGGAAACTATGTCTCGGGCCTCGTCCTCGTCGCCCGTCATCTGCACGGCCAGCCTTACCAGGCGCGGATAATGGGCGCAGAACATGCGGCGGAACGGCTCTATTTTATCGTCATCAATATCCATTCATTCCGTAAAAAGTGGTTTCAAGCCGCAAAGTTAGCCATTATCCGCAAGACGGAAGCATCAAAGACGCTGTTTCTCGCTTTGTCCGGCGCCGCGTCCGCGATACTTGCTCTTCGTGGCGTTGAACGTATATGTAAGGTTAAGCTCCACGCGCCGGTAGTCGCGGTGGTTGTCGCTGGACGAGTAGGTGCGGTCGCCGTAGGCGGTGAAGGGATAGTAACGCGTGTTGAAAACGTCCTTTACGTTGAGCGCGAGCTTGAGCGACTTGTCCTTGAAGAACGTCTTTACCACGCGCAGGTCGACGTAACCCACGGGCCGCTCAATGGCGTAGCTCGACCTTGAATAGAAGTTGTAGCACCCGTAAAGGCGGAGCATCCAGCCGTGGTTGAACGTCAGGAAGTTGTCAAGACTAAGCGTAATGCGCGGCTCGTTCCAGTGTTTCGTTATGCCGAGGCAACGCGCGTCGGCGTCATACCAGTCAATATCAGCCTGGAAGTTGGGCTGCCACAGGCCGATTTTGGGCGTGAGCGAGAGCGCGGCACCATACTGCCTTGTGTGCGGAATGCTTGCCATGGTCTGAAGCATGACGCCAGGATGCGTGTCGTCATTGTAGGGCTTGTAATACGTGGTGTACATGTTTTGCGTATAATCGAACCACAAGTTCAGCGTGACCCACCGCCATCCGCCCAGCAGCGAGACGTAGTTGTGCTTCTGCGGCACGAGGTTCGGGTCGCCGTTTGTGTACAGATATTTGCTTGAATAGCTTGTCGCGCTCGACAGCATGCGGTACGACGGACTAAGCTTCATAAGCCTGTAAGACAGCGAAAGGCCGAAATCGCCGTGCTGAAAGTCAACCGACGCCGAGGGCAGCAGGTCGTTGTAAGTAGGGCTTTGGCCGCCGTTGAGCACCCCGGCCTCGTAGTATCGCGTGCGCTGATGCTCGTAGCGCAGGCCCGCCGTGAGGCTGAACTTGCCGAGTGCGACGCTGTAATCGGCGAAGGCGGAGTAGTAAGACTGGCGCAAATGGTCGTCGGCGTCGGCCGAGAAGCCGCTCTGCGTGAAGCAGTCGCGCCGGTCGGTAAAGGTCTCCTCCGTGCCGACGGCCAGCTGGCTCTTGCCTATTTGGCGCGAAAGCACCAGCTTAACGGCGTACAGCTTGTTCTCAACGTCGTTGACCGACGAGGCGTCAGTAACGCCGCCATACATCACATCCTGCCCCGTATGGCTGTCAGACGTGTAGTAGTCGGCGTTGAAGTCGATGCCCCACGAGCCGAACGTGGCGTTGTAATAAGCGTTGACGGAGTGGCTCCAGCCGGCCGTCATTTCCATTGTCGACAGGGAATTAAGCTCCTCGACCAGCTCGCCGTCGCGGCTTACCACGGTGTTTCCGCTCCGCCTGGAGCGCGCCGTGCCGAGCAGTTTGCCGGGAACGTAGCGCACGCCGAACGACTGGCGCGCGTCAGGCTCGTAGTTGAAGCCTATTTCTCCGCGGAAGTTGGCGTTGCGGTCTGTGCCCGAATTATGGATTGCGGTGCGCCAAGTGGACGACGTCCACATGGTAGTATTCGTCGTGGACGAGCCGTAATCGTTGTTCTCAAAGAAGTGTCCGCGCACGAAGATGTCAAGTCCGCCGGTGCGGTAGTTGAGCGAAAGTCCCTCGTTGCCGCGCCCGTTGCGCCCCTGCGACCAGTTGGCTACGGCCTGACCGCTAAGCCCCTGACCGTTCTTCCGCTTGGTCTTGAGGCGGATGACCGCGCCTGTTGACGACGAATAACGCGCCCCCGGGTTCATTATTATTTCCGCCGAGAGCACCTCGTCGGCCTGAAGCTGCTTCAGTTCGGTGGCGTCGCGCACCTTGCGGCTGTTGATGTAGACCTCCGCCGCGCCGCGTCCGATAACCTTGTAGCTGCCCTCCTCGCCCGTAACCATAGGCAGGCACGACAGCAGTTCGTCAGCCGAGCCGGTCAGAGCGAGCGGCGTTCCGGCCACGTTGGCCACCAACGTGCCGCCCCGGTGCTCGATGATGGGGCGGTCGTTGGTTACGGTGACGCCTTTAAGAAGGCGCGTGTCGCTCTCCAAGCGTATTTCGTTGACGCTGCGGCAGGGCGTGAAGGCCGTCTTGCAGCCCACGAACGACACTTTGAGCAGGCACGGCGTGGAAGGCATCGAGGGGAAGGCGAACGTGCCGTCGGCCTCGGTCACGCATCCGGCCACATACGAAGAGTCGCGCCCACGGAGCATCACCACGTTGGCAAAGCCCATCGGGCGACCGTCCTTGTCGGTCACCCGGCCACGCACTCCATCGTCTTTCACGCCCTTGCGGCTGTACTGCACCACGAAGTAACCGCTCCGCTCGATGTACAAGAAGGGCTTGCCGCGCAGCGCGGCGGCTATGGCCTCGGCCTCCGTCGCGCCCTTGACGGCCATCGTTACGCGGTGACGCTCGGTCTCCTTGTAGGTGAAGAGGATGCTCTTGCCGCCCTGCTGCTCGATTAGTTTGAGTGCCTGCGGCAGCGGTTCGTCGGTCAGCGTCAGGGTGACGAGGCCGCCCTTGCCAGCGGCCTGTGCGCCAACGGCCATGCAGAAGGCGGCAAGCAGCGCGGCCACGAGCCGCTTAGGTGTGATGGTAAAGCGTATCATTGATGTGAAGATTGTTACTGCTTATAATACAGCCGAGGGTCGGAAAAGGGTACGGCGGAAGGTTCTTTTTTGTCGTTTTTTAACGTTTCGGAAGGTTGTATGCAACCATTTGAATGAATTTAAATTAACGTTCACATGATTAACCATCAGTTCTGGCGCATAAAACACAATGTCTACTGAATGAACACGCCCTGCCTTTAACCAGGCGGTCGGTAACTGTCATTGCCTTAACGGCGACTTTCAGTTCCGCGCTCCG